>CAKSJY010000001.1 GCA_934464585.1 uncultured Eubacteriales bacterium
AAGTTATAATGGCTGTGTGGTGAGTAAGATTAAGGTTTAATGCATATTAGGAGAATAAGTTGGGTGTTAGTCTCGGATATTCAACGGCTTAGATATGATGGTGAAATAAAGGTGAATATATAAAAATGGGGTGCCTTAAAAAATTAGTTTTTTGAGGCACCTTGTAATTAAATTATCTGTTTATAATTTTTGCAAACTTAAGAAGCAATATTTATTGTCTTGAAAATAATCTAGGGGTTGTTTTAACTCTACTGCTGACCTTATGGAAGATTATATGACATGGTATTAACAAGATAGTATATATGATAAGAGAAAGACTTATTTCTAATATTAATTTTACAGGATAAGCGAAAACAGGTATATAATTTGAGTTTAAAAAAAAACATGAGGATGAACATGAAATTAAAGAGCAGAAAAGCGGTCTAAGAATAAAGTTGAATATATCAAGCTTTATATGTGTGACTTTTAAAAGTCTCCATATTGAAAACAATGAATTAAATATTGTGCTAAAAAACATTATGCCGATGAGAGCATATACTCCATATATAGGCAAAAGGAAATAGATAAGCAATAATCTTATTATTGCGTCAATTATATTGCAAATAAGATAGAATGTTTGTTGGTTAAGGCCTTTTAGCATACCATCAACTATTCCGTCAAGATACATAAACGGTACTATAGGTGCTAAAATTTTTATGTATGTTCCGGTTTGTGTATTGTGATATATTGTTTTGCCTAGGTCATTTGAAAAGAAAGCAAATATAACAGCGACTATTATTGAAAAAACAGCACTTAGATAAAGGCTTTTATTTACAACATGTTTTATGCTTTTTTTATGGTTTATAGCCTTAGCTTCAGAAAGTTCAGGGATAA
Source organism: uncultured Eubacteriales bacterium (assembly GCA_934464585.1). Lineage (GTDB taxonomy): Bacteria > Bacillota > Clostridia > Oscillospirales > Acutalibacteraceae > CAKSJY01. The sequence continues at coordinate 874 of CAKSJY010000001.1, forward strand.
GGAGACTAGAGGCTGAATAAAGGATAGCTGTAGGAAATGTTATAACCGGCATAACCATCCCCATAATTAATCCATATATAGAAAGACTTTTGCTGCAACTGTGCCCCATTTTTTTAAATCCTTCGGGGATTAAGACATTTTCTGCAGTAGAAAGTCCGGAACGCAGACAATTGCTTAAGGTTATCGGAACAGCAATACTGGATATTTTTTTTAGTGCATTTAATCTTGATACATTTTCTGAAGAAGACTGCCGTTTATCAATTTTGTAGAGCACAACAGCATATATGCATGATATAGCCTCAGCGCAGGTGGTACCCAATACTATTGATAAGCACGCATATTCAAGCCCTTTAGGCGCAAGAGTGCCTACTGCTGCGGAAAATATTAATATTTCTATAATCTGCTCCAAAAGTTGTTCACTTGCAGTATTAAAGGCTTTTCTTACAGCATAGAAGTATCCTCTGAAACATGCGGATACTGCCATAAATGGTAGGCTTATAGAAAGCATTCTTAACGATAGAGCGGTACGATCGTCCCTAAGTATAAAAAGGCTTATTTCATCGGAATATATAAAAGCTACAGAAGAAATAATTAAGCTTATTCCGACACTTATAATAAGGCATAATCGTAAATATAGCTTTGATTTTCGGTACTCCTTTTTTGCGACCGAATCGGTAATAAGCCTTGTTACAGCGACGCTAATGCCAGAAACAGCGAAGTTTGCACAAAAAAGATAAAATATTCCGATAAGCTGAAATAATCCCATGCCTTCAGGCCCGATTTTATTAGACATGTATACACGAAATCCAATACCAATAATTCTTGCAATAAGTGAGGCGCTTGTGAGCATAATAGTATTTAATATAAATGTTTTTTTTACCATATATTCACCGTATTTCTAAAAGATATTAATTGCCAATCATATATATGAGATTGTCTTTGTTTATATTCTTTTACGAGGGTGATAAAAGAGGTTAAGAGATATATTGTAATTTATTAACATATATGCTATTATTTAGTAAAGAGGTGTTTTAATGAAAGGCGAATTTGACAGAGTATATGAAATAATGAAGGAGGCATTCCCTGCTGAGGAAATGAGAACTTATGAAGGTCAAAAAGCATTACTTGATGAAAAAAATTATTCTTTAATTTGCAAAAGAAACCAAGAAAATAAAATAGTTGCGTTTATGACACTATGGAAAAATAAAGAATTTTCATTTATAGAACATTTAGCAACAGCTAAAGAAGAACGTGGAAGCGGGATCGGAAGTAAATTTTTAAAGGAATATATGGAAAATTGCAGTACTCCGATAATATTGGAAGTTGAACCACCAACTACAGATATTGCTAAGAGAAGAATTGAATTCTATGAACGTTTAGGTTTTCATCTAACAGAGTTTTTATATCAACAGCCACAGCTTCAAGAGGGAGTTGGAAGTTGTATGCTTCAAATTATGAGTTATCCTCATAAAATAGGCAAAGAGGAATTTGAAAAATACAAGAAAATTCTATTTAAAGATATTTATAAAATTGAAAATTACAACTGAGTTCTTTAGCATAATTTCCAAAATATATAAAAAGCCTATTGCATAAATCTGTTTTTGCTGTATAATTAGGTATGTTAAATTTTGTTGTATGTGTTCACAATATAAAGGAGGTTTTTAAATAATGATTAATGAAAAAGAACTTGTAGCAGAGGCACTTGAAGCAAGAAAACACGCATATGTCCCGTATTCTAAATATCAAGTTGGTGCTGCCCTTGTCACAAAAGGCGGAAAGTTATACAAAGGCTGTAATATAGAGAGTGCAGCATACTCCGTTACTACTTGTGCTGAGCGTACAGCGTTATTAAAGGCTGTCTCTGAAGATGAGAGAGAGTTTGAGGCTATCGCTATAGTTGGCGGAGACGAAAATGAAAATGATATACTAAGTGAATTTGCACCACCTTGCGGAGTTTGCAGACAATATCTAAGAGAGTTTTGCAATCCAAAAGAGTTTAAGGTTATTCTTGCAAAAAGTGTTGATGAATATAATATATATACTTTGGAAGATCTTTTACCGTTGAGCTTTGGTCCTGAACATCTAAAGTAGGAAATCACAATATATATGGGAGGAAATCATGAACGAATTAGATAAAAAATGTGTGGAAATTAGGAAGTCTATTTTAAAAACAATCGGAACATTGGGCGTAGGACATATAGGCGGTTCACTTTCGATTGTTGAAGCACTTGTTGTGTTATATGAAAAACATATGAACATAGATCCTAAAAATCCTCATATGCCCGGTAGGGATAGACTTATAGTTTCTAAAGGTCACAGTGGTCCGGCGGTTTATGCAATGCTTGCCGACAAAGGATATTTTGATGAAAGTTGGCTTTTAACATTAAATAAACCAAAGACAAATTTACCAAGTCACTGCGATATGAATAGAACACCCGGTGTTGATATGACAACAGGTTCATTAGGTCAAGGCTTTTCATGTGCTATGGGTATAGCAAAAGCTTCTAAGATAAGAAATGATAACGCAACAATATACACAATTATCGGTGATGGCGAAACTCAGGAAGGTCAAATTTGGGAAGCAGCTATGTTTGCAGCTCACCAGAAACTTGATAATGTAATAGCATTTACAGACTATAATAAATTTCAATTAGACGGCAAAATAGATGATATTTGTAGCATTAGCCCATTAGACAAAAAGTGGGAAGCTTTTAATTGGAATGTAATAAATGTTGAAGATGGTAACAACTGTGAACAAATAGATAATGCTATAATCGAAGCGAAAAAGTCCGATAAACCTTCGATGATTATATTAAACACAGTAAAAGGCAAGGGAATATCCTTTGCGGAAAAAGCGGGAGTATCTAACCATAGTATGCCAATAAGTAAAGAACTTGTTGAAGAAGGACTTAAGGAATTAGGAGGATTAGCCTAAATGGAAATGCGTCAGGTTTTAGCCCAAGAATTAGAGCGACTAATGAATATAAACGAAAACATTGTCTTGTTAGATGCAGACCTTTCAAGACCAAACGGAGTTGCAGGACTCAAAGAAAAGTTCCCAGACAGAGCATTTGAAGTTGGTATTGCAGAACAAAATATGGCAAGTGTTGCTGCAGGAATGAGTAGTTATGGATTTATTCCTTTTATTACGACATTTACTCCTTTTGCAACAAGACGTATTTGCGACCAAATCGCAATTTCTATGGTCTATGCAAAACAAAATGTTAAAATAATTGGAACAGACCCGGGAATAAGTGCTGAATATAACGGCGGAACACATATGAGTGTTGAAGATATCGGCGTAATAAGAAGTATACCTGATATAGTTATATTTGAGCCTGTAGACGAAATTCAATTTAGAAAGTTATTACCTCAAATTGTAAGATATCATGGCACAGTATATATAAGAATGTTCAGAAAAGAAATAGATACTGTATTTAGTGAAGACAGTGAGTTTGACCTATTTAAAGCAACTGAAATCCAAAAGGGAACAGATATTTCAATATTCTGCTCTGGATTGATGGTTCAAGAAACAATGAAGGCTAATGATATTCTAAAAGCTCAGGGTATTAATGCTGAAATTATGAATATTCATACAATTAAGCCAATCGATAGAAAAGCAATTGTAGACTCAGCAAAGAAAACAGGTGCGGTATTGACTGTTGAAAATCACAATGTAATAGGTGGTTTGAAATCAGCTGTTTGCGAAGTACTTATGGAGGAATACCCAGTACCACTTAAGTCTGTTGGAATAAATGATATGTTTGGTCAAGTTGGTAAAATACCATTCTTGAAGGAAGAATATAATATGACCGCAGAAGATATAGTAGAAAAAGCAAAGGAAGCAATTGCCTTAAAGAACTAACATATTAACATATAAAAATGGATAGCCTATTTTAAGCTATCCATTTTTGATAAATATATTACTTTTAGGAGGACAAAATGAAAATTTATAATAATCTTACAGAATTAGTAGGAAACACTCCTATGCTTAAATTGGAAAGATATTGCCGTTTTAATAAGCTTAATGCACAGATAATTGCTAAGCTTGAATGCTTTAACCCACTTTCAAGTATAAAGGATAGGGTAGCTTTAGCAATGATAGATAAAGCAGAAGAAACCGGAACGTTGAAGCCCGGTGCTGTTATAATCGAACCAACAAGCGGCAATACAGGAATTGGCATTGTTTTTGCGGGGGCATGCAGAGACTATAGAGTTATTTTAACTATGCCCGATACAATGAGTAAGGAAAGAATAAAGATATTAAAAGCACTTGGTGCGGAAATTGTCCTCACAGAGGGTAAACTTGGGATGACTGGTGCAATAAACAGGGCAAAAGAACTTTTGAATGAAATAGAAGGATCATTTATGCCACTACAATTTGAGAATTTAGCAAACCCGGAGATTCATGAAAAAACTACAGCTCTTGAAATTATTAGGGATACAGACGCAAATATTGATGTTTTTGTGGCAGGAGTTGGTACGGGTGGAACATTATCCGGTGTTGGAAGAACTCTTAAAAAAAGGCTAAAAAATGTGAAAGTAGTAGCTGTTGAGCCAAAAGATTCACCGGTGCTTTCCGGGGGTGAGGCAGGACCGCATGCATTGCAGGGGATAGGTGCGGGATTTATACCCAAGACTTACGATTCTACAGTTGCAGATGAGATAATAACAATCGAAAAAGAAGAAGCCTATCAGGCATGCCGTGATGTAGCTAAGATGGAAGGATTGTTAATAGGCATATCATCAGGGGCGGCCCTTTGTGCAGCTAAAAAGCTTGCAGAGCAAGACGAGAACAAGGGCAAAAATATAGTTGTAATATTCCCTGATAGTGGCGAAAGGTACTTATCGACAGACTTATATTAAAATAAAAATATCCTGGATGCTTTTAAAAAGTATCACAGGATATTTTATGTTGATTAGTTAGGAGAAGGATTCGATTATAATTATTAATGCCTTAAATAAAATTACAAAAAACTTAGACCAAGTAAATTCTAATAAAAACAACATGGTTAGCCTCCTATATATTTTTTAGAGCAGTAATGTATATATAATATCAACGGCGACAAAATTTGTTTTGCCGCCGTTGATTTGTGAGTTAATTTTATTAAGATGTACTAAAAACCTAGAAAAATCATAATAAAATTAAAAAACGCAATTAAAATCTTAAGAACTTTCCACCAAGATATTGACAATAAAATTGGTGCACAAGATAGGAGTGTGAACATTAAGAAACCTCTTTCCTTTAAACAGATTAAATATAAACTCTAATAATATAATAAAAGTGAGATCGTAATAAGTCAATATACAATTATAACAATAAATTATGGTTTATATTCATTAAATTTGTGAAAGTGTATTTATATAAAGAATTTTAAAATATTAAATTGAGATGTTATCAGAATAAAGTGATTAGTTGAGAAGTTAAAATCCTAAGACAGCCATGATAAATTTGACCAAACAGTCGACAATTCTATAAATTCTAGCCCAAGGTATGGAGCTCCAGGAAAAAATTAAAATTGGTAAAAACAATAACATTGAAAAACCTCTTTCTTAAAAACAAGTATAAAATACAATAATATAAATAATAAAGGTTAACTTTAGTAAAGTCAATATGCGATTATGATGATAAATTGTGAATTTTTTTAAAAAAATTTGTGAAATATATATTTTATGAGAAATTCAAAAATTATTTAATTAGTATATTACTATTAAAAGTAATTTATCGGAAAGAATGTTTAAACAATTAAATAGACAACCTTTATACATAACAAAAAGGTAGCATACTATTGCTACCTTTTTGTTATGTATAATACTAGAAAAAATATGTATGAAGAAAATTAAAGGGCAAAAACAGCCATTATAAGATCGATAAGGCATTTTAAGCTTTTGAAAATTCTAGCCCAAGGAACTGAACTCCAAGAGAAAGCCAAAGTTGATAAAGATAATAACATTAAAAAAACCTCTTTCTTTTAAATAAAATAGGTAAAAACCGTAACAATATAATAATAAAGGTAAATTTGTGCAAAGTCAATATACAATTGTAACAATAAATTATGAGATTGTTTTTGAGGATTTGTAAGATATATGATTTATGAAAAATTTAAAATTATTTATTTGGAAGATACATTTTAATATTTACATAGATAACTTAAATATAATAAAAAAGTGGCAATATTATACCACTTTTTTACACATAAGATTATATAGAGTAAAAGTATGAATGGGGGAATTAAAGTCCAAAAATTACTATGATAAGATCAGCTATACATTTAATGCCTTCTAAAATTCTATACCAAGGGAGTGAACTCCAAGAGAAAGCTAATAAAGGTAATAACATTAGAAATCCCTCTTTCCTTTAAATAAAATATGCATAAACCTTAACAGTATAATGATAAAGGTAAATTTATTCAAAGTCAACAGATAATTTTAAGTTTGTGGAAAATATATCTTGAAGTTGATTTAGGATAAATCTTTAATATATATAAATTATAATTTTGTTTTTATCGAAAAAATTTAAATATAATAACAAGGTGACAAATTTTAATTTGTCACCTTGTCTATGTACGAATTGTTACAACTGTCGAATTAATTAAAAATATATCAATTAATTAACTTCATACGAAAATTAGAATGAGGTCCAAAATACATTTTAAGGCTTTAAAAATTTTCCCCCAAGGTATCGACCATAATAGAGTTGAACATGATAATACTGCTGCTAACATTAAAAAACCCCTTTTTATAAATGAACTATGTAAAAATAAACGACAAACAAAAATTTAACATCTGACTTGCGCCAAGGTTATATGCTTGAATTTTATATAAACTCAAGCATATATAAAAGTCTAAAGTTCAAACGGCATATCTAAAGTTCCTGGATAATCATTTGAAGAATATCTATTATTACCTGGAAAATAGTTTTTAAAAGATCGACAGAAGCTAACAATTCGAACACAATAAATTACCTCTTTTCTCCCAAAACAAAATCGTTAATAATTTGTGAGCCTTTAACCGCCAAATCAAAGACTGAAGTTGTCCCTTTTTAAAATGCCCCCTTTACAAGCTTGTCTTATTATAATATTGCAGAAAAGATATAAATGTTAATGTTAATTAAATACTAAATATCAAGGAAATTGTTACAAAAAAGTTAAATTCTCTTGTTCTGTAATTAAATTGTAATCTTTATTTTGATAAATGTCAATATTTTTTAGGTGTAGAAAAAATATTTTTTTTACAAAAGTACACTTAATTACAAAATAAACTCTAAATCATAGAATTAATTGTGTTATTTGTGTAAAAACATTCAAATGATTATGTATAATACGTAAAAATATTAAAAATAAAAGTGCGAAATATGTAAAAAAAGCCGATGTGAAATATTTTTGGAAAAAAATCGTGTATACTATTGACAGCTCAAATATAAGGTGATATAATTAATTATGTTCTGTTAGCTGGTGTGGCGGAATAGGCAGACGCAAGGGACTTAAAATCCCTCGGTGGCAACATCGTGCCGGTTCAAGTCCGGCCACCAGCACCAGATAAAAGCCTCAATACGCAAGTCGTGTTAGAGGCTTTTGTCTTTTATAAAGTTAATTGGTCATGTCGTTGGATTTTATAGATCTTTTGATTATATAAAATTTTTGTATCAACTCAGGTGTTTTAGTCTTTTTCTGTTAGCGGTATTATGAATTGTAAGTTTGCTAATTAAAAAATAAAGTGAAACAAAACAATCCCATTACTGAAACTGAATTCAGCAATGGGATTTTTATTTTTGTATTATTAGGCTTATCCAACAATAATTTTAGCTTCAGGAAGGATAGTTTCAATTCGCTTGTTCTTTCGTGCACTTAAAGCAACTATTAGCGATACCGGCCCTACTCTGCCAACAAACATAGTAAACATTAATACTATTTTTGAGATATTACCCAATAAAGGCGTAATTCCCGTACTCAATCCTACGGTTCCGAATGCGGATACAACTTCGTATAGAATATCTATAGATGAAAGTCCTTTTCTTATTTCACAAAGCTCAACTATTCCAACAGAAGTTACAATAAAAAAGATTGCAAGAAGGGCGATAGACAAAGTCTTATATACGGTGTTTTTGTCGATAAGGTGGTGATGGATACATGTATTTGTATATCCCTTTAACACGCTGATAACAGTTGCAATTAGAATAACAAAGGTTGTAGTTTTAATACCGCCACCTGTTGATGATGGAGAGGCACCTATAAACATAAATACGACACTTAGTATCTTAGTAACATCGTTTTCTTGGTTTAAAGGTATACTGAAAAATCCTGCGGTACGAAGCATTGACGATTGAAAGAATGAGGCATTTAATTTACCCCAAAAACTTAATTTTGAAAGAGTATTGTTGTTTTCAAATATGAAAAATAATACAGTTCCGGCTATAAGGAAGATAATAGAGGTTTTTAACACTATGGATGAATGTAAATTGATTTTTGCAGCATGTTCTTTGTTTTTAAACCTATTTATTAGGTAGTTATAGATGTCTGTAATGACGATAAATCCAATACCACCGATTATAACTAAAAATGCTACTACACAGCATACAAGCGGATCTGATACATAAGATGAAAGGCTCATTCCGGGGGTTACGAAACCCATTATATCAAAGCCGGCATTGCAATAAGCAGAGACAGCAGTAAAAATTGAAACCCATATTCCATAAGCACCATATTGCGGAATAAATCTAAAGGATAGAATTACCGCTCCGATGAACTCGCATGCAAATGAGACAATAAAAATAGAGTATATAAGCCTATGTATTTGTATGATATTTCCATTTGTGTATTCTTTTATTATTTGTAAGTCTCTGATTCCGAGCTTTTTTCGTAGGATTAATGTAAATCCTGTGGTGAAGGTTATAAGACCGAGGCCTCCGATTTGTATTAATAAGAGTATTACAACTTGTCCAAAGGCACTCCACTGAGTCCATGTGTCAAACACATTGAGTCCTGTAACACAAGTACTGGAAGTGGCGGTAAACAGTGCATTTATAAATGTAGGTGCAGTGTTTCGATGTGCTATAGGAAGCATCAACAGTAGAGTTCCTAAGACAATTATTATAAAAAAGCTTAACACTATCAGTTTTACAGGAGGCATATTTTTAATTTTATGTGTGATATTTCCAAGTTTATTCAAAACAATTTCTCCTTGATTTTTAATAATTTTTACAATCGACTATGATAACCTATTATTATACAAAAATCAAGAAGGAAATTTTATAGAATGAATATAAGGCTTTAATATTTCGCAAATTTCGTTGGCAACAGGTTGAATTGCAGAAATACAAGTTTCTTTACTTTCTCCCGACGCAGTAATTCTTATTACGACACAATCTTCTTTTGCATATGGAGCAACAGTTGGATTTTTTAGGTCAAGGTAACTGCTTATTTCGTCGGCGGCGATGGATTCACCGATTCCCTTAAGGATTAAATTTGCAGATAATATTGTTGAAGAAGAAAGCCTTTTTAAATGCCTTTCAGAAGCTAAGGTAAAAACATGCTCAGCTTCTTTAGGCGGTCCGGGAAGTAGGAGTGCAGTTTTGTTTTTGTCGGTTAAAAATATACCCGGTGCAGTACCTACAGAATTTTCAATAGTTATGGCTCCGTCTGGAACATAGGCTTGTTTTCTGTTACTGGGACTTATTGTATCCTTGTTGTACTTCTTTTTCAAATAATTTTTTATAGTGTTGTATATATCTTCGTTATATATTAATTCTTTTTGGAAAAATTTTGCGACAGCTTCTTTTGTAATGTCATCTTTTGTAGGGCCTAAACCTCCTGTTGTTACTACGATATCAGAGCGACTATATGCTATTTTTAGTGCGTCGATGAGACGTTGCTCGTTGTCGCCTACAACTGTTTGATAATGTACATTAATTCCTAATTCGGCGAGGCCTTTTGATAGAAATACAGCGTTTGTATTCACTATATCTCCAAGCAAAATTTCGCTACCGACACATATGATTTCTGCATTCATTAGATTACTTCCTTTATAAAAATAATATTAAACAATATAAAGTATTTTTGATGTGCTAAATCTTTTTCCGATTTCATCTTTTAAAAATTCTTCCGCCGATGCCCTTACCGATGTATTATAGCAGTATTTTCCGTGGCCACGAGATTGCATGATGTTTTTATCATACAAATCAGGTGCTTCGGGGAAAGCTTCTGTATTAATCGCACGGTGGACAAAGCTATACGTCATAAAGATGACCTCGATAAACATTTCGTCTTTAACCTTTTTGGTTAGTTTTTCATTTAATATATCAAGAAGGTTTATATATAGATTTTGCCAGTTTTCAACCATAACTACAGGTGCTATCAAAAGTCCGACCTTATAACCGGCGTCGCAAAGCTTGTTGATTGCATTTATTCGATTTAGAAGAGAGGAGGTTCCGATTTCAATTGATGAAATTATTTCTTGAGGGTTTACACTCATTCTTATGATGACTTTGCCCTTGTGGTTTAGATTTAAAATAGGATCTACCATAGAAAATTTGGTAGGGAAGGTAATAAATCCTCTACCATTTTCAGCAAAGTTTTCAATAGTCCATGGGAGATTGGAAGTGATGCTGTTTTCAAGAACTAGGTCACTATTACTACCTAGTTCAAAGATTGAAGCATTAGGTGTTTTTAAAGATTTTTTTATGAGATTAAACATAATTTGCTCTCTATTTACAAATACTCTCAAGTAAGAGCATTTGTTGTAGTTGCAAACCAGATAGCAATAAAGACACATTGCTGAACATCCTGAGGATGTGAACGGTACAATAAAGTCTGAGCTTTTATGGTTTTCTTTATACTTATGAGTTTTCCTTGTACCGAGAATAAGATAGGTTTTTAAAGTTGTAAAGGCTTTGTTTGGTCTTTTTCTTAGTTCTTCTATATTGTTGTGGTTACTTATTATAGTCTTTGGAAGATTTTCATATTTACGAAGAAGGTATCTTCCTAACTTATAATTTGGTGTATCAGGCTCATAATAAATCTTACTAAGTTTCATATTACCACTCCTTTAGAGAGTATTATCTGCAAAATTATATGCTTTATTTACTTTAAGCTATAACATAATTTTGTAAATAGAGTGGTTTTTCAGCTAATAAAAGGAAAGATGTGATTATAATGTTAATGTTTGTATTAGGACTTACAGCAGGTGCTACTGTAGCAACTATTGGAATGTGTTTCTTTTGCGTATCTTCAAAAGCAGATAGATAAGTAACTTTCTAAATTACACCTGGCGATGAATATTTCTTATGAGTGGTGAAATTTTCTTGTAAATAAGAAAGGTTACGCAAGAAACCAATGTTCCTTTTAAAAGGTTAAATGGCAAAATAGTAACAAATACAAGCTCAAAAAGGGAATTCGATTCGGGTTTTATGGCCTTAAACATTTCCAATATAGTGTCGATAGGCATTATTAGTGAATATAAGGGTATAAGAACAAAATAGTTTACGATTGTTCCCCAAATTGCCATAGTAATAGTAGCGATTATTAGACTCAAAAGAGCAATCTTTTGAGTCTTTTTTTGTTTGTAGATAACTCCGGCGATTAATACAAACGGTGCATTAATTATAAAATTTGAAAGATGTCCAATAAAATCACTGCCGGCAAAAAGCATGGTGATAATATTTTTAGTAAGCTCAACCAAAACACCGTTAATTGGTCCTACAGCAAAGGATATAATAAGAGCCGGAAGCTCGGAAATATCAAGCTTTATAAACGCAGGAACAAACGGTAAAGAAAAACTAAATATCATCAATACAGAGGATATTGCAGAGAAAATAGCGGTTATTATTAGGTCAACAAGTTTAGTATCGTTTTTAGGATTGTTTGATAGATGCAATATGGTTTGGTCCTCCGTTTAGATTATTGTGGATATGGTCTGCAAATTAGATTTTCAGATATACAAAAATTTTGGTAGTCGAGAATAATATCGAAAAAACTTTCCTCTTTTGAAATTAATGAAGACAGATTTTCGATAATGCCTGGATATGTTAAATCAGCGTGTATGATATGTGATCCGGTCTCATCGTTGTATTTATCTATAATAGAATAGAATTCATCTTTGATAGATGGATGAAGTTTTGATGTACCTATAGTTGCTAGTATTTGATAGTCTTCATCGTTAAATACATTAAGTCGGGTTTTAAGCAATGGCAATGTGAACATATTATTAAGTTTGGTTTCAAAGGTAATTTTAAAGCTAGGTTGGGAAACCATAAGAGTAGGACTACTATATTCAGAAAATGTTAGCTTTGGGGAGAGGTTTAATTTATTCTGTGACACAAATGAATTTAGAAATTTAAAAAATTTTTCTGGAGAATAATTATATAATTCGGCGAGCAATATTTTGGTATTGTGTATAGGGATGTTATCTTTTTCGTGGTATGAAGAGAATTTTACTGTTTTCATTAGAATAATCCTTTCTTAAAATTAATTAATTATGGTAAAAGGAAGGCTAGGCCTTCCTTTTAGTTAAAAATAGTTTTTTGAAGATTTATAGTCTAATTTTCTTTGGATGTATCATCATTATTTGTAGTGCTACTAGAATCTTTTTCTGAAGTCTTTTTGGCTTGCTCCGGTTTAGTTTTGCTGGGAGTTCTTCTGCGAGTTTTTTTAGTAGTGCTTTTGGTGGACTTAGGTTTTGATGCATCTTTAGTGTTATGGTCTGTAGAGGTGCTTTCTGTAGAGCTATTTTTTTTAGAATCAGCAGAAGTTGTGTCCTTGGGACTTTTAGGGGCATTTTTGGAGGGTGTTTTAGGGTTAGGTTCTGTAAAGAAGTTTTCCAAAGGTGAATCTTCTTTGGAAGAGGTGCTTTTATTAAACGAATTATCAGCAGATTCAAATTGTTTAATTGCAGACATTAGTTTCTTATTTTCTTTATAGTTGCTGTATATAATCATAAAGTATGAAATTAATGTCATAGCGATTGTTGTATATAGGGCTAGGAAGTAGCCGGATTGTAGATTTAGATATAGTCCAAGGGTAATATCGGTACTTACTCCAAGTAGGGCAAGTATGCCGGTAACATTCGGAACATATGTATTAAGTGCATTTGAGACAAGTGTATTCAATTGACTTAATTCAGATGCTATTTGACTTTCAATTATATTGTTTGCTATCAATATACTAAATCCTGCGGCTGCAAGAATAACGAGCAATATAGTAAATATAACTGCAGGAATTGCTGTGGGTTTTCTTCTTATAAACATGAAACCACAACCCAACACAGCAAGTATCGGAATTGAATAGAATGCCCATTCTATATTAGATTTGGTTTCATTTATGTTATCTATAGTATTTCTTACGTTATCAGATGCTAGGTGAATAGAATTAGAGATATTTTTAACACTGTCTGCAATATTTCTTGCATCGTCTATATATAGAGAGAGTGAGTCCATGACATCGGATATTGATTGACCTATGTCACCAAAATTATCTTTTAAGAAATTTTTGATATCATCATTTTTTAAGATATCAACGGCATCACTATTTATAAAACTTGATATCTGGTCGATAACTCCATAATTAGGTATAGGTGTAGTTAGAAGATTATAGACAGAGACACCGAAAACATTATAGTCGGATATTTTTGTTCCGTATATTTCATATTGAGTAAGTTCTTTGTGCGATAGCATATCCCAAGCAGAGAACGAAGTTACTTCATTTTCCGGAGAGATAATTTCAACAGATTTCACATTGTTAGCTGCCTGGCCTTTTAAAGAAAATTCTGCTGTTGCGTTTAAAAACGGTAAAAACAAGGAAATAAGCATCGGTATCAAAAGTAGACAGGTTACTATTTTCAGGTGTGCCGTTAGGGTTAATTTTTTATAAGCCGCTGTTGTTTTATGCCAAAAATCTAATAAATTATCTTTCAAAAAAACCACCTCATTTATATAATATTTTTATCTTTATTTCTACATATTATATATCAATAAATTGTCGAAATCAACACATTATTCGAAATATAGGGGGAATTAACATATAATATTATATGATATTTACAAATAAATCTAGACTATATATCTTCCACGAAAGGACAATCTTTTGGGGCGTCTAAAGCGGCTTTTATACTTTCTATAAGTTTACCTTCTCTAATAGTTCGACCGTCAATTATAGTAATACCCATATCTTCTGCCCTTGCTATAAGGTGTGATTTGCTTTTATTTATATTTGCTAGAGTTACCAATATACATTTTGAATATTGGCCACCTAAGTAGGTTGAATATACACTAAGTTCTTGAAGTGCGGTTGTCGGCGGGTCTGAAAGTTTGCAGGAAACGAATACCGCGTGTATTCCATAAACAAAGGTTACATCTATTTCATTTGTAACCTCGGGTATGTTTTTTTGCTTTACAGTCCAGTTGATTTTTGTACTTATACGTACATCATTAAATGCGGGTTCTCTTTGAGTTTTTACAAAGGTATAAAGTTCGAGCCATGTGCCAAAATCGGTCATATACTTTTTAGATATGCCGTTTTTAAATAAAAATGTTATTTTATTATTATCTATATATACATTTCTTAAGAATCCAAGCTCTTCTGCAAGATATATAAGCCTGGTATCTTTAAGATAAAGTTCTGAGCCAGAGACTGATATTCTTCTTGCAGAGCTAAATTGCATTGATTTGCAGTCAGTGGCGTTGGAGGAAAGCGCTGTTTGAAGGAAAAAGCAGGTTTTTTTCCATTCTTCTATATTGGAGAATATATCGTCGCAGAACTTGAGGATATTGTCATACATGTCTGACGTTGGCTTAGGATGATTACTTCCAACAATAGTCACTCCATGAGATTGAAACAAAGCGTCTGTTGAAATCTTTGGCAGGCTGAAGCCATCGACTAAATAATTACATCCGTATATATTAACAAGCCGGCCTCTTTCAATATCGACAGAAAATATGGGCGTAAAGTTCTTTTTGCAAGAAAGATATACCGCTATAGCGCAAAGCTCACCGGCACCTGTTATATCAAAAAAACAGTCGGGGTTTTTATTGATTATATGTTTGCATGCTAGGTATGTTTTGTCGATGCTGTGTTTATCGATTTCTACAAATTCTAAAACAGACTTATTTAAACGTATAGAACAGGCATTTTTTAGGTTAGTTAATTCTTTTTGTGATGTAAAACGACTGTCATATAAGAATATGATTTTTTTAGGATGATATGAGAATATTGAGACTAAGTTTTTGATTGAATCTTTGTTGTATATTTTAACAAGGCATTCCAAAATAGTTCACCACACAATAATTTATTTTTGAGGGATTGCTAATGCTTCTGATATGTATTTTTCTAAAAGTAATAAATCGGAGGTATCAACCTTACCATCATGTTTTACATCTGCGGCGATAAGCTGAGTTCTTCCTATATTTACTTTTCCTAAAAGATAATTTGATAAAAGCTTGGTATCATTATTGTTGATATTACCTTCTCCTGTTACATCTCCATATATTACTATAGTATATTCTTGGTTGACTTTGTTGTTTTCTTTCAGTAATACTTTCATATTTGTCCCAACTATACCCGAACTTACGCTCTTGCCGGAATAGTTGATGAATTCCAAGGTATACTTTTGAGTGTCGTAGGATACATTCGATTTAAATTCAGATAGATTAGTACCTTGCGGTATACCTGAAATATAGTGACTCACAGGGTTAATAAAATATACGTCGCTGGAAAGCTTAGCTTCTGTAGGATCATATTCTTGTAGATCAAATAGTGTGAAAGTATATTCAAGTTCCGCCGCAATTCCTTTTGGAGTATAGATATTGTCAACAGTAACAGAATATGTATCGGTACTTGATGGGTCAAGCGGACAATTAAAAACTATACATTTATTTTCTGAAAATAATTCTAAGTCTTCACCTGATACAAAAGTAGATTCGCCTGTTGATGTGTTGGTTATTGTGGCTTCAGGTTTACCACGTTCTCCACATAATAAGACATCGCTGTTTAATATTACGCTTATAGTAGAATTATCAGATAACCATTTGTTAGGGCAGAATCCATGTGAAGGATAAGATATAAAGTTATCATTATCAAACAAAAGAGTTTTGTCAGCCACAGAAACGACGACAGCGAAGTTTCCACCATCATCACTTGCAAGAGCAAATCCAATTTCTGTGTTGCTGTTTGAGATCATAAGATTTCTAAAATAATAGTTACTGTTAAACATTTCATGAATTGTGTCCGGTAAAACTGTCGGTGTTATACCATTATCTTTAAATATGACAGACGAGGAGAGATTTTCTTTAGCTAAATCGAAAAATTCATCACTCATATTTTGTGGCTTAGTAGGGTTTTCATAGTCATCACAGGAAAGAGCTAAGACTGCACTGTATTGCAGCTTAGTACATAAATCGTGGTCGATACCCATTTCGGAAAGTGAAAGTGATTGACGATGAAAGTTTATAGCGTTAATCGAATCATTTAAGACTGTGTCAGATAAAGTCCCAGGTGATGAATAATTGATAACATCCGGGTATGACAAATAAATAGAATCTATATTTTCACACTTTGGTGCTGTAGATTGATAGAGATTATTAATACTATCGGGAGTAAGTGCATCTACAAGATTTGAATATTTTTCTTTTTCAAGTTCGGACAGGGAAGTCTTTATTTCATACGATATACCGTTGTCACCTTTGCTTACAACCAAAAGTGACGAGTCCGATCCGGCTACCGATAAAATTTCATTTTCGCTGTATAGTTGTTCAAGTGGTTTTGCGGTATTTTTATCGATCAGATATAGTAAATTGTTCGACATATTTGTTATAATGTTGTTTTTAAACGAACACGAGATGTTAGAGGATGTTTCAAAACCTTTGAAGAAGTCTTTAACAAATATATTTTCCGATAGTTTATATATGTACCCATCATTTGCCACAATAGTTTCATCATCTATAAAAATGAAATCATTTGCATTAATCATGCCTGCAGGAATTAAGTTGGTAAAATCTGATATAGTAAAAGAAAATAGATCGTTTTTGGTATTTACGTAAAACTTTGAGTGTGACGGATTAGAAAATATAGATGTAATATTGTCATTGATAGAAATATCAGTTGTGTTACAATTTTTAAGGTTATAAATTGTTAATGTGTTCGGTCTGGAAGCATTTACAAAGGCAATACTGTCTTTGTCTATTGCGGAAAATTTATTTTGGGAAATCGTAGCATTAGGGATAGTTTTCGCATAGTGAGTATAGGAGTTTAAATTATAACAGATGACTTCAAAGGAGTTAGATTTATTAGAGGCAATAAATAGACTTTCATCAGCAACACAGGCTTCGGAATAATTACCCGGAAGACTTAAGTTGATTTCAGATCCATCTTTTGTAATCATGCAAAGAAATGTAGAGCCCTCATCTGAGCTTATGATAACAAAGTTATCTTTTGAATAAAATGACTGAATGTTTTCTTTGCCGATACAACTTGAGCCTTGCTCGGCAAATGCCTTTTGTTCATATATCTTTATGATACTTGAACTGCTCAATATAGAAATTAAGCCAAATAAAGTAAGAACGATATAGAAAACCTTTTTGCCAAATGACATAAAAACATCTCCCCCAACCATCTTGATTTATACATATAATAATCTTTTTTGTCAAAATTTGCAATGAATTCAAGCAAAACACGAGAAAATAATCATTATTAGCTTGCAACTTCTTACTAATATTTGTAAAATAAAGATAAATTGAATGAGGAGATGATATTTTGAATTACAATAAAAATGAGATATTAATTGCACCATCAGTTTTGGCATGCGATTTTTCTAAAGCAGGTGAGGATGTTAAAAGGATAGATAAAGCAGGTGCAGATATAATACATCTTGATATTATGGATGGACATTTTGTACCGAATATATCTTTCGGCCCTGATGTTGTAGGCTCACTTAGAAGTTATACGGATCTACCATTTGATGTTCATCTGATGATAGAAAATCCGATTGAATATATCGAAAGATTTGCACTTGCCGGTGCTGATATAATAACATTTCATGTGGAAGCAAAGTCTAATATTAGTGAAACGATTGAAAAAATAAAGGAGTATGGTGTAAAAGCAGGGCTTGTTGTTAAGCCAAATACAGACATATCCGAGGTATTCCCATACTTAGACAGCCTTTATATGGTTTTAATTATGACAGTAGAACCGGGGTTTGGTGGCCAAAAATTTATGGAGCCTATGATGGATAAAGTAAAACGATTAAAAGAAGAAATAGAAAACCGTCGACTTGATGTACTTATCGAAGTCGACGGCGGAATAAACGAAAATACTGCCAAGATTTCTGCGCTTGCCGGTGCAAATGTGTGTGTTGCAGGTACAAGTGTATTTAAGGCACCAGATGCCAAAGAGGCAATTTGTAAGCTAAAAAATAATATTAACTAAACAATGGGCTTATTTGAGATATTGCATCCTTTGTAGCAATAGTTTTTCCAAACTCGCATACTCTTGCAGCCTTAATTTTTCCATATCCGTATAAGATACCGTATTCACTTAGAATCATAGATGATGATGGAGTTAAGCCTACGTGCGTATATAGGATTATGAAATATTTTTTATCGTAGTAAACGATTTGACTTTCAGATATATAATTTTGAATTTTTGAAAGTTGATTTAAGGCACAAAACAAATCTTCAAGGGTTACAAAATAATATATAAATGGCTCACCACTGCCTTTAATTTTATAGATTTTACGTTTTTTGGAGCCTTTTGATAGTAATGTAAACATAATAACGCATCCGGCACCATTTGGGAAAAATTCTATCATTAGTCTGTGTTTGTCTACAACAAATCCGGTTTGTTCTTTAGCATCAGAAAGAAGTTTATCTATTACAGACTTTGAAGAATTGTTTGACCAATCAAAATTTTGATTATCTATCTTGAAAGCTTTCATATCCTTTTCGGTAAGGGATATTATAAGCCTCATATCATCAAGTTTTTCTATTTTCAAAACCGCTCCCCTCCTATAAAATTAATATATTTTTATAGTAATATTAATGTAGTAGATATGCAATAGGGGAAATACAGGTATCATAAAATTACCATGTACTAAGAGGATCTGATTGCGATACCTATTATTACATAGTATGAAAACATACAGTAATAAGTAACATGATTTTTGTGCAAGTTGTTTTGGAATAGCAATTATGGATTTACTTTGTATAAGACTTATAACTGTGCAAAACGCCCCTGCCTAATATTAGTTAGACAGGGGCATTGATTAGATGTTATTATATGTTAAAAAGTAGAGATATAAGGGAATAAACAGTGATACGTTTTTAAATCTTAGTTGATTATAGCGATGGCTAGGTTTAAATATGTCGCAAAAGCGACCCAAAGCAAATATGGTATTAGTAAAATTCCTGCGGTTTTATCGATTTTGGCAAACAAAAATATGTTTAAACATATTAATATTAAAAGCAAAACGATTATTCCGAAGGCCAACCAATAGTTGCCCAAATTAAAGAAAATCATAGTCCAAGTGAAATTTAAAATAAGTTGTAAAGCATAGACAAAGAAAGCAGGCATTTTATTATTTTGTGAGCTGTCGAAAACAATATAAGAGGCGATACCCATCAGGATAAATAAAATAGTCCATACTATAGGGAATAGCCAACTTGGAGGGCTAAGCGGTGGTTGACTGATTCTACTGTAAATTTGCATAGAGTTCATTGTTAATAAAGCGCTCAAACCACCAACAAGAAAAAGCGGAATGGCAATGTTTATTAAAAGGGGTTTCCACTTAATATTTATCAAAAAAACACATCCTTTCACATAATAGTTTTAAATATTATTATGTTCATGGGTTGTGGTTTTATTACTATATTATAAACCCACCATTAACACCTAAAACTTGACCTGTTATAAAAGAAGCGTTTTCCGAAGCTAAAAACAAGGCAGATTTAGCAATATCCATAGGTGTTCCAATAGCCTCAAGTGGAGTTTCGTCCTTCAAAGCTAATATATCTTCCTTACTTAGATTCATATTCATGTCGGTATCGATAACGCCGGGGGCAATGCAATTTACATTGATAGATGATGGCCCTAACTCTTTTGCTAAGGCCTTAGTAAATCCTATTATAGCTGCCTTTGATGCGGAGTAGTGAACTTCACATGAGGCACCGACTTGGCCCCACATAGATGATATATTAATGATATTTCCGCTTTTTCTGCTAATCATGCCAGGGACGATGCATTTACAGCAATTAAAAACTCCACCAACATTTACATTAAGCATTCTTTGAAAATTATTAGGTGTTATATCTGTGAAAAGTTTTTGCTCGGCGATCCCTGCATTGTTTATTAGTACATCAATTTTTTTGAACTCTTTAAGAGCTTCGTTTACCATGTTTTCTACTTCTTCGAAAACCGAAACATTTGCCTTGCAGATTAAGTGTGGATACCCGGACTTGGTAAAAATATCCCCAAGCTCAAGTGTAGCTTTTTTTGAAGAATTATAATTTATAACAACGTTATACCCATTTTGAGCAAACAACATAGCGCATGCTCGGCCTATGCCTCTTGATGCACCGGTGATTAAAACTGTTTTGTCCATAATTATTTCGCCAATACCTTTATAATCTCACCAACGAACATTTTGTGGTAATCTTTAATTGGATAAAATTTATCTAAGTCTTTTTCACAGAAATATTCGGATGAAAGATTTTGTGCGTAGAGCTTTTTGCAAACTAAAACAAGGTTTGCTTCTTCAAAATAGGGGGCTTGTTCGTCAAATATAGGAGTAAGGTTAGCCTCTTTGGCTTTATCTACATCACGGCCGGAAACTTTTCCACATAGTGAAAGAGCCTTTTTATATTCATCAGGATAGAAGGAGAGTGTAAAATATTCTTCCTTTTCAACAAATTCAAATGTATATCTTTGCGGACGAATAAATGCAAATACTACATTTTTTCCCCACATTACTCCGACAGATCCCCAACTTGCTGTCATCGTGTTATACTTTTCCTGGTTTCCGCTTGTTATAAGCATCCACTTGTCGCCTATTAAAGAAAATGGATTCATTGTAAGTGACTTTGCATCTAGTTCTTGAAAACTCATAGAGAAATCTCCTTTTCGCGTTAAAAATTATTGTATAAATTTATGATTATTATACCATATTTATGTTATATTTAAAAATTTAAATATAACGTAAATATGTGTCGTGATAAAGTGGAAAAATTTCACCTAAAATTTAATGTAATCTGTGCACATAGCATAAACTCGTAATTTATGAAAAAAATAAGTTGAGAAATTAGTTAACAGGGGTTATAATTAATCTGTTAGCTGTAAATTTTAATATGAGCGGTTTTATTACTTTGTATGCATGAGTTTGAAAGGGGAAAATAATTGATGTTTTCTAAGGACATAGGAATAGATTTGGGTACTGCGAATACCCTTGTTTTCATGAAGGGTAAAGGCATCGTAATGAGAGAGCCATCTGTAGTAGCTGTTGATATAAGAACTGATACTGTTTTAGCAGTTGGTATACAAGCAAAAGAAATGATAGGTCGTACACCGGGATCAATAGTTGCTGTACGTCCTCTTAAAGATGGAGTTATCGCAGATTTCGATATTACTGCAACAATGCTAAAGCATTTTATAAAAAAAGCAGTAAAGACAGGAATATTTAGTAAACCAAGAGTGGTTGTATGTGTACCATCAGGTGTTACTGAAGTTGAAAAAAGGGCAGTTGAGGATGCAGCAAGGCAGGGCGGTGCCGGTAATGTAGAATTAATCGAAGAACCAATGGCTGCTGCTATAGGTGCAAACCTTCCGGTTTCGGAACCGACAGGTAGCATGGTAGTAGATATCGGCGGAGGTACTTCGGAAGTAGCAGTTATTTCCCTAGGAGATATCGTTACAGCATGTTCGGTAAGAGTTGCAGGAGATAAATTTGACGAGGCTATCATTTCTTATATAAAAAGAAAATATAATTTACTAATCGGGGAAAGAACTGCAGAGCAAATTAAAATACAAATAGGTTCTGCATATCCGTATCCGGATGAGGGTACATTGGAGGTAAAGGGCAGAAACTTATTGGATGGTTTACCAAAAAATATAACAATTGCTGCATCAGAAGCAAGAGAAGCTCTCGAAGATCCACTTAAAACTATAGTAGAAGCAATAAAGAGTACTTTGGAGTCTACTCCTCCTGAATTATCTGCAGATATAATTGACCACGGAATAATGCTAACCGGTGGTGGAGCACTTTTAAGAGGAATAGACCAATTAATAGCAAACGAAACCAATATGCCGGTTTACATTGCCGAAAGTCCACTGGATTGTGTTGCTGATGGTACAGGTAAACGTCTTGAAATCTCAATGCCGAATGAGTATTACAAGGCTTCTAAAAGATAAGGCAAGCAAAAAGATTGCAGTCGCTATTACTTTTGGTAATCGGCTGCAATTTTCTTTTTTAGATAAATTTAGTTAGAACAAATTTTATATAATAAATTTAGTGGCCACGATAAAGGGGGTAGGAGAATTTGAAAGGCTTTTTTCGTTCAAAAGGCTTTATCATTCTTATTGCAGTAATACTTATACTTACTGGCTTTTTAATGTTTACAGCAAGTGGTGGAAATACATTTTTATCGCAAATAGTCGATGCTATTACAACTCCATTTCAGAAGATAACAACCAATATCTCCAATGATGCAAATGATGCATTGGAGGATAAAAAGACGGCCGAACAACTTCAGGCTGAGGTTGATGATTTGAAAAAACAAGCTCAGAATCTTAGGGCTATAACTGTAGACTATTATGATGTCAAAAAAGAAAATGCACAGTTTTTAAAATATTATGATTTAAAACAAAAAGATAAAAGCTTAAAATTTGTACCTGCATCGGTAATCGGCAGAGACTCAAATGAGAACTTTTATGGTTTTACCCTTGATGAAGGGTCGGTTGCCGGGGTACTCTTGAATGACCCGGTAATTACAGAAAACGGATTGGTAGGTTGGGTCTCTCATGTAGAGGCAAACTCTTGCAAAGTAAAAACTATTCTTTCTCCGGATACAAAGGTCGGGGCTGTTGATATATCGACAGGTGATAGTGGTGTAATCACAGGTGGAATGCCGTTAGCAGACGAAAACCGTGCTAAAATGACTTGTCTTCTTTCGGAAAATAATTTGCAAGCGGGAGATATACTCGTTACATCAGGCCTTAGCGGAATATATCCTAAGAGTTTGCAGATAGGAGAGGTTGTTGAACTTACTCACGACACATATGATGCTTCAATATATGCGGTAGTAAAGCCGTTTGAGGATATTTTAAGTGTAAAAGATGTATTTATTGTTACGGACTTCCAGGGTAAGGCTCAGATATCAACTTCGGCAGTTAAAGATCAAATTGAGCAAACCAAAGATGTACCTAATTCTTAGTATGCAGGAGGGGTTACTATGACAGATAAACATAAGTATTTTCGCTTTCTTGCATACTCAATAGAAGTTTTAGCATTTTTCATCATACAACAAACTCCAAGACTTATGCCTGAAATCTTTGGAGAAAAACCTATGTTGCTATTGCCTATTCTTGTTACAATAGCGATATTTGAAAATGAGATTGTCGGTTTGTTTTTTGGACTTGGGATAGGAATATTGGCTGATATAGGGCTTTGGAGTATAATCGGATTCTATAGTATTATATTTACAATCGTTGGCTTTTTTATAGGGATATTAGTAGTGAATTTTATTCACACAAATCTACTTACCACAATAATTGTTTCATTTGTAGTAATAGTAATAACTTATGGTTTTTATTTTCTTTTGGCATATGTTTTGAAATTTTATGATGCGCCTATGTATGTTTTAATACATCATTTTATTTCAAGAATGTTATATACATGGGCAATGACACCTATTTTCTATTTCTTTAATAAAGCAATTGCTGTTCAAATAAGGAAGGCAGAAGAATAACCTAAGGAGGTGACTAATGTGGAAGAAAAAAAGATGAATATAAGATGGTTTATTATCTTGGGAGTAGCTGTGGTATTTATGCTTGTGTTTGTACAAAGGCTTGTCGATTGGCAAATTATAAACGGAGAATATTATAAAGAAAAAGCTATATCAAGCAGCAGCTATATTGTAAATACAGATGCCAAAAGGGGAGAAATCCTAGATGTAAACGGTCAAGGTTTGGCCATTAATGAAACAGGATATAAAATAGTATTTGATCGTCTTTATATGAAAGAGGATACTGAAAATGATATTATACTAAAATTAATAGAGATTTTAGGAGCTAAGGGAGAAAAGTGGATAGACGAGCTTCCTATATATATTACAGAAAGCGGAACATACGAGTTTGTAAGCGATAAAGACGATGAAGTTGCTGCAATGAAAAAAGTTCTTAAACTAAACACATATGCAACTGCACAAAACTGTATGACACAGATGATAGAGGATTTTTCATGTAAGGATTATTCTCAAGAAGATCAACGAAATATATGTAGCGTGAGATATAATATGACCCTAAAGGGGTATTATCAATACATGACAAAGCCCTATACATTTGCTGATAATATTAGCCAAGAAACAGTATCTATAGTATCGGAGTTAACGCAGTCTTCGATGAGAGGCGTTGAAATACAGGGTTCTACAATCAGAAAATATGTTCAGGGTACACTTGCTCCACATATAGTCGGCCTAATAGGTAAGCTTACACAGGAAGAATACGAAGAACTTAAAGATACCTATAGCCTTGATGATACTATTGGCAAAAGTGGTATTGAGGCAGCCATGGAAGACTATCTAAAGGGTGAATCTGGCAGAAAGGTTGTCGAGGCAAACGAGAATGGTTCGATTGTTAATTCGGAGGAGACTAAAAATGCTGATCCTGGGGATACTGTATATTT
This sequence comes from uncultured Eubacteriales bacterium, assembly GCA_934464585.1. GTDB lineage: Bacteria > Bacillota > Clostridia > Oscillospirales > Acutalibacteraceae > CAKSJY01. The sequence goes on from CAKSJY010000001.1 coordinate 25,747, forward strand.
GACTATAGATTCTGATATACAGAGTGCAGCAAATAAGTCTTTGGCTGAAAATGTTGAAGGAGCTAAGAAGTATAGTGCCAGAGACTGTAAGTCTGGGGCAGTTGTAGTTTTAAATGTAAAGGACTTTTCTATTTTGGCAGCGTCGACATATCCGACTTATGATCAACAGAAATATATCGATGATAACGATTACTATAATCAGATAGTAACGGACCTTACCTATACCCCACTTGTAAACAGAGCCTTTACAGGCGCATTTACACCGGGATCGATATACAAACCGGTTGTGGCTTGTGCGGCCCTTGAGGAGAATGTAATAGGTGAAAATGAGACAATAAATTGTTCAGGTGCATATACGTACTATAAAAGCTCTGGCTTTGTAATAAAGTGTATGGGTGTTCATGGTAATACCGCAGTTAGGAATGCACTCTCAAAATCGTGCAACGTATTTTTTGCAGAAACAGGCAGACGTGTTGGTATAGAAACACTTGATTTATATGCGAAGCGTTTTGGCTTGGGAATAAAAACAGGTGTTGAAGTATATGAAAGTAAAGGCGTACTTGCCGGACCTGAATATAGTAAAGAAATGGGTGGCGTGTGGTATGACGGTAATACATCGCAAGCAGCAATCGGACAATCGGATAATATGTTTACACCGATTCAGCTTGCCACATATACAGGTATTATCGCCAACGGAGGCAATAGGTATAGAACTCACGTTGTTAGAAAAATAACGGATTATACAAGAAAAAATTTAGTAATGCAAAATGATCCTGAAAACCCAGAACTTATTGAAAATGTTGGAATATCAGAAAAAAATCTAAATATCGTAAGAGAAGGTATGAGAGCTGTTGTGACTTCGGGAACAGCCAGCGATTTTAATTCATATCCTGTAAAAATAGCAGCTAAAACTGGTACAGCTGAAAACGTAGGTTCAGACCATACAACATTTATTTGCTATGCTCCGTATGAAAAACCTGAGATAGCAATATCGGTTGTTATTGAACATGGTTCGGCGGGAAAATGGTCAAAGAATGTTGCCAGGGATATTTTGAATGCGTACTTTGCAAAGTATACTGAAAGGTAAAAATAACTAAAATAAAAAGGATAATTAACGAAAATATTATTATGATAAGGAAAAAAAACAGTGCAAAAATACTTTGACTATTTTTGTCTGTTATGATAATATAGTATAAGAGGTAATACTATAATGGGAAATGTTACAATGATTGCGTCAGGTAAGGGCGGAGTTGGTAAGTCAACTTTAACCGCGTGTTTAGGATTTGATATTGCAAGCTTTGGAAAAAGGACATTACTTATTGATATGGATTCCGGTCTTGCAAGTTTAGAGCATATGCTAGGTATAAGTCAAAAATTAGTATATGATATTTCAGATATTGTAAATGGCAATTGCACAATTATGAAAGCTATTTATAAATGTGAATTTCAGGATAATCTGTTTTTACTTCCAGCACCAAGAAAATTCGAAGACGATTTATCTCCGGAGATTTTTAGTAAACTAGTTTCTATCTTAGCAAAATATTACGATAGTATATTAATAGATTGTCCGGCAGGCGTTGGTAATGGCTTTTTAGCTGCAATGGAATGTGCAGATAATGCCCTTTTGGTGGCAACTCCTAATCCAATAAGTGTGGCTAATGTAAAAAAAGCAAGTGGCATTTTATCGGAAAATGGTGTTGGAGAGTTAAGGCTTGTAATTAATAGATTCGACAAGAAACTCTTTAAAAAAAGTCACATTTATAATGACTTAGATCAAGTTATAGATAAAGCAGGTGTAAGACTCATTGCGATAATCCCTGAAGATAGTTATTCAGCACTTTCTTTATCAGGCGGAGATATGCCGAGTGAAAGTTCATCTATGATGAAAGCAATACACAGACTTTCAGAAAGATTAGAAGGAAGAAAGGTTCCTCTTCCCTCGCTAAGAAAATTATAAAAGATATTGGGAGGAATTATAATGAATATTGCTTTAATTGCTAATGATAGTAAAAAGGAACTTATGATACAGTTTTGTATTGCTTATTGTGGCATTTTAAGTAGGCATAATTTGTGTGCGACAGGTACAACTGGGAAAATGGTAGGCGAAACTACAGGTCTTAAGATTGCAAGATTTATGTCCGGCAATCAAGGAGGAATGCAACAAATAGCTTCAAGAATTGCCTGCAATGAAGTTGACATGCTTTTATATTTTAGAGATCCTTTAAATACAGACCAATCTAATGAAGATGACTTGAATTTGTTAAGGCTTTGTGATATGCACAGTATTCCGCTTGCAACCAATATGGCAACAGGTGAAGTTCTAATCCATGGGCTGGAAAGAGGAGACCTTGCTTGGAGAGATATTATTAATCCGAGAATATAGAACTGATTTCAGTTTTAAGTTTATACATAAATTATAAAATGGTTTTTCCGCCCGTATTTAAAAGGGGCGGAAATTTTTTCTGTAAATACAATAATGGAGGTTAATTAATGGCGTTAATTACTAAGGCGATAAAGGGAACATCAGATATCCTTCCGAAAGATAGCTACAAAATAAATTTTTTAGAAGATATAATTGAAAAGGAAGTAGCATTATACGGATTTAAGGAAATAAGGACTCCGGTTTTTGAACATACCGAACTTTTTTTAAGGTCAGTAGGCGAGACTACTGATGTAGTGCAAAAGGAAATGTATACATTTAATGATAAAGGTGGAAGATCAATAACTTTGCGTCCGGAAGGTACAGCAGGTGCAGTAAGAGCTATGGTTGAACATTCAGCCTATAATGATGGACTTCCGCTAAAGGCATATTATTTTACATCATGTTATAGATATGAAAAACCACAAGCCGGAAGATACAGAGAATTTCATCAATTTGGTTTGGAAGTGTTTGGAGCAGCGAACCCAGTTGCAGATGCTGAGCTTATTAGTGTGGCTGATGCGATTTTTGAAAGAATCGGTCTTAAAAACATTTCATTGCAGATAAATTCTATAGGTTGTCCTGAATGCAGAAAAAAATATAATCAGGCAATTAAGGAATACTTTGAAAGCAGAAAATCAGAACTTTGCGATACATGTATAGGAAGACTTGAAAGAAATCCTATGAGGATTTTAGATTGCAAAAATCCTGATTGTAAAAAAATATCGGATAGTGCACCGATTATTTTAGATTATTTATGTGATGAATGTAGAGAGCATTTTGAGAAGGTAAAGGCTTATCTTGATACGATAAATATAAAATATACAGTAAACCCGAAAATGGTTAGAGGCCTAGACTATTATACAAGGACAGTGTTTGAATTTGTCTCTGATGATATAGGTGCGCAAGGCTCAGTTTGCGGTGGAGGGAGATACGATGGACTTGTGAAAGAAATTGGCGGTCCTGATATGCCATCATTAGGCTTTGGTATCGGTATGGAGAGGCTTATGCTTTTGGTAGAAAATCAAAAGGTGGATATACCGACACCTGAAACATGTGATCTATACATAGCACCGATAGGAAAAAAAGCAGAACTAAAGGCTTTTGAACTTTTAAGAGAGATTAGGCAAACAGGACTTATATGTGAAACTGATCTTGTAGGAAAAAGTATTAAAGCACAAATGAAATATGCTAATAAGATAGGAGCGAAATTTAGCGTAGTTATTGGAGATGAAGAGATAGAAAAAGGTTTTGCCCTTGTTAAGGACATGGACTCTTCAGAAACTAGTGAGATAAGTTTGGGAGAAAACTTTTCGGCAGAGTTTTTCGCACTTCATATAGAAAAAACATTAGGTAGCAGAAATTTAAATAAGGTTTTTAATATCGACTAAAAACTAAAAGGAGAATAAGATTATGCGTTTAAAGCGTACAAGTTATTGCGGAACATTTAGTACTAAAGATATAGGAAAAGAAGTAATAGTAAGCGGATGGGTCCAAAGGCAAAGGGACTTGGGCCAACTTATATTTATAGACTTGAGGGACAAAACAGGGATTGTTCAATTAGCTTTTGATGATAAAACAGATAGAGAAATATTTGAAAAGGCATTTAATCTAAGATCAGAATATGTTATTTCTGCGAAAGGAATTGTAAGGGAGAGAAGCTCCAAGAATTTCGAGATACCAACCGGTGAAATAGAAATTGATATAAATGATTTAGAGGTGCTTTCTAAATCTGAAACTACTCCGTTTGAAATTATAAAAGACTGTAATGCTAAAGAAGATTTAAGATTAAAGTATAGATACTTAGATTTAAGAAGACCTGATGTACAAGAAAAAATTATCGCACGTCATAAAATCGTTAAGGTTGCAAGAGATTATTTTGACAATAACGATTTCATTGAAATAGAGACTCCGGTGCTTATAAAATCAACTCCAGAAGGAGCAAGAGACTATTTGGTCCCTTCAAGAGTATTTCCGGGGGAATTCTTTGCACTACCACAATCCCCACAATTATATAAACAACTTACAATGCTTGCAGGTTTTGATCGCTATATGCAGATTGCTAAGTGCTTTAGGGATGAAGACTTAAGAGCGGACAGGCAACCGGAATTTACTCAGATTGACTTTGAAATGTCATTTGTTGAGCAAGATGATGTCATGGCGATAGCAGAAGGCTTTATGAAAAAAGTATATAAGGAAGTATTAGATATTGATCTTGAAGATACATTTAAACGTATGACATATAAAGAGGCGATGACTCGCTTTGGTTCAGATAAGCCGGACTTAAGATTTGGTCTTGAGCTTGTTGATATTACAGATGAGCTTAAAAATACAGGTTTTAAGGTATTCTCCTCTGCGATAAATGCGGGAGGCTCGGTACGAGCTATTAATGCAAAATCAGCAGCTTCAAAAATTGGTAGAAAAGAAATAGATAAGCTTTCTTTATGGATTAAGGACTATGGTGCAAAGGGCTTGGCTTATACTAAGATTAATGATGACGGAACATCGACATCATCATTTGAAAAGTTCTTGTCACAAGAAGAAATTACAGCGATAAGAGGTAAATTAGGTGCTGAAAACGGCGACTTAATATTTGTAGTTGCAAGCGATGAAAATGATGTTGTGTTCGATAGCTTGGGAGCACTTCGTTGCAATTTAGCTGAGAGATTAGATTTAATAGACACATCTAAGCCATCTTTGCTTTGGGTTACAGACTTTCCATTGTTTGAATATGACAAGGAAGAAAACCGTTATGTTTCGAAACATCACCCATTTACACATCCTTGCAATGAAGACATTGAAAAGTTGGAAACAGATCCTCACAGTGTAAACTCTATTGCATATGATTTGGTGTTAAACGGTAACGAAGTAGGCGGTGGATCAATAAGAATTAGTGATCCTGTTTTACAAGAAAAAATGTTTAAAGCTTTGGGATTTTCAGAAGAAGAGGCTCAAAAGCGTTTCGGATTTTTAATTGATGCCTTTAAATATGGAGCACCGCCACATGGTGGAATGGCATTTGGACTTGATAGACTAGTTATGCTTATGCTTAATTGCAAGAGTATAAGGGAAGTTATAGCTTTCCCGAAGGTTGCAAGTTCTGCAGAGCTTATGGTCGAATCTCCGGCCAAGGTTGATCCAAAGCAATTAGAAGAACTTTCAATTGCAATACGAGGCAATCAAGAATAATTTTTAGAGGTGAAAAGTGTGGATAATAAGGAGTTAGCTAAACTTGCAGTTGAGGCCCTAAAAAAGGAGTATCCTGAGGCATTGTGTTCACTTGAATATACAGATCCATTTCAGCTTTTGGTTGCCACTAGGTTGGCAGCACAGTGTACAGACGCAAGAGTAAATATGGTTACTCCGGCACTTTTTGCGAGATTTAAGACACCAAAGGATTTTGCAGAAGCTGAAGTTTCTGAGGTAGAGGAATATATAAAATCATGTGGGTTTTATAGGGCTAAGGCGAAAGATATTGTCCTTATGTCGCAAAAACTTATAGAGGATTTTGACAGTAAGGTACCCGATACAATGGATGAGCTTTTAAGCCTTAGGGGAGTTGGACGAAAGACAGCTAATCTTATCTTGGGAGATATATTTAAAAAGCCTGCTGTTGTAGTAGATACGCACTGTATTAGAATTACAGGCAGGTTAGGTTTTCATAAAATAAAGGATGCTACCAAAATAGAAAAAATTTTAAGGGATGCGATCGACCCAAACGAGTCTAATAATTTTTGTCATAGACTGGTTCTTCATGGCAGAGCTGTATGCAAGGCACAAAAACCAAATTGTGAAATTTGTGTAATGAAATCATTTTGTGAATTTTATAGAAATAATAGATAAAACTATTGCCCGAAGTGTTCGGATGAACACCGCGGGCAATTACTTTTTGTAAGCAGTTATAATATCAGTGAAGCTTAAAATATGGTTGTTTTGCAGGCCTCAAACATTGATATTATTTTAGTAAATACGTCCTTCTGTAAACCTCAGATTACTTTATTCATATGGCTTTATGATATCGGTTCTACCGAGGATGTAGTCAGTAGAAGTGTTGTAAAAGTCGGCAAGTTTTAATAAAATTTGTGTGGGGATGTCAACATCCCCACGTTCATAGTTACTGTATATTCGTTGGCTGCAATTAAGGATTTTTGCAAGTTGAACTTGAGTCAAATCTTTATCTTCTCGTAAGCTTCTAATTCTAGGATACATCTTATCACCTCAAAAAAATTATAAAGTAGAGGAGAGAAGCCAATTGATTTTTAGCGAGAAAATCGCTAAAATATAATATGAGGTGATAAGAATGGATTTATACAAGGAGCTTCTTTTGAAAATTTTGGAGGGAGAAAGGGTAGAGGTAACATTTCCAAATCTAAAGATTAATCCGGAATATATTATTCAAATAGAGTGCTATACTGCGGTTGTAGCGATTAGTGCTATTGTTGCTAATAATGCAATGAATGATAAGGAAAAGATTAATGAAATAAAAAAGACCATAGCTTCTTTAAAAAACTATGGTCTGAATATCGGCGTTGCAGATAGTTGGGATTAAGTTTATATATTGTTGCTCATTAGTTTAGCTTGTATCTTTTTGCTTATATCCATAATATTTTGAAAAAATTCGGCAGCTTCATCATTGAATTTTGGGGTTTCAGCGCTTATACGCCTAATAATTTCGGTTTCTCTTTCTTTGTTAAAGATAGGGAGGCCGTTTTCCCTTTTTATTTCAGCAATGTTTGTTACTAAATTCATACGACGAATAAATAACTTTAAGAGTTCTTTGTCGACTTTATCAATTTCGTCTCTTAGATTAGTTAAATTCATACCTTGCCATCACCTTTCAGTAAGTCTAATATAGCTATAGCGCATGCCGATTCGATAACCGGTACAATTCTTGTTGCAATACATGGGTCGTGTCGACCTTTAATTTCAAGTATAGTGTTTTCTTTTTTTGTTATATTTATTGTATGCTGTGGTTGGGCTATAGACGGTGTGGGTTTTACAACTACCCTAAATATAATCGGCATGCCGTTAGAGAATCCGCCTGCGATTCCGCCACTATGGTTAGTCTTGGTTTTAACAATGTTGTCCTTAATATAATAGGGGTCGTTAGCTATGCTACCGGTCATTTTGGCAAGGTCAAAACCTGCGCCGAATTCGATACCTTTTATTGCCGGTATAGAGAATATTATCGAGGAGATTACACTTTCGATATTTTCAAAGATAGGTGAGCCAATGCCGGCGTTTAGTCCATATACTGCACATTCGATAGTTCCGCCGATACTGTCTTTATTATTTTTACAAGAATATATTAAGTCCTGCATTTGTTCTTTTTTGATTGGGTCTATTACAGGAAGGCTTTCAGAAATAAGACTATTATATAGATTATCTTCGATATTTTCTAAGCTGTTAAGTTTTTTATCGTAAATATTCCCAATTGATGAAATATGAGCGCATATTTTAATTCCACGGTTTTCGAGGATTTGTCTGCAAATTGCTCCTACGAATGTAAGTCCTGCAGTGAGTCTGCCGGAAAAATGTCCGCCACCCCTAATATCTTGGTAGCCTTTGTATTTTATATTTCCCGGATAATCGGCATGAGATGGTCTCATAACGGATTCAAGTTCTTTATAGTCAGAGGAGTTTGTATTATTGTTTTCTATTAAAACACAAAGAGGTGTACCGGTGGTATATCCATTTAGAAATCCGGAAATTATATGAGCATTGTCATTTTCATTTCTCTGAGATGAAAGTTTATTTTTGCCCGGTCGTCTTCGCCACATTTGCAAATATACTTTTTCAAGGTTGATCTTTTCTCCGGCAGGAAGATTGTCTATTGTAGCTCCAATAGCTTTCCCGTGACTTTCTCCGAATATGGAAACTTTTATATTATTTCCCCAGATTGACGACATCTATAATACCTCCTATACTTTTAAAATCTTTAAAAAATGTTGGATATGATTTTTTTACTCCACCAAAATCTTTAATATATATAGGCTTGTCTGAGGATATAGAAGCTATTGCCATAGACATGATTATACGATGATCACCGTAGGTTTCTACGGTACCGCCGTGAAATTTATCACACCCGTATATTATAAGACCGTCGTCGAATTCTTTCACACATCCGCCAACCTCATTTAATGCGTCTTGTATAGCTTTTAGCCTGTTGCATTCTTTAAAGCGTAACCTATTTGCACTGTAAATATGTGTTTTACCTTTTGCGGCTGAGGCGACAACTGCTAATATTGGTACAAGGTCAGGAATCTGCGAGGCATCAATGTCTATACCATGTAGGATTTGTGCTTGCATAGAAAGACTTCCCTCATGATTATAAAGTTTTCCACCGAAACGTTTTAAAATGTTTAAAACTTCGATATCGCCCTGTATGGAAGACAAATTCATATTATTAATTGAAATATTTGCACCTAATGTTCCTGCAGACATAAAAAAGGCGGCTTGTGACCAATCGGAATCTACATAAAAATTAGTTGCTTGATATGTTTGATTGCCTGGGACATGAAAACCAAGAGGTGTTTTTTCGATGGTTATTCCGAATTTTTCGAGGGTATTTATAGTCATGTTTATATAGGGAATAGATTCTATTTTAGAAGTTATAACTATGTCGCTGTCTTTTTTAAGAATCGGGAGTGCAAATAGTAATCCTGAAATGAACTGTGAACTTACCGAACCGGGAACTTTAAAAGATCCGGGCTGAAGTTTGCCATCTATTTCTAAGGGAAGTCCACCACTACTGATACAATGTACCTTTCCGTATTCAAGACATTGTATAAGTGGTGAAATAGGTCTGCTTGAAAGGCTTGGTTCTCCTATAAATTTGCACTTAATACCAAGTGCAGCAAAAACAGGTACTAAAAATCTTAAGGTAGAGGCAGATTCCATGCAATTAATTTCTGCATATTTAGGAGTTTGTGTCTTCGGTTTTATAATTACCTTATTACCACAAATTTTGATATCACTGCCAAGAGCCCTTGCAGCATCAAGAGTTGCTAATACATCTTCGGAAAAATACACGTTGTTTATCTCGCTTTTTTCGTTTGAAAGCATGGCACATGTAATTGCCCTATGTGCAAAACTTTTAGATGAGGGAATGTTTGAGATAGTTCCTTCTAACTTAGAGGGGGTTATTTTAAGTAGTTCCATTATTTTTACTGCTTTCTAATAATCTAATAAATTTATTGAGTGCAATAGGATATATGAATCCTTTACCTATTTCGGATATTAAAATAATATTTAGTGTGCCGGAGAAGTTTTTTTTATCGGAGCTTAGCTCGCTTGATATTTCTAAAGGACTTAAATTTAACTTTGTCGGTAAGTTAAATTTTAAGAGAATACTTTCTATTTCATCTGAAGTGCCCGGATTTGTAAGGCCTAAACTTTCACCTAATTTGGCGATTTCGAACATTCCGATACTAATAGCCTCTCCATGGTAAAATTTGCTGTATTTATAATGACTTTCAACAGCATGTCCGATAGTATGACCAAAGTTTAAAAGCATACGATTGCCCTTGTCGAATACATCCTGTTCAACGAGTTCTTTTTTTATACTTAGACAATTGAATATAAATTCTTCGATAAAGTCGTTTATATTAAGGCTTTTAAGTTTTGAAAATAACATTTTATCGCTAATAAGTGCATACTTTATTCCCTCGGCAATACCATCTGAAAAATTACGTTTTGGTAGAGTGTACAGTGTATTGGGATCTATTAAAACAAGTGATGGTTGATAAAATGTACCTACAGAATTTTTAGCAGAGGGTAGATTTACTCCGGTTTTCCCGCCAACACAAGAATCAATCTGAGAAAGTAGACTGGTTGGAACTTGTACATAGGGTATACCTCTTAAAAAGGTTGATGCACAAAACCCTGTAATATCACCTGTGACTCCTCCGCCCAAGGCAATAATTATATCCGCTCTCGTAATTCCAAAATCAAGGAGCTCATTGTATATATTATGGACGGTCGATAAGTTTTTTGATTTTTCTCCGGCTTCAAATGAGAAAAGCTTCGTTTCAAAATTAAAAAGATTAAGAGATTGAATTACAGTTTCAGCATATACTGCTGAAACATTGCTGTCTGAAATAATAAACGCCTTTTTGCCGTGGCTTATTTCTCTTACAAACTTTCCACAATATTTAATGATTCCGTTGTCGATTATTATGTTGTAGGGTACAGAAAGATTCATTTTAATAATTTTCATAGTGATTACCGTCTAATAAAAAATTATGAAGTTTATTTGCGCTTGAGGCTATATCATCAAATTGTTCCGGTGTGATAGACTGCTTGCTGTCTGATAGAGCATTATCAGGGTCATTATGGACTTCTATCATAATCCCATCGGCTCCTGCCGATATTGCTGCAAGGGTTAATGGTTTTATAAGCCAACGTATACCGCAAGCGTGGCTTGGATCAACAATTATGGGCAAATGTGAAACCTTTTTTAGGATAGGAACACAAGAAATATCAAGTGTGTTTCTTGTAAAGGTTTCATATGTACGTATACCTCTTTCGCAGAGAATTACCTTATTGTTTCCGCCTGCCATAATGTATTCGGCACTCATCAAAAGCTCTTCGATTGTGCTGGAAAGTCCACGTTTTAAAAGTATAGGCTTGTTTGTTTTTCCGAGCTCTTTTAAAAGCTCAAAGTTTTGCATATTTCTTGCACCGACTTGTATTATATCAATGTCTTCAAACAATGGAATATTAGAAACACGAGTTATTTCTGTGACTATCGGAAGTCCTGTTTCTTTTCTTGCAAGCTTTAAAAGCTCTAAGCCTTCTTTCATGAGTCCTTGAAAAGCATAAGGTGAGGTGCGAGGTTTAAAAGCACCGCCACGTAAAAATTTAGCGCCGCTTTTTTTCACCGCTTTTGCAATGCTTAGAATTTGGCTTTCTGACTCTACTGAACATGGTCCGGCTATTAAGCTCAAATCACTTCCACCGACAGAAAGCCCATTAGATACGTTTATTATGGTATCACAGGGCTTAAATTTACGTTCGGATTTTTTGATTTTGTTGCTGACTCTTTTAACCTCAATTACTATATCTTGAGATTTAATATACTCATCATCAATGTTTTCGGTATTTCCGAAGATACCTAATACAACAGAATTATCAGCTATCCATGACGATATATTAACCCGATACTTTTTTTCTAGTAGTTTACAGAAATTATCGGATTGAGTTTTGGTAGCTGATGGGTCTAAAATTATTATCATTAAAAATTTCCTTTACTTTTACATAAAAAGAGAAACCATTTTAAGGTTTCACTTTTTTATAAATCAAAAATGTTAATTATATTATTTACAATATTTTCAACGCATTCTTGGGCGTCTATCGTTACATCTGAAATTTTGATATAACAGGGTTGTCTTTCTCTGTAGAGCTTTTTTATGCGTTTAGCTTTTTCAGATGAATTTAAAAGTGGCCTGGTGTTATCATGCTCTAGACGGTATGTGATAGTACTTTCGGGAACATTTAGAAAAACTATTTTCGAATTTTTTTTTAAAAGATCAAAGTTTCTTTTGTAAAGTGGTGTACCGCCGCCCAAAGCAAGGATAATTCCCTTTTTAAGGCAGAGCTCTTTACATGCTTTATATTCTAAGTCTCTAAAATACTGTTCACCGTATTTTAAAAATATTTCGTTTATTGTTTTACCTTCGTGTTGCTCAATGTATTTATCTAGGTCGATAAATGGAATTTTTGTGTGTTCCCAAATGGCTTTGCCTACTGTACTTTTTCCCGAACCCATAAATCCACATAATGCTATATTGTAATTTATAGATTTATTTTCCAAATAGTTTCTCCATTTCTTCTCTTGCGTCGTTAATGACTTGAGTTATATCATCATTAGAGAAGGTTGCACCGGTCCAAATTTGTTGAGATGCAGCAGCCTGGATTACAAGCATGGGCAAACCTCCAACAGCCTTTGCTCCATTTTCGTGTGCAAGCCTGACAAGTTTTGTCTCGTATGGGTTATATATAGCATCAAAAACATAACTGCAATCTTTTATAATTTCCTCTGTAACAGGGCATTCGTCTATTTTTGGGAACATGCCACAAGGTGTTGCGTTTATGAGCAAATCAATATGACCTTTTAGATTATCAATAAGGCAGGTTTCAACTTGAGGTTTAATAACATTGCTTTTTATATCACCTGCTAAAATTGCAGCATCCATTAAGCTGCTTGATCGAGCAGCGATTACTGTAGAACAACCGGCCATAGCAGATTCATACGCAAGTATCCTTGCGACTCCTCCTGCACCGATTATAATCACTCTGCCCTCGAGCGGGATTTTTTCGTATTCTAAAGATTGTAGAAAACCATCAGGATCTGTACTATGGCCAATAGATTTGCCGTCTTTATTTTCGACAGTATTTACAGACCTATATTTAGCAGATCTTTTAGATAAACTATCCATATACGATACAATTGAATATTTATGAGGTATAGTTACATTATAGCCGTCTAGACTTTTAAGAGTATCAAATGCACGGCTTATATCATAAGGTGAAATATCATACGCCTCATAATCAGCGTTTACTTTTGAAATTTCAAATAATCTTTTGTGGATAAATGGGGACATAGTATGACCTATTGGATGACCAATAACAGCGAATTGCTTTTTATTCAAATAAAACACCTCTCATAGTTAATATTAAAAATATTTCACACAAATTTCGAATATTGTATTGACAAAGGTAAAAATTATTAATAATATGTGGGATAGACATATTTTAAATTTATGGCAATATATTCATTAGATAACATTGTAACACAACGTGGATATTTTTGTCTATTGATTGTCTTAATTATATCATAATAATATGCTTTGCATATATAGGAGGAAATTATATGGTTTTAGAAAAGGTCAAAAAAATATTAAGCGAACAATTTGATGTTGATGAGGATAGCATAACTCAGGAAACAAAAATAGAAGAAGATTTAGGTGCCGATTCTTTGGACGTAGTTGATCTTTTAATGTCTATTGAAGATGAATTTGAAATAGAAATTCCGGACGAGGACATCGAAGGTGTTAAGACTGTCGGAGAGATGGAACAATATATAAAAGATAGAATGTAATTTTAAAATAAGCCTGTTGCAAATATTTGCAATGGGCTTTTTATATAGGGAATTTGAATGCAGGGTTATATTTTAATTTTTTAATAGAAAATTAGTGCTAATATCTTGATTTGCATTTATTGACAAAATACGTGTAAAATTATAATATTAATATATGATAATAACTATATTTTATTCGGCGTATTTGCCGTTATTTCGAAAGGAGATAATATTATGCCAAAAGAACAACTAAACAGTACTAAATTAAGAACCCCTGAAAAGAAAAAGACGTTATTTTATTCAAATCCTGTAATTTCTAGGTTGAGTACAGTTGATGAGAGAGCTGTTGAAGGAGATACTGCAACTTACTCAGGTATTACGATAAAATCATTGTATTTTTTGCTTGTTACTTTTATCGGTCTTGTCACATATGCTGCGATAAACACGTTTGTGTTTATGAAACAAGAGACATTTTCTTTTGATTATGTTGAAAATATGACTGTATATTGCTCAATGCCGGAACTTATATCTATGTCGTTAGTGCTTGTTGTAGGTATTGTTACTCAGCTACTTGCATGTTTTGTTTTAAAGACTACGCCTATAACTGGTTCGATTTATTCATTTGCACAGGGATATTTTATTGGATTCTTAGCAATTAAGGTTTTGGCAGGTTATGAGTATCTTGCACTTCTTGCTCTTGTGATTACAATCGTTGTTGTAGCAGTTATGGCGTTATTATATACTTCCGGAACAATTAAACCAACTAAAAAATTTAGAACAATTATGTTGACTTTGCTTTGGACAACAATTGGAATTTCAGTAATATGCACTGTTTGTGCTTTCATACCATTCACTGCACCTTATATGCAGTTGATATTATCAAATTACCAAGTATCAATCGCGTTTTCACTAATATCAATAGTTATTGCAGCATTATTTTTGATTTCTGATTTTAGTGTAATTGACAACACAGTAAAAAATAGTTTACCCGTAAAGTATGAGTGGGAGGCAGCATTTGGCCTTGCATTTACGGTTATTTGGATATATATAAAAGTACTTGAGCTTGTAATAAGAGTATTTGCTTCCAGCAAGGACTAAAAGTGTTTGATTATCTGCCGGTTAATAAATTCTTATTGAAAAAATAACGCAAAAATAATATAATAATATATTATTAATATTTTGAACTCGGAAGGCGGATATATTGATGGCAAACCAAAAGAAGATGGTTGAAGAAATCACATCAATGGATGATGATTTTGCAAAATGGTATACAGATATAGTAAAAAAAGCAGAACTTATGGACTATTCAAGTGTAAGAGGCTGTATGATTTTAGAACCATATGGATATGCTATATGGGAAAATATACAAAAAATCTTAGACAGTAAGTTTAAGGAACTTGGTCATGAAAATGTTTCAATGCCACTCTTTATACCGGAAAGTTTACTTCAAAAAGAAAAGGATCATGTCGAAGGATTTGCACCAGAAGTAGCTTGGGTTACTTACGGCGGAGAAGAAAAACTTCAAGAACGTCTTTGCGTACGTCCTACTTCTGAAACACTTTTTTGTGATCACTATGCGAAGAAAATACACTCTTGGAGAGACTTACCGAAACTTTATAATCAATGGTGTTCGGTAGTCCGTTGGGAAAAAACTACAAGACCATTTTTAAGGTCGGTTGAATTTCAATGGCAGGAAGGCCATACAATGCACGCAACTGCTGAAGAAGCTAAAAAAGAAACAGAAACCATGCTTAATGTCTATGCGGATTTTTGTGAAAAATATTTAGCAATACCTGTAATTAAAGGTAAAAAGACCGACAAGGAAAAATTTGCCGGTGCAGAGGCTACATATACTATTGAAGCATTGATGCACGACGGTAAGGCTTTACAATCAGGAACAAGCCACTACTTTGGTGATGGATTCGCTAAAGCTTTCGACGTAACATTCCAGGATAGAGAAAACAAGAGCAGATATCCTCATCAAACCTCTTGGGGAATGTCGACAAGGGTAATCGGTGGAATTATTATGACTCACGGTGACGATAACGGATTACTTCTTCCTCCGGCAGTCGCTCCGATACAGGTTGTTATACTTCCTATTGCAATGCACAAAGAAGGCGTTTTAGAAAAGGCTACAGAACTTAAAGAAAGACTTAAAAATGTCTGCAGGGTAAAACTTGATGATTCTGATCAAAGCCCGGGATGGAAATTTGCTCAGTATGAAATGAAGGGTGTACCGCTTAGATTGGAAATAGGCCCTAAGGATATAGAAAAAAATCAATGTGTATTGGTAAGAAGGGACAACAGAGAGAAAGTCTTTGTTTCACTCGATAACCTTGAAGAAGAAGTACCAAAGGCTTTAGAACAAGTACGTCAGGGTATGTATGATAAGGCTTTAAGCAGAAGAGAAAATATGACATATACCGCAAAAAGCTTGTCTGAATTAAAAGAGATAGCTGAAAATAAACCTGGTCTTATAAAGGCTATGTGGTGTGGCGAACTTGAATGTGAAGAAAAATTGAAGGAAGAGGCAGGAGTAACTTCACGTTGTATGCCATTTGAACAGGAAGAAATTTCAGATACATGCGTATGCTGTGGCAAAAAAGCAAAGACTATGGTGGTATGGGGAAAAGCATATTAAACTTTCGCATGCTATTTAAAAATTGATATAAACAAGTAAAAGGACCCTCTTATAGTGGAGTTACGATGTCTGCTATAGGAGGGTTTTATATTTTGAAGTTTTCAGGTTATTAATATTAGACTCTATTTTATATTGCATTTGTAATACTTTTGAAATGGTATTATAATATATATCGTTGATTTATATATTGGGGGATGAATACCATTGGCTAAAGATTTTATTGTTACACCTAAAGATGTAGAGAGTGTTAATATGTCCATAAGGATAGAAAAGCGGATTCAAAAGGGATTTGATAGGCTTGCAAGAGAAAGCGGAAGAAGCCGAAATGAGCTTATAAATCTTGCTTTGAGTTACGCTTTGGAACATGCAAAACTTCTTTTAGATGATGAAGACGATGAGGAATAATCCAGGCTTGAATTAAAAAAACAAGA
This sequence comes from uncultured Eubacteriales bacterium, assembly GCA_934464585.1. GTDB lineage: Bacteria > Bacillota > Clostridia > Oscillospirales > Acutalibacteraceae > CAKSJY01. The sequence goes on from CAKSJY010000001.1 coordinate 42,318, forward strand.
ATTTCATAACAAGATCAGTATTTGGCATTATCTACAAAAAAATTGCTCCGATACTTTAAAAGTTTTTACACAAAAAACTTGCATTGTTGGGTAGTATATGGTATTATAATAGAGCGTGACTGCGACAGATATGCGATGAAGCGGGAGGTTGCGACGAAAGTCGGTTTTTCCGTGGAGTATGTCCGATTTTAAACCGGGCGATGATTAAAATATGAATGTTGATAGGCCTAATGCTATATTTATGCCTTGTTACATTAATTTTGACCTGACCCGGATCGACTGAAAAGTCAGTCCGGTTTTTTGGTGCCCTTGAAAGAAACACCCGGAAGGGTGGAAATAATATAAAAAGGGAATAACGCCCGCCAACTACAATAAGGAGGCGATTTTAGTGGCAGTCAAAGAAAAAATAAGGATAAGACTTAAGGGTTACGACCATCAGTTGGTAGACCAATCTGCTGAGAAGATTGTTCAAACAGCTAAAAGTGCAGGTGCTAAGGTTTCAGGACCAGTACCGCTACCAACAGAAAAGCAAATCATTACAATCTTACGTGCTGTGCACAAATATAAAGACAGCCGTGAGCAATTTGAAATGAGAACTCACAAAAGACTTATCGATATTTTAAGACCATCAAACAAGACTGTTGAATCTTTGATGAGTCTAGAGCTCCCTGCAGGTGTTGAAATAGAAATTAAACTCTAGTTCCAACCAACAAGCAGACGAGGTCAAGTTGGCAAAGGCCAACCAATAACCTATCAGGAGGTAAATTATGCAAAAAGCAATCATTGGTAAGAAGATTGGTATGACCCAAATCTTCGACGAAAAAGGAAAAGTTATTCCTGTAACAGTTGTAGAAGCTGGACCTTGTGTTGTTTCTCAAAAGAAAACACTTGAAACAGACGGATACGAATCAGTCCAAATTGGATTTGGAGATTTAAAGCCTCACAAAGTAAATAAACCTATGAAAGGTCATTTCGACAAGGCAAATGTAGCAGCAAAGAGAATTCTTAGAGAATTCCGTTTTGAAGATACAAATGCTTACAACGTAGGTGACATTATTAAGGCTGATACTTTCCAAGCAGGCGATAAAATCGACGTAACCGGGACAAGCAAAGGTAAAGGTTATGCAGGTGTTATCAAGCGTTGGAATTTCCAAAGACTTAAGGAAAGTCATGGTTCAGGTCCTTGCGTTCGCAAAGGCGGATCTATGGGTTGTTGTTCAGATCCTTCAAGAGTCTTCAAAGGAAAGAAAATGTCAGGACACTTAGGAGCTGAAAGAGTAACAGTTCAAAACCTACAGGTTGTCAAGGTTGATACCGAAAACAATCTAATCGCTATCAAGGGTGCTATTCCCGGTCCTAACGGCGGAACAGTAGTAATCCATGACAGTGTTAAGGCGTAAGGGAAGGAGGAATTATAATGCCTAAACTAGCAGTACTTGATGTTCAAGGCAAAGAAGTAGAGCAAATCGAACTTAGCGAAGCAGTGTTCGGAATTGAACCTAATGTAACAGTTATGCACCAAATGGTAGTAAACTATTTGGCAAATAGACGCCAAGGTACTCAATCGGCACTAACACGTTCGGAAGTTTCCGGCGGTGGAAGAAAGCCTTGGAAACAAAAAGGAACAGGTCATGCAAGACAAGGCTCAACTCGTTCACCTCAATGGAGACACGGTGGAGTTGTATTTGCACCAAAGCCTCGTGATTACAGTTATACTGTAAATAAAAAGGTAAGAAGATTAGCAATGAAATCTGCATTCTCAAGCAAAGTTCTTGACAATGATATGATAGTTTTAGATTCTCTTAAATTAGATGAATTCAAAACAAAGAAGATTATCAACATGTTAGATGCAGTAGGTGCTGACAAAAAGGCTCTCATTGTTATTCCTGAAGTTGATGAGAAAGTAATTAAATCAACAAACAATATTTCAGGTGTTAAGACTACTTTGGTTAACACATTGAATGTTTATGATATTCTTAATGCAGATAAGATTATCATATTAAAAGATGCAATAAGCAAAATTGAGGAGGTGTATGCATAATGGTAGCACAAGATATTATTGTCCGCCCAATTATAACTGAAAAAAGTATGATGGGAACCACCATGAAAAAATACACTTTCGAAGTCAATAAAAATGCGAACAAAATTGAAATTGCTAAAGCAGTCGAAGAGCTTTTTGGCGTTAAGGTAAAGAAAGTAAATACTTTACACGTAAGAGGACGTTTACGTCGTCAAGGCAGAACAGAAGGTTATACACCGTCTTGGAAAAAAGCAGTTGTAACACTTACTGAAGACAGCAAAACTATAGAGTTCTTTGAAGGCATGATGTAATCCTGTTTAACAGGTGCAGATTATGGGAAATGGCAGTTCCCGCAAAGCCATCATGAGGAGAGTGAAACTAAATGGCCATTAAAAATTATAAGCCGACAACACCATCAAGAAGAAATATGTCGGTTACAGATTACAGCGGTCTTTCAAAAGTGGCTCCTGAGAAAAGTCTTTTAGAACCACTTAACAAGAAGTCCGGCCGTAACAGCTACGGAAGAATAACTGTTCGTCACAGAGGCGGCGGAAACCGTAGAAAATATCGTGTTATCGATTTTAAACGTCAAAAGTTTGATGTTCCGGGCAAGGTTCTTACTCTAGAGTATGATCCTAACCGTTCAGCAAATATTGCATTGATTCAATATGAAGACGGAGAAAAAAGATATATTATCGCACCACACAGCCTAAAGGTTGGCGATACAATCGTTGCAGGTACAGAAGCAGATATTAAACCTGGTAACGCACTACCACTTGAAAATATTCCGGTTGGTACTTTTATCCACAATGTTGAACTTTATCCTGGAAAAGGTGCTCAGTTAGCAAGAGCTGCTGGAAACATGGCTCAGCTAATGGCTAAAGAAGGAAACATGGCATTGCTTCGTTTACCTTCAGGCGAATTAAGAAATGTTCCAGTTAACTGTATGGCTACTATAGGTCAAGTAGGTAATTTGGATCACGAGAACGTAAAGATAGGTAAAGCAGGACGTAAACGTCATCTAGGTTTCAGACCTACAGTTCGTGGTTCTGTAATGAACCCGAATGATCACCCGCACGGTGGTGGTGAAGGTAAAAGCCCTGTTGGACGTCCGGGACCTGTTACTCCTTGGGGTAAACCAGCACTTGGATATAAGACTCGTAAGAAACACAACCGTTCCGATAAATTTATCGTAAAGCGCAGAAACGGTAAATAAGTGTACAGAAAGGAGCTTATAAATTATGGGTAGAAGCGTAAAAAAGGGTCCTTTTGTACAGCCTGTGTTGCTCAAAAGGGTTCAAGAAATGAATGAGACAGGCGAAAAGAGAATTGTAAAGACTTGGAGTAGATCCTCAACAATTTTCCCTGATTTCGTTGGTCATACATTTGCAGTCCATGACGGACGCAAGCACGTTCCGGTATATGTAACTGAAGATATGGTTGGTCATAAACTAGGTGAATTTGCACCTACTAGAACATACAGAGGCCATGCCGGAGCAAAAACAACTAAGAAATAACAGCCGAAAGGAGAGTATATCATGGAAGCAAGGGCTTATTTAAAGCACGCCCGCATTTCTCCACGTAAAGTATCGGTTGTATTGGATTTAATCCGCAACAAACCGGTAGATTTAGCACAAGCTATCCTCGAGCATACCCCGAAGGCTGCTTGTGAAGATTTAAGTAAATTGCTAAAATCAGCGATGGCGAATGCTGAAAATAATCACAATATGGACGTTTCCAGACTTTACGTAGCAGAATGTTTCGTATGTCCGGGTCCGATACTCAAGCGTATTCGTCCAAGAGCACAAGGCCGTGCATACAGAATCGAAAAGAGAACTTCGCACGTAACCTTAGTACTTAAAGAAAAAGAATAGCTTGATTGGGAGGTAAACTATGGGACAAAAAGTAAATCCACACGGTCTTCGTGTAGGAGTAATAAAGAATTGGGATTCCCGCTGGTTTGCAAAAGATAAAGACTTTGGCAACAATCTTGTCGAAGACTACAATCTCCGTAAAATGCTAAAGAAAGACCTTTATTCAGCTGGTATATCAAAGATAGAAATTGAACGTACAGCTTCTAAGGTTCGTGTGCACATTCATTGTGCTAAACCAGGCATGGTAATCGGAAAAGGCGGCAGCGGTATAGAAATCATTCACAATAAATGTGAAAAGATGTTGAAAAAACCAGTACGTATCAACATTGTAGAAATTAAATCTCCAGACTTAAACGCACAGTTAGTAGCGGAAAACATTGCTCAACAACTAGAAAAGAGAATTTCTTTCAGAAGAGCTATGAAATTAGCAATAGGCCGTGCAATGAAATTTGGTGCAAAAGGTATAAAAACCCAAGTTTCAGGACGTTTAGGCGGAGCTGAAATAGCAAGAGCAGAGCAGTATCATGAAGGAACAATTCCACTTCAGACAATTCGTGCCGATATAGATTATGGTTTTGCAGAAGCAAACACCACATATGGTAAAATCGGTGTAAAAGTTTGGCTATATAAAGGAGAAGTTCTCGGTGCTGCTAACAGAGCTGACAGGGAAGGAGGCAATCAATAATGTTATTGCCAAAACGTGTGAAATATCGTAGAGTTCACAGAGGCCGTATGACAGGAAAAGCAACTCGCGGTAATACTGTTAGTAATGGTGAATTTGGTCTTCAAGCTTTAGAACCAAAGTGGATCACAGCAAACCAAATAGAAGCTGCCCGTGTAGCAATGACTCGTTATTGCAAAAGATTCGGTAAAGTTTGGATAAAGATATTCCCGGATAAGCCTGTTTCAAAGAAACCTTTGGAAACTCGTATGGGTAAAGGTAAAGGTGCACCGGAATATTGGGTAGCAGTTGTTAAACCGGGACGTATTATGTTTGAAATTGAAGGAGTTCCTGAAGAAACAGCAAGAGAAGCTATGAGATTGGCAGCTAATAAATTGCCAGTCAAATGTAAATTTGTCAAGAGGGAAGAAATGGGTGGTGAGCAATAATGAAAGCCTCAGAGATTAGAGAATTAACACAAGAAGAGCTTTTGTCAAAGCTCAAAGACCTTAAAGCGGAATTATTTAATTTACGTTTCCAGCTTGCAATTAATCAGCTTGAAAACCCGATGCGCATAAAAGCTGTTAAAAAGGACATCGCAAGAGTGCAAACAATTCTTCGCGAAAACGAACTAAAAAACAGCGTTGACGCGTAAGGGAAGGAGGACACGACGTGAGCGATAGGAACATGAGAAAAACAGAAGTCGGTAAGGTCGTTAGCGACAAGATGGATAAAACTGTCGTTGTTGCCGTAGAAAATAGCGTAAAACATAAGTTTTACAGCAAAATCATTAAACGTACAATCAGATTAAAAGCACACGATGAAAACAACGAGTGCAGAGTAGGCGATAAGGTACGTATAATGGAAACTCGCCCTTTATCTAAAGATAAAAGATGGCGTTTAGTAGAAATAATAGAAAAAGCAAAATAACCATTGAGCTTTAAAAGGAGGAACGCACTGTGGTACAGCAGCAGACCTACCTCAAAGTTGCCGATAACACCGGCGCGAAGGAAATTATGTGTATTCGCGTTCTCGGCGGAACCGGCAGGAGGTACGCCAATATAGGTGACGTCATCATTGCTTCAGTTAAAAAAGCAGCACCAGGCGGCACTGTAAAAAAAGGCGACGTAGTAAAAGCAGTTGTAGTACGTACAGCAAAAGGTGTACGTCGCGAAGACGGAACATATATCCGTTTTGATGAAAACGCAGCAGTTTTAATAAAAGATGATAAAAACCCGAGAGGTACTCGTATTTTTGGGCCAGTTGCGAGAGAATTACGTGATAAGGATTATACAAAAATCCTAAGTCTCGCTCCCGAAGTACTTTGATGGAGGTGTTCACTATGATAAAAAAGGTACACGTAAAGACGGGTGACACCGTAGTCGTATTAAGCGGAAAAGAACGCGGAAAAAAAGGAAAGATATTAGCTGTTAGCCCAAAAGAAGGCAAGGTTATCGTAGAAAAAATCAATATGGTTTCTAAACACGTTAAACCTAAGAAAATGGGTGAAGAAAGCGGCATCATAAAGGCTGAAGGCGCTTTATATGCTTCTAAAGTACAGCTTGTATGTCCTCACTGCTCAAAACCTACCCGTGTCGCTCATAAAATTTTTGAAGACGGCACAAAAGGGCGCATTTGCAAAAAATGTGGCGAAACCCTGTAAGGAGGATAAATAATGGCAAGATTAAAAGAGTTTTACAATAAAGAAGCTGCTCCAGCGCTAATGAAGAAATTTTCTTACAAAAGCGTTATGCAGATTCCTAAACTTGAAAAAATTGTAATTAACGTCGGTGCCGGAGAAGCAAAAGATAACTCTAAAGTTATCGATGCAATAATGACAGATATGAAAGCAATTACAGGCCAAAAGCCTTATATCTGCAGAGCTAGAAAGTCAGTTGCAAACTTTAAGCTTCGTGAAGGAACTAAGATCGGCGTTAAGGTAACTCTTAGAGGCAATAGAATGTATGAATTCTTAGACAGACTATTCAACGTAGCATTGCCAAGAGTTAGAGACTTCAGAGGAATTAATCCTAATTCTTTCGATGGCCGTGGAAATTACAACATGGGCTTGAAAGAACAATTAATCTTCCCTGAAATAGATTATGATAAAATCGACAAAGTCCGTGGAATGGACATTTGTTTTGTAACAACCGCAAACACTGACGAGGAAGCCAAAGAACTCTTAGAGTTAATGGGCGCTCCGTTTGCGAAATAAGGAGGTAATTTTGTGGCCAAAGTTTCAATGAAAGTAAAACAAGCAAGAGAGCCAAAGTACGCTACACGAGCATATAACAGATGTAAAATCTGCGGCAGGCCGCATGCCTATCTTCGCAAATTTGGAATTTGCCGTATATGCTTTAGAGAACTTGCTTATAAAGGCGAGATTCCCGGTGTGAAGAAAGCTAGTTGGTAAAGTTTAGCAAAGGAGGTAAACGGCGTGCAAGTAACAGATACAATTGCGGATCTACTAACAAGAATTCGTAATGCAAATTCTGCAAAACACACTAGTGTAAGAATTCCTGCATCTAACATGAAGAAACAAATTGTTAAAATTCTATTGGATGAAGGATATATAAAGAGATATTCAATTATTGAAGACGGAAAACAAGGCGTAATTAAGGTTAACCTTAAATATAACGAAAACAAAACTCCTGTAATCACAGGTTTAAAAAGAGTTTCAAAGCCGGGTTTACGTATATACAGCGATGTAGAGAATATGCCTAAGGTTATGAAAGGCCTTGGTATCGCTATCATTTCAACCTCTAAAGGTGTAATGACAGACCGTCAAGCAAGAAAAGAAAATGTTGGTGGCGAAGTTCTCGCATTTATTTGGTAAGGGGGTGCAGAAATGTCTAGAATTGGAAGAAAACCCATAAATATTCCCGCCGGTGTTGAAGTTAAGTTCAACGATGGTGTTGTAACAGCTAAAGGCTCAAAAGGAACATTAACTCAAAAGATTCATCCGAATATTTCAGTTGAAATAGACGGTAATGTAATTAACGTAAGTCGTCCTAACGATGATAAGGAAAACCGTTCATTACATGGTCTTACTCGTTCTCTAATTGCTAACATGATCGAAGGTGTTTCCAACGGTTATACAAAGGAATTAGAAGTAAACGGTGTAGGTTATCGTGTTCAAAAGCAAGGCAAGAATCTTGTTATGAACTTAGGATATTCTCATCAGGTAACAATGTCTGATACTGAGGATATAACAATCGAAGTTCAGGGAACAAACAAGATTATTATACATGGTGCCGACAAACAAAAAGTAGGACAGTTTGCAGCAGAAGTAAGAGAAAAACGTCCTCCGGAACCATATAAGGGTAAAGGTATAAAATACGCAAACGAAATAATCCGCCGCAAGGAAGGCAAAGCCGGTAAGGGCGGCAAGAAGTAATTAAGGAGTGAATGAATATGGTTAAGAAGGCTGACAAAAACAAGGCCAGATTAAACCGTCACCGCAGAGTACGTGGAAAGATTCAAGGAACAACATTACGTCCACGTCTAAACGTTTTCCGCTCCACCAGTAACATCTACGCCCAGTTGATCGACGATGAAAAGGGTATAACTTTAGCATCAGCATCAACACTTGACAAAGAGCTAAATGGTTACGGCGGAAACAAAGAAGCTGCACGCAAGGTTGGACAATTAATTGCAAAACGTGCTGCTGAAAAGAACATAACAGAGGTCGTTTTTGACCGTGGTGGATATGTTTTCCACGGCCGTGTCAAAGAGCTGGCCGAAGGCGCTCGTGAGGGTGGACTTAAGTTCTAATAAGGAGGAATACTTTTGGCTAGAATCGAGGCAAATTCAATTAATGAATTAGATTTTAGGGAACGTGTAGTTGCTATAAATCGTGTATCTAAAACCGTTAAAGGCGGACGTATTTTTAAGTTTGCTGCTTTGGTAGTTGTCGGAGACGGCAAAGGAACAGTAGGCTTCGGAATAGGTAAATCAGGTGAAGTTCCTGACGCTATCCGCAAAGGTATAGAAGATGCAAAGAAAAATCTTATGAGAGTTTCTCTTAAGGGCTCAACAATTCCACACGAAATCACAGGTGTATACGGAGCAGGTAAAGTTTTATTAAAACCTGCTGCTCCAGGTACCGGAGTTATTGCCGGTGGTCCTGTTCGTGCCGTTGTTGAGGTCGCAGGAATTAAAGACATAAGAACAAAAGCATTACGTTCAAATAATCCTTGCAATGTTGTAAGAGCAACTTTACAAGGTCTATCAAAATTACGTACAGCCGAAGAAGTCGCAGCAATTCGCGGTAAATCGGTACAAGAAATATTATAATTAGGGGGTTAGCAAGATGGCACAAATTAAAGTTAAACTTGTAAAAAGTCTTATAGGCAGTAAAAAAGACCAGATTGCAACTGCCCATGCTCTTGGTTTGCGTAAAATCGGGGATGAAAGAATTCAACCTGATAATGTGCAAACAAAAGGTAAAGTAGCCAAGATAAATCACCTCGTTGAGGTAGTAGAACAGGCGTAAAGCAAGGAGGTGCAAACAAATGAATCTGCACGAACTTTCACCAGCAGTTGGATCCAGAAAAGAAACTAAGCGTATCGGAAGAGGCCATGGTTCAGGACAAGGAAAAACTGCAGGCAAGGGACACAAAGGACAAAAAGCAAGAGCCGGTAGAGGTATGCGTCCAGGATTTGAAGGAGGCCAAATGCCACTTCAAAGACGTATTCCTAAGAGAGGATTTAATAATATATTCGCTAAGAAGATAGTTGCAATTAACGTAGGTTCTTTAAACGTTTTCGAAAATGGTACAACTGTTGATGCAGCTGCTATTATTAAAGCCGGTATAACCAAAAAAGAGTATGACGGTATCAAGATCATTGGAAATGGAAAGTTAGAAAAGAACTTAATCGTTAAAGCTGCTGCTTTTTCTGAATCTGCAAAAACCAAAATTGAAGCAGCGGGCGGAAAAGCAGAGGTGATCTAATTGTTAAAAACAATTCAGAACGCATGGAGACTTCCCGAATTAAGAAAAAAAATCCTATTTACACTTTTAGTAATAATCGTATTTAGAATCGGTGCTGTAATACCGGTACCGTTTTTGAATGTGTCAGCGTTACAAGGTCTAATGGAAAGCGTTAATGAAAGCGGAAATATGCTAGCATATTTAAATACGCTTTCCGGTGGTGCTTTCGCAAATGCTACACTTTTCGCTATGTCAGTAACACCATATATTAATGCTTCGATCATTATGCAGTTGTTGGCAGTTGCTATTCCTCCTTTAGAGAGAATGGCTAAAGAAGGCGAAGAGGGAAGAAAGAAAATTGCAACTATAACACGATATGCAACAGTTGTTTTAGGTCTTATCCAAGGAACAGGATACTATTTCTACTTAAGAAACAGTAAGTTCGAAGGTAAATCAATTGTAATGTATACAAATGGTGGCGAAGCAGTATTTACTGCCATTGTTATAATTATGGTTTTCACTGCAGGAACAGCTATGATGATGTGGTTGGGCGAACAAATCAATCAATATGGTGTTGGAAATGGAATTTCAATACTATTATTTGCAGGTATCGTATCAAGAATGCCTACAATGATTGGAAAATTGGTAGCTTACTTCAATCTAGCAATGGAGAGCCCTGCATCAAACGGAAAATACTATTTCTTAGTACCGCTATTTATAGTACTTTTCTTAGCAGTTATTGTTGTTATTGTATTTATGAACGATGCGGAAAGACGTATTCCGATTCAATATGCTAAGCGTGTTGTCGGAAGAAAAATGTATGGTGGTCAAAACAGCCATATACCGATAAAGGTTGGTTTGGCAGGAGTAATGCCTATCATCTTTGCAAGCACATTCTTGTCAATACCTGATACTATCAATCTTTTTGTCAATCCGACAGGAGTTTGGAAAACAATATTAGATGCTTGTTCATCAGGCGGATGGGTATACTCTATAGTATACTTCCTATTGATTATAATGTTTGCATATTTCTATGTTGCAATACAATATAATCCAATAGAAATGGCGAATAATCTTCGTCAAAACAATGGAACAATTCCTGGAATAAGACCAGGAAAACCAACAGCAGAATTTATATCAAAGGTTTTATCTAAAATCACTTTAATCGGTGCTTTATTCCTAGCATTCATCGCATTGTTACCAATTATATTTGGTGCAACAACCGGTATGCAGAATATGTCTTTGGGTGGAACTTCATTGATAATTCTAGTTGGTGTTGCGCTTGAAACTGTTAAGCAAATGGAATCTCAAATGATGATGCGTCATTACAAAGGTTTCTTAGATTAATAGTTTAAGTAAAGAGGGGATTCATTAATGAAAATTATTTTGTTGGGTGCACCGGGTGCAGGAAAGGGTACACAGGCTGAAAGAATCTGTGATCACCTTTCTATCCCAGCGATATCTACAGGAAATATTATTCGTGAAGCGTTGAAAAGCGGTTCTGAGATTGGAGAAAAGGCAAAATCGTACATAAACGACGGTAAGCTTGTTCCCGATGAAGTTGTTATCGAAATTATAAAAGATCGTTTGAATAATGAAGATTGTAAAAACGGATATATCTTAGATGGTTTCCCGAGAACAATTCCTCAGGCCGAGGCGCTGGATAAAATGGGGATTGATATCGATAAGGTAATCGACATCGAAGTACCTGAAAAGGATATTATCGAAAGATTATCTGGACGCCGTGTCTGCGAAAAATGTGGCGCAAGCTATAATTTAGTTCACAAGAAACCTGTGAATGAAGGTGTTTGTGACAAATGTGCAGGTACCCTTGTTCAACGAAAAGATGATCATCCGGATACTGTAAAAGAGCGTTTAAGGGTATATAATGATCAAACAGCACCACTTAAAGATTTTTATCGACAAAAAGGTAAGCTTTTTGTGGTAGAAAATGAAAAAGATATTGATAGCACAACTAAAGCTATTATTAAAGCATTAGAGGCATAATATATGATTATATTAAAAACAGATAAAGAACTTTCTGTGATGAAGGAAGCAGGCAGAATTTCTGCAAATGCCCTTAAATTAGCAGGAAAAGCTGTTGAGCCAGGTGTAACAACCAAGCAAATAGATAAAATTATTCGTAATTATATTGAAAGCCAGGGCGCAAGACCATCATTTTTAAATTATGGTGGTTTTCCTGCTAGCGCTTGCATATCTGTAAATGATGTGGTCATCCACGGCATACCTAGTGAAAAGTGTGTTCTAAAAGAGGGGGATATCGTTAGTATCGATGTCGGAGCTTGTTTCAATGGTTTCCATGGAGACAATGCTTTTACTTTCCCTTGTGGAGATATAAGCAAAGAAGCAAGAAACCTCTTAGACACTACTTATCAAAGCTTGCTTTTAGGAATAAAGGCTGCTCAAAAAGGTTCAAGAATAGGAGATATAGCTTCAACTATTCAAAAGTATGCCGAGGCACGCAACTACTCGGTTGTGCGAGACTTCGTAGGACACGGAGTAGGTGCGAAGCTACATGAAGATCCCAGTGTTCCCAATTTCGGTAAACCGGGTAGAGGAGTCAGATTGACCCCGGGAATGACAATTGCTATCGAACCAATGATAAATGCGGGTAGCTATGAAGTAGAAATACTTGATGATGAATGGACTACTGTAACAGTAGACGGAAAACTATCGGCGCATTTTGAACACAGCATTGCAATCACAGAGGATGGTCCACTCATCCTTACATTGGCTGATTAGGGGGCTTTCTATGGAGATTGTAAGGGGACTAGTTGTTCGTTCTTCTGCAGGACACGATAAAGGTGGCTTCTTTGCAGTTATTAACACAGAAAATGATTATGCATTTATTAGCGACGGCAAATGTCGCTTGCTGGAAAAAACTAAAAAAAAGAAGTTTAAACATCTTTCTCCTACTAATACAATTTTAGGAGAAGAAAATTTAGAAACCAATCGTAAAATCCGTAAGGCATTAAGGCAGTTTTATAAATAAGCCTTGGAAGAGTTTTGCAAAGGGAGGTTATTGTTTTGTCAAAGCAAGATGTTATCGAAATTGAAGGCACAGTAAAAGAAGCACTACCAAACGCAATGTTTAAGGTAGAGCTTCCAAACGGTAAAGAGATACTTGCTCACATTTCCGGTAAACTAAGAATGAATTATATTAAAATTTTACCGGGTGATAAAGTAGTATTAGAAATGTCGCCATACGATCTAACTCGTGGTCGTATCACATGGCGTACAAAATAAAGTAGTAAGGTTTTATACAATAGGGGGGCATATAAATGAAAGTCAGACCTTCTGTAAAAAAGATTTGCGAAAAATGCAAGGTCATTAAACGCAAAGGGAAAGTCATGGTAATCTGCGAAAACCCAAAACACAAACAACGTCAAGGTTAAGATGTAAAGAAATTATGGAGGTGCAACCAGTATGGCACGTATAGCAGGTATTGATTTGCCAAGAGATAAGAGAGTTGAAATAGGACTAACTTATATCTATGGTATTGGTCGTAAAACTGCAAGTGACATCATTAAAGCAACCGGAGTAAATCCGGATACTCGTGTAAGAGATCTTACAGAGGATGATGTTTCAAAGCTAAGAGAATATATCGATCGCAGCTGTCGAGTTGAAGGTGATCTTAGAAGAGATATAGCTTTCGACATAAAGAGACTTATTGAAATAGGTTGCTATCGAGGCGTTCGCCATCGTAAAGGTCTACCAGTAAGAGGTCAACGTTCAAAAACAAACGCAAGAACTCGTAAGGGACCAAGAAAGACAATGGCTAACAAGAAAAAATAAGTAGGGAGGAATTCATAAATGGCAGCACAAAAAGCCGGCAAAAAAACCGCAGTGCGCAGACGCCGTGAACGCAAAAATATTGAACGTGGAGCTGCACATATTCAATCCACTTTCAATAATACAATAGTTACAATAACAGATGTTCAGGGCAATGCTGTTTCTTGGGCAAGCTCAGGAGAATTGGGCTTTAGAGGTTCAAGAAAGTCTACTCCGTTTGCAGCTCAAACAGCAGCTGAAACAGCAGCAAAAGCAGCAATGGAACACGGAATGAAAACAGTAGAGGTCTATGTTAAAGGCCCAGGTTCAGGACGCGAATCAGCAATTCGTGCATTGCAATCAGCAGGACTAGAAGTGAGCATGATTAAAGATGTCACTCCGATTCCTCATAACGGATGCCGTCCTCCAAAGAGAAGACGTGTCTAATAGTTATATTACAGGAGGTGTAAAGTAAAATGGCAAGATATACAGGTGCAGTATGCAGACTTTGCCGTAGAGAAGGTCAAAAGCTTTTCTTAAAAGGCGAAAGATGCTATTCAGATAAATGTTCAGTTTCAAGGAGATCATATGCTCCAGGCCAACATGGTCAATTAAGAAAGAAACCTTCAGAGTACGGATTACAGCTTAGAGCTAAGCAAATGACAAGACGTTACTATGGAGTATTAGAAAGTCAATTCAGACATTATTATGAATTGGCAGAAAAAAGAGAGGGAAAAACCGGTGAAGCTTTGCTTTCAATATTGGAATCAAGACTAGACAACGTTGTTTATCGTCTAGGTTGGGCTAATTCAAGAGCAGAAGCAAGACAATTGGTTGTTCATGGACACTTCCAAGTTAACGGGAGAAGAGTAGACATTCCTTCTTATCTAACAAAGCCGGGCGAGGTTATTTCTATTTGCGAGAAGAGCCGTTCAAACGAAAAAATTAAATCTATCTTGGAAGCTAATGCTTCAAGACCGGTTCCAAAGTGGCTTGAATCTAATAATGATTCTTTGGAAGCTAAGGTTGTTGCAGTTCCGGAAAGAGAAGATATCGACCTAGCAGTCCAAGAAACATTAATAGTTGAGTTGTACTCCAAATAATGCCGGCGTTAAGTCGAGATAAAGATATGACATTGCTCATAATGTCAAGGAGGACTATTAGTGATAGAAATAGAGAAACCCAGAATAGAAACCGAAATTCTATCTGATGATGGAAGATACGGTAAATTCGTAGTTGAGCCACTTGAAAGAGGTTTTGGTAATACATTGGGCAACAGCCTAAGAAGAGTCCTTCTTTCATCATTACCGGGTGTTGCAGCGTCTTCTGTTCAAATAGAAGGGGTGCTTCACGAATTTTCGACAATCCCGGGTGTTAAAGAAGACGTTTCAGAAATTATCTTAAATATCAAGTGTCTTACTGCAAGATTAAACTGCGACGAGGAAAAAACAGTAGAAATTTCCGCTGTTGGACCTTGTGAAGTTACAGCCGGATCGATTAAGTGCGATAGTGATGTAGAGATTTTAAATCCTGAATTACATATTGCAACTTTAGACGAGGGTGCAAAGTTTAACGCTGTGTTAACCTTGAATAAAGGCAGAGGCTATGTTTCTTCAGAACGCAATAAAGAATTGATGGAAGAAAAAGTTATCGGTATTTTACCAATCGATTCAATATATACACCTGTTTTAAAGGTGAACTATAATGTTGAAAATACTCGTGTAGGTCAAATTACAGACTACGATAAGTTGTCTTTAGAAGTTTGGACAAACGGTGTAATCAACGCTCAGGAAGCGGTATCGCTTGCTGCAAAGGTACTTACAGAGCATTTAAATCTTTTTGTTGATTTATCAGAAAAGGACTATGATTCTGAAATCATGGTTATAACTGATGATAAGCCAAATGAAAAGGTATTAGATATGACAATTGAAGAATTGGATTTATCTGTTCGTTCATTTAACTGCTTGAAACGTGCCGGTATTAATACAGTTGAAGACTTAGTCAATAAATCTGAGGATGATATGATGAAGGTTCGCAACTTGGGACGTAAATCTCTTGAAGAAGTCATGGAAAAGCTTAGAGCTTTAGGTTTTGATTTCCAAAGAGAGGAAGAATAAAATCTTTGGTTGACAAAGGTAAAGGAGTGAATATTTTCGATGCCAGGAACAAGAAAGCTCGGAAGAGACACTGCTCATAGAACCGCAATGCTAAGAGCTATGGTTACTTTCTTACTTGAAAATGGTAGAATTGAAACCACATTGGCTCGTGCTAAAGAAGTTCGTTCTTTAACCGAGAAAATGATTACATTAGCAAAGGAAAACAATTTACACAATAAGCGTATGGCTCTTGCTTTTATCACAAAAGAAGATGTTGTAAAGAAGCTTTTTGATGAAATTGCTCCAAAATATGCTGAAAGAAACGGTGGATATACTCGTATAAACAAGTTAGGTCCTCGCCGTGGAGACGCAGCTGAAATGGTAATTATCGAGCTAATATAGTGTTTGATTGATGATATAAGGAAGCCCTTTAAACTATTAAGTAGTTTAAAGGGCTTTTTGTAGCGTTAAGATATTGTTAAATAGAAAATATGCAGAGCTTAGAATGGAAAGGGACTGTTTTATAAACTGAGATATGTTGATAATTTTAAGAATATATGTCTTGTTTTATCTATTTTGGAGTACCGCTTAGATGGTTGGGAATGAGTTGTTTTAATTCCTCAACGTGAGATATTATGCCGATAAGCCTTCCCTTTTGTTGTATTTGATTTAATGATAACATGACTGTATTGAGTGTACTTTGATCAAGTGAGCCAAAGCCTTCATCAATAAATATAGAATCAATTCTAACATTACCACAATAACTTTGCACAGCGTCAGAAAGTCCAAATGCCAACGCTAATGAAGCCAGGAACAGTTCACCACCAGAAAGAGTACCAACAGGTCGTGCACTACCTAGATGTGCGTCAAAAACTTCTAAATCTAAACCGTTATATCCCCTTGAGACGATTTTTTCTTTTACCCTACTAAGGCTATAACGCTGATTACTAAGTTTTGAAAGATATATGTTTGCAAAACTCAATACGTTGTCAAGTGCCATACCAAGTACAAATATTTTTATAGGTGTTTTTAAAGGGTTGGTTCCATTCATTAACGAAGATATTCGAGCCATGCCCGAGTATCTATCACTGGACTTTTTTAAGTCTTTTTCCAACAATGTAAGATTCTCGTAAACGCTGTTTATGTGTTGAAATTGTTGCTTTTGTTCACCAATTTTTTGAGTTTGTTCTTTAGTTAATCTTTCTTTTTCGCTTTTTGAGATTTCAAGTTTATCAAGGTTATAATCAGAAAAGTTGATTTTGAGTTCCAAGGTTTCGTTTTTTGCTTTTTCATCGTTCAACAGTTTTTTGGAATTATCTAAATTGGCCTTTGCTCGTTCGGCATTACCGACAGCCTCAGTATGGTTTTTACGAATAGATAATGTGCGACTTTTATTATCAACAATTTTTGAATTAATTGTTGATAATTCTCTTTTGGCTTGATCGGCAGAAATATTAAACTTTTGGAGTTCAGTTTTAAGCTTAGACTCTTCGTTTTTTAGATTTTTTAAATCTTGATTTAGACGTGCAAGTTCTGCTATTAATTTTGTAGACTGCTCGGAAAGTGAAGCCTTTTCTTTTTTTAAGCTTTCTAAACGTCTTTCATAAGCCGGTAGTCTTTTTTGTTCGTATTCGATACTGTTAATTTGAGAATTAATATTTGCAATGTCATTTTCTGCTGATTCTTTATTTGAGTTGAAGTCATTGCATAGTTTTTCTTGGTCGTTGTATTCTTGAAGTTTTGATTTATATAATGTACAAGATTCGTTATATTGCTCTTGGATATCTAAAAGGTTACTTTCTTCTTTATTTATTGTGCTTTTCAAGGTGTCAATGTCGTCTTTGCTTGCAATTAGGCAATTACTAGGTGCTTTCATAGGTGATGGATGATACTTCGAACCGCATACAGGGCACATTTCGCCATCTTTAAGCTTTAATGCAAGGGAGTATGCAGCATTTAACTCAAGAGATTTTAATAGAGCATCTAAATTTCTTTTTAACGAATCTACGGTTTTCTTAGCCGTTTCAACTTTTTTGTAGTGTTTAGTGTATTGTTCTTTATATATTTCAATGTCTTTTTTTAATTTGTTAAGTTTTTCGTACTCATTGATTATATTTTTAAGATTTTCCCTTTTGGGCATGAGTTTTTTAAGTTCATTGATTTTTAAATAGGTATTATGTATATAATTTTCACCTTTTTTGATAGATACCTCATTTTCGACTATTCTTTCACTTAAGTCTTTTTCAATGTTCTTACTATTTTTAATTTTTATGTCGGTATCCGAAATTTTCACAGTTATATCATCTAGGCTTTTATATATGTTTGAAAGTTTTAGAAGGGAATCAGCCTTATCTTTTAGTTGCTCGTTTTCATTTTCAAGTTGTTGTATAGTTTCATACTGTGTATTTGATTTATTTAATAAAATAGATGCTTCCTCAAAGCTTTTGAGTGCACTGTTGTAAGATTCTTGCCGTTCTTTTAGCTGTTTACGACTTTCATTGATTTTATTTAGCAGGTCTATTTTTTCCGAAAGTTCAGATTGTTCTTTTTCAAGGGTTTCGAGCCTATTGATGCTATTCTCATAATTGATTTTTATTTCGGACCTTAATTTTAAAAGTTCCTCGATAGAATTAACCTCAAAATTAGACAAAAGTGCTTTCTTTTGGGTCTCGTACTGCTGAAGTTTTGTCGCTGTTTCTCGTGTTAAAGTAGAGGCAGTTTCCGCTATTTTTCCCCATTTGTCAGTCATAAAGAGGCTTTGAAATATTTTTTCCTTTTCGTTAGTGCTTGACAAAATAAGGTCTTTAAATTCACCTTGTGGTAGTATTATAACTTTAGAAAATTGGTCGCAGTCAAGTCCTATTAACTCTTTTGCATATTCTGTTACTTTATTTTCTCCGCTTGTGATGATTGGTTCCCACTCACCATTTTTCTCGATATAGCAAGAGCTTTCATAACGAACTTCTTCACGTCCTGACCCACGTACGGTATGAATTTTTAAAAGCCGTTTGAATCGATATTTTTTGCCTTTAAGCATAAATACATAATCAACAATTGTAGGGGATGACTTTTCAGCGGAAGTAGAACGCATTTCAGCCCATGTTCTTATTCCTCCGGTTGCACGGCAATATAGAGAAAAACAAATAGCGTCTAATATGGTTGTTTTTCCGCTACCGGTAGGTCCGGTGATTAAAAATATGTTGCAGTCTTTAAAATTTTCGAAACTTATTGTCTGCTTTTTGCGGTATACTCCGAATTCCTGCATTGTAATGTAAAGTGGTTTCATTATTCCTCATCCTCTTTTAATCTAGACAAGACACAGTCAAAGTTTTCTAGATCGCTTTCTGACACATCTTCGCCACAGATTTGTTCTATAAATTGGCAAAATAGATCCTTTTCATTAAGTTTTAAGTTTAGGGGCGGGATTTCATCTAATGTATCGGAATTTTGTGCGGCATTGTTTATCCAATCGGCAGATACTGTAATAATATTAGGAAAATATACTTTTAGTTGTTCAATGGGCATATAAATGGGAGAATTATCGCTTAAATGTACGCAAATATAATCATCAGATGGATGATTTTTCCCGATTTCGATGATATCTTTAAAATTGCCTTTTAATGTACGAACTTTTCTGAGTGGGGATATGTCTATGTGTGAAAGATCAAAACTTTTACCATAAGTCTCAACTAAAATCATAGATTTATTAAAGCTTTTTTCGGAAAATGAGTATGAAAGGGGTGATCCGGAATAATATCCTTTATTTCCGGCCTTTTGAGCAGAATGTAAGTGTCCTAGGGCGATATAATCAAACATATCGAGCAATTTATAGCTTACTTCTTCTGTTTGTGCTATGTATATAGAAGATTCAGAACCGGATAATGAGCAACCATTTATGTAACAATGCGAGACTAAAATATTAAAGGCATTGTTATCGAAATTATCCTTTAACCTTTCTGTAAGACATGAAAAAGCATCACTTAATGATGATATATTAGACTCATCACCAAAATAGTGGGCGGCCTCAGTATAATCAAAAAATGGAAGAGTGTATATATTTATTTTTTCTGAGTCTTTTTTGATGGTTATAGGTTTGAAGAATGAATCTATAGAATTTGATATATAAATATTTTGATCCTTTAATAATTCAGCACCAACTGCCATACGCTCACGGCTGTCATGGTTGCCTGATATTATTACAAGCGGGGTGGAATAATCATGGCTTACTTTGTACAAAACATTATTGAATATGTTAATAGCCTCTATTGGGGCAACAGCCCTGTCGAAGACATCCCCAGCTATAATAATAAGATCCGGTTTTTCCCTTTCGATAGTGGGGAAAAAGTTATTTTCAATAAAATATTGCTGATCTTCAATCAGGGAATGCTTGCACAATGTTTTCCCTAGGTGCCAATCGGAAGTATGCAAAATTTTCATCGTCTAAAAAATCCTTTTTTAACAGGGGCTTCAACCGGGATAACATCAGAGAATACCGCTTGATGTCTTGAGGTTATCTTTCTGTCGATATGCATACATCCGAAATACCATTTTTTAAAGCGTAGTTTTCTTTGGAGTTGATTTAAAAAGCTTTCAAGTGTGTTAATAGAGTCATGCCCTCTATCGATAAGTTTTTTAATATCTAATGGAGGTTCGTGTGTGATAACATAGTCGACCTCTTTATCTACATTTTCTAAGTTTGCAAGGCATTGTTTCATTTCGTTAATATTTGGTAGTTCACGTTCCCACCATGTTCCTGCACTAAGACGATATTCCTTATCGGGACTTTCGCCACCGCCAAAAGCTAAAATTTTCTTTCCTTCAATATCAAAAATTTGCCCACGCATAAGGTGATATATATTTTCTGCGATTTTATGGGTTTGGCCGCCATGCCATTCGACAACAGGATAGCTCTCTAATAAATCAAAGTTTTCGTGCTTACCATCTATAAATAATATGGTGAATTTTTTGGTTGCTAACTTAGTTAATGTCCGTTTTTCCTCTGCACTTCCATCCCAAATAAATCCAAAATCACCACATACGATGAGATAATCATCTTTTTTTAGCTTTTTAATACGTTTATCGTCAAATCGTTCTATTTCACCATGAAGGTCTCCGGTTATATAAATCATTTATAATTGACTCCTCTATCCTTATTTATACTAAATATTATTTGCCTTTAAGGTAAATATAGGGTAAACTTATACTAGTTAATTACTTTTATAATAACACATCAAAGGGGAAATATCTATGAGAAAAATATTAGCAATATCATTGTCGGCACTGATGATGATTTTAGGAGTGATGTCTCCTATTTCTGCAAGTGCTGCGACATTTAATATAGATTTTAATACAACAAGCGAGTCAATATCACTTGTTAACTTAGATACGGATTCTACAGTGTATGAAAAAAATCCTGATATGAAAAGAAGCCCGGCATCAATTACAAAAATAATGACATATATAATAGTAGCTGAAAATGTAAATGATTTAGAGGGTAGCAAAATAGCTATATCCCCAGATGTGATAGAAGAATTAAAGGGTACCGATAGTTTAATATCCAATATAAAGGAAGGAGAGACTTACTCTGCCTACCAATTACTTAATGCGTTAATGATATCCTCAGGTAATGATGCGGCCTTAGCACTTGCTCATTATGTTACAGGCGGAAATACTTCTGAATTTGTGAATATGATGAATAAAAAAGCTCAAGATTTAGGTTGTGACAATACTCACTTTGTAAATCCTCATGGTTTGTATGATGCAAAACAATACACAACAACAAATGATATGGTTAAAATAACTAAGTACGCCTTAACAATGCCATATTTTAGCGAAATATCTAATAAAACAGTATCTTATGATTTAGACGATGAGTGGCCACTTGTAACAACTAATTCACTTATAGACCCTATAAATGGTGGCAGTTATTATTATAGATATGCAAAAGGTATAAAAACAGGTCAGTTGGATGAAGCGGGATATTGCTTAGTATCTACAGCTATTAAGGGAGGATATACCTATTTATGTGTTGCTATGGGCGCACCGATAGATTCAAAGAATAAAAATGATATAAACGGTGCAATGGTAGATTCGAAGACTTTGTATATGTGGGCGTTTAAAAATCTTGAAATAAAAACAGTACTTAAGTCTGAACAGCCGATAGGAGAATCAAATCTTAAATATGCATATAAAAAGGATAAGGTAATGCTACAGCCGGAAAAGGATTTGTCTGCGGTGTTACCGATTGATGTTGAAATTTCCAGTATTCAAGTTGTTAAGGATTACCCTGACGAAATAGAGGCCCCGATAAAAGAGGGCGAAAAGGTTGGAACGGCAACATTATATTATGCCAATGAACAGATAGCAACTATCAATGTTGTTTCCGGCGAAACGGTTCAAAGGAGCCAGCTTTTATATGCGATTGCACTGGCAAATAAGATAGTTACATCTAAAATATTTATCGCACTTGTTATTTTAATAGTAATATTATTTGTTTCCTACGCATTTTTAGTAGCAATACAAAATAGGCAAAAGGCTAAAAATAAAAGAAGATATAAAAGATAATAGCATTAAATCTATAGATTTGAAAATATTGGCTTGACATATCAATTTGTGTTTAATATAATACTATTGTTATACCGAAATTTACACACTAAAAAGGTGGTTTTATATATGCTTAAGCAAGTTTTTTTAACTGAAGAAGGTCTAAAAAAGCTCAAAGACGAGCTAGAAGAATTAAAAACAGTAAAAAGAAAAGAGATAGCAGAAAAAATAAAAGTTGCTTTATCATTTGGGGATTTATCGGAAAACAGTGAATATGATGAAGCTAAAAATGATCAGGCTATACTTGAATCAAGAATTCTATCAATAGAGACAATGCTTAAAAATGTTTCTATAATAGATGAAAATGAAATTAGTACAGAAAATATCCATGTAGGTTCAAAGGTTAAAATCCGTGATGTTGAGTTTGATGAAATTTGCGATTATAGAATTGTTGGATCTAATGAATCAGACCCGGATAATGGATTAATATCAGATGAGTCTCCAATTGGGGGAGCTTTGCTAGGACACAGTGTTGGTGATAAGGTAGAGGTTGAAGCACCGGCAGGAGTTATTGAGTTTGAAGTATTAGAAATATCCAGATAAACTTATATTTATGCGGCGGGCAGAAGCAAAGGCTATTCTGTCCGTCTTTTAAATGAATTAGAGGGGAAATAAAGATGAGCGAAAACAAAAAAGAAAATGTTGAAATGAATGGTCAAGATAGTTTAAACGAGCTTTTAAAAATAAGACGTGAAAAGCTTGCTGCATTAAAAGAATGCGGAGAAGATCCTTTTGAAATCACTGTATGCAATAGAGATACAATGGCAAAGGAAATAGAAGAGAGATTCGAAGAACTTGAAAACAAGGACGTATCGATTGCCGGAAGAATTATGAGTTTCCGTGATATGGGTAAGGCAGCTTTTATGGATATACATGATAAAAGCGGGAAAATACAGGTTTACCTAAAAATAGATGACTTGGGCGAGGATGTCTATAAGAAAGTTTCAAAATGGGATATCGGAGATATCGTATCAGTAACTGGATTTGTGTTTAAGACAAGAAGAGGACAGATCTCTGTACATGCAAAAAGTGTTCAACTTCTTTCTAAATCGTTGCTACCTTTACCGGAAAAATTCCATGGCTTAAAGGATACAGACCTAAGATATCGCCAGAGATATGTAGACCTTATTATGAATCCTGAAGTTAAGGATGCCTTTATCAAGAGAAGTATTATTATTAAAACAATAAGAAAGCATCTTGATGATTTAGGATTTATAGAAGTTGAGACCCCTGTGCTTAATACAATACCTGGTGGGGCAGCTGCAAGACCTTTCACAACTCACCACAATACCCTTGATATAGATCTATATTTGAGAATTGCTCCGGAATTATACCTAAAGCGTTTAATAGTAGGCGGAATGGAAAAGGTATATGAGATAGGTCGTTTGTTTAGAAATGAGGGCATGTCTGTAAAGCATAACCCGGAATTTACTACTATTGAACTTTACGAAGCATACACAGACTATAATGGCATGATGGATTTAACTGAAGATTTAATTAATGAATGTGCAAGGGCTGTATGCGGTAGCGAAGTAATTACTTACCAAGGTGAGGAAATAAATCTTTCTAAACCATTCAGAAGGATTACAATGATTGACGCTGTTAAACAATATACAAATATAGATTTTGGCGAATTTATTGGTGACACTCAAAAGGCAAAAGAGTATGCAGACAAGTTTAAACTTGAATATGCAGACCACCATACATGGGGAGATATATTGAATCTATTCTTTGAAGAAAAGGTAGAAGAAAATCTTGTTCAACCAACATTTATATATGATTACCCGGTTGAGGTTTCACCACTTACAAAGCGTAAAAAAGATGTACCTGAACTTGTAGAAAGATTTGAGCTTTTCGTAACAAGACGTGAATTAGCTAACGCATATTCCGAACTTAATGATCCAATTGATCAAAGAGAAAGATTTGTTCACCAAATGAAGCTTAGAGAAGCAGGTGATGATGAAGCAAATATGATCGATGAAGACTTCCTAACAGCTTTGGAATATGGTATGGCACCAACAGGCGGTATGGGTATGGGAATCGATAGATTAGTAATGCTTCTAACAGATAGTGCATCAATTAGAGACGTAATCATATTCCCAACAATGAGACCTTTGAATGATACAAATAAAAGAATTGATGTAAATTCTGGAAGTCAGGAAGAGCCTAAAGCTGAGCCTGAGAAAATTGATTTCTCTAAAGTAGAAATAGAGCCATTATTTAAAGATTTTGTTGACTTTGATACTTTTATTAAATCTGATTTTAGAGCTGTAAAGGTTCTTGATTGTGTTGCAGTTCCGAAGTCTAAAAAACTTTTACAGTTTACTCTGGATGACGGTACAGGTGAAAACAGGACAATTTTAAGCGGTATTCATGCTTATTATGAACCTGAAGAATTAATCGGAAAAACACTTATTGCTATCACAAACCTTCCACCGAGAGCTATGATGGGTATTGAATCTTGTGGTATGCTTATCAGTGCTGTTCACAGTGAAGAAGGAGAAGAAAAGCTTCATCTTTTGATGGTAGACAATCATATCCCGGCAGGCGCAAAGCTTTGCTAGGAATTATATAATTAAGAATTAATGGGCGAACCTATAAATATGGGATCGCCCATTCTTAGAATAAAGAGGAATACAAGTAGAAATTTGGAGGGACATATATGCTTTGTTTAAGGGATGCAACGGAAGCTGATTTTGAACAAATTATGAAAATATACAAGTATGCTCAAGATTACATGATTCGGTCGGGAAATCCTGACCAATGGGCACATGCTTATCCAAATCCTGGTTTGATTAAATCGGATATTAGAAAAAACATTTGTAAAGTAATATACGATGAAAGTGGTATACATGGAGTATTCGCATTATTACAAGGTATAGAGCCAAACTATAAATACATTGAAAATGGCAGTTGGCTGAATGATGAACCATATGTTACAATCCATAGAATAGCTGGTGATGGAAAAGTACATGGTTTATTTCAATGTGCAATGGATTATTGTAAGGGTATTTCTCCAAATATCAGAATAGATACCCATGCTGATAATCTAATAATGCAAAGGCTAATCGAAAAGAATGGATTCACCAAATGCGGGATTGTCTATGTTGGTGACGGGTTCCCGGAAATTGCTTACCATTGGACAGCGTTATAAACTTTGGTTTTTAAGGATACTGTGTAATCAAAATTTGCAGGAGGAAAATAATTTATGAATTTAAATGAACAAAAGCAACTTATATTAAGTGGAAAAATGTATAATGATTTAACTGATGAATTAGTAGCCGCACGTGAAAGTGTAGTGTTTTTGACAAATGAGTATAATGCAAGTTTTGGAAAACCATCGGAAATAAGGGAGTCTATTTTAAGAAAATTTTTGAAATCTGTGGGTAAAGGAGTTCATTTTGAACCAAATTTTCGATGCGAATTTGGTTATAACATATCCATTGGAAATAATTTTTACGCAAATTTTGACTGCATTATGCTGGATGGTGGCGGTATTGAGATTGGGGATAATGTACTTTTTGGACCAAGAGTTGGAATTTATACTTCTAACCATGCGACAGATGCGTATGAACGTATTAATGGAGCATGCTACGCAAAACCTGTTAAAATCGGAAATAATGTTTGGATTGGAGCAGGGGTCCATATAAATCAAGGAGTGACCATAGGGGATAACACAATTATTGGTTCTGGGAGTGTAGTTACAAAGGATATCCCGGCGAATGTGGTTGCAGCAGGAGTCCCTTGTAAAGTAATTCGAGAAATAACAGAGGCAGATAAAACTGGATATTGTCCGTAACAAATGATATAAACAAATTACTGGTGGTTGTGGCCTTTGAGAGAGGAGAGATCCTTTTTTCAAAGGGCAGTATCATAAATGTGATTGACGATCTTATAAACTACAAATATAAGATAGGGGGTTACAGCAAATGCAGGTAGAGATAGAAAAATATCAGGGTAATTATGACGATGAAATCACCAAACTTATATTATCAATTCAGAATAATGAAGCGAAAATAAATTTGTCCTTAGAGGAACAACCGGATTTAAAGGACATTAAAAGTAGTTATCAACAAAACGGCGGAGAGTTTTGGATCGCCAAGCTTGGCGAAGAGGTAATCGGGACTATTGGACTGATGATGAAAGAAAATGATTGTGCAATTTTGAAAAAATTTTTTGTGAAATCAGAATATCGTTCAAAGAAAATTGGTTTAGCTTTGTATAAAAAGTTACTGGAATACGCATTGAATGCAAAGGTTAAACATATTATCTTGGACACTCCTTCAGTTGCGTGTGCATCACATAAGTTTTACGAAAATGCTGGATTTCATAAAACAGATGTTGAGCATCTTCCAATTTCCTATGTTTATCCTGACCGCGATTCATTATTATATGTTCTTGACTTGGATTAAATAAATTTAGGATGTTTTGTGCTATTTTAGATGAATAATAACTTTTGTAAAAGGGTAATATCATGATGAAATTGCTATTCTTTAGAGTAAGGAAAAGTACAGATCAAGGTAATTTGCGGAGGTAATACTATGAAAACAATTCGATTATTATATCCTGACTATGTAAGTGGAGGATTAGACACATATTATTTCGGTGCAAATTTAATGGCACATATTTTGCCAAAGAATAAAAATCAAAAACTTATTCGTGTTGATATTGAACCACCAACAGAAAAAGAAGAAGATATAATAAATGGCATTTATGGAAAAGAATCTGTTTTGTATGGTATTCAAAATGCCATGCAGAAAATTAAAGCGGAGGATCCTGACAGGATCATTACTATTGGCGGAAACTGTATAGTATCACAGGCACCTTTTGATTATTTGCATGGAAAATACAAGAATATAGGTATTATTTGGATTGATGCTCACCCAGATGTTTCGACACCAAAAGACGGCTACCCGAATGTTCATGCAATGGTATTGGGCTCTTTACTAGGACACGGTGCTTCGGATTTATCTGATTTGATGAAGAATTCAAAGTTTAAGCCAAATGAAATCCTCTATGTCGGTTTGCAAGGATTACATGATTATCAGCGGGCATTTTTAGACAATATGGGGATAAATTATAGAGTTCAAACAAAAGAGTTTGTTTCCAACGATGAAATTCAAGCATTTGCTAGTAACTTTGATCATGTTTTGGTTCATTTTGACATTGACGTACTTGATGAGCACCTTTTTCATTCTACGTATTTTGCAAACCGAGAGTTAGTCGGAGATGGTTCAGGTGGAGGAAAAATGACAATAGAAAAGCTTTCGGAAATATTTCAGTGCATTCAGAAATGTTCGGATATTGTTGGTTTTACGATTGCAGAGTATCTTCCGTTTGATGAATACCGTTTGCACAAAATGTTTTCTGAAATTAAGTTGTTTAAAGATTGATAATGGGGAAAACTTGTGGAGGTGTTTATTATAAAAGGCAGAATTTTGGATGAGAAAAAAATAAATATACGTGTAGCTACTTTGGACGATGCACAGGACTTACTGAATATTTATAGCTATTACGTAGAGCATTCCTCATTGACCTTTGAGTATGAGGTCCCAACCTTAGAGGAGTTTAAGGGCAGAATATCTAAAACCTTAGAATTTTATCCCTATCTGGTTGCCGAGTTGGATGGCGAAATAATCGGGTATGCATATGCCGGACGTTTTCACCCGAGGGCAGCGTATGCGTGGGATGCAGAAATGAGTATTTACTTGAAAAAAGATGTTCGTGGTCGAGGTATTGGAAGAAGTCTTTACCTTTTATTAGAAAATATTTTAAAAGAACAACATATTATCAAAACAATTGCACATATTACGCTACCGGTGGACGAATACTCTGATTTTAACAGTATGCAGTTTCATGAGCATATGGGATATCACCTTGCGGGGCGTATTGATTATCTAGGATATAAATTTGGCCGTTGGTATACCGGAACATATATGGATAAGTTGATTGGAACTCCGCTAGACAATATGCCGGAGGTATGTTCCTTTAATGAAGTAAGGGATAAATTCGGTTTATAAAAAAAATACTCTACAAATTTCGGTTTGTAGAGTATTTTTTATAAAATTTTCTTTTTTAGGGATAATTGGCGTCAAGAAAATGGGAGAAACGACAAATATAATAACAACTTGCATATTTTCAAGATAGATATGTAGTATATTATTTTTGCTTTTTCTCTTGTATTTTTTATTTATCAGTAGGGCTTACATGTGTGGTTGAGCATTAGCTAGAAACGATAAACATCGGAAAGCGGATTCGGTTTTTAACTTAGTACCGCTTCCAATTCCAATCTTATATTAAATATTAGCTTATACAAACAGAATGTGTAACCTTAGGAAGCTTTTTCGTTTCCTGTGTGGTTTGTAAGCCAGTCTGCAAATAGAGACTGATAAGTATTATAATTTGTGAGTTGATCCGGTTTGCAACCTATTAAGTTTGCGACTTTTGCTCTATATGAATCGTCTTGGTAACGTTGAGCGATAAAACTTGCAATACCGAAGGCAAATTCCTGCGGGTTGGCAGGCTGGCGCTGACCATTTCTAATGCGTGATATGTATGATGCATCATAATTTAGGAATCTGGAAAGGTTGGAAATACTGACATGTAAAACGGTTAGCGATGTATTGATATTTGCCTGCAGTTTAGATATATCTACTGTACTTTTTTTGACCAGCGGGGAAAAAGCATTTGATACAGACTGCGTTGTAACATTGGGTATTTGCTTGTTTTGAGCTATACGGACAATTCCTTCTATAAGATTTAGAAGGTTTTTAGTACCTGCTTCCGGGATACGCTTACCTGAGCGATATCTGCTTATGGTAGCGACCGAAAGACCGGAACTTTCTGACAAATCCTTTGCGGTACAATCTAACAATTCTATATATTCGGAGAGCTTATCTTTAAAAATCATACGTTTTTAATTCCTCCTACAGTATTATTTCTACATTATTATACAATATTCAATTTAAATTGCAATACTTATATTTCCGAAAAGTCATTGACAATTTGGAAATAATAAGGAAATGTTTAAAGATATATATTACAATAAACACAGTGTATTGTATACGCTCTAATATGTTCTGTATTATAGCAGAACATAAATAAAATCATTTTTTATTATTGAAGGAGGATTTTGTTAATGAAAAAAACAGGGAGGATAACAAGGGCCATAGCACTTTGGATGGTGCTATGCTTGGTTCTATCGACAGTACCAATGACTGCTTTTGCAGCTGATTTGAACTATCTAACAAATGTTGTTTGTAAAGCAACTGTTACATGTACTGGCGAAGATGGAAAAGATACACCAAAAACAATAGAAGAATATTCGGAAAATGTTATTCCGTATAGTTGCGAATCGCAAAACGTTCAGGATGAAATTGATAAACTTGAGCAAAAAATAAAGGATTACTACCCTGCTGATAAGTACGAGGTAAAATCAGGTCTTACAAGGACAAAATATGATCCGGATATTCTTATACAGGATAATATTCAATATACTACTCTTTATATTGAATATGTAATGGCTGTAGCTGAATATAAGGTAGAGGATTACGAAATTGATGATGCTGATAAGGGAAAAACATGGATGAAAGATAGCATCAAAGGTCTTTCTTTTACAACAAATGCAGATGAAGGTAAATTGTACGATGTTAAAGTAGATGGCAAGACAATAAATTCATCTTGCTATAAAGCAGCATTAAATAATAATAAGAAACTTGTAGTTACACTAGAACCAGGTTATCTACAGGGCCTCAACGAAAAAGACGGTTATCCATTGGAGTTGATCATTAAAGGTGAAAAAAACACTTGTGAGACAACGTTCAATGTTGGTAAGTATAAATTAGATTATGAAAAAGATACAAAGAACAAAAATATTGATAGTTGGAAACAAAGTAGTAACATACCACTTCGTTTCATTTCAAGCTACGATTTCACTGATTTGGACAAGATTACAGTAGACGGTAAAGATCTTGATAAGGGTAACATTTATTACAATACAACGGGAAAAACTCTTGAGTTCACACAGAGATATCTTGATAGTCTTGGAAAAGGACTCCATGAATTTATCGTAACTTATAAAGCTGGTGCAGCTTGCTCATTAAAATTCGAAATTAAGCCGGCACCAAATTATGAAATTATTAAGGTTGGTGATAAAGACGGTAATAAGGGCTCATGGAAAAAAGGAAGCGAAGAAGGACTTACTTTTAAAGCAAACCGTAACTTCAAATTCCTCGATGGAATAGATGTTTATGATGTCCAAGGTGATGAACAAGCTTGCTTTATTGGTGATTATACAGTAAATCATAAGGACACTACTGTTACACTAGAAAAAGATTTCCTTCAATCACTAAAAAAAGGCGACTATAAATTAAAATTGCTTTATGGAGAAAATGGAGCAGATACTTCCGCTGAAGCAACATTCACAATATTACCTAGATATTCGATTGAGGCAATTGGAGACAGTGAATGGAGATTGAAGGACTCAAAGGATTTATTTGAATTCCAACTTGATTGTGATAATCAAATAGGAGAAATATCAGAGGTTACAATTATAGATCTTGGAAATCCAAATGATGAAAACAATACAGACACCCTTGATAATAAAGAGGAGATTCAATATTTATTCGACAAAGATAATAAAACGTTTACTTTAACAAAGAATTATCTTAACCAAAAAACAGCTAATCATAAGTATACATTGAAATTAGTATTTATAGATGGTGGAGACTGTAGCATAGATTTTGCTGTAGTAGAAGCTTACAGAATTACTAACCCTATAACCCTATGGACAAAGAACGGCAACGATATAGTTTTCGAGACAAATCGTGATTTTGATAACTTAAAATCCATAACATTTGATGGCATCTCAATATATGACAAAGCACTAAACAATAAAGAAACAGAGGATTGTAAAATATCCGACAGTGATGGTAAGGGTACTGTTACATTAACACAAAAGTTCCTTAACGATCAAACAGAAAGTAGTCATATATTACGACTAATATATAAGACACCAAAAGGCAGACAGATTACATGTGAGACATCATTCAAAATAGGAGCAGAGTATAAAATTACTGAAGGTCAAGATAGTACATGGACAGCAAGTGACAAAAACGGTCTTCATTTCGCATCTAATGTTGCATATGGTAAATTAAGACAAATTAAGGTTGATGGTAAGAGAATTAATTTGGCTGATTATACCAAAACATATAGTCAATTATCTGATGATACTAACATTGCACTAACAGTAAAATACCTTAAAGAACTTCTTGCTCAAGACGAGGCAAACAATAGTCTTGGTCAAAAACATACATTAGTATTAGAATACCTTGATGGCGGAAGTTGCGAGACAACCTTCGTTGTAAAAAAAAAATTAGCTGATATTAATATTAATTTTGGTGCTGACAGTAAATGGACAAGAAATAGCTCAGATGAAATTGTCATTGGAGCAAATGGTGATAATAATGACCTAAAAGCTATTAAAATTGACAATACTGTATATGATGAAAATAATAATAATAATAACGTTTGGGAGAAGCAAGAAGGTGGTAAGATTGCAATAAAGTCAAACCACCTTCAGGGACTTGCGGATGGAGAGCATACTTTAACACTATTCTACGGAGACGAGAATGGGAAAGACGGTTCTTGTGTTACAAAATTCACAGTAGTACCGGACTATAAAGTAAACAGTGAAAAAAACAAAGTTTCTATGAACGGTAGAAATGTAAGTCCTTTTAACGCAAACAGTATCCTTGGTGCTTTAGATGTAAATAAAGTCCTTGCTGAGGATGCCGGAGATAATTCAAATGATGCCAGTGTTAAAGTAGTACGTTTTACAATAAATGACTGTAAACCCGAATACATAGAAAAGGTTACAATTGGTGATTCTGAGCTTGCACTAGATAAGGATTACACAGTAGAGTATAATGATGACCAAGAAATTGCTATTATTCAATTAACAGATACATATCTCCAAAGTCTTAATTCTGGTAATTATACCATAGAATTTCAGTTAAAGTGGACAGATGAACCACTTACAATGAACTTCACTATTGGAGAAACTAAGTACGAAATTACTGCAGTTGATGGTAGTGAGTGGGTAATGGGTAGTCAATATGGACTTAAATTCCAAGTAAAAGGTGGATTCAGTAAGCTAACCTTAGTTAGAATAGGTGATAAAGTGCTTGCTAAAGATGTTGACTATACTATAGATACAGACTCTAATGTTATTACTTTAAAACCAAGTTGCTTAAATGGACTTGATGTTGGTGATAACAAATTGGAATTATTCTACGGAGAAAGTGGAATTTATGGAGACTGTAGTGCAAACTTCACAGTAAAAGAAGAACCGTTTAATTGTGAAATTACTGAAGGTAACGGAAGCGAATGGACCCAAAATAGTAGTAGAGTACTTACATTTACAGTAAGAGGTGGATTCGATAAGCTAACCTCAGTTAGAATAGGTGATAAAGAGCTTGCTAAAGATGTTGACTATATTATAGATACAGACTCTAATGCTATTACTTTGACAACAAACTGCTTAAATGAACTTGATGTTGGTGACCATACATTGACATTATTCTATGGTGAAAATAACTGTAGTGCAACTTTCACGGTAGAAGAAGAAGAAGAACCGTTTGAGCGTGAATTCGTTGAATATAGTAGAACATGGACCAAAGGGAGTAATGAAGAACCTACATACACAGTAATAGGTGGATTCAATAGGCTAACTTTAGTTACAATAGAGAGTAAAGAGCTTGCTAAAGATGTTGACTATACTATAGATACAGACTCTAATGTTATTACTTTGAAGCTAAGTTGCTTAAATGAACTTGATGTTGGTTTATATACATTGAAATTATTCTATGGTGAAAATGGAAGCTATGGAATGTGTTTTTCAACGTTAAATGTACAAGAAGCACCGTTTGCTTGTGAAATTACTGCAGGCAATGGAAGCGAATGGACCCAGAATAGTAATGAAGAACTTAAATTCACAGTAAATGGTGGATTCGATAAGCTAACCTTAGTTAGAATAGGTGATAAAGAGCTTGCTAAAGATGTTGACTATACTCTAGATACAGAATCTAATGTTATTACTTTAAAACCAAGTTGCTTAAATGGACTTGATGTTGGTGACCATACATTGACATTATTCTATGGTGAAAATAACTGTAGTGCAAACTTTACAGTAAAAGAAGCAAAACCTGATTATAAAGTTATTGAAGGTGCGAATGGTTCTTGGACAAAGAATAGTGATGGAACACTTACTTTCCGTGCTAATGGAGATTTCGACAAATTTACAGGCGTTAAAGTTGATGGTAAATTGATTGATAGCAATAACTATAAGGCTGTTTCAGGCTCTACTGTTATTACATTAACAACAGAATACCTTCAAACTCTTTCTACTGGTAGACATGAATTGACCGTAGTATATACTGATGGAGATTGTAATACTTATTTTGTAATTAATGCTGCTGCTTCAGAACAACCTGGTCAAACAGAGAATAATAACAACAATACACCGGGACAATCAGAAAACGGCAATACAAATAATGGACAATCAAGTCAAACGGAAAATGGCAATACAGCTGGACAGGCAAGCTCAACAGAGGATGGTAATACAACTTCTGCTGCAGCAAACTCAGATGCTGACGCTATGGGCCAAAAAACCGGAGACAATAACAGTTTCATGGTTTGGGTTGCATTCTTGTTTGTATCTTTTGGCGGAATAGTTTTATCTGCAAAAAGTACTAGACGCAAGGAAGATGAAGAATAACAAATCATTATAAGCTTTATAATGTAAATAAAAAGGATGACAGATTTCTGTCATCCTTTTTTGCTGTTTACTGTTAAATAGAATAAAGTGGTTTATGCAATTTTTAATATATACGAATTTATCAAACTGAATTACACAATATTAAATTAGTTTACAACACCGAAATTTCTTAAGAGGCCATTGACAATTTTGAAATGATAAGGAAATCTTAGGAATATATAATTATAATAAAATTGTATATTATTATACGTTTTATATGCACTGTGGGATACTCAGTGCATATACAATAATTTTTTATTAGATAAGGAGGTTTTTATTATGAGAAAAGTGAGGAAGAAAACAAGGTTATTGGCGCTATTGATGGTATTTTGCCTGCTTCTGTCAATGGTGCCAATGACTACATTTGCAGCAAATGAAAGAATTAGTGAAATTAAAGTTAATGCCCAAACTAACTATGCTGCAGGTGAAACACCTCAGGCAACAGCTACTATAACAAATAGTAATTCAAATTGTACGATTGCATATGAATGTTGGAGAGAATTGTATAAACCAGATCCGAATGGAGTGTGGGAAACAAAGGCATACTGGTACTCTGATGCTGAAAAGATGGCAAACCTTTCGGAAGATGAGAAATTTACTCGGTTTGAAGCAGGGAAAGAGTATTCCTATGATGTTATATTAAAGGCTGATTCTGGATATTTCTTTAATGATGAAAAAGATGTAAAGGTTTACTTTAATGACAGTAATATACCGGTCACTAGCATTAACCTTGAGGTTAAGGATATGAGTACTACCTTAACTGCGTATAGTATTTATGGAATTATCCTTCCATCTAGCGAAAATGTTATTGATAATGTGGAAATCGTTAATGCAACTCTTTCCTACAATGCAGGTGATACTCCTGTAGCAACAGCGGGAAGAGGAGATGAAAATGCACCCAACTATGAAATTGCATACGAATGTTGGGAAGAAATGGAGCAAACAGCAAATGGCCTTGAACCTGTAGCATTTTGGTACTCTGATGAAAGCAAGTACACTCCTTCCATGAAAAAAATTATGCAGTTTGAAGACGGCAAAAAATATATGTACTCCATTGAACTGAAAACAATAGACGGATACACATTTGCATCAGCTGATGCAGGCTTTACAATGAAATTAAATGGAAGAGTAGTTGATAATAAGGGTATACAATTAGGGTTAAATGAAACGACACTATTTGCTACGGCACTTAAAACAATTAACCCGAAACAGCCTGTTCAACCGGAAATTATTGATAGCATTAAAATAAATGGGGTGACAAGTAGTTTTGAAGTTGGTGATAAACCAGTATTCACAGGAGAAGCCCCTGACAATGCTACTTGGATTATTGACCATGAAGCTTGGACTACAGATGATGCCGGAATTACATCTTCTGATTTCTGGAACCAACGTTATGGTGATTTTGATGGAAGTTGGGGAAAGGTGCTTACTTCCTTCGAGGCAGATAAGCAGTATACTTACAATGTATATTTTAAGTTAAGTAATAAAGGTTATAATGAAAATTATAGGTTTGGTGAACAAACTAAATTGTATGTTAACGGGGAGTTAATGAATATAGATCCTGAATCAATTAGCCTTGATTCGGACGGAGAAACTATATGGTTCTGGAATGTAATGACTATAACCCCAAAATCATCGGAAACACCATCTAATTATGAAATTATTGAGGGGGCAAACAGCTCTTGGGTACAAAACAGTGATGGAACACTTACATTCCGTGCAAATGGAGATTTTGGCAAGTTTACAGGCGTTAAAATTGACGGTGTGTTAATTGATAAGGACAATTATGAGGCAGCTTCCGGTTCTACTATTATTACACTAAAGGCAGATTTCCTAAAAACTCTTTCTGCCGGTTTACACAAATTGACAGTAGTCTATATTGATGGAGAGTGCAGTACAGATTTCAATATTAATGAGGAATCTTCAGGCCAAGTGAAAAATAGTAATGTGGTTTCTGAAGGTTCTACAACAGATACAAGCGTTAGTACTATAGGTCAAGAAACTGGAGAGAATAGTAGCTTTGTAATCTTGATTGCAATTTTGTGCATATCTTCGGGCGGAATAGTTGTATCGCTATATTGTAAACACAAAAAATTACAAAAATAAAAAATATATACGAAGGCAAGTTGCTAAATACAAATAAAAAGGATGACAGATTTCTGTCATCCTTTTTGCGTGTTGTTAAGTAATATAAAGTATTTGTCAGTAGATGTTGGGAACATTTGTGCGGAGGGGGATAAAAATTAGCATTGACAAGTAAACGTTCGTTTACTATAATTAAGGTAAACTATCGTTTACTAATTGGAGAATAATATTATGTCAAATACAAAGGAAAATATTTTAATGACAGCCCTGCATCTGTTTGCAAAGGACGGTTATGAAGCGGTTTCAGTGAGTAGTATTGCAGAAAAGCTTGGTATAACTAAGGGGGCATTATATAAGCATTATAAAAATAAGCGTGATATTTTTGATAGTATAGTTGAGAAAATGTATCAGATTGACGCTGAAAGGTCAAAACAATACGATGTGCCAGAGGAAAAGTATGAATCTAATGCGCTTTCTTACGAGAATGTATCTATAGATAGCATTAAAAATTTTACAGTTGCTCAATTTATATTTTGGACAGAGGATGATTTTGCCTCTAATTTTCGTAAGATGTTGACGTTAGAACAATATAGAAATGCGGAAATGATGGATTTATATAGTAATTGCATTACTTCAGGTCCTGTTTTATATATGGAAGACATATTTCGCGAAATGATAGCTAAGGGTGTTTTAAAAAATATAGATCCCAAACAACTTGCTCTTGAGTTTTATGCACCACTTTACTTATTGATAAATATATCGGATAGCTTAGACAATAAAGAAAGGTCTTTAGAGTTATTAAATTCTCATATTGAAAGATTTATTCAGTATAACGCTGCCGATAAACTAAGAGGGGATTAGAATTATGACAAAAATAAATATGGCTACATTTGGGCTTTTAAATCAATATGAAACATTGGTACAAGAATATAGTAAGAATTATAAGGTAGGGAGAATACTCCTACAAGAGAAAGGGCTATATCGTTTAGTAAGTGAAAGTGGAGAACAATTTGCTGAGGTATCGGGAAAACTAAGATATAATGCAAAGAGTGTATCAGATTTCCCCGCTGTTGGTGATTTTGTATTAATAGATTGTGGTGACATGCAAGACCATGCTGTTATACACGAGGTTTTGCCGAGAAAAAGTGTTTTTGTTAGAAAGTCTGCAGGGACAACTAATACTAAGCAGGTTGTTGCGGCTAATATTGATACTGTATTTATTTGCATGTCTTTAAACAACGACTTTAATATAAGAAGATTAGAGCGTTACCTTTCTGTTGCTTGGGATAGCGGTGCAACTCCGGTAATTGTTTTAACAAAATCAGACTTATGCTCAGATCTTGATCAGTATATACATTATGTTGAAATGGTTGCCTTCGGAACTGATATTGTCGTAACATCAGGGGTAGAAAAAGATGGATACTTAAGACTTCTACCTTATATTAAAGATGGTAAGACAGTGGCATTAATCGGTTCTTCAGGTGTTGGGAAGTCCACACTAATTAATCGACTTTTAGGGGAAAGTCGTTTAGAGACTAATGGACTTCGTAATGATGATAAGGGAAGACATACAACTACAAGGCGTGAATTATTTTTACTAAAACAAGGTGGAATGATAATTGATACGCCAGGTATGAGAGAGCTTGGCCTATGGGATATAGACGAGGGGTTAGATAAGTCTTTTTCGGATATAGAAGAATTGGCGAATATGTGCAAATTTCATAATTGCAGTCATACAAGTGAGCCTTGTTGTGCGGTTAAAGAGGCAATTTCTAGGGGAGAGCTTTCTAAAGAAAGATGGGTTTCATATCAAAAATTAAGGGCTGAAAATAAATATACAGAAAATAGTGAAGATTATCTTGCAGAAAAGAAACAAAAACTAAAAAATATTTCTAAAATCAATAAGTTTAACCGTAAAAAGTAAGAATGTTTAAATGTAGAGTAGTAATGCAGTATATGTAAGTGTAAAAAGCTTATAGATATTGAATAATGTCGAGCTATTTTAACATATTAAAATCGGAACAAGCATATAATCACATACAGATATTAAATGATGTAGGTGGTATTGCTTGAAAATAAAAAGAAGAAAAATGTATATAAGAATCATATCTGCAGTAATTGCGGTAACAATGCTAGCTTTAAGTACTGTAGTATTTTTTGACAAAGATACAAAGGTATTTGCACGTGAAGATGAAAAAAAGGATTTTATTAAATATGCGGAGTTCAATGTACCATATGAGGCATTAGAAAAAGCAATGAACTATGATATTAAATCTCAGCAAGAAGATATAAAAATTAATTGGATTGAGGTATTAGCATACCTAGGTGCAAAATATGGTGGAGAATTTAAGAGTTATAAAGAAAAAGATATGGACGAAATAGTTTCTAAATTAAAAGATGGAGAAACTATGGATGTGCTTACTGAAAATATGAAGTATTATCCATATTACAACAAGGTATATACAGCAGTGCTTGGAGGATTTTTGGGTAACTATTCAGTCGAAAAACGAAACAAGGATACCAATGAAAAAGAGTGGGAGGATAAATACGGATTAAAGGTATTTTCTCCTATTGCAAAAACATACCCGTATTCTCATAGTGATGATTTTGGTGCTTCAAGATCATACGGATATAAAAGACGACACCTAGGACATGACATGATGGCAGCAACCGGGACCCCTGTTATTGCGGTAGAATCGGGTACGGTTGAGGTTATGGGATGGAATCAATACGGTGGTTGGAGAATCGGGATAAGAAGTTTTGACAAGATGAGGTATTACTATTATGCACATTTAAGACAAAACCGCCCATTTCATGTAGACTTATGCGAAGGAAAAACGGTAAAAGCCGGGGATGTTATTGGTTATGTTGGAAGAACAGGATATAGTACAAATGAGAATGTGAATAATATAGAAGTAAGTCATCTACATATGGGCTTAGAGCTTATTTTTGATGAAAGTCAAAAAGAATGTGACAATGAAATATGGGTAGACTTGTATAGTATAACGAGACTTTTGGAAAAAAATAAGTCTGCTGTTGTACGTAATGCAGAAACCAAAGAATTTTATCGTGAATTTGATTTTAAAGAAAATTAATTTTTTAGTATACTAACATCTGATATAGACAATAATAGATCTATTGAGGAGTTGGTGAAATGATATTTAGAACAGACCTTGCGCTTGAATGTAGGGAAAATATAAATTCCGAAATAGATGGTGTTTTATTTGAAAAACGTAGGGTAAAGGATTCGACAATAACGAATATAAAAATTGAAAGTGAAGAGGCCGGAAAAAAGGTTGGAAAACCGCAGGGCAAGTATATAACTATAGAAATACCTGCACTTACAGATAATTTTTTCGATAATGATGAAAAAATCAGGATGATAGCAGACGAGATAAGCACTGTGATACCTAAAAGCGGACTTGTGCTTGTGGTCGGAATAGGAAACACAAAAATTACTCCCGATGCCCTAGGACCGCAAACTACAGAATATGTTTTGGCAACAAGACATATAAGTGATGAGTTGAAAAGGTCGACAGGACTTACAGGATTAAGACCGGTTGCAGTACTTTCTCCTGGTGTACTTGGGCAGACCGGAGTTGAAACTACAGAGATAATTGCAAGTGTAGCTAAGAAATTGAAACCTTCTTGTGTTATATTAATAGATGCTTTGGCATCGATGTGGACAAAACGCTTAGGATGTACAGTTCAGATTTCAAATACAGGTATTTCGCCTGGTTCAGGTGTAGGTAATGCACGCCCGCTTATTGATAAGAGCAGTTTAGGTGTCCCGGTAGTGAGTATAGGTGTGCCAACGGTTGTTGATGCGTCAACCCTTGCAAAAAGTTTGCTAAATGATGATGATGCCGAAAATCAGGCTGAAGATAAAGTAGCGCCTCGAGGAGAACCGATGATGGTTACTCCAAGAGAAATAGATTTGCTTATAGAAAGAGCATCAAAACTTTTGGGTATGGCGATAAATTGTGCACTTCATCCGGATTTTTCAAGCAGAGATTTATTTTCATTGGTGTGTTAAGACTAGTAATAAAAAGAAGCCCCTCAGCATAGCTTTATATATAGGAAAAACTATGTTGTATAAAAGGGGTGCAGATATGCGTCTTAGGAAGCGTAAAAGAATAAAAAATAAACTTAGAATACTTCTTGCGGTCAGTTGTACAGGACTTGCTGTATTTTGTTTTGTGGCCAGAATACCATCAGCTCCGCTTAAATCGGGAAATGATATAGAGCTTATAGCAGCAAAGACGGTTCTTCCCGGGGGAAGTACTCCGCAATCTAAAGACAAGTCATATGATGAGGATGACGTGTTAAAACTTTCGGGGAAAAAGTCGGATTCATGTGTATCTGAAGTAACTTCGAGTACTAATACGGAGTCTGTACAAGTTGATATAGACGATACAAATCACGAGGGTGAAAAGACATATAAGATAAATGAGAGCCAGTTTGGTGCTTCAGGGATGAAGTATGATAATTTTTATGTGAAAAATACAACTAATTTTGACTTGAATATAGGAGAGTTTTTGTCGCAGACACCTGATGTAAGTAATGTTACATCAGAATCGCCAAAGGTTCTAATTTTGCATACGCATACGACAGAATCATATATGGACTTAGATCAAGGCTTTTATTACGAAAGCTTTTATCCAAGATCGAGTGACGACTCTAAAAATGTAACCCAGGTAGGTAATGCTATAGCTGAGAACTTAGAAAAGGCCGGTATAGGTGTTGTTCATGATATCACTCATCATGATGAACCAAGCTATAATGGTTCATACGCAAGAGCTTCAGAAACTATAGAGAAAAATTTAAATATGTATCCATCTATACAGGTGGTTTTAGATATACACAGAGATGCAATAGGAAATAACGAAAGCGGGAAAGTTAAGCCGACTTTTATCTCAAATGGAAAAAAGGCTGCACAGATTATGATACTTGCAGGTTGTGATACAGATGGTTCGCTAGGTTTCCCTGATTGGCAATATAATTTGAGATTGGCATTAAGGCTTCAGCAAACTGCAGAAACGATGTTTCCCGGTATTACCAGGGCGATGTCTTTTGGAGAATTTAGATATAATATGAACTACACCCATGGTTCTATATTGATAGAAGTAGGTACAGACGGCAATACATTAGAGGAAGCTGTATATTCAGGAAGTATGGTTGGTAAGGCACTGGCGGAAGTGCTTTTGAAAATATAAAAAGGAAGATGTTAAATGAAGGGAAATGCAAAAAGAAAACAAAAAATACTTAACATTGTATATATATCTGCAACTATAGCTATAATAACTATGATGTTTATAGGCTTTATAATTGCGGATAATAATATGCATAAAACAAATTTCTTTTCTTCTGACAAGCTTTTAAATATAGACTCGAATTCATTAAAACTCCCAAGGTTATCAAATATTAAAAGTCGTGTGGAAAACAGCATATATTTTGCCAAAGAAAAGATTAATAATAGTCATAAATAACAAAAAAGTTGGTAAATATAAAAAATATTAATGAGTAAATCCAAAAATTAGTATGATGTTGAAAAGTGTGTAATAATATAGTATAATTAAAAAGCTATTTGTATTATTAGACGATTTATAGGGAAGGGAAGAGGTGAAATGAAACTTAACTTTAAAAATTTTATTGGCGTTGTAATTCTTTGCGTGATTATGTGTTTTTCTGTAAACGCTCAATCGGACAATCAATATCAAAATAATACACCGAGCAGTTCACAACCATCATCAGTTCCGTCGTCAAGTAGTGTGCCATCGGCACCAAGTTCATCGTCTGTTCCGTCCTCGTCATCGTCGATTCCAAGTTCGGTTCCAAGTCAAGCCCCAAGCTCAAGTGCTCCGGCATCTCAGGTTCCAAGTAGCCAACCACAAGCACGTACTCAATATTCAAGTTCGAGTACACCGGTATCTTCACAACCAAAGGTTACTTCATCGGTACCAAGTGTAGTTTCGGAGGTTTCTAGCGAAACTGAAGAGAGTACAATCTCGCTTCCCGGAGTTAGCGAAGAGGATATATCTTTACCGTATGTTTTGGCTTCAAATGACGATTCTAAGCATAGTTTATTGTTTGGAATTATTGCATGGGTATGTATTGCCTTGGGTGTTGTGATTGTATTGATAGTATTGTTAAGCAATCGCCGTTCTTCAAAAAATTATGTTGCAAGAAAAAGATATCAAAAAGTCGGAAGAAAAAGAAAGAAAAATCTTCTTCCGGATAAATACTATAGAAATATAAAAAGAAGATAAGACTATAAAAGGACGACAGCAATTAAGCTGTCGCCCTTTTAGTTTTTTTGTGGCAAGTAATTATGCCATTAAGTTTGGTTGGAGAGTGGATAAATTATATAAGAGTATAGCACCAGTGGGCATATACATAATGGTGCCTTTTAAGTTAATAAAAATTGACTCCGACATAATATCGGAGCCAATACAAGTTTACAATGGCTATCTGCACAATTGATAGGCCTAATTAATTATTTTTCTTTATAATTGCAGAGTTCATCTCTGCTTTTTTCATCGTCTACAAAGAAAATATCATACCAAATTAAGAATATATATATTGTCCAAATCTTTCTGCTATGATCCCATTTTCCTGTAAAATGTTCATCTAGCAATTTTTCAAGCATAGGAACATTGAAAAAGCTTTTTGAAATTTCAGAGTTGAACTTTTCTTTCACAATATTATAATACTTTTTGTCTCTTAGCCATACACGAGTAGGAACAGGAAATCC
Organism: uncultured Eubacteriales bacterium; assembly: GCA_934464585.1. Classification (GTDB taxonomy): domain Bacteria; phylum Bacillota; class Clostridia; order Oscillospirales; family Acutalibacteraceae; genus CAKSJY01. The sequence goes on from CAKSJY010000001.1 coordinate 84,952, forward strand.
GAGTTTTTCCTTTTGTGCTGTAGCTTCAGGTAGATGACGCATAGCAGCCATTCTCATTGCATATTTTGTGTTTTTCCAGTTTACTCTTAATTTTGTAGGAAGTTTTGAAGCAACCTTAAAGACTTCTTTGTCTAAGAATGGTACTCTTAACTCTAGAGAGTTTGCCATACTCATTCTGTCGGCCTTAAGAAGAATATCACCGACCATCCAGAGATTAATATCTAGGTATTGCATTTTGGTTTCTTGGTCGTAACCCTCTACACGATCATAGAAGTTTTTACATAGATCCTGAGGTCTTGTGACTATAGAAGTATCTTTTAAAAGCTTACGTTTATCCTCTTCTGTATACATAAAGGCATTGCCGATAAATTTTTCTTCAGCTTTACAAGAACCTCTGATAATAAAGCTTTGGCCTTTAAAGTGAAATGGAATAGCTTGAACAAATTTTGCAAGACCTTTTCTTGCAAAGTTTGGAATTAGACGTTGATACCACTTAAATACGTGAGGTTCGTTATATACAGTGTATCCGCCGAAGAGTTCATCGGCACCTTCGCCAGATAGAACAACCTTGACATGTTCACTTGCAATTTTGGAAACAAAGTATAAGGCAATACAAGAGGGGTCAGCAAGTGGTTGATCCATATGATATTGTACGGTTTTAATACTGTCCCAAAATTCTTCAGAGCTAATGACTTTTGTGTGGTGGTCAACACCGATTTTTTCGGAAAGTGCTTTTGCCCAACTGATTTCATTATATTTAAGTCCAAAATCGAAACCTACAGTAAATGTTTTTTGGTCTGCAAAATATGTGGAAACATAGCTTGAGTCAACTCCGCTTGATAGGAAGCAGCCTACTTCGACATCACTTATTTTGTGTGCCTTTACTGAATTTTCAAAGGCCTCTTCTATTTCGTCTACAGCTTTATCTAAAGTTAGGTTTTCATCCGGTTCAAATTTAGCCTCAAAGTATCTTGTTATGTTGATTTTACCATCTTTGTACCATAGATAATGACCGGGTAATAGGCAGTATACACCTTCAAAAAATGTTTCCGGTGGTACAGCATATTGGAATGATAGATATTTATCGAGCATACTATGGTTAAATTTCTTTTTGAAACCTTTGAATTTTAAAATACTTTTTATTTCAGAAGCGTATATAAAGTGGTCACCGCACATAGCATAGTGCATAGGTTTAATACCAAAGAAATCTCTTGCTATAAATAAAGATTTATCGTTTTTGTTAAATATAGCAAACCCGAACATTCCTCTAAGTTTGTCAAGTAAGCCCTCTTTCCATTCTTCAAATCCGTGGATAAGTACTTCGGAATCTGTATCGGTTGCAAAAGTATGACCCTTTTCGATAAGTTCTTCTCTTAAATCTTTATAGTTGTATATTTCACCGTTGAATGTTAAAACAAGGCTTTTGTCTTCATTGAAAATCGGTTGGCTACCTTTATCTAAATCTATAATACTAAGGCGTCTGAAACCCATTGATATATCATCATCCAAATAAAATCCGGCACTGTCCGGTCCACGATGAGTAATGACATCAGTCATATCCTTTATAGTTTCATCTCTATCTATAATTTGGCCTGTAAAGCCACACAATCCGCACATAATTGTTTTTCTCCTTTTATTGTAATAGTCATTAGCATAATATATCTATTTTAACAGATACAATACGTGCTTTCAAGAGAAATAACATTTACTTTAATAACTTGGAGGATACAAAACTTGATTGAAAAGCTTGTATGTGTTATACTTATTTAATATTATGGGTAAGTATAGTTATCTAATTTTAGGGGGCAATTTTATGGTTGTTTTGGGGATAGACCCCGGATATGCAATAGTGGGCTATGGTGCGATTGAAGCCTTTGCAGGTAAATATAGAGATTTGGGTCACGGAGCGATATTCACATATCCCGATAAGGATTTTGCCTCAAGGCTAGAGATTATATATGATTCAATGCAGGAAATGCTTGAAAAGTGTAAACCGGATGCTATTTCTATAGAAAAACTTTATTTTCAAAACAACCAAAAAACTGCTATAAATGTTGCACAGGCAAGAGGAATAGTTTTGCTTGCCGCTAAAAAAGCAAATGTCCCGATTTTTGAATATACTCCGCTTCAGGTTAAAACGGTAGTTACCGGTTTCGGTCAGGCAAAGAAAAATCAGGTAATGCAAATGACAAAGAGGCTTTTAAATTTAAAGGAAGTACCAAAACCGGACGATACAGCCGATGCTTTGGCTATAGCTATTTGTCATGCAAATTCAGCATGTGCAAAAATGAGACTGGATTTAGTAAAAAGGAGAATGGAAAGTAATGCTATATAGCTTAAGAGGAAAACTTATATATAAAGAACCTAATTTTGCGGTTGTTGAGTGTGCGGGAGTAGGATATAAGTGTTTTACAACAATTAACACCCAAAGGGAACTTCCGGAAATAGGCCAGGAGGTTATGCTTTTTACATATATGAATGTGCGTGAGGATTCTGTAGAGCTTTTTGGATTTAAGGATCAAAGTGAACTTTCTTGTTTTAAAATGCTTACCTCGGTTTCAGGTGTAGGAGCAAAAATGGGAATAAGTATACTTTCGTGTTTGTCACACCAGCAGGTTGCTATGGCGATAGTATCTTCCGATAGCAAGACCCTTACAAAAGCACAGGGTGTTGGTAATAAGCTTGCGCAAAGGATTATTTTAGAATTGAAAGATAAACTTAAAAATACAGTTTCTGCAGATGCCAAAGTAAATAATCAGGCATATGGCGGTAGTGCATTTATGGGTAATGCGACAGAGGCGATTAATGCTCTTTCTGTGTTGGGATACGTCCCAGCTGAGGTTGCTCCGGTTGTTGCAAGGTTCGACAGTTCATTGCCGGTTGAGGAATTGATTAGGCTTTCTCTAAAAGCTATGTCGGGAGGAAAATAATGTATGGAGTTTGATTTTGAAAATAGGCTTGTAGGTCCTGACGAGATTCCGGAGGATATGGATGTAGAGAATCCGCTAAGGCCGACGCTTATGAGCGAATACATAGGTCAAGAAAAAGTAAAGGAAAACCTAAAAGTATTCATCGAGGCTGCCAAGATAAGAAGAGAACAGCTTGACCATGTGCTTTTATATGGACCTCCGGGATTGGGGAAAACCACTTTAGCGGGAATAATAGCCAATGAAATGGGCGTAAATATAAGAATAACATCCGGTCCGGCTATCGAAAAACCCGGAGATTTAGCCTCGCTTTTAACAAATCTTAATGAGGGCGACGTTCTCTTTATCGACGAAATTCACCGCTTGCCAAGAAGCGTAGAAGAAATATTGTATCCGGCGATGGAAGACTATTCTATAGATATAATTACCGGCAAAGGTCAGATGGCAACATCATACCATTTACCACTGCCGAAGTTTACTTTAGTTGGGGCTACTACAAGAGCAGGCCAGCTTTCTGCTCCGCTTAGAGATAGATTTGGTGTAATCTTAAGACTTGAAATGTATTCGCCTGAAGAGCTTGCTAAAATTGTAAAAAGAAGTGCATCGATTTTAAATATAGCTGTTGATGACGATGGTGCATTAGAAATAGCCTCAAGGTCAAGAGGTACACCTAGAATTGTAAATAGGATGCTTAAAAGGGTAAGAGACTTTGCTCAGGTTATGAGCGGAGGAATAATAAACCTTGATGTTGCAAGATCTGCGTTGGATCGTCTGGAAGTTGATGAGTTGGGTTTGGATGCAAATGACAGGCGCATGCTTGAGACTATGATAAAATATTATGGCGGTGGACCTGTAGGGATAGAAACTCTAGCAGCCTCCATTGGAGAGGAAGCTGTAACGATTGAGGATGTCTACGAGCCCTATTTAATGCAAATAGGATTTTTAAGCAGAACACCTCGTGGAAGAGTGGCTACAGGCCTTGCTTATGAGCATTTAGGTATCAGTAATAAAAATGATAACGATCAACAGAAAATAATTATATAATAAATCTTAACAATAATTTAGAGGAGAATTGGATAAAATGGGAAGATTATTTGGAACAGACGGAGCAAGAGGTATAGCTAATTCAGAGCTTACTTGCGAATTAGCTATGAATATAGGTAGGGCGGCAGCAACCGTGCTAATAGATTCAACACATAGACGTCCTAAAATACTTATTGGTAAGGATACAAGATTATCTTCTGATATGCTTGAAGGGGCATTAACAGCAGGACTTTGCTCAGTTGGTGCTGATGTTGTGAAATTAGGGGTTGTACCAACTCCGGCAGTTGCGTTTTTGGTCGGCAAATATAAAGCAGATGCAGGAATCATGATTTCAGCATCACATAATCCACATGAGTTTAACGGAATAAAAATCTTTAGCGGTGATGGATATAAACTTCCTGATGAACTTGAAGAGGAAATAGAAGCCATTATTCTAGATGGTGCTAAAAAGATAGAAACTAAAGTAGGTTCTGAAATTGGTAGAGTGGAATATGCTTCTAACGCTACAAGAGACTATATAAATCATGTAAAAACTACTGTTCCGTTTAGCCTAAAGGGAATGAAATTAGCAATAGACTGTTCTAACGGTTCGGCGTCAACTACAGCAGAAGAGTTATTCACAGAACTAGGTGCAGAATGTCACATGCTTTTTGATAAACCAAATGGTACTAATATCAATTATGAATGTGGCTCTACACATATGGAAAAGCTTATGCAGTATGTAAAGGAAAATGATTTCGATGCAGGTGTAGCCTTTGATGGAGATGCTGACAGATGCTTGATGGTAGACGAAAAGGGTTATTTGGTAGATGGTGACTTTGTAATGGCAATTTGTGCAGCTGACTTAAAGTCAAGGGGCAAACTTGCAAAGGACACAGTTGTTGGTACAATTATGACCAATATGGGATTCAATAGATTCTGTAATGAAAATGATATGAATTTTGTATCAACAAAAGTTGGCGATAGATATGTGCTTGAATGTATGCTAAGAGAAGGATACAATTTTGGCGGTGAACAATCCGGTCATGTAATATTCCTAGATTTTGCAACAACAGGTGACGGTCAAATGACAGCAGCTCAACTTCTAAGTCTTTTAAATAGAAGAAGTGCAAAACTTTCAAGTATCGCAACATTAATGTCGAGATATCCGCAGGTTATGGTAAACGTAAAAATATCTCCGGATGGAAAAATTAAATTCTATACCGACACTACTATCAAAAATAAAATAGAAGAAGTAAAAAAGAAACTTGCCAATAAAGGAAGAATTGTTGTAAGAGCCTCAGGTACAGAACCGCTTATCAGAGTAATGCTCGAAGGCGAAGACTACAGTGAGATAGAAAAAATGGCAAATGAAGTTGCCGATGTGATAAAGCAAAGACTTTCTTAAGTTAAGATTGGAGAATAAAATTGAGAGTTGCAAATTGGAAAGATTATGAGCTTATAGATGCTTCCGATTCAGAACGCCTTGAGCGTTTTGGAGATATAATTTTAATAAGACCGGATCCGCAGATTATTTGGAAGACACCAAAAACAAACCCTATGTGGAAAAAGGCACATGCAAGATATCATCGTTCAAAAAGTGGTGGTGGACATTGGGAAATATTAAAAAAAGTCCCTGATGTTTGGAATATTACATATGATGATATGGTTCTAAGGCTAAAAATGATGGGTTTTAAACATACAGGTGTTTTCCCGGAACAGGCGGTAAATTGGGAATTTACGAAGCGTAAGATTAAAAGTGCAGGAAGAAAAGTAAAGGTACTAAATTTGTTTGCTTATACAGGTGCGGCATCATTAGCAGCTGCATCTGCAGGGGCTCAGGTGTGCCATGTAGACGCTTCAAAAGGTATGGTATTATGGGCAAAGGAGAATGCTGTGGCTTCTTCGATGAGAGATAAGCCGATTCGTTGGATTGTCGATGACTGCATAAAGTTTGTTCAAAGAGAAATACGCAGAGGCAATAAATATGATGGTATAATCATGGACCCACCGTCTTATGGTAGAGGACCCGGTGGGGAAATATGGAAGTTAGAAGATGAATTGTTTTCTTTTATAAATCTTTGCAAAGAGCTTCTTTCCGATGATGCACTTTTCTTAATATTAAATTCATATACTACAGGGCTTTCTCCTTCGGTTATGGAATATCTACTTAGCACAGTTATAAAAAAGGAAAGAGGAGGAGATGTATCCTCCGAGGAAATAGGATTAAGGGTTAGCCAGAGTGGACTTGTTTTGGCTTGTGGATCGACAGCTATTTGGCAGTCGAATAAATAGATTATAGTTTGGCGGTGTTTTTGTGCAACCATTTATAAAAATTAGAGATTTAAAATTTGCATATAATTCATCGCTGAAAAAATTAGCATTGGATGGGTTGAACCTAGATATAAACAGGGGCGAATTTGTTTCAATACTTGGGGCAAACGGTTGCGGAAAATCAACATTAGCAAGGCATTTTAATGCTTTGCTTTTGCCGAATGATGGAAAAGTTTACGTAAATGATATGAACACTGCTGACGAAAATAATAAATATAAAATAAGAAGCACAGTTGGCTTTGTTATGCAAAACCCGGAAAATCAGATTGTAGCGAGTGTTGTTGAAGAGGATGTAGCCTTTGGTCCTGAAAATTTAGGCCTTGAACCGAAAGAAATAATAAAACGTGTGAAAGATGCACTTTCGATTGTTGGTATGTATGATTTGAAGGATACACCCGTGTTTAACCTTTCTGGAGGACAAAAACAACGTCTTGCAATTGCCGGAATACTTGCAATGAATCCGGAATGTATAGTTTTAGATGAACCTACTTCTATGCTGGATCCAAGCGGGAGAAAACAAGTTCTTAATATACTTAAAAAGCTTAATAAAGAGAAAAGGATAACAATTATCTTAATAACTCATTCAATGACCGAGGCCTCTTTATCAGACAGAACTATTGTTATGGAAAACGGGAAAATTATTAGAGATACTAAACCTCAAAAACTTTTTTCGGATGTTGACTTTTTAAAGAAACATAGCCTTAAGGTCCCTAAGTATGCAGAGCTTATACACATACTAAAAAAGCGTGGGTATGATTTGCCTAATAATATTGATAGTATAGAAAGTTGCGCTTTGGCGATTTCTAAACTATTGTTGGAGGGAAAAACATGCCGATAATAGAAACTAAAAATTTAAGTTTTGAATATGGAGACAATTTGTCGATAGTAAAACCGGCTTTGGATGATATAAATATATCGGTACAAAAAGGTGAAATCATTGGTGTTGTTGGTCATACGGGTTCAGGGAAATCGACTTTTATGCAAATGCTAAATGGACTTTTGAAACCCTCAAGCGGAAGCGTGATTTTGGATGGGATTGATATATGGAAGGAACCAAAAAAAATACGTGATATACGTTTTAAAGTAGGTTTAGCATTTCAGTATCCCGAACATCAGCTTTTTGAGGAAACTGTATATAAAGACATAGCTTTTGGTCCGCGAAATAAGGGACTTTCAGATGAAGAAATAGAAAAAAGCGTAAGAGATGCTATAAAGTTTGTCGATTTCCCATCTGAACTTTTGGAGGTATCGCCATTTGAACTTTCAGGCGGGGAAAAACGAAGAGTGGCTATAGCTGGAATAATAGCAATGAATCCTGAGGTTTTAATATTAGACGAACCGACAGCGGGATTAGACCCAAAGGGCAAAAGGACACTTATAGACAATATACTGAAATATCACAAGGAAAAAAATAATACAATATTTTTTGTTTCTCATAATATGGACGATATAGCTTATATTGCAGACAGGATTCTTGTTTTAGATAAGGGAAAAGTAGCGATGTTTGATGTACCCGAAAAAATATTTAAAAGGGAAAATGAGCTACAAAACCTTGGCTTAGAAGTCCCAGAGATAACAAGGATAGTGGAAATGCTAAATGCAAACGGTTTTGAAATTGACGAAAGTATAGTTTCCGTTGAAAAGGTAGCCGAAGAAATAGTTAACTTAATTGAAAAAAGAGGATAAATCATGATTAATAATATTACTATTGGAAAGTATTTGCCGACAAACTCGGTTTTGCATAGGCTTGATCCCCGTATCAAATTAATAATTACAATCATGATGGTTGTTATGACGTTTTTTACCATGAATTATGTTTCGCTTATGGTGATTACATTACTTACGTTTTCTTTTATACTGCTCTCGAAAATTCCTATGAAAATATATTTAAAAGGTTTTAAGTTTATTTTTATGGTGATTTTCTTTACCGCTATTTTAAACTTGTTTTTTAAAAGTGGGGAGATAATATTTCAAATTGGTATAATTAAAATTACTAAACAGGGAATAAACAGCAGTATATTTATTGCTTTAAGGCTTTTAGATTTAGCTGTGCTTAGTTCTGTACTTACCCTAACAACTATGCCGACAGACCTAACATATGCGCTTGAATTTTTAATGAAGCCTTTAAAAAGGTTGAAAGTTGATGTTTCATCATTAGCGATGATGATTACTATTACTCTTAGATTTATCCCGACAATATTTGAGGAAACAGGTAAGATAATGAATGCTCAAAAAGCACGTGGTAGTGATATCGAAAGCGGAAATTTAAAAGAGAGGATAAGTTCTCTTATACCTGTATTTGTTCCGCTTTTTGTATCCTCTTTTCGCAGAGCATACGAGCTTGCAATAGCTATGGAAAGCAGATGCTATATGTGCAATGGGCGAAGAACATCTATGAAAATATTTAAACTACAAAAAAGGGATGCTTTTGCAAGTGTTTTTGCAGTTATGCTTTTGGTGGGTATGGTTATTGCAAACGTAGCCTTTCCTGGAGTAGCAATATAATATAAGGAGCTTTTGTATGAGAAATATTTTAGTTACGATATGCTATGATGGGACACTTTACCATGGGTGGCAGATTCAAAAAAATGCAACAAGTATACAAGAAGTTTTTCAAAATGCATTATATAAAATAGTAGGTTCAGAAATAGATATAAAGGGCTGTAGTAGGACTGATTCGGGTGTACACGCAAATATGTATTGTATAAGCTTTAAAACAGATATGAATATACCTTGCAAACGTCTTGTAGCGGCACTCAATCGATATTTACCGAAAGATGTTGCAGTACTTAATGCAGAGGAAGTCGCAGACGATTTTCATGCACGATATTCCGCTAAGGGTAAAGAATATATATATAAAATTTGGAATACGGAAATAAGAAACCCGTTCGTAGATGGTTATGCATTTCACTATTGGTATCCGCTTGATGTGGATATGCTTAATAGGACAGCGAAGGCCTTTGTAGGTAAACATGATTTTACATCATTTTGTACGCTTGATATGCGAAAAATGGAGAATATGGAGAGAACAGTTGAGTACTTTGACGTATATAGGGATGGCGATATGGTTTTTATGAAGGTTAAGGCAGATGGCTTTCTTTATAATATGGTAAGAATTATGGTTGGAACACTTTTAAAAGTTGCACAGGGTAAAATTAAGGAAGATGGTATACTTGATATAATAGAAGCAAAAGACAGATCAAAAGCTGGACCGAAAGCACAGGCATGTGGACTTTATTTAAATAAGGTGTTTTATGAGGAGATATAGGGATGAGCAGTAAGGAATCTAATAAATACGGCGAAAAGCCAAATAAACACTCACGTAAAAATAAAAAGCTTTTTCAGACTAAAAGCTTCAAAATAGTACTTATTTTAATTTTGACAGTATTATTTTTAACATTGGGGTTAAATATTAGAAATTTATCGCCGGCTAATGTTGTAAATTGGGTGCAGGGGACCCTTTTAGGTATGAATAAAGGTGATGGTTTCCCGGCTGACATAATCGGTAGTAAGGTAAATACAGGTAATTTTAATGTGTTTGATAATGATATATCTTATGTGAGTGATACCTCATTTGTAGCCTTGAATAAATCTGCAGCAGAAGATATTAATAGACAACACAGCTTCTCAAATCCAATATATAAAAGTACAAATAATTATGCCTTGATATATAATCTTGGTGGAAAACAGTTTCAACTTGAAAAAAAATCTAAAACAGAAATCAAATCGACACTTGGGAATAATATAATTGCAGGGGCTGTTTCCCAAACTGGAAAATGTGCATTTATTACTGAATCTAATGATTATTTTTCAGAGATGGTGGTTTTATCTGTAAAAAACGGCGAAGTTAAGGAAGAATATAAATATTATTTTTCGGAATATTATATTACAAATGTTGCAATAAATAGTGACGGCAGATCCGGGGTAGCTTCAGGTGTGTATTCTGATGAAGGGGTAATAAAATCTGCAGTTTATATATTTGATTTTACCAGTGAAAAACCTAAAGGTATTATAGAATATCCTGATAATATGATAATAGATTTAAAATATAGTGTCTCTGAAAGACCGGTAGCGGTTTTTGATAAATCTGTAAGTATTATAGATACATCACGTCAAACACACAATGACTATTCATATGAAAACAAGTCGATTGTATCCTATGAAATAGATGACGGTGAGGTAGTACTTGCACTATCCGAAACATCTGTCGGTGGAAATGGCCAGGTAGTTGCCTTAAATTTATCAGCTAAGGAGAAGGCTAAATTTGACACGAAGACAAGGATAATTTCTGTTTCTGCTTCTTCGGGTAAAATAGTAGTATTGTCAGATTCAGAAGTTAATGAATATACATATAATGGTGATATTAAAAATACGCTGAAAGTTTCCGGTGACTCAAAAAAGATAAGATTGATGTCAGGAGGCAGGCTCTACGTTTTGGGGGTATGTAAGATAAATTTGCTCCATCTTTAGCATATGTTGAAGTATATTGACAGATATGATATATTAATATATATATTTGGAGAAGGGAAGGTGCAAATTTGGCAATCATACTAGATGTTATTTTGGTAGTACTTGCAGCTATCTTTATATTCGATGGGTTTAAACGTGGGGCAGTTCGGTCCTTGGTTGATATATTAGGTTATGTAGTTGTATTGGCGTTGGCGTCATGGCTTTCGGCATTTGTTGCAGATTTAGTATTTAATTCATTTATGAAACCATCCTTAATTACTACTGTGAATGAATCTTTAGTTAATACTGCGCAGCAGGATGTTAATTCAAAGGCAATAGATTTGTTTAATTCGCTACCCGGGTTTGTGTCTAATACACTTAGATTTTATGGCGTGAGTGAGAATACACTTGGTTCAGCTGTACAGCTTTCTTCCGAAAATGCGGCGGAAGAAGTTGTGGGATATCTTTCTCCTATTTTTATAAATTTACTTAAAACATTAGGTTTTTCTGTATTATTTGTTTCGTTAATGACGATATTTAAAGTTTTTTCAAGAACGTTAGTCAGAATATTCAGATTGCCACTTTTAAAACAAGTAAATGAATTGTTGGGGATTGTATGCGGTGCATTAAAGTGTGCAATACTAGTACTTGTCGTTTGTTTAATTTTAAGGATGACGATACCGGCAATGAACAATGTACCGGAAATCCTTTCTCAGGATACAATTGATTCAACTATAATATTTAAAAATGTATATTATAATAATCCTCTATATACATGGGTTCAAGGGCTATCGGTATAGATATAATAATAACGAAAGGTGGGGAATGAGCTATAGGATTTTTAATAAGTTGCTGCTTATAAAAAATCCTGCTTGCTTATCAATATGAAAAAATTAAAAGATAATACAAGTCAAATTTTAAATGTGCCAAATGCTTTATCTTCTGTTAGAATAATCTTAATAGCCCCAATGATATACTATTTTTTGAATGATAGATATATTATGGCAGCAATTATGCTTGTACTTTCAGGAATCAGTGACTTATTTGATGGATATTTTGCAAGAAAGTATAATCAAATAACAAAGCTTGGTACTATGCTCGACCCTGTCGCCGATAAGCTTACATTAACAGCAGTGGTTGTATGCTTAGGCATAAAGTTTACTATTATTATGCCGTTTATAATTATTTTGTTATTTAAGGAATTATCTATGCTTTTAGCCGGAGCAGTTATGTTGGCTTTACATCTTACTCCACCGATGGCAAAATGGTATGGCAAATTATCGACAACAATTTTTTATATATCTGTTATAATTATTGTATCCCTAAAAGCATTTTGGGGAATAGAAAACTTTAAACTTACTATGATATTAATGGCGATTACCGTGATATTTATGATATTTTCTTTGGTAAATTATTTTATAATTTTTTGTAAAGAATTAAAAGCTTATAATAGATCTAAAAGCAAATCAGATCTAGTGAAAAAAGTTTTATAGGTAAAAATATAATAGAAGGATAAAGTAATAGAGGAGGAGACATATGATTTGCTCGAAATGTAAAAAATACCCTGCAGTTGTTTTCTTAACACAAGGGGCAGATAAAAAACCTAATATGGGTCTATGTATTAAGTGTGCCAAAGAAATGGGAGTAAAACCGGTTATAGACCTAATGGATAAAATGGGTATATCTGATGATGACATAGAAACAGTACAAGATCAATTAACCGGCCTTATGGAATCATCTAAAATAGATTTTCAAGATTCTGATATTTTCGGAGAAGGAATGAGTGCAGAAGATGCAGCACCGTTTTTGAAAGACTTATTTTGTATATCCGGAAATGACAGCGAAAAATTTGAGGAAACAAAAGAAGAAACTGCTGATAAAGATAAGAAAAATAGTGGTAAGAAAAAGGCCAAAAAGGGCAAGAGAAAAAATATAGAGGCATATTGTTATGACTTAACAAAGCGCGCTAGAGATGGCAAACTTGACAAAATAATAGGTCGAGATCAGGAGATTGGACGAGTTATCCAAATCCTTAGTAGAAGATCGAAAAATAACCCGTGTTTAATTGGTGAACCAGGTGTTGGTAAAACAGCTATAGCCGAAGGACTTGCTTTAAGAATTGCAGAGGGCAAAGTACCTGCCAGAATGAGAGACAAGGAAATTCAGCTTCTTGATCTTACATCATTGGTTGCAGGAACACAGTTTAGAGGACAGTTTGAAAGCAGAATAAAGGGTTTAGTAGAGGAAATAAAAGAAAACGGTAACATAATTTTATTTATCGACGAAGTACATAACCTCGTTGGTACAGGTGACTCTGAAGGTACTATGAATGCCGCCAATATTTTAAAGCCTGCGCTTTCTAGGGGTGAACTACAGGTTATTGGTGCAACAACATTTTCAGAATATAGAAAGTATATTGAAAAGGATTCCGCCTTGGAAAGAAGATTCCAACCGGTAACAGTTGTAGAACCGTCGGTTGAGGAAACTATTGCTGTCTTAAAAGGAATAAAATCTTATTATGAGGATTATCATAATGTAAAGATTAAAGATAGCCTTATAACTCGTACTGTCGTTTTGTCGGAAAGATATATTACAGATAGATTTTTGCCTGATAAGGCGATAGACCTACTTGATGAATCATGCGCTTGCGCAAGCCTTAGAAATAAAAAACGAGATGAATATGAAAAAATTCTTAAAGAAATAGAAGAAATGAAATCTAAAGAGGACGATATAACATCCCTAGAGGAAAAGACTGATAAAGATTACCAAACCTTAGCAGAGCTCAGGATGAATGTCGCTAACTTAGAAAAGAGAGCAAATGAGCTTTCAGCTTCTGCACTTAAAGATAATTATGTAACTTCGGATGACATGGCTCATGTTATTGAGCTTTGGACAGGTATACCATCCTCTAAAATACAGGAAAATCAGCTTAAAAAGCTTGCTAATATAGAAACTACATTATCAAGCAAGATTAAAGGCCAAAAAGAGGCAATAGATGCCCTTTCTGCGGCAATAAGAAGAACTAGAATACAAATTAGTCCAAGAAGACGCCCGGCGTCATTTATATTTGTTGGTCCTACAGGTGTAGGCAAAACAGAACTTGCTAAAGTATTTGCAAAGGAACTATTTGATACGCCGGAAACATTGATAAGACTTGATATGTCTGAATTTATGGAAAAGCACTCTGTTTCTAAAATTATAGGCTCACCTCCCGGATATGTTGGATACGATGAAGCAGGACAGCTTACAGAAAAGATTAGAAGAAAACCATATTCTGTAGTGCTTTTTGATGAAATCGAAAAGGCACACCCTGATGTAATGAATATACTCCTCCAAATCCTTGATGAGGGAAGAATAACAGACTCACACGGAAAGAATGTTAATTTTGAAAATACGGTTATAATAATGACATCAAATGCAGGCAGCAATAGAAAAGATAATGCAATGGGTTTTGCAAAAAGTGAATTTGAAATGTCAAAAGAAAAGGCTATGAAGGCACTTTCTGAATTTTTAAGACCTGAATTTTTAAGCCGTGTTGATGACATAATAGTATTTAAGCATTTAGATGAAAAAGATTTTGAAGATATAGCAAAGCTTCTTCTTGATGAATATAAAGCAGTACTAAAAGAGAGAGACATTGAATTGACATATGATGATAAGGTTTTAGAATATTTAGCTAAAAAATCTATTGGAGGAAAAAGCGGAGCAAGAGATCTTCGAAATGTTATTAGAAAAGAAGTAGAGGATAAGATAGCAACTGTGCTGGTAAATAGTGCTGATTCAGAACCTGAAAAAATTCATATTTATGTTGAAAATGGCATAAAATTATCAATTTAAAAATTTTTTGAAAAAAATCTCAAAAAAGTGTTGACAAGCGACGTTATCATATGCTATTATATAATACGTCGCTAGGACATGCGGGTGTAGTTCAATGGTAGAACTCCAGCCTTCCAAGCTGGTAGCGTGGGTTCGATTCCCATCACCCGCTCCAAATTAATCAAAAAGATCCGTCTTGCTTGGTTAGTTGTTTTTTGCGCCAGTAGCTCAGCAGGATAGAGCAACTGCCTTCTAAGCAGTAGGCCAGGGGTTCGAATCCCTTCTGGCGCGCCATGTGGTGGGTATAGCTCAGTTGGTTAGAGCGCCAGATTGTGGCTCTGGAGGCCATCGGTTCGACTCCGATTATCCACCCCATATTAAAAGTAAAAAGATTATTGTTGGGGTGTAGCCAAGCGGTAAGGCAACGGACTTTGACTCCGTCATCTCGCTGGTTCGAATCCAGCCATCCCAGCCAGACAATTACAAAGTGAAAACTTTGATTATTATATATGTATTTAAATACGAGCCATTAGCTCAGTTGGCAGAGCACTTGACTTTTAATCAAGGTGTCCGGAGTTCGAATCTCCGATGGCTCACCAGAATGGATATCCATAAATGACATTAGATGTTGTTTATGGATATTTTTTTATTAATAAAATTATTAATTAGGACAATAAAGATACAGCTAGGAAGTTTTAGATTTAAGTGCTGAATGGTGAGGACTATTTGAAGGGAAATTGTTCGCTAATCATGAAACTAAGGTGAGTTTTTTAATATAGTGGACGGTAGACGTATATCGTAAAAAAACTTTAGTTTGTATTTATGTACTTTAAAATGATATAGTGTAGGACTAGACTGCTTAATAACGGCAAATATGCCCTGAAATTAAAGGGTATTCAGGTTTGATATAAAATTTATACTATCGTATAAGCAAATGTAAAATTTAAGGCGAAATTTGTCGCTTTTAGAGCAAACATTGAGATGCCTAATATCGCAATATAAAAAAGGGACTATCTTTTTAGATAATCCCTTTTAAGTTTGTTCTTTAAATGCGAAAAAACGCTGACCAATATAATTTAGTATTGTAAATATGATCATTCCTAAAAGCATAGCAGCCTGTTCGATAATTTCATGGGAAAAATTTAGTTTAAATAATATCCATGGGACAACAGGTTTTGAAATGCTGTATGCTAATATGTAGCATATGCCAATGTTTATAGAAAATTTTATAGCAGTTTTTAGTATAGAATCGTTGTTGGCAAAGGTAAATTTTTTGTTGAGGACAAAGCTTAATATACTAGATAATATATATGCAGTAGAAGAGGAGCCCCAATACCCTAAGTGAAGAATGTTATACATAGAGAACATTATAACCATGCTAGAAAGTGTGTTTATTATTCCTACGATGATAAACTTAAAGAGCTTTATATCAAAAAAATTATTTTTCATTTTTGCCGTATCTCCCGATAATCTTGCTTATAATGTATTTTGGACGCTTTTTAGTTTCAAGGTATATTTTACCTACATATTCCCCTACAATCCCGATAGAAAGCAATGTTAGGCCTCCTATGGCCCAAATAGATGAAATAAGGCTTGGCCATCCAATTACTGTAGCACCTGAAAAGAATCTTACAAGAGTATAGATAAACATAGCGATACTTGCAACAAACACAATAAACCCAATAGTTGTGATTATTCTAATAGGTTTTATGCTTAGTGAGGTTATTCCGTCCAAGGCAAAATTTATCATCTTTTTTAATGGATACTTGCTTTTACCGGCTAATCGTGGTGCCCTATCATATTCAACTGTATCGTTTTTAAAACCTATCATAGGTATGATTCCACGAAGAAACAAGTTTACTTCCTTGAAGTTTGAGAGAGCCTCAAGTGCTTTTTGGCTCATTAATCTGTAATCAGCATGATTAAATATAGTTTCGACACCCATAAAATTCATTAGACGATAAAAGCCTTCTGCAGAGAAACGTTTAAAAAAACTGTCAGTTTTTCGGCTTTTTCGAACTCCGTATACTATTTCACAGCCATCATTATATTTTTCTATCATACTGTCGATTGCATCCAGGTCATCTTGTAAATCGGCATCAATTGTTACGACTAAGTCTGCGTATTTTTTTGAAAACATAAGTCCCGCAAAAAGTGCGTTTTGATGTCCTCTATTTCGGCTTAAGCTTAAGGCGCAGAATATATCCTCTTCTTGGCATAATGAGGATATAATTTCCCACGTTTTATCTTTGGACCCATCATCTATAAATAATATTTTGCTTTTATCGGAGACTTTTCCGGTATGTATTAATGTGTTGAGCTTTGTTTTTAGCTTTTTAGAGGTGATTTCAAGCACTTCTTGTTCGTTGTAGCATGGTACTACTATATATAAACAGTTATCCATAGTTTACCTCCAATCGTATCAATATAACACAATGGTAATGTTATGTCAACGAGAGTAATAAGTGTTATATATGATATAATTATTGTATATTAGGACACATTTAATTAAAAGGAGAAAGTATATGCTGGAGTTTGTAGAACACACTTTAAAACCTATTTATAATAAAGAATCAAAAATATTAATACTTGGGACAATGCCGTCGCCAAAATCCAGGGAATATAAGTTTTATTATTCACATCCACAAAACCGGTTTTGGAGGGTTATATCTTGTGTATTAAATCAAGATGAACCAAAAACAAATGAAGAAAAGGAGACTTTTCTTTTAAAAAATGGTATTGCAATGTGGGATGTTTTAAAATCTTGTGAAATAAATGGAGCGGACGATAGTAGCATAAAAAGTCCGGTTGTCAATGATATTTCTTTGGTTGTTGAAAGTAGCAATGTAAGAAAAATATTTACTACAGGGAAAAAAGCAACAGATTTATACAAAAGGTACTGTGAGAAAAATGTAAATATGCCGTCTGTCTATTTACCATCGACAAGTGCTGCAAATTGTAGAAATTACAATTATGATTCATTAGTTAAAGCATATGAGGTACTAGTTAAATATCTTTAGTATGAAAATAGCGGTGGCACATATGTGCCACCGCATAAATGTATATCAAATTAGGTTGCTTAGGGTTTTATATTATAAATATATTTATATTTTGATCATTTTTTCGGTAATAAGAACAACTTTGAGTTATGTTTTTAATAAGATGTAGCCCAAGCCCACCGGGCTTTCTTTTATTTGGAGCAATATATATATCAGGAGAATCAATTTTATTAAGGTCGAAAGCGAAACTATTATCGATAATTACAACCTTACTGTAATTTTTGAAAACCTCTAGGTATACGTCAATAGAGAGTTCCTTCTTGCTGCCGTGTTTAATAATATTAGTAAGAATTTCTTCGACTGTAAGCATGATATAATAGCTACGTGGAACAGAATTGTTTTCGATAAAAGAATTTAATTCTTTTAGACAGATTTTAAGATCATCAAGGTTATTTAGTATTTTCTTATGAAAGTGGGTATTCCTGATTCTTATAGACATTATAGTTATATCATCAGTGAGTTTCATACCTTTGTTTAAAAGGGATATATCGCATAAAATAGATGAACAGATTTCTTTTGAGGAGTTTAAAGAAATATTTTTTGTGATTTTAACAAGTTCACTATAATTGTCGTTTTCTTTGGAGGTAGATTTAATGTGGTCTATTCCATCAGTGACAAGTATTAATGCCTCGCCTTGCTTAATTTTATGGCTTAGTGATTTGTATTTAGTGTCAGGTTTAGATCCAAGCGGTACTTTACTAAGGGATGGCAATATTTTTGTGTTATTTTTAGATTTAATGATAGGCGAATATGTGCTGGAGTTACAATAATCAAGTGTAAGAGTTGATGTATTTAAGAATCCTATCAGTGCTTTAACAGAAATTTCACCATTGTATTTTTCAAATAATCTTTGGTTTATTTGGTTCATGACTTCTGCAGATGATTTTGCACTTTTAGATGCAAGTTCCATTGTTCCACTTATATATGATGCAAGTAATGCAGAACTTATACCGGAACATTTTGTTTCACCAATAATAAATACAAGAATTTCAGGAGTTGCGAAAAAGTAATTGTAGAAATCATTACCGGGGTTTTGTGCAGCTTTGGATAGTGAATATATATCTATATTAGAGCAGTTTATACTTTTGGGGTTTACTATAGATTTAATAGCCCCAGAAAGCTTTTTTTCATCTAATACTTGCTGATTTTGAGCCGCTTCGATAGCTACCTGCTCAAGGCTTTCTGAAAAAGAATTTGATATATTATTGATTGCATCTGAAAGTTCAGCCATTTCCGCATCTTCTGGTTTTACTGTAGGTTCTTCAGAAGTCGACATCCCTATTTGGCTAATTTGATGTTTAAGTGCATTAATTGAGTTTTGGATTAATTTATGGTACTTTTTCATAATAAGGAAAAATATACACGATAATATAGCTATGGATATTATCATAACTATAAAGAAAAATAGAATTTTTGTAGAGAAGTTTTCACCAACATCGCCTACAAACTCAGAGATAGTAGTTTTAGTGTTAATTGTTTGCTCATTAGCATTGTCGGGTAAGACTAAAAAACATATTTTCCAGTCATTTATATCCATATTAGAAAGGCTTATTAGAGTATTATCAATTGCAGATACAGGTGTATTTGCGTTTTGAGTATCTAAGGATAAACAAAAGCTTGGGATTTTACTATATGTTTCGCTGTTTATATAGCTGGAATTTTGAGATAACGATGGTGAAACAAAGATGATATTACCATCTGCATCAAAGATAATGTAATTTGCAAATAAGTCTTCGCCGGTACTTTCAGAAATACCACGCAAAAGTGATGGAATATCAAAATCAATTCCTATAATACCTGAAAAGTCACCACTTGAGTTATATATAGCTTTTGCGCAAGTGATAATGTCAGAATTACTTTCATCATCATGGTAGGGCTTGCTCCAAACAATATCACCATTGTCTTTTGCCCTTTTATATAAATCCCAGTTTCTTAGATCGATATCATCGGTTTTATTACTATATTTTATATTGTTTCCTAATAAAAATCCGGATTCTGAGCAATAGTATATGTTATTGCTTCCGATTTCTTCTAAATTTAAGGAATTGAAATAGGATTTTAGCTGTGAAACTTTAAAAAGTTCATCTTTAATGCTACTGTATTCAGTTTTTGGCATTAATGTGTAGTTTAAGTCGGATCCAGAGGGTGTATTTGAATTATATAAGCCTGAGGTAAAGTTAGAAATATTATTTAGATTATCTGAAATTGTAAGCAAACGGTCTTTTTGCCCATTTGCAAAAAGGCTTGTATATGAGTAGAGTGAATTTTTTGAAAGATTTTGATAAGATATGTTTTCGTTTGCAACAAGAGAAGAGGCTAGTTGTTCGTTTTTAGCTTCTAATTCATCTTTTGATTGCAAAAATATTAAAAAAAGTATTGCGGATAGTAGTAATGTACAAATTATAAGGGGATATGCCACTTTAGAAATGATTTTTTTTCTTATTGCCATATATAAACCACCTGTATTGTATTATTTACACCCAATATAGACATTATTATATAATATTTGCAAGGAAATAACAATAATATATTGTGTGATTAACCGTGACATGAATACGTTAATGTGGTAAAATTATATTATGATTCTTAATAGTAGGTGATTAATTTTGTCCGTTTCAAAGGAACAAATAAGAAATTTTAGTATTATAGCTCATATAGATCATGGAAAATCAACTTTGGCCGATAGAATTCTAGAGCAGACAAGCTCTGTTGCTAAGAGAGATATACAATCGCAGCTTTTGGATAATATGGATATCGAGAGAGAACGTGGTATTACAATAAAAGCACGAGCAGTAACATTGCAATATAAAGCGGATGACGGCAAAGAATATGTTTTTAATCTTATAGATACTCCCGGACATGTCGACTTTAATTACGAGGTGTCTAGGTCCTTGGCAGCTTGTGAAGGAGCCATTTTAGTAGTAGATGCTTCTCAGGGAATAGAAGCTCAAACTTTGGCAAATACATATTTAGCGATTGATGCAGGACTTGAAATAGTTCCTGTTGTAAATAAAATCGATTTACCAAGTGCAAATCCAGAGAAGGTTTGTAAGGAGATTGAAGATGTTATAGGGATTCCGGCAATGGATGCACCAAAGGTTTCGGCGAAATCCGGAATAAATATAAAAGCAGTACTTGAAGATATCGTAAAGCTTATTCCGCCTCCAAAGGGTGACGATTCAGAACCGCTTAAGGCGTTAATATTTGATTCATATTATGATTCGTATAAAGGTGTAATAATATACGTAAGAGTTATGGAAGGCAACGTAAAAGTTGGCGATGAGATAAAGATGATGGCAACAGGTGCAAGCTTTACTGTTGTAGAGTGCGGCCTAATGAGAGCAATGAGTATGGAACCAACCGGAGAGCTTTTGGCCGGTGAAGTTGGATATATTACTGCATCTATAAAGGCTGTTTCAGAGGCAAGAGTAGGTGACACTGTAACGAATTTGAATAATCCTGCAAAAGAACCTTTACCGGGATATAGGGCAGTTAATCCAATGGTTTATTGCGGTATTTATCCTTTAGATGGAGCAAAGTATTCCGACTTAAGAGAAGCTCTTGAAAAACTTCAACTTAATGATGCAGCACTTACATTTGAACCGGAAACATCTATTGCTTTAGGCTTTGGATTTAGATGTGGATTCTTAGGTTTACTCCATATGGAAATTATTCAAGAACGTCTCGAAAGAGAATATAATCTCGATTTAATAACTACCGCACCAAGTGTTATATATAAAATTACAAAAACTGATGGTGAAATTGTAAATATAGACAACCCTACCAATTATCCAAATCCATCGCTTATACAAAAAGCGGAGGAACCAATGGTAAATGCACATATTTATGCACCTTCGGATTATGTTGGTAACATAATGGAACTTTGCCAAGATAGGCGAGGAATCTTTAAAAATATGCAATATATAGACGAGGACAGAGTGGATATACATTATGAGATGCCTCTTAATGAGATAATATATGACTTTTTTGATACGCTAAAGTCAAAAACAAGAGGGTATGCTTCGTTTGACTATGAACTATGTGGATATAGAGAATCAGAGCTTGTAAAACTTGATATTATGTTAAATGGAGAGGTCGTAGACGCTTTGTCGTTTATTATCCATCAAAGCAAGGCGTATCAACGAGGCAGAAAGATGGCTGAAAAGTTGAAGGAGAAAATTCCACGTCAACTTTTTGAGGTTCCGATTCAGGCATGTGTTGGTGGTAAAATCATAGCTAGAGAAACTGTAAAAGCTATGAGGAAAGATGTACTTGCTAAGTGTTATGGCGGTGACATAACAAGAAAGAAAAAGCTTCTTGAAAAGCAAAAAGAAGGTAAAAAACGTATGCGTCAGTTGGGTTCCGTTGAAGTCCCACAAGATGCGTTTATGTCCGTTTTAAAACTTGACGAATAGGCTATTATTTATAATAAAACAAGGCGATCAGTTAAATCGATCGCCTTGTTTTTATGTCTCAATGATAAAGTTGAATACAGTCATCTATCTAGTTAAATTATTTATGGGTAGATAGATGTTTTCATCTCCATGAACGAAGAAACGACCCACATCTAAAAGACGCGGGTCGTTGTCGTATTTTAAAGTTTAATTTTGCGTTTGTCCCTTATCCTCTAAAACTTTAACTGTAACATTAAAAGTAGATTCACCACTTTTTTCTGTTTTAGGACGATATATTAAAAGATTAACCTCGTCGTTTGGAGAATGTTTTGAAAGTTCTGAATATAAAATATCGAAACTTGTTATTTGTACATCATCTATTTTGGTGATGATATCTCCAACCTCGACACCCTTAGCAATGAGGTCACTGTCGCTTGAAATGTCAACAACGATGATACCCTGTGGTACAGAATATACTTGAGATTGATATGAACTTACTACCTTTCCAGTCATACCAAGACGTACTCTTCCTGAAACATAACCCTGAGAAATTATATCATCGACAACAGATTTTGCGGTATTTATCGGAATAGCAAATCCCATACCTTCGAAACCAGTAGCTACGATTTTTGATGTGTTAATTCCTACAACCCTACCGTTCATATTTACTAATGCACCGCCGGAATTGCCAGGATTTATAGCGGCATCTGTCTGGATGTATTTAACTGAACTTGACGAGGAAACAGTTCTATTTAATGCAGAAACGACTCCTCGGGTTAGCGAATTTGCAAAATCTAAACCACCTGGGTTGCCTATAGCAATTACCCATGATCCGACGTTTATATCGTCAGAATTGCCAAATTCAGCTGCAGTTAGGTTGTTAGCATCTATTTTTACAACGGCTAGGTCGGTTCTTGTGTCATATCCAATAACAGTACCCGAGTATTCTTTTGAATCGTTTGTAACTATCTTTACTTTATATTTTTTAGAATCCCCAATAACATGGGAGTTTGTGAGAATATATCCGTCGCTACTTATAATTATACCGGAACCCTGACCCTTTGGATCAGACTCGATATCGGCGGAACTTTCATAGATAACGACTCCAACAACAGCAGGAGATACGTTTTTGTAAACTTGTTCTGCGCTTAATGAACTTTCGTCATCGCTTCCTGAAACTATATTTATTTTAGGTCCATTAGGATTAAATACAAAATTATTGCTAGAAGTGTTTTGTTCGGATTCAACGGGAGTTGATATATACTTTTCGACTTCATTTACAATGTTATTTAGATTTTGACCTTTAAAGAAAAATGAAAGTGAGCATCTTGCTATAATTCCAAGTAGTAGAATGACTAGTATAGACCCTACTATAATTAAAAATATCATAAGGCCGTTGTCAGTTTTTTTCTTTGGTGGTTTTTGGTCCAGTAAATTTTTTGGACTATTAGTTACCAAATCTGTGCTTTGAGGAGGCTCTTGATCATCGCTAGTGTTTTCATTATTGTTTTCCTGTGGGTCTTCATCTGTAGGTATGTCACTATTTGGCGTATCTAAGTTTTCAGATTCGATGGCAGGTGTTTCATTTGATTGTAGGTTGTCGTCTTTATTTTCTTGATCGTTATTTAGGCTGTTTTCATCCATAATAATTCTCCTATCTATAAAAATTATCACGAAAAGCAGACGGAAAATGATATTGGACATATATTATATTTTCACGCAGCTTTATGTATTTTGGTTTACTATAGAATATAATACCACCACATAATCCGAAAAACAAGTGTATCAATTTAAATCATATTAACAAAATATTAAAAAAATGAATAAGTTTATGATTTATTGCAAACAATATCGATTAAAGTGGGGTGATTAATTTGGACTATGTAAAAGCTTTTATAATAGGAGGCCTCATATGCGTAATTGGGCAAATCCTAATAGATAAAACAAGTCTTACTCCAGCGAGAATATTGGTATTATTCGTTACGCTTGGGGTGGTTCTTGGGGCTATTGGAATATATGAACCATTTGCACAATTTGCAGGTGCTGGAGCAACTGTACCCCTTACCGGATTTGGTTATACAATGGCGATGGGTACAAAAGAGGCGATAGACCAAAAAGGACTTATTGGAGTGCTTACAGGTGGAGTAACTGCAGGTGCGGCCGGGATTGCGGCCGCGGTACTTTTTGGATATTTAGCAGCTTTAGTATCAAAGCCAAAGGATAAATCATAAATTTTGCCTCGTCAGGTATATAACTTGACGAGGCAGATTTTTGCCTTAATGACTGCTGAAATATATGATGAGAAAGGAATTTAGAGTAAAACATCGATCGGAACAACTTGAGATATTTCTTGAGTTTTAGATAGAGAGTGATTAAACTACCCTTATTAAATTAGTTGTTGTAATATAAAAACGCCACCACAAAAGTGGTGGCGCATAGTTAACTAAGTTTTTCGGATTTTACAACATTACTATTTGAAAAGTATTTGTGAAGCAAGTATAGTGCCACAACGAAGGAAACTATCGAAAACGATATTGTTATTATAAAGCTATTTGTAATTCCTGCGACGATGTATCCTAAAAATGATACTCCTGCAACTAATCCTGCATAAGGTAACTGTGTTGTAACATGGTCCATATGATTACAGCCGGCACCGGTTGATGACAAGATTGTTGTATCTGATATTGGCGAACAATGGTCACCAAATACTGCACCGGATAGTGTAGCCGATATAGCAATAACCGTAATTTCAGGTGCTATTCTTTGGCATACCATAATAACGATTGGGATTAAAATTCCGAAGGTTCCCCAGGATGTTCCCATTGAAAATGCTAAGAATGCTGCTACAATAAAAACGATAGCGGGAATAAACATAACCGGCATATTAGATTTTGAAACCAAATCTCCAACATATTCACCTGTACTCAATAAATCACGGCAAATTCCACTTATTGTCCAAGCGAATGTTAATATAACAAATGCCGGTACCATTGATTTTACACCTTGATTTATTCCATCTATAAATTCCTTGAATGATAATAACTTACGTGGAACAAACATAACAAAAGCAATAATCAGTGAAATGAATGCTCCGAAAGTTATTGCTTGTGAAGCATTAGTTTTGCCGAATGCCTCTATTAACGAAACATTACCCTTAAAGAAGTCACCCAAATAAAGCATAAACAAAAGAGAGAATATTATTAATGAAACGATTGGAATAATTAAATCTATAACTTTTCCTTTATCAGAAGGTGTTATTTGTTCAATATCCTGGTCCATTGTTTCGTTATCGCTAACTAAGACATTACCGGTAGCAATGGCCTTGTTTTCAAATTTGGCCATTGGTCCAAAATCCCAGCCTTTTAGTGATATTATAAGAAGCATTATAATAGTTAGGATAGCATACAAGTTGTATGGAATAGTTTTTATAAAGGTGGTCATACCGTTTACTCCGGTTCCATCCATATATGAAATAACAGAGGCAGCCCAGCTCGAAACCGGGGCTAATATACATATTGGAGCAGCAGTTGCATCGATTAAATATGCAAGCTTTGCTCGCGAAACCTTGTTTTTATCTGTTATAGGTTTCATAACAGTACCGACAGTTAGACAATTGAAATAATCATCTATAAATATAAATACACCTAAGATAAATGTTGAAATTTGAGCCCAGGGACGTGAATTTATTTTATGAGATGCCCAATTTCCATATGCTTGAGATCCACCGGCCTTTGTTATAACAAAAACTAAAGCACCTAAAATTGCTAAGAATATAATTATGTATGCATTTTCTCCAATATTTTTGCTCATAAGCGAAAATATTACTTCAATTGAACCTATGATACCACTTCCAGTGCTAAAAGCATATATAATAGCCCCGGACAATATACCGATGAACAAAGAAGATATGACTTCTTTTGTGATAAGTGCCAACACAATCGCGATAATAGGTGGTAGCACCGATAAAAATCCTACTTCAATCGGATTCATTAATAAAACCCCTCTCAGAATGTGAAAACTAATTCGAATAAAGTTATAATTATTAAAAACCGTTATTCCTAAAAGATAAGAATAACGGTTTTGTGAATCTGAAATAGCAAACGCAATTTATATATTTCAGATTATAAATATATGTGGCAATAAGACCGAAATAAGTTTTATTACCTACAAATATTATTTCAACAATACCGCAGAATATACTGCTAAATTAAGGAAAGACAAAACTTATTTCCAAGCATCTGCATTTTTTATACCGAGTTCTTCAGGATGAAATACAGGGTCTTTGCCTTCTTTTTTTTGCTTTACATAATCATTTAATGCTTTAAATGAAATGTTACCTAAATATAATATTACAAGAATATTTACAAGTGCCATAATTCCCATCAATATGTCTGCAATGTTCCATACAGTGCCAAACTTTGCCTGACTTCCAAGGAAAACAGCTAATAGATATGTGACTTTTATAAAGTTTAAAAATTTATTACTATTTTTTATAAAAAGTACGTTAGATTCAACGTAACAATAATTTCCTATAATTGAGGTAAAAGCGAATGTAAATACAGAAAATGTAATGAAATGTATACCTATGGAACCGACTTGATTTTTAACTGCCATTTGTACAAAAGGGATACCATTTAGTCCACAGTTTAAATCTACTCCTGAAAGTAACACGATAAACGCTGAAGTTGTACAGATTAATATTGTATCGATAAATACAGATAATATTTGAACCAAGCCCTGTTTTACAGGATGTGATACATCAGCTGTTGCGGCTGCATTTGGCGCACTACCCATACCTGCTTCGTTGGAAAATAAACCACGTTTTATTCCGATTAATAACACACTTCCGGTAAATCCACCAAATATAGCTTTAAAATCAAATGCGCTACTGAATATAGAGCGAAACATTTCAGGTATTTTTTGAAAGTTTGTAATTGTAATATATAATCCAAGAGCCATATATACAAGTGCCATAATAGGAACAAGATATGAAGTGATAAAACCTATTCGCTTTATACCTCCAAATATCATAGCTGCAGTAAGTGCGGTAAGCGCAATACCAACTAACAGAGGGTAAATAGTGTCAGCGTAATTTGGAATGTAATATTCAAAAGATGAAGAGATAGTATACGAATGTAAAGCGTTAAATCCATAAGCGAAACATAATATTAGGATAATTGAGAAGGCAATACCTAAGTATCTGTTTCCAAGCGCCTTTTGAATATAATATGATGGTCCACCTCGGAAAGAGTCGTTGTCTCTATCTTTATAAATTTGAGCCAATGTACTTTCTACAAAGGCTGAAGCTGCGCCTATAATAGCCATAATCCACATCCAAAAAACAGCTCCGGGACCACCTAATATAATTGCGACTGTAATACCGGCAATGTTTCCGGTACCGACTCTTGATGCGGTAGAGATCATTAAAGCCTGAAATGATGACATCTTCTCACCATTTGGTCGTTCTCTTAAAGCCCTAAGTGCTTCCGGTAACATCCTTATTTGAACAAACTTTGTTCTGATTGTGAAGTAAATTCCTGCCACAAGTAAAAGTACTATTAATATATTAGAGTACAAAAAATCGTTTATATATATCAAAAAATTATCTATAAAATTCATTGAACAAACATTTCTCCCTTCAAAGTTGTAAGGTGTGAAACTTTAATTCCAGGCTTCGGTATTTTTAATTCCGAGTTTTTCTGGATTAAATGTAGGATTTTTTCCTTCTTTCTTTTGACTTATATAATCCTTAAGTGCCTTAACAACAACCTTGTTGAGTGCAAAAATAGCGAAAATATTTACAATCGCCATAAACGCCATTAGTATATCCGCCAAATTCCAAACTGTTGTTAGTGTTGCTTGTGTTCCTAAGAAGACAGCAACTAAACATGTACATCTGAATATGTTTAAAACTAATTTACTGTTTTTAATGAATAAAACATTTGACTCTGCATAACAGTAATTTCCTATTATTGATGTAAATGCAAACATAAATATAGATGCTGTTATAAAGTGTATACCTAAAGAACCTATTTGATTTTCAACTGCTGCCTGCACAAGAGGTATACCGTTTAAGCCTCCATTAATATCGACACCGGATAGTAGGATTATAAATGCTGATGTTGTACATATTAGAAGTGTGTCTATACATACGGATACTATTTGAACTAAGCCCTGCTTTACAGGATGTGATACATCAGCTGTTGCAGCTGCATTTGGAGCACTACCCATACCTGCTTCATTGGAAAATAATCCACGTTTTATTCCTATAAGCATTGCACTACCTGCAAAGGAACCAAACATAGCCTTAAAATTAAATGCGCTTTCAAATATCATTCTGAACATTTCAGGGACTTTGCCGATATTCATTATGATAGTATATCCTCCCAAAACCATATAAAGAAGTGCCATAACCGGTACAATATATGAACTTACAAATCCGATTCTATGGACACCGCCAAATATTACAAGGCCTGTGATTACAGCAATTATTATTCCTGTTATATATGGATATATTGTGTTTTTATAGTTAGGAATATAGAATTCAAGTGAAGAGGATATGTTATATGATTGCACAACGTTGAGTCCGTATACCATACAAGCTATTAAAAATATTGAAAATATAATACCGAGCCAGCGTTTGCCTAAAGCTTTTTCTATATAGTAGGCGGGACCACCCCTAAAATCTCCCTTATCCTTCAACTTATATACTTGAGCCAGAGTGCTTTCTGCAAAAGCTGATGCGGAACCTATAATAGCCATTACCCACATCCAAAAAACAGATCCGGGTCCTCCGAGGACGATTGCAACGGCTATACCGGCAATATTTCCGGTTCCGACTCTGGAAGCGGTTGAAATCATTAATGCTTGAAATGAAGAGACCTTTTGATCTTTAGACTTTTCTGTTACAGATTTTATTGCTTCAGGAAACATTCGTATTTGTACAAATTTAGTTCTAAATGTAAAGAATAGACCTGCAGCGATTAATAGTAATATTAGCATATGAGAGTATAAAAAGTCGCTAATTTCAACTAATATTGTATCTAATTGCATTGTGGAATATCATCACCTCAGTTTATTTTAATTAATATATTTGTATATTATACCATAAATTTGTTTAAAAATCTACATATTGTGTTACTATGTAAATGCTTAGGTAAGTATTTAGTGTCTTTTTCTTTTGTGTCGGCCGGATCCTATTTTTACTTTACCTCTTCTGTGGTCCTTTTTTGGTTTTGCCCTTTTAGCTTTTTTTTCGACTACAGTAGCCGGGCTACCGTTAATTTTAAAGTCTCTCATGTTGATCAAAACTTCATCTAATTTTTCGGAAGGTATAGCTACGATAGAATCGTTATCATATATTTCAATCTTTCCGATCTCGCTTCCTACTATAGATGTAAGATTTGCAATTGCGGAGACAATATGTGCCGGAGCAATCTTCTTATTTCTTCCTACCGACATAATTATTTTTGAATATTCGATATCATTTCTATTTGCTTTAGTTGGTTTAACAGATTTTATGTCTGCTAATTCACATTCCTTTTTGCCAAATTGGAGTTGGAGCAATACTGCAGCTACAGATTTTGGGTCATAACCTCTTTTAGCTAATTCCTCCACAGTGTCCATATGCACAAAATCAGTAGTACTTTTTACTAGATTTTCAACTTGAGCTATAACTAAATCGTTATGTCGTTCTATTATGTTTTCAACACTTGGAATTTCCTTTTCTGATATTTTAGAATTGGTAATTCTTGCGATTTTTTTAAGCATATCAACTTGGTTGCGACCACTACATATGCTAATTGCAGTTCCGGACTTACCTGCTCTACCTGTTCTTCCAATTCTATGTACATAATATTCTATGTTTTGAGGTATGTCATAGTTTATAACATAATCTATATCGTTTACATCAATTCCTCTTGCAGCAACGTCTGTTGCAATTAAAATATTGGTTCTGCCGGCTTTGAATGAATTCATGACAGTGGTTCTTTGCGACTGTTTCATGTCACCATGTAGACCATCAGCACTGAAATTATACTTATGCAAATATTGTGTCAATTCATCAACCATTCTTTTTGTATTACAGAATAAGATAGCTCGTTTTGGGTTTGCATAGCTTAAAATAAGATTTAAAGCATCCATTTTTTTACCCATCGGAACATTATAGTAGTGCTGACTGATATTTTCAACAGTCATTTGTTTTACTTTGACCTCGATAAGCACCGGATCTTTCTGGAACTTTTTCGTTAAATCTAAAATTTCTTTTGGCATAGTTGCTGAAAAGAGAATGGTTTGACGATCTTCGGGTGCTGATTCGAGTATTTTTTCAATATCGTCTCTAAAGCCCATGCTAAGCATTTCATCAGCTTCATCTAAAACAGCCATTTTTAGGTTATCGAGCTTAAGGGTTTTTCTTTTCATATGATCCATTACTCGACCCGGAGTTCCGATTACTATATTAGCAGATTTTAGTCTTGCTATCTGGCGATCCATCGGTGCACCACCATATACGTCTACTATTTTTATGCCTTCTTTAAACTTGGTTAGCTTCCTCATTTCATCGCAGGCCTGCATTGCAAGCTCTCTTGTTGGGCATAATATTAATATTTGAACAGTTTTTAATTCTGTATCAACTTTCTCGATTGCCGGGATTCCGAAAGCTACTGTTTTTCCTGTACCGGTTTGAGATTTTCCAATAACATCTATATTTTGTTTAATCACAGGTATAGATTTAGCCTGTATTTCGGTAGGTTTATCAAAGCCTATATCATCAATAGCTTTTTGGATTTCTGCCGATATTTCCATTTCTTTAAATGACAATTCTTTTCCTCATTTCAAATCACTATATATAGATTATTAATCTATATAAAATCATAAAATATCCTATTTTTACCTTAAAGGAAATTAAGATAAAAAAATATTATATCACATTTAGAGAAAAAATAGAAATACTATTTTTACTTTAAAATTAAAAAAGTGATTTTCTACTAAAATATTTCAGAATTAAAGCCCAATTTTTTACGTTAAATGAGGGTTTTAATTCTTTAGAGGATTTATTGTCGATTTTTGCTAAAGTATAATAGTTGCACAATGTGAAAATTTTTCCCAAAACCTTATGTAGACAGTAGGATGATAGCTGTGATAAATGTTGTTAATTATACGAAAAGTTTATATGAAAGCAAAGAATACGATCCGGAAGAGATCAATGCTACTCTCAAAGTATGTCATGATATAAAAAGTTTGCTCTTTGTTATATCAAGTTATATAGAGTTAGGAGAATACGATAAGGCTCTCAGGAAAATAAGAGATATTTGTCAGGTGAACAAATCAAAAAGTAATGTGCGTCAGGTATTAAACTCATTTATATCAAATAAGATTGAAATGGCGAGGGCTAATGGAATAAGTTTTTGTTTAACAAAAAGCCAAAATTTATTTGCAAGTATAGATGAATTTGATTTGTGTGTAATATTGGGTAATACTATTGACAATGCAATCGAAGCTTGCAATCAAATACATAATGATTTCGACAAATATATTAATATGATCCTATTTAGAAAAGGAAAGTATCTTCATTTTATTATAACCAATCCTGTAGATAAAAAGGTAAAAATAAAAAGACATAAGATTATTACAACTAAAAAAGAAAAATATATACATGGATTTGGTATTGGCAATGTTAAGTCTGCTGTAAAAAAATATAACGGTAAGATTAAGATAACACAAAGAGATCAAACTTTTTCAGTCCACATAAAAATTAGAAATGATTAAATCTTTTACATTGTTTTTCCCCTTACTAAAAATTAAAAGCATTTCCATCTTCGTCTTTTGGTTTTTAGAGGGGGATTATTTTGAAAAAATTACTACTAATAAGATTAAACTATAGACATATAATACTAATGCAAACGCAAAAAGATAAATAACAAATTAAATAAAAGGAGTGTTTCAATATGTCTAAGAATTCAGTAGTACCAGAAGCTAGAGAAGCTCTTGATAAATTTAAGATGGAAGCTGCAAGTGAAGTCGGCGTAAATCTAAAGCAAGGTTATAATGGAGATTTAACTTCAAGACAGGCAGGATCAGTTGGTGGCCAGATGGTTAAAAAGATGATCGAGCAGTATGAAGCTAACATGAAATAAGTAAATTTTAATAAACGTCCTCGATATTTATCGGGGACGTTTTTATATATAAATGTTAATTATCTTTGTTTTTGGGGTCAATTTTAGACTGTTGTTTTTCCTTTTTAGGCGAGGAATATTTATATAGTCTATATGCCAAATATCCTACAATAGCAATAGTTCCAATATATTGAATTAATATCATAAAGCCCTCATCAAGAAATATTTCATAGTATGCCCAGTTTAAAACCATCCATAGGCCTTCAAATATAAAATATATTGAAAATACACGGTAAAAAGGATGTTTTCTTAGTGCAGGCGTAAATAAAAAGGTTGCGACTGCGAAACATACAAGTGATGCAAATACACTTATCCACATTATGTACATAATACATTTCTCCCAATTAATAAAAATCTTTCATATTAATATTATAAAGCCTGGAGCGAGTGATTTCTACATATATTTTTTCATTAAATTTGTTTTTAAATGCAGTGAAAATTAGGTTTGGATTAATATTTTTAGTGTTACCGGCGGGTAGAATAATATTTAAAGTCATTTTGTTTTCGGATTTGTTTAGGCTATATTCTTTAATATCATCTTTTAAATTTATAGTTTTTATGCCCTTTTTGGTCTTTTTTTCAACAAGTATCTCATCACTTGTTAAAAGTTCATTGAGTTTTTCAAAGCATGAATCGATATTATCGGCCGGTAGTTCAGCGGAAATATTAAACATAGCAAAAGCGATTTCTTTTTGATGCATAACAGGTTCCGAAACACCTGTTATACGTATACCAATTGGCAACGACGAATTTAAACGTTCTATTAAATCCTCGTTTGATATATCATCAATAAGCTTTATGTCCATGGATTCATATAATCCGGTAAATCCCAGTGAAAGGGGAAGGGCAAATGTGATAAACGGATGCGGGTGGAAACCTTCTGTATGCCAAATAGGAATTTGAGATTTATGTATTGCCCTAAGCATACAGTTATTTAAATCCAAGTGTGATATATATTTTGCAGAGTCACTTTTTGTAAACCAAATTCTAACGTTTTTCAACACATAATCCTCCTTTAAAACAAGTAGCACCACAGTGTGAACATTTTTCTCTGCAGTTTGGTGTGGTTATTCCTGCATATGCTAAATCAAGCTCTTTTTTCAAAAATTCTTTTTTTACTCCGTAATCTATATGATCCCAAGGAAGAATTTCTGAGAATTCACGGGCTCTGTTTGCGTAAAAGTGAGGGTCAACATTACATTCTTTAAATGCTTCCATCCACGTTGAAAATGAGAAGTGTTCTGACCAACCATCAAATTTGCAACCCATTTCAAAGGCTTTTTCTAAAACGGCACAAAGTCTGCGGTCACCACGAGCAAAAACAGCCTCTAAGAAGCTTGTGTCCGCATCATGCCAATTACAATTTATTTTTTTGCTTGGTAGGGCTTCTACGAGTGCGTCTTGCTTTTTGTGAATAGTTTCGATACTATCTTGAGCAACCCACTGAAACGGAGTAAATGGTTTTGGTACAAAAGAAGAGGCACTTACAGTAACCTTGGGGTGTTTGCCACGAACTCGATTCGGATTTGAATAGTAGCGTTCCACAACTCTGCCGGCAAGCTTACTTATTTCTTGAACGTCCTCAGTGGTTTCTGTAGGGAGCCCAAGCATAAAATACAGTTTTACAGTGCTCCAACCACCGGAAAAGGCTTTATCACAAGTTAACATTAGCTCTTCTTCGGTTACATTTTTGTTTATTACATCTCTAAGACGTTGGGTCCCTGCCTCAGGAGCAAATGTAAGGCCACTTCTACGAACACTTTTTAGCTTATCAGCAAGTTTACGTGAAAATCCATCGACACGCAATGATGGTAAGGATATATTTACTTTTTCTTTTTCTGCCCAACCCATCATTTTATCAAGAAGCTCTTCGATTTTGGTATAATCACTTGAGCTTAATGAAGAAAGAGAGATTTCATCGTATCCCGTGTTTCTGCAAAGGTTATGGGATTGCATATCAATAACATCCGGGGATTTTTCTCTTACCGGTCTATATATAAAACCTGCTTGGCAAAATCTACATCCACGTATACAACCACGGAATATTTCGGTGACAGCTCTATCGTGGACTATTTCGACCATCGGGACAACAAATTCCTTTGGATAATATGATTTGTCCATATCGAGCATGATTCTTTTCTTTATTGTTTTAGGTGCGTCACCTTTTGGTGTGAATTGTTTTATTGTTCCATCTTCGTTGTAGCTTACCTCATAAAGTGACGGAACATATACACCCTCAATTTTAGAGGCAGCTTTTAGGAAATCCTCTTTTGAGCCGTTGTTTTTCTTGAATTCCCTATATAATTCTATTACTTCCAGGTCGACTTCTTCGCCTTCACCGATGAAAAAAATATCAAAAAAGTCAGCAAGTGGTTCAGGATTACAAGCGCAAGGCCCTCCTGCAACGACGATTTGAGAAAGATTTTTTCTATCTTTTGCATAAAGCGGGATATGTGCTAATGAAAGCATATTTAATATATTGGTATAGCTTAGCTCATATTGAAGAGTAAAACCGATAAAATCAAAGTTTGTAATAGGGTCAAAACTTTCTAAAGCGTAAAGAGGTATATTTCTATTCCTCATTTCCTCTTCCATATCAGGCCAAGGTGCAAATACACGTTCGCACCAAATATAAGGTTTTTCGTTAAATAAACTATATAATATTTTGATGCCTATATGTGACATACCGATTTCATATGTGTCGGGAAAGCAAAAGGCAAATCGAACATCTACATCTTCTTTATTTTTAACAACACTTTTAAGTTCACCGCCTACATATCTGCCAGGTTTTTGAACATTCAACAAAAATTTTTCTACTTCTTTTTTAAGCATGTTTTTCCTCCAATGTTTATACATACTTAATATTATACTTTTATTTATAACTTTTTACAACAAATAGATAAAATGTTGAAATTATTTAATATTTGAAGTATTATATTCTATATAAAAAGTACTTGTAGGATGTAGGCGATTGATATGAGGGATTGTTTAACATGGCAAGAGCAGAAAAATAATAATGATAATAATGATATATTAAATATGCCGAATGTAAACTATTCAAGAGTTTCATTTGAAAAATTTAATATATCAAGGCGAAGTAAAGATATTAGTAGGCTTAAAATTAAGTTGAAAGCAATATTTGAGAATAAAGAGTATACTGAGGAGCAAAAATCTAAACTTATATTTAATATAATAAGCAGTTCACAGTATGGGCATGAGGATATTCAAATGGTGTATAATAGCCTCGATAATAATATAAAGGAATTTATAAACAGATTGCCTAATAATATAAATCCGGTTAAGCCAAGATTCAACAATCCTGCCTTTTCTTTTAATGAGAAAGATGAAGGAAAAGAAAGAAATATTGTATTTTTAAAGGATAATACAATTAGTGACAGTTCAGGTGGCCATCATCCGATAAGTTCGCTTATTGAAGATTATAATGAAGATGTTGACAAGCCACCTGTATTTGAAACTCATGTTAATACCTCAGCGTTAAATCGATTTTTTATGAAGGCAGAGGCTAACCATGCATTTATAGGATTTAGATTTACTCAGTATAAAGACGGCAAGTATAAACGTAAACATTTCAAAATAGGATATGGATTAGATGAAGATAGAGA
Source organism: uncultured Eubacteriales bacterium (assembly GCA_934464585.1). Lineage (GTDB taxonomy): Bacteria > Bacillota > Clostridia > Oscillospirales > Acutalibacteraceae > CAKSJY01. The sequence goes on from CAKSJY010000001.1 coordinate 120,752, forward strand.
GGAAAGAAATATTGGATTTGGAATAAAGATTAAGAGTTCATTCTTTGTTCCGAATAAATTGGTAGATGACATGAATACTACTTCAGCAGTTTCTACACAGACAGAAATAAGTGTTGATCAGAGTAAACGTTTACTAAACAATATTGAATTATATTTTAAGAAATATCCGTTGTTTAGCTTGATTGGAAGAAACTGTAATGTATTTACAAGAACTATGGCGAGGGAGATTGGGTTAGGCAATATTGCAAAACTGCATAATACTATATCTCCATCGTCAGCAGCAAATAGAATATCAAAGGAATTGTCTAAGGGGCGTAATCTAGATAGACTTAGGTCCGATTTTAGTACTGATAAGTTTAAATATGGAGTAAAAGTAGGTTACGAAGTTAGTAGTAATGAATTTTCCGGAGAATTTAGGAATCTTATGGGAAAGACGACTGGATGGGAGGAAAAAGAAAGAAAACCCTTTATGAAAACTGCTACAGACATAGCAAGGCAGGATTTATCGAGATTTGATAAATCCAATACATCAAAGAATTTTAGATCACGTGAAGCAGAAAAGGCTGTGCAGGGAATTTCAAATTCTATTATTGCACTTAATTACATGATTGAAAAAGGTTTTCCTGAAAGCTTTGTTAGAAGTTATTGCGAAAGTATTAAGAAAAATATACATAGAGCAATATCTATAACTGGCAAAAAGCATTTAAATTTAAATGTATATTTAATGCGCGTATATAATCTTATTGATTATACTGGATTCAAATATAGGAGTCCGAACTCTCAGGGCAATATATCAGAAAATGAAAATATTGAATAGCCTATTAAGAATATAATTAAAGATCTTTCTTTTGCACTTATAAGGGCAAATTTTAAGTGTTTTATACGGTGTAGTATAAAATATTTTTTAGGAGGCTTATATGACAGAGGAAAATTTTAATTATAGGACCAGTCCGATGTTTCTTAGAAATCAGTTCGACAGTTATGGTAAATATAATATGCCATTAATTGCTAAAACTAATTATAAGTATGAGGAATTAAATGACCTTAGATTAATTGGTTTTGATAAAATCAAAAATGGTAAGGATAGGCACTATAACAGAATGGTTCATTTCTTTTTGTATGACTATAAGTTTGAAGATATCTGGAAAAAACCGGACAAGTACATAACGGCATTAAAAAATATCGTGCAGTATTAACTCCGGATTTTAGTATGTACTTAGAAATGCCGATACCATTAAAAATGTACAATACTTTTAGGAACCGTTGGTGTGGTGCATATTTATCTTCAAAAGGGATTGATGTGGTCCCTACAGTCAATTGGGGAGATGAGGATACATTCGATTTCTGTTTTGATGGAATAGAAAAGGGGTCAACGGTGGCAGTTTCCACTTATATGGTTTCTGAACATAATAATCACGCTGATCAAAAAGAATTTTTTATGAAGGGCTATAACGAGATGCTTCGTAAAATAGAGCCACAAAATATAATTTGTTATAATACTCCGTTCCCGGAGATGCAGGGGAATATTATATATGTGGACTATGAACTTAGCTCATGGAAGCATTTAAATGATGATAAGGAGTATAAACCATCACCATATGTAAAATATATATGTGGGCTTGAACCATGGCCGGAAGATTGTGATATAATAAGAAAATCATATGGTTATGTTATACCAAATTCATGGAAAGGCATGGGTAGTGCATATGGTGGTAATTGGATACCCAAAAAGGAGGATGATAAGCGTTTTATTGGCAAACCTGGGACTATAAAAGAAACTCGTAGAAGTACAAGCGCGGGTGGGTATGATAGGAAAACTAAGATAGGTTTAGATGGTAGGGCAACAATAGAGAGACACTATACAGATCATGGATTTCCTAAAAGACATACAGACCCTCATGATCATGAAGTGATATGGGATGCAGATGCAGGATTTCCTCATTTAGGGCCAACAATTAATTACCCTGATGGAGTACCTGAATTTAAAAATTTTGATGGAGTTGTTAATATGAGTAATACTAGAAATTTAGAAGAGAGATTTGAAGAAGATAGATTCAAGACAATAAGCGACTTTAAATGGTGCATGAAAAGGGGAGGAGAAGTAGAATTTGAATGGAATAACAGATATTATTCTATAACTCACCCAGATGGACTTATATATATAGGTGAAGAATATAAAGAGGAAACTGCTAAGGAATATAAAACAGTAGATGAGGCTCTTGAACATGTAATCGATGGTCAGAAACTCCGAGAAATAATTACACAGGTAAAGGTTTGGGACAGGACTATCTAAAGTAAGTCTAGTTATCCTAACGGAGTACTTGGACTTAGGTGCTTTAGGGGGAAAAGAAATATGATAGATAGTGTAACTGTGATACATAGCAATCCTGAGGAAAACAGATTTGAAACGATAAGCGACTTTAAATGGTGCATGAAGAGGGGAGGAGAAGTACAATTTGAGTGGAATAACAAGGATTATTCTATAACTCACCCAGATGGACTTATATATATAAGTGAAGTATATAAAGAGGAAACTGCTAGGGAATATAAAACAGTAGATGAAGCTCTTGAACATGTAATCGATGGTCAGAAACTCCGAGAAATAATTACACAGGTAAAGGTTTGGGACAGAACAATATAAAGTAAATTTGATTATCTTGGTGGAGATCCTGAACTTAAGGGTTGGAAAGGAAATTATGTTATGAACTATAAAGAACCAACTAAGGAATATTTTGAAGAAGTAAGATTTAAGACAATAAGTGATTTTAAATGGGCTATAAATCATGGTGCTGAGATAGAAATGGAGTGGAAAGACAAAGTTTATTATATAACTCAGCCAGATGGTGTAATAAACATACATGAAGAAGATTGCTGGATGGATGCTAAGGAGTATAAAACTGCCAACGAAGCATTAGAATTTATGGTAGGTGAAGATCGCTTGGGAGATGTTATTACTAAAATAAAGGTTTGGAATAGGACTATATGAAATGAGCATTAAATTAGCTTTATATTATACTGACAGAATACCTTGGGTTAAGCATTTTAAGGAGAGAAGAAATATGAGAGATAATGTAATTGTGATAAATAGTAACCCTGAGGAAAATAAGTTTGAAACGATAAGTGACTTTAAAATGTGTATGTATCAGGGAGGAGAAGTGCAATTCGAGTGGAATAACAAGGATTATTACATAACTCACCCGGATGGCCTTATATGTATATATGAGCCATATAAAGAGGAAACCGCTAAGGAATATAAAACAGTAGATGAAGCGCTTGAACATATAATTGATGGTCAGAAACTCCGAGAAATAATTACTAAAGTAACAGTTTGGGAAAGAAATGTCTAAGAGCAAACCTAGTTGTCCTGGTGGAACACTTAAATTTAAAAGTTTTAATGGAGTTGTTAATATGAATAATACTAAAAATCTAGAAGAACGCTTTGAAGAAGATAGATTCAAGACAATAAGCGATTTTAAAATGTGTATGAATCGAGGAGGAGAAGTAGAATTTGAATGGAATAACAGGTATTATTCTATAACACACCCGGATGGACTCATATATATAGGTAAGGAATATAAAGAGTAAACTGCTAAGGAATATAAAACAGTAGATGAAGCTCTTGAACATATAATCGATGGTCAGAAACTTCGAGAAATAATTACACAGGTAAAGGTTTGGGACAGAACAATATAAAGTAAAATTAATTATTTCGATGGAGCTCCGTAGTTTAAAATATTTTAAGGTGATAATAAAGTGGATAAGAATATAGATATAGACTATTTAGATGATAGTTTGAATTTTACGACTGTTAGTGAGTTTGAATGGTGCATGAATTCAGGCGGAGAAATCGAATTTTATTGGAAAGGAAAGGTTTATTGTGCCTTTGGAAAGCTCCAAAGGGAACCGAATAGTAATATCCAAATGTATATTAGCGAAGCAAACAAACCTGAAACAGAAAAATGGTGTGATAATGTTGATGAGGTTTTGGATTATATAGTTGAAGGAGATATGTTACGTGATGTAATAACTAAGGTAAAGGTTTGGGACAGAACTATATAAGGCAAATTTAATTTTTATAATATTGATTTTTTGAACTTTATCTCTCATTAGGTCAAAAAGTACTCCCGGTGACTGTTTATGTTGCCGGGAGTACTTTTTTTATTCTTCAATTTGTTTTCCTAAAAATGCTGCTGCTGTTTGAGCAAGTTTTATTTCTGTTTCTGTTGGGTAACCTTTTGAATCATTAGAAAGCATTATTACACAACCTGTTACATCTCCTGATGCTATTATTGGGTATGCAATAACAGCAGATTTATTGATTCCTTCAACCGGTTGAATAAAGTTATTGCCTTTACTGTCGGCAACAAAATTATGCCTTGATTCCATTAAATCTTCAAGAGGAGAAGTTATTCTTCTCTCCATATATTCTTTTTTCGATACTCCCGATACAGCTACAATATGATCTCTATCTGAAATTAATGTTGGAAGTCCTGAAACTTTGGCCAAAACTTCTGCATATTGACTAGCAAATGGTGAGAGTTCACCGATTGGTGAATATTTTTTAAATATTACCTCGCCTTCAGTATCGGTGTATATTTCAAGTGGATCACCTTCACGTATTCTCAATGTTCTTCTTATTTCCTTGGGAATAACTACTCTTCCTAAATCGTCTATTCTTCTCACTATTCCTGTTGCTTTCATATATATATAAATCTCCTTTTAATTTTAATATTGGTTTGCGTTGTTAGTTTCTGCAAATAAAAGTAGATTATACAAATATTTTAAACGAATAGCTGTTCGAATGTTACTCCAAATATTTCCTTTAAAGCCTTTATCTCGTCAATGTATATATGACGTTGGCCAACTTCAATTTTTGCAAGGGCACTTCTTGTGATATCGCAACCGCGTACTTGCAGTTTAGCAGCTAGCTCATCTTGAGTCATGTGCATGCTTTTTCGTATTTTTCGGATATTATATCCGACAATTTTTTCGTATTCACTATCCATAAATAAAGCCTTCCTAAAAAACCGACAAAATTTTCTTGACTTTATTCTATTGGTGTGTTATTATTATTTTGCACCTATATAAGTGCAAAATATATTTTGGAGACGAATATGTTAAAAAAGTTTTATCCGTTTTATCACATAATTGTTTCGTTGACGTTGGGGCTTTTAATATATTTATTCCTTAGGGAAGGCACATTTATTCATTTGGTTTTTAAGAATATTCCTAATTTTTCTAAAATTAACAATCCGTTTACAGTATTTTTGAAATATTACATGGTGGATGCATTATGGGGGTATGCCTTAACATGGGGTCTTATAGCAATTTGGAAACCTGATACAAGGTATGAACATATAATTATTGCGGTAATTTCTTTTCTTTGTGCGGTAGCGTGGGAACTGCTACAATTATTTAACTATATGCCCGGGAGTTTTGATTTATATGATATTATTATGTATTTAATAGCTGCATTTGTAGCTGTTGAAATAAATTTTAAAAATGAAGGGGATAGTAAAAATGAGTAAAAAGAATAAGACAATTTTATTGGTGACTTTATCAGTAGTATTAATTGGTATTTTTGCAGTATTTGCTTTTGGGAGTTCATCGAGTAGTTCAGAAACAGTAAAAACACAAGACAGTGCCTCTGTAACGAATTCAGCAAGTATGGATCCGACAAAGGTAGGAAATTACAATGTTGTGATTGAATCTTGTAGATTGGCTACAGAAGATTTAAGTGGTGAAGAATGTGTATTAGTCAAGTACAAATTTACAAACAATTCGGATAGAGCGATATCTTTTAACAGTGCTATAGACGATAAGGCATTTCAAAATGGAGTGGAATTAAAAGAAGACATTTTTTATGGTAGTGATTCAAATTATAGTAGTAATGATGTATATAAGGATGTGAAACCGGGAGTTACCTTAGAACTTGAGGTGCCATATGAGTTAAATGACAGTGTAACTGATATAAATGTAGAGTTGAAAGAGTTCTTTGGATGGAGCAATGACAAAATTACAAAGACATTTAGTATAGCGGAATAGAAAAGGGTTAAGGTGGAAAATTGATGAAAAATGGTATAATCATAGCTGTAGTGGGAGCAGCTATAATTTGGGCAAGTATAATTTGTTCAGCAGTATTTGGAGAAGACTCAACAAAGAGCGTTCAAACTGCTAATAGTGTTGAGAGTAGCCAGGTAGATGCTCAAACAAGTAGTGATAGTGCCTCCTCGGGCACTTCTAATGAGAGTAAGCCAGATAATTCAGAGTTACCAAAACCACAAAAAGCGGATAATATAAAGGGTGCAGGTAATTCTAAAATTGCCGGTTATGATGTTGTGATAGAGTCTTGCAGATTAACAACAGAAAAGTATACTGGCAAAGAATATATAATTGTAAAATATAAGTTTACAAACAACTCAAAGAGAGAATGTAGTTTTTATAGTGCAGTAGGGGACAAAGCCTTTCAAAACGGAGTAGAACTGAGAGATACAATCTTTTATGGAGATGGATCTGAATACGATAGTGGAGATGTTTACAAGGATATAAAACCCGGTACTACACAGGAACTTGAACGTGCATATGAATTAAATGATATGGTATCAGATGTTACTGTTGAGGTTTCATCCGGAAGATACTCCTCAAAAGGTGCAAAAATAACTAAAACATTTAGCATAGCATAGTAAAATTTGAGGGCGACGATTTAATATAAATTTATAGAGTTTTCAATAACCAAGAGAACTGCCATGTAAAAGTGGCAGTTCTCGCCATATATATACAAAATAGTTATAAATAAATTTAAATTTATAGAAATTTTAATGTTGACTAATTTAGGAAATAAGAATACAATAAGGATAATAAAATTAAAAAGAGGTGTTTGCTTAGTGAACAATGAATTTGCAGCTGATCTTATAACTTTAGTTGATGAAGAAGGAACAGAACACGAATTTGAAATTCTTGATGTAATAGAAAATGAAAAAGGATGTTTCTTTGCATTATCTCCAACATTTGAATCCCCTGAAGAAGAAATTGACTTTAGTGGAACGTATTTTATATTTGAAGAAATCGAAACTGACGGGGAAAAACAATTGGCTGAAGTAGAGGACGATCAGCTTTTAGACGAACTTGCAAAGCAGTTTGAAGATAGATTTGAACAACTATATGAATTCGACGAAGATGACCAATTAAATCAATAAATTTTTCTTAAAGAAGTTGATTTTTGACGTCGTGTGTGTTATACTAAATACAACATAAACACAACACCTCCTGCTTGATGCGCGGACTGTGTTCTCATAACCCTACAATTATTAAATCGGGAGCTTGACTCCGGCGGCGGATTGCAGACTTTCCTTTTTAGTGAAGGGAGCGTGAAACCGAAGGGAAGGCACCCACCTGTTGTTTAGTAGCAGGTCATTTGCATCACAATACGCTCAAGCGGGTACCTTTTAGAAACTTAAAGGACTTATCTATTTTAATAGATAAGTCCTTTTTCTTGTGTAATGACAACCAATGGTTGTGCAGAGTATAAATACTTAGAATTAACTAAGTTAAGTGAATATATAAAACTATTTGTGATTAATAAATAATTCTATTTATGCTAAGTTATTTGAGTTAGAAGTATACTCAAATCAAAAACACCCACACGCTATGAGTGGGTGTTTATAGATCAATTTTATTCAGTTGTGAGAAAGATATTTACTTATTTGTTGTCGTTCTAATAAATCTTTTAGAAAGTGCTTTACCGTTAAATGGAATTAAAGGATATAGGTAGCTTTTACCGGATACAGTTTTATTGGAAATAAGAAGTACTAAAACTAAAACCAGTCCGCCGATAAAACCCCATATGCTAAATAATTGCGTTAGAATTAGAAGTGTTATTCTTAGAAATTTCAAAGCATAACCTAACTCTAGGCTTTGTTGAGTATAGTTTGATACTGCAACAAATGCCATATATAGCATTGCTTCGGTATTGAACCACCCGGATTTAACAGCAAAGTCGCTTAAAATTATTGCACCGATAATGCTTAGGGTTGTACTTACAGAGCTTGGTGTGTGCAATGATGCAAGCTTTAAACCGTCGATTACCAGTTCTAAAAGAATTAACTGCCAAAATATAGGTATATTTATATCTTCACTTGGAATCAAAAATTTAAAGGTGTGTGGAATATAATTTGGAAACTGTAGGGCTAAAAGCCATAGAGGGGTAATAATCAAAGTTGTTAAACTTATAAGATAGCGGGAAATACGTAGGTAAGTGCCTGTTATAGGTGGAAAATAGTAGTCATCAGCCTCTTCTAATACATCAAAGATTGAGGTTGGAATAATAATTGCAAAGGGCGAATTATCAACTAATATGACTATATTACCGTCATATATAGCAGAGGATGCTGTATCGGGACGTTCTGTAAACTTTACCTTTGGAAATGGATTATACCATTTAAAATGATATAATTCTTCGATTAGGCTTTGCTGATTCATTGTTAGAGACTCGACGTCAATGTCCTCAATTTTTTGCGTTATTTCTTTTAATAATTTTTTGTCGACCTTGTTTTCAATATAGCAAACCGCAACATCTGTTTTAGAAAGATTCCCGACATTAAATGCTTTTATATGAAGCATTGGAGTGCGTATTCTTCTTCGTATAAGGGCAGTATTACATATTAAGGTTTCGACAAAACCATCTTTAGAACCTCTAAGTACACGGTCTTTTTCCGGCTCACCTGTATCTCTTTGAGGATATGTTCTCGTATCAATGAGAATGGCTTCGTCAAAGCCCTCAATAACTAGTGCCATCATTCCGGCAAGTATGCTTGTAGATATTTTATCTATGTCGGAAGAAATATCGACTTCTACGTAAGGCACACCTTCCTTTGAAAACGAGTGTGCGTCTTTATATGCGCTTTCATCTTTTACAGAATAAAAGAATTCAATTATTTTTTCGACAACGCTGTCTTTTAAAAGACCATCTATAAAAAATATAGCGGCATTGTGTCCGTTAAATTTCATTGTACGATATACAAAATCGAAACTTTCGTTTACTTTTAAGGTTTCTTTTAGCTTTTGTATGGTTATATTAATATTTTGGTCAAGTGGCATTATATCACCTCTTGTTTTAGCCTTTTCCGATAATATGTTTTTTATTCTTTTAATTTTAAATTTGATAGGACTTTTTATTTGTGATATAATCGTGAACGATGCTGTTATAAGGAGTGAGCAATTATAGAATCTAAAAAGGTAAGATATTCTATATTGGACGAGCTTAGGGGACTATGTATTTTTTGCATGATATTTTATCATGCTTTTTATACGATGTCTTTTATGTTTAATATGAAAATCGGAAAAGAATTGTTTATGTTCTTTAAACCTGTAGAACCTCTTTTTGCCGGAATCTTTATTTTAATTTCGGGATTGTGTTGTAACTTATCCCATTCCAACCTCAAAAGAGGGTTAAAGCTTTTGGTAGTAGCGCTGTTTTTAAGTGTGGTAACATATTTTTTGGGGAAGGATGTATTTATATCGTTTGGTATATTACACATGCTTTCCTTGTGTATGATACTATGTGGGTTAGTTTATAATTTGATAAAAAAAATAAACCCATTTGTAGGAATGCTAATTTGTGCGTTTTTTTATGTGCTTACAGAATCTGTGCAATTTGGAATATTTGGCATTAGAAATATTTTCAAAGTTTACATACCTAAAGGACTTTATGATATAGGGATATTTTTTCCATTTGGAATTTATAATAGTAGTTTTTATTCTGCGGATTATTTTCCGATGTTTCCGTGGATGTTTGTGTTCTTTTTTGGAGTATTTTTGGGGATAGGTATATTTAATAACAAATATTCTTTAAAAGAATATTCCCAATATGAGATTTTAAAAAAATTAGTTTATAAGGATTATGTTCCGTTTTTATCGTTTATGGGGAGGAATTCTCTTTTAATATATATAATACATCAACCCGTGATTTATATTATTTTATATGTTGTGGGTTTGTTTATACAATAAATTTTACTATCTAAAAGGCAGGGAAAACAATGAATTTTGCAAAGGAATTATCTGAAGAATTTAATTTGAAGGAATGGCAGATTGAAAATATTATTTCGCTTATTGATGAGGGAAATACTATACCTTTTATCGCAAGATACAGAAAAGAAGCTCATGGTTCACTAGACGACCAAAGTATTCGTGCGGTGAGTGAGAGATTAGAGTATTTAAGAGGTCTTGAAAAAAGGCGTGAAGAGGTACGAGAGTTAATAACAGGTCTTGAAAAAATGACCGATGAAATAAATAAGGCTTTGGATGAAGCAAAGACGCTTTCTGAAATAGAAGATATCTATAGACCATATAAGCCAAAAAGAAAAACAAGAGCATCTGTTGCGAAGGAGAAAGGTTTGGAGCCTTTGGCAGAAAAAATCTTTTCTCAAGAACCAGATTATTTGCCAGGTATCGAGATGGCAAAGGAATTTATAGACGAAGAAAAGGGCGTTAAAACACCTGAAGAAGCTTTAGCCGGAGCTTTAGATATAATTGCTGAAAATATTTCGGATAACGCTTCTATAAGAAAGCGTTTAAGAGTTGTTTGCATGGAACATAGCATACTAGAGGCTAAGGCATCTAATCCGGATGAAGATTCTGTATACAGACAATATTATGATTTTAAGGAGCCTGTAAAGAAGATTCAAGGTCACAGAGTTCTTGCTATCGACAGAGGAGAAAGAGAAGGATTTTTAAAGGTTAATATAACTATAGATTTAGAGAGAGCTATGAATATCGTATATTCTGAATCTTTAAAGGGAGATTCACCATGTAGAGAAGATGTTGTAAATGCAGCAAATGACGCATATTCAAGGCTTATATTCCCGTCGATCGAACGTGAAATAAGAAATATATTAACAGAGGATGCTTGCGAACAAGCAATTAAGGTTTTTGCCTTAAATTTAGGACATTTGTTAATGCAGCCTCCGGTAAAGGGTAAGGTTGCTATGGGACTTGACCCAGGATATCGTACAGGGTGTAAGGTCGCAGTTGTAGATCAAACAGGTAAGGTATTAGATACAAGTGTTATATATCCAACACATTCAGAGAAAAAGGTTGAAGAGGCAAAGAAAACTATTTCATCGCTTATCGAAAAGCATAAGGTTGAAATTATATCAATAGGAAATGGAACAGCTTCAAAGGAAACAGAAATGTTTACAGCTGATGTAATAGCAAATTTAAGTCCGGAAAGCAAAAAGAGAGTTTCGTATATGGTTGTAAGCGAAGCGGGAGCTTCAGTTTATTCTGCATCAAAGCTTGCAGCTGAAGAATTCCCTAATTATGATTTGACTTTGAGAAGTGCTGTTTCTATTGCAAGAAGATTACAGGATCCTTTAGCAGAACTTGTGAAAGTAGATCCAAAAGCTATAGGAGTTGGTCAATATCAACATGATATGCCTAAAAAACAACTTGATGAGGCTTTGAGCAGTGTCGTTGAGGACTGTGTTAATAATGTAGGTGTTGACCTTAATACTGCGTCTGCTTCACTTTTAAACCGTGTCTCGGGAATAAGCTCGGCAGTATCTAAAAATATAGTGCTATACAGAGAAGAAAATGGTGCCTTTACATCGAGAAGTGAGCTTAAAAAGGTTTCTAAGTTGGGTCCTAAGGCATTTGAGCAATGTGCAGGATTTTTAAGAGTTGCAGAAAGCAAGAATGTACTTGATAATACGGGAGTTCACCCGGAATCATACAGTGCAGCTAAAAAGCTTTTAGAAAGTTGTGGATATACTTTAGAGGACTTAAAAAACGGAGAAATTTCACTACTTCAGAAAAAGGTAGATGAGATTGGAAAAGAAAAACTTTCCGAGGAAATAGGTGTTGGTATCCCGACATTAGAAGATATAGTAAAAGAACTTTTAACACCTGGTCGTGACCCTAGGGATGAATTACCTGCTCCACTTTTAAGAAAAGATGTTTTAGAAATGAAAGATTTAAAGCCGGGAATGGAACTTTTAGGTACTGTAAGGAATGTGATTGACTTTGGTGCGTTTATTGATATTGGTGTACACCAAGACGGTCTTGTACACATTTCGCAAATATGTGATAAGTATATAAAGCATCCTTCTGAAGTATTGAAGGTTGGTGATATTGTAAAGGTTCGGGTACTTGATGTGGATGTGGAGAAAAAACGTATATCACTTACAATGAAACAGGTTGATAATTCTCAAACAGCATAAAATAATTAAATTTCTAAAATTAGAGAATATATGAAAATAAGTAAAGGCAGTTCTTGGTACACCGAGGGCTGTTTTTATTTTTGGATTTTGTTGTAAATAGTAGAGTTTTATATTATAATACAAATTATGTATATCAATATCTCATAGGATAGTGAATATAAATAAGGGTAAAATATTTTGGTAAAGGAGGTTATTATAATGCTTGAACGGATTGGAATGTTAAAGAAACAAGAAAATCAGATTTTAGAAGATGAAAATGAATCTGTGTCGATAAAAATGATCTTAAACTTGTTTTCTAATATAATAACCCCCTATGTTGAAAAAATTCAAAATGTTGGTCTAAAAAAATATATTGAACAGAATCTTGTAGGTGTAAATATAAATAGATTGTTTTTAAATACATTAAAGAAGCACCTTTCGGCATCTCGTAATATAAAATTGGGTTCAGGTATAGGAAGAGCATCAATACAATATAGGAATAATAAGATCCAAATTAACATTACCGGTGCGGCAGCATTTGTTATTAATGAGATTACTATAACAGATGATCAAATTATTGCTGCTGTTGATGATGTTATAAGGCAATTTCAAAGCTTATATATAGATGACTTAAGCTATATTAATATGAAAATAGAAGAAGTTCTTAAAGATCTTTCAAAAACTGGAATATACAAGCCTAAAACTTCTGAGGAAAAAACCTTTTATGATCTTGTTTTGCTTATGCTCATACGAAAATACAAGGGGCAAAAGGGCTCACCAAAATGGCTAAGTGCTGCAATAGATAAACTTGAGAGAAATGATGTTATAAAAGATTTGCTAAGTTCTATAGTTGACCAAGTTACATCTGTTGCTGAAAATATAAGTGAAAACCTATATTTAAATTTAAAGCTTACATTAGACTCAGGACTTCTTAGAATCACACTAAATCGTAAAACTAATAATGGTCAAATTGCAGGCTTTTTCAAAATGTTTGGTATAGATATAGACAAAGAAATCGATGCCTTTGTTGAGGAGTATATGACCCCCAGCTTTGTAAACGGTATGGGAGAAATCGTTATAGAGGTTGTTAATAGTGTATTTTTTGAGACACCTAGGTATGGGGATAATCAAAAGAAAAAGGAAAATTGTTCGTTTGAGCCATTTCAAATTACGATGACAAAGGACGAGGAGTTTAGTGATTCAAGAGCATTTAGATGGTTTGCACCTGAGGAAGTTGATGAGGGAGTGTTGGAATACTCTGAATCGGAAAACCTTGAAAATTCTATAAAAATAGAGGCTAAATGTAAAAGAACAATGAAACCCGAAACTATTTTTAGTTTGGGTCTTTTGTCGCTTCATAAAACTAAAATCGAATCGGAATTTTCTGCTAAAATTGAGGGGCTTAAGGAAGGTAAAACATATTGGTATAGAGTAGGTAGCCGAAAGTTCAATTCATACAGTAAAGTGTTTTTATTTAAAATTCCACCTAAAAGCGATACTCTTACATTTTTAAATATCGCAGATTCTCAGGGGATGGTTAAATCGGATTATGATACCTTTTTGAAGGTTTTTAATGCAGCTGTATCAAATGTGAAAAATATCGACTTTGTTTCTCACTTGGGGGACTTTGTGGATGATGGTAATAACGAAGACTATTGGGATTATCTTTTGAGCGGTGATATGTGGAAAAAGTATCCTATAGTTCCACTTGCAGGAAACCATGAGGCAAGAGTGAAAAGGGCGATACTTGATAATGGTGGAGAAAATTCGATTCTAAGGCATTTTAATTTAAAGAATATACCTTGTCAGGATATGTCGACGGGTGCATACTATTCTTTTGAATATAAGAATGCAGTATTTGTGATATTAAACACCAATGATATTGGTGAAGAAGATATGCTTTCTGACAAGCAGTGCAGTTGGGCGATCGAATCTGCACGTAATTCTAAAGCAAAGTGGAGAATACTTCTTACACATAAAGCGCCATATTCAAATGGCCCGCATTGCGATGATGCCGATGTTAAAAGGATAAAACCCCAAATAGAAAAGATATGTTCAGATGGCGAGTTTGATCTTGTTCTTTCTGGTCATGATCATGTATATATACGTACTCCTATATTAAAAAATAAGCAGAAAACCAAACATAAGACTAAAATTTTAGAGTATGAAGGTGTACAGTATGAAACCGCTGTTGACCCTGATGGAGCACTTTTTGTGGTGCCGGGGACTTCCGGAGTTAAAAATTATCGTCAGGATCTATCTGCCATTATTCCGGGTGAAGTTATAGACAAGGCAGAGTTTCCTATTTATTCTAAGATAGTAATAGATAAAAGCAGACTTTATTTCACAGCATATAGATATGATATAAAAACAGACAAATCTTATGTTTTTGATAGTTATGCGATTGAAAAAAATAATGAAAATAGAATACCTAAGTTAGAGGAAAAGGCTAACAAAAACATAAATGAAGTAAAAGTCCACAATAGATTGCAATTTATAAATGCAGTTAAAAACCCGAATGTACAATCTATAATTACATCAGGAAAAGACTTAAGATTGGGCACTATTTTTGGTGTAAAAAAGTTTAGGATAAATAGAGATTTAATTATAAGGGGAAGTTCTAGGCTTATACATGTTGAGTTTGTGCTTAAGGATTCCTCGAAGCTTACTTTTGATGATGATATATTTATAGATAATTCGAGAAAGCAAAAATCATTATACCCATCTATTACTACTGTGAGGGCATATGATAATTCATCTGTAATATTAAAAGGTAATTCGTTAATAAAATCAGAGTATGGATACGGAAAAAACTCTGTAGCGGTAGCTTTAATAGGAGACAATTCTGAGGCTATATTCAAAAGCAGTAGTGAACAATGGTGTGAAAACGGAGTTGTATATTCAGAAAACAGTACATCGAAAGTATCCGTATTTTCCGGTAAAATTTCATCGAGAGCTAGATATTATGCTATTGAATCTTGCGGAGAGGTTATCGTAAATGGTGGAAGAGTTAAAAATATATGTATAAATAAAGGTGGAAAACTATATTTAAATGATGGAATAATAGGTTCAAGTGACAATCACGGTACATTTATTCCGATTAGACTAAACGGAAAAGCATACATAATGGGTGGGCAGGTGCTAAAAAGGCAAAATAAATCCATTGTGTTGGAGGGAAAGGATACTGAAATGTATTTAGCGCCTATATATAAAGGAACGGTAAATATTGCAGGCATATTCCCCTTTGCTGGACTTAAAATTGAAAATAACAAGCCTACTGTTAGTCTATATGGTTCTGGGAATTGTGTGGAAGCAGCAGCAAAAATATATCAGTCTGATGAATATATATGGGATATAGCAGAAACTTTGGATAACGGAAAGTATAGAAGTTTTGTAGGAGATAATTTTGCAAAAACATCATATTTTGCAAAATTAGATTGTACGGAATATTTTGATAAAATAGTTTGCCGAGGTAAATCTAAGGTATATTTGATAAGCAATATAAAGAGTATTTACTAGATGAAAACAAAGGGTGATTATAATGAAAAAAATTGTATGTCTATTATTGGCGGTATTAATGGTGATGTCGTCTACTTCTTGCAAGAGTAGCAAAAAGAATCCGTCAAATCAAACCATATTTTATAATCTTGCTGAAGATCCAAATAGCTTAGACCCTCAGGTAGCGGAAAATAGTGCTTCAGAAATAGTTATAACTAATATATTTGAAGGGTTAACACGTATTGATGAAGATAATAAGGTAATTCCCGGTGCGGCAGAAAGCTTTTCTGGAAATGCAGATAACACATCTTTTACATTTAAATTAAGAGATGGTATCGAGTGGTCTGATGAAAATAAAACGCAAGTAACTGCATATGATTTTGCTTATGGTTTAAAAAGAGCAGTTGCTAAAGAAACCGATTGCCCGGGAGTACAAAGCCTTTTTTGCATAAAAAATGCAAGGAAAATACATGCCGGAGAATCTGCAGAGCTTGGAGTTACTGCTATTGATGCAAAAACTTTGCAGATAGATCTGGAGTATAGTTACGATGACTTTCCTAGAGTAATGTCATTACCTGCATCTATGCCATGTAATCAAGCTTTTTTTGAATCTACTAATGGTAAGTATGGGCAAGAGGATAAGTTTATAATTTGCAATGGACCGTTTAAAGTAAAAAGTAAGTATGGCTGGGACCATGGCAATAAAATATATCTTTCGGCAAATGATGGATATAAGGGTAGCTATGAGAGAATACCGGCTTCGGTAGAATTTACAATAGGTGAAGATGTAAGCGATTTGATATCAGCTATTGATAAGGGTAAGGTGGACGCCGGAGAGCTTAAAAATGAGCAGTATTCTAAGGCAACTGAGCTTCAATATAACATTACTGCCTTTGAGGATACAACTTATGGAATTTGTTTTAACTTCTCAAACGATATATTTAAAAATCTTAATGTAAGAAAAAGCTTTTTGGTTTCTTTAGATAGGGAATATATTTTAAAGAATATACCTGATAATTGCAGAGTTGCAAATGATATCATAATGGATAACGATGTAGTAAACGGTGAAAGTTATCGAAAGTTATCCGGTAGTGGTTTGTATTTAAAACAAGAAGAAAATGCAGTATCTTATCTAAAGTCGGGATTAAAAGAACTTGGGGTAAATTCGCTTCCGTCGGTTTGTGTTATATGTTCAGATGATGAAAAAACTAAGTCAATGGTAAGCTGCATGATAGAAAATTGGAATAATCAATTGGGATATTATTTTAATATGAAACCAATGAGTAAGGATGAAATAGAAAAAAGTATTAGACTTTCTGACTATCAAATTGCGATAACGTCTATAACCTCAGAAACGGATGATCCTATAGACGTATTGTCGATGTTTGTAACAAATGATAACGAAAATCCATGTGATATGAAAGATTCAAAGTATGATGCTATGGTTTCAGCGGCTGCTGATGCACCAATGAATGAAAAGGTTGAAAAATACAAAAAAGCAGAACAATATTTAAATGATGTATGTGCTTTTTATCCTCTATACTATCAAGATAGATATTTCGCCTCCGCAAAGAATGTTTCTTCAATAATATTCTATCAGCATAATTCAGGAGTAAGCTTCTTAAAGGCTCAAAAAACCAAAAAATAAATTTTTATATAAAAAGGCCGGTGTCTTTAGACATCGGCCAATATATTTATAAAAATAAATTATTTGTTATTTGAATTGGAAAGATTATACGTTAAATCTAAATAAAACAACGTCCCCGTCATTCATAACATAATCTTTTCCTTCAGATCTTAAAAGTCCTTTTTCTTTTGCAGCTGCTGTTGAACCACATTTAACTAGGTCCTCAAATGACACGACTTCTGCACGAATAAATCCCCTTTCAAAATCACTATGTATTTTTCCTGCTGCTTGAGGGGCTTTTGTACCTTTTTTTATAGTCCATGCTCTAACTTCAGGTTTTCCGGCAGTTAGGTATGAAATAAGTCCCAATAGGCTATAGCATTCACTTATCAAGCGATCAAGACCGGATTCTTGAAGACCTAGATCGTTTAAAAATAATGATTTTTCTTCATCATCCATTTCTGCTATTTCAGCTTCCATTTCAGCACAAATAGGTAGCACACCTGCATTTTCTTCTTTGGCAATTTGTTCGACAACTTTGAAGAATTTATTTGAGCTTATATCACAGCTAAAATCGTTTTCACTCATGTTGGCAGCATATATAATAGGTTTGTTGGTAAGGAGTGCTACAGAACTTAAAAGTTCAGCTTCCTCTTCATTACACTCGATACTTCTTGCAGGCTTTTCTGCTTCCAATACAGATTTAACTTTTTCGAAAAATTCATAATCTGATTGATATTTTTTGTCTGCTTTAATTAATTTTTTGGTTTTATCTAAACGTCTTTCAATCATATCTAAGTCGGATAATATAAGCTCTAAATTAATAGTTTCAATGTCTCTTTTAGGATCTATACTACCTTCCACGTGCACAATATCGTCATTTTCAAAACAACGTACAACATGTACAATTGCGTCGACTTCTCTTATGTTGGAAAGAAATTTGTTTCCTAGTCCTTCACCGTTTGCAGCACCTTTTACAAGACCCGCAATGTCGACAAATTCAATGGTGGCAGGTGTAAACTTTTCAGGATTATACATTTCTCTTAATTTATCAAGTCTTTTGTCCGGGACACTAACTACTCCGATATTTGGTTCTATAGTGCAAAATGGATAGTTAGCAGATTGAGCACCTGCATTTGTAATTGCGTTAAATAAAGTACTTTTACCAACGTTTGGTAAACCTACTATTCCAAGTTTCATTTATTTATCGTCCTTTCATTGCATAACTTCTTTTAGTATAGCATAGATTGAAAGTAAATAAAATAACCGCAGGTACAAAAGTTTAATACCTGCGGGTTTCAAATATTTATATTTGTTAGTCATAGTAGTGAATATCGATCTTTATTTCCCGATTAGAACTTTTTTTAGGTTCTGGTAATACTTTAGGTGGGGAGTTATTACTGCTTTCAAAAGTAGGATTAACAGCTTTGACTGAATTGGAATCCGGAGTAAATCTTGGTGAGTGTATGGGCTTGAATGAAAGACTGGACTGTTTGAACTGAGCTAACTGTTGCTCCTGTTCTGCTTTTACATTTTGGTGTTCTTTTATATTGGGTATAACAGTCTTAAATATTGGGAATATTAATAGCGCTAGGATAGCGATTGTCGATATAATATATAGTCCAGACAAGAAATTGTCTGAAAATAGGGGTTTCTCTTTTATATCAGTAAATTTAACATTGCTTATTACACTTTCAAAAAAGTTAGATTCTTCATCGGTAATAGTGTTTTCTGATGAATGAAATGTAATATTAACAGACTTACCGTTTATGATAGTGTAATAGTCTAGCGAAGCAGTTAATACATGATTATTGACAGTTGTAAGATTAGATTTTAGGAATTTAGTATATTTTTGTTCAAATAATTCACAGGAAGTATAGTTGTCGTGACTTTTTAGCAAGGAGTCTTTAACTGAATTTAATCTCTTCTCAGAGATTGTATTTAAGTCATAGATATTTTTGGTATATTTACTTTCTTTTATACTTACTGTAATTTCGAATTTAGAATTAGGACTAATTGAGTCTAGATATATATTATAATCTTGGTACTTTTCTTCTAATTCACTTTTTGTGGTATTTTGTTTTTCAAGATTTGGGTCATTTTCATCAATATCTCGAGAAAAGGTGATTAATTTTTCTGGGAGAGTTATCTCGAGAGGCACTTCATCAATATAATATGTTTTAAGTGGTTCTTCACAAAAAGCGGTTAAGCTAAATAGGGTTGAAATAATTAAAGTATATAGAAGTAGACAAAAACAAATCTTATATATTTTACGTAGCATAAAAATCATCAACTTTCGCCAAGGAATACAATTAAAATTATAGCGTTATATTTCCATAAAGGCAAGATTTTTAATAAAAATTTAAATAGGAGGTTTATACCATAGAAATATCATGCAGTTAATTTTGTCGAATAAAAAAATTTTAATATTTTTAAAAAAAGGTGTTGACATTTTTATTTGAATAGAATATAATATATATTGTTGAGAGAAATTAAATATCGCGGAGTGGAGCAGTTGGTAGCTCGTCGGGCTCATAACCCGAAGGTCGTAGGTTCAAGTCCTGCCTCCGCAACCAAATTTAAATCGTACACGTAATCGTGTACGATTTTTTTATGGTTTTAGCAGGTTGAGGGCAGGACGTCCGAAACAAAAAACCACCTGCTATGCGGGTGCATATTGGAGGTTATACAAAAAATCTCCTAAAGAGTACAAGGAAAGGGAATTTTAATGGCTAATAGCACAAATAGTTTGTCACATACAAGATGGTTATGCAAGTACCATGTTGTAATAGTGCCTAAATATCGAAGAAATGTAATATATAATCAACAAAGAAAAGACTTGGAGAAAGCAGATATTGCGTTAGATAAATTAAGCGTAAAAGAATGTGTAAAGCCAAAGAGGCAAAGACTTTAAGGCTTGAACGAAGAGAAAGCCCGCGCCTTGAGACGTGGGTCAGTAATCTGGGCTTATAGCCCTTGTGCAAACTACCCGTTTGACCTGTGGTTATGATTACTATAAAGCATTTTTGTATGTATAACCTCTGCCGGTTTATTCTCTACCCGTTATCAGTTGAATAAACCCCTCTATTGCACTGCACAGTTTCAGGTGGCAGATAACAACGTGGATTGCCGGGGATTTTCTTTTGAATACGATAACCTACCGTCCCTTGTGG
This sequence comes from uncultured Eubacteriales bacterium, assembly GCA_934464585.1. GTDB lineage: Bacteria > Bacillota > Clostridia > Oscillospirales > Acutalibacteraceae > CAKSJY01. The sequence goes on from CAKSJY010000001.1 coordinate 141,244, forward strand.
ATCAAAATCTGTAAATTATTGAAAGCGTAAGTCATACTTGGTTTCAATGTGTAATTAGGATTCTGTTTAGCAAAAGGCTTTAAAGCCTTTGTCTCAATCTCAAGTACACGTTCGCTGTTTCTATATCAGTTGAAGGACGCTGCTGATATAACGGATAAATTGCAAAGCCCTTTTGCGATACAGGAGAGAAGCTCAATATACTCGTTAGGTTCGTTATAAAATTTCATAAATACTACCATGTGGCTGTTTATTTATCAATATTATAATGAGTTTCCTTACAAATAGAAAGAGCCATCCTCTGTAAAATTCCAAAATAGGCAATTGACACTTTTGAAAATGTGTTAAAATTGTACTTTAATATATGGTAGTATAATGATGCGGGATTTGATATACACCGTGAGGAAAAACCATGATTGTCGACACCGAATCTACCAATTAGCGGTTATATTAAATCAAAAAGTCATATTGGAACCGCAAATAATTTTCAAGTGACAAAAGTCACGGAAAGGAGTCAACCAAATGAAAACGAAACCCTTAAAAACAAAACTGATGGCATTTCTGCTCGCGTTGTGCATGGTGCTGTCGCTGGTGCCGATTTCGGCATTTGCGGCTGAGTTGGATTTTCTTCCACAAGGAGTAAAGGTATATAAATCCTACAAGAACACATACCACACAAAACTCAATGTAACCGCCAATGTTTCTGTTGAAGATTCAGATGGTGCGGTGGTTGAAACTACACAAGTAAGTAAAAGCAGTGAGGATTTTATTAAAGGAAATCTAAGTGATGAAGCAGTGCAGATCGTACTTACCGATCTCTTTGCCGAGATTGAAACACCGTATAAAGCAAAGGGAACCGTTACAATCGGAGACGGGAACGGGCAAATGGCTTTTGACCATTTTGAGAGTGCAACACTTTACACTTTTACTCCCACATCTGGGAATGCAGTTGATTTTAAATCAGATTTAGAAGCAGTAAAGCAGTATTTCAATGAGCACCCGGATGCAGCAGGCACTTTTACTGAATTTTTGGATGTTCATGAATATCAGAAATATGGGTACACCTATGACCTTACCGTGCAGGAAGCCAGTCAGTCGACAAGCACTATCACCAAAGCCGCTATCGAGGATGTAAAATTCGATTATCAGCCTGGCGATGCCCCTCAGGCAACGGCACAGGTGGCGGTTGCCGATGCAGATAAATACGAGATAGCTTATGAATGCTGGCAGCAGTTTGAAAACAGCAATCCTGTTGCTGCATGGTATTCGGATAACAGCTCACACGGTTCTTTGCCAACCATTGCTAAATTCGAAAGCGGAAAGAGCTATGTGTATTCCATTATGCTGAATCCGAAAGACGGATATTCCTTCAGCAGCGAAACCGTCGTTACCGTGAACGGGGAAAAAGTTTCGGCACCCTTCGTCGGCGGTTCTATGTATGTCCCCGCCATTAAAACGATTACTCCGTCCAAACAGAGCAGTACTATCACCGTCGCCGCTGTTGAGAATGTGAAGTTTGACTATAAGCACGGTGAAAACCCGCAGGCTACGGCCACGGTAGCCGCAGATCAGGATAAATATGATATTACCTATGAATCTTGGGAAAAAATGGAAAATACTGACGAGAGTACCATCGAAGCCGTGGCATACTGGTATTCTGAAGATAGCTGGTATAATGACGAACAGGTGCGCCTTACCGCCTTTGATAAGGACGGAATGTATCAGTATTATGTGCGGCTGAAAGCCAAGGACGGTTGTACTTTCAGCGACAGCCTTTCTGTGGAGAATATTACGCTGAACGGCAAGAGCCTGCCTGAAGGCTCCGGTGTCATAGTTCTGGATGAGGGCAAATCCTGTCTCATAATCTACGGCATGACCGTGCACACCATTCGGTCCGTTGAGGAAATCAGGTTTAATGGTCCTACCATCGACGCTATAAGCGGCGACGAGCCGAGATTTACCGGGAATTCCAACTCTGCCTACTATGATGTGGAGTATCAGAAATGGGAGGATAAAGACAACCGCCGCATTGGAGTTAACTCCGATGAAAGCAAAAATGGAAGCTATGATCAGGTCATCACAAGCTTTGAATATGGCAAGACATATATCTACGGAGTGTCTTTCAATATCGCCGACTTGGGCCTGGAGTTAGGCTACCGTTTCGACGAGAATACGAAGTTCTATATCAATGATGAGGAGATCACTCTGAATTCCGACCAGGTGCAGGTGTATGACGGCGGTATGTCCATTCAGTTCAAGGATGTTCTATCCATGACACCGGAAGCGCCGTGGCAGAAGATCGATGTGGTGGAGATTGAGGGTGCCACCATTACTTTCAAGGACGGTGATAAGCCCGTCTTTACCGGAAAAACCCCCGAAAACGCTCCGTATATTTACCAGTTTGAATGTTGGGAAACTAAGGACGGAGCAGGTGTGAACTCCGCCGAATTCTTTGATAATGCCTACGAAAAGCATATCACCGCTTTTCATAGTGGCGAAACCTATCAATACATTTTATATATGAAGGCAGAACACGGCTATTACTTTACCGACGACACCAAGATAAAGATTAATGGTACTCTCTATAGCTACAGACTCGTTAACATTGATCCGGACTACGATTCTAGCGGAAAGATGTACACTTTTTGGGCCTACACCGACCTTACTATGATGCCCAAGGCATCCGATACAACGCCTGAATACAAAATCATCGAGGGTGCAAATAACACTTGGACGCAGAACAGTGACGGAACACTGACTTTTCGTGCAAATGGTGATTTCTCAAAGTTTACCGGTGTTAAGGTGGACGGTACGCTCATTACGGCGGATAAGTACACCGCTTCTTCCGGTTCTACAGTTATCACGCTGAAAAAGGATTATCTTGACACACTCTCCGTTGGTAATCATATCCTAACCGTCATCTACATTGACGGCGAGTGCAGCACAGAATTTGAAATTAAGGTAGCAAACACCACTCCGGGTACTAACGATTCCGGCAGTAATCCAGGAGGCACTACACCGAGCGAGGATAAACCGAATACAGATACAATGGCAATCCCGCAAACCGGTGACACAAGCAATATGTTCTTGTGGTTCACTCTGCTATTTATCAGCGGTGGTGCAACTATTGGCACAACGGTTATAAACAGAAAGAAAAAATACAACAGATAACAGTATCTGTTGTATCTATACGGCGGCTATCGAAAACGGTAGCTGCCGTTATTGTATATAGAAAACCACGCGATAGTCGCGTGGTTCAAAAAAGCTTAAGCGGTGAGGAGGAAAGAAAAACTCCTAATGTGTTAGAATAAGGAGGTAGCCTGTCAGATACAACCGAAGAAACACATTAGGAGGACATTCAAATGAATGGTAAAAATAGTTTAGCACACACGAAGTGGAATTGCAAATATCATATAGTATTTGCACCAAAATATAAGAGGAAGATATTTTATGGAGAGAAACGATTAGAATAATAGAAGGAGAAGTATGTCCAGATCACATACATTTACTTTTAAGTATACCATCCAAAATGAGTATATCTGGATTTATGGGATATTTGAAAGGGAAGAGTAGCTTAATGATATTTCAAAAGTATGGGAATATAAAATTTGCATATAGAAACAGAGAAATTTGGTGCAAAGGGTATTATGTAGATACAACAGGGAAAGATACGAAAGTAATAAAGAGGTACATAAAGAATCAATTAAAGGTAGATAGGGAAAGTGATCAATTGAGTATTTATGATCCAAGAGACCCGTTTACGGGTAGCAAGTAACCGTATGCATGGCTGACAGGCCAACAAAAAGGGCATTTATGCCAAGCCAGTTGTATTAGGACTATGCCTGAAACTGAAATACCATATGCTATGCGTGGGAATATTTATTATTATGCTTGGCAGGATTAAGCAAAGCTAAAATCATAACGTAAAAACGATCTACTTCTCGGCTGTTTAACTTAATCTCATATTAATTTTGATCTAAAATTCTGAACTTAGAAATGTGTCTAATGTTCATTATTACAAACATTATAGTTGGCTCAAACCCGCATTAATAATGGGTTTCTTCAAGTCCCTATTAAATCAAGAGTCTCGTTACGCGTTTAGCGTTCGGGACTTATTTTTTTGTTTAAATCTATTTCTAATATTTCAATTATCTGTACTGCTTTAGGGTTCTTATATTACGGTTTGAGTTTCTAAATGTAATTCTGTAAGATGGTTTGTAAAGTTAGCATTAGTATTGAATTTTTAATTTGAAATATAGTTGGCAGATTTAAAATTGTAATTAAATAAGTAAATTATTATTGATTAATTGGAAATTTATGTGTTATTATAAAATAGATTTGAATTTGATTAATAATGAGTAGGAAGAAAATAAAATGATTAAAAAGTTAAATGTGAAATATGCTAAGATGATTTGTTTATTATTATCTTTTGTTATGTTATCTATGCTTTTTGGATGTTCTATGGGACATGATGATAATGAAAATGTGTATAATAACAATTCAAAAATAGCCTTTCGGAATAATTGCTCAGCAAAAGGTCAGAGTAATAAAATTAGTGATGATGAAAAATCCTTTTATAGCCATATATGGCATTTAAATGGATGCTTTCAGGTAGCTGAAGCCGATATAAAGGATAAGTGCGATGTAGAAATGTGTTTTTCCGGGGAGATAAAGTCGGGTAAGGCAAAGATAGTGTTAGTTAAACCAAATAATAAAGTCGAAATATTAAAAGAGGTTGTTGCAGGTCAGGATAATTCCTACTCTTGCAATTTGAATGTGTCTTGTGATGTTGGGCTTAATAAAATAAAGTTTGTTGGAAAAAATTACAGGGGAAACTTTGAGTTATCTCAAAAAGATGAAAAGGTATTTGATTACATAGGTAGTCTATTTGATAAAAATTTTCCATTTGGCGATGACTCTGAGGAGAATTCTTCATCTGAATGGGATAAGTACTTTACTCTTGACCCTGATGATGAAGAATATGGGTTTAATTTTGATAAAAATTTCCCATTTAAATCAGATGGAAACTCGTTGTTTGATCAGGAAGCCTAATTAAGAAGTTATATGTTGATTTATCAATCATTGTAGGCTTATATATAATCGGTTATTATTATGTTGTGACATTAAGATAAGGGTCAACACATGGAAGATTTCATGTTGTTGGCCTTTCCTTTTTAATTAAATTCTCATGGTATTCATTGTAGTTGTATATTTGCATATATATACAGGCATAATAAAATAATTTTTGTGAAGTTAAGTGTTGCTTGTTTTAAAATATGTAAACTATACATAAAAATTATCGTGATTCGTGTAATTAATTATAAGCTCAAGTGGCAAAGTGTATATATTTTTAGGTTTAGGCCAATTAATATTTTTATGCAGTGTATTGTAAAATTAAGTTAATAATGTGATATAATATTATACAATACAGTATTGTATAATTTAAATATTAGAAAAGTAAAGGGAGAAATAGGAATGAAAAAAATTTGTAAAAAGACTTTATCTTTATTTGTGACCTTGGCATTATTGGCGACATGTATTATAGGATTGGGAATTAATTCAAACGCAGCAAGCCTAAGATTTGCTGAAAATGAAACTGAATTAAGAGAAGCAATAGAGACAAGCACATATATGGACACTATAAAAATTACACAAGATATTATTTTAGATGGCGGTTTAGATTTACATCAAAGTGTAATGTTAGATCTTGGTGGTCATGAAGTCAGATTTACAAATTCTGCAGACGGTTTAAAGGTAGATGTTGGATCATCTGGTAATGTTTGCGTAACAAACGGAACTATTGTAGGAGCTAAAAGTTCAAATGCTGCTATTACTGTTGTAACAGGATATTTTAGCGCTATAGATATGCGTGTAATAGGTGGGGATTGTACATTTGTTCAATCTAAGGCATATGGTAATGCACTTTACTGTAGTGCAAAAAATACTACAATGATTTTTAGTGGAGTAGATTTCTACGCCGGACATGGATATAGGGTAAACAATGAAAGAACCGGCAAAGCAATATATTTGAAAAGCAAGGGTTGTAAAATATACTGCTTAAATAAAGGATACACAACAACGGACGCAATTCCACAAAATTAACCAAAGAGATCCTACCTTGATTAAGTTTAAGGTAGGATCTTTTTGTAGAAAGGTATAAAACGTTCATATAAATTTTTATTATTAATTGTTAGAGGCTGTCATCACTACATCAAATATGCTACAAATAGTTAAATATGGGGAAAATAGAGTTGCTAATTATAGGTTGTTTGTATGATGCTATTATAGCGATAGATGGGTACTATATTATTCCATATTAGTTTGCAGAGAGATATTTAGAATTTAAGTGTAGTTAGGAGCTCTTTAGGTGGATATTTAGGCATTATATATTTAAGTAACTTTCTCTCTATATAATAATAAAATAGTAATAGAGCGCCCCCCTTGCATTGTTAATTTTCTAAGCAAGAGGGATTATATGTTAATTTATATTTCCGTGGTAATCTATTGCTAACATAGTCATATCATCGGATTGTTCAGAGTTTTCGGTAAATTGTTTAACAGAATTTTGAACGTGCTCTAAAATATCATATACGGTTGATGTGGAACCAAGAAAGCCATCGTTTAAACAATTTATTAGACGTTTGTTGGAAAAGAACTCATTTTTGCTGTTTAAAGCCTCTGTGATTCCGTCAGTGTATAGGAAAATTTTATCTCCGGGATGGAGGGTTAAGGTTTCATTAGAATAATGAAAGCTTCTTACTCCAGCTAAAACAAAGTTTGACTTAAGATTTAGCCAATCAAAACTCTTATCTGCTCTATATATCAGTGGTAAATTATGCCCTGCATTTGAAATAGTGATTTCTCCGGTTTTAATATTAAGTATTCCGACTATAGCGGTAACAAACATATTAGCATTATTATCCTCACATAAATTGTTATTTACGGTTTCGAGTATATCTTTTGGAGATAATCCACGTTGGGCTTGACTTTTGATAAGTGTTTTAGTTGTAACCATAAATAATGCGGCAGGGATACCCTTATCTGAAACGTCGGCTATTACAAATGCCAACATATCATTGTCGACTATAAAGAAATCATAAAAATCTCCACCGACTGCCTTTGCAGATTTAGCACTTGCAAATAAGTCAATTTCCTTTATATCAGGGAACGGAGGAAAAACACTTGGAAGCATTGAATTTTGAATTTTTTTTGCAATGTTAAGTTCAGTACGTATTTTGTTTTTCTGGGCTGTTACTTCTTCTAGTGTTTTCATTTGTGTTTTTAGGTTTACGGCCATTTCATTAAACTCGATAGATAATTCTTTGAGTTCATCGTTGGTATTAACATTAATATTAGTGTTTAAGTTACCGTCACCAATCTGTTGAGCGCCTTCCTTTATCTGATCTATTGGAGTGGTAATAGCCTTAGTAAACTTCTTGGAGACGAAACTCACTACTAACACTGTTGTTATTAGTATAACTGCATACCATATGAAAGTTAACAACATTTTATTCTCAACAATATTTAATAAGGTTACTCCGGACGAATCGATTATGGACTTAATATTGTTAGCAGGTTTTAGAATTTCATTATAATTTAACACAAGAATTAACTCCCATTGAGTGTTTTCAATCGGAGAATATCCAGTTAAATATCCCGAAGAAGAATAAACACCATTTTTATTTTCATTATTATTTATATTTTGAATAAGCGACGAATAAAATTCATCGTTTAAGTAATCAGATGGAGTCTTGCCTTCTTCAGACCCGAAGACGAAGTTACCACCCTTATCTATTACAAAGGAATATGTAATTATATCAGTATTAGACTTTATTATTTCAGGTGAAAAGTTACTTAGAATAAAATCTTCAGCTAAGACACCTTTTAAATTATCATTTTCATCATATATAGGAATTGAACAAGTTATAACTGATTTGTTAGTAATTACATCGGTATATGGGTCAGACCAAACTAAGGATTTAGAATTTACAGCACCGGTGTACCAGGGCCTTTCGCGTTTATCGATACTTACAAAGGGTTCATTTCCAACATTATTATTGTTTGATATAATGATTCCGCTTTCTGATACATAGTAGATAGTTTTATCAGTGTTTTTTGTGATATTATAAATCACATCTTGTAAACTTTTGATATTGCTATATTCAATTAACACGTCAGATTTTTTGACTCCGGGTAATAAAGAGAAATAGATTTCTCCATATAAGGAATTAGAAATAGATTGTTTAGAGTACAAATCTGAGAGATAGTCGGATGTAAATTTTATTTCATAAGATATATCTGTAAATTTTGAGTTTACAGCTCGTCCTTGAGATGTCGCAATAACCTGTGCATATCCCAAGCTAATTTGCGAAACATCATCTATATTTTGCGAGTAAATAGAGTTCCCGTAGCTTTCATGTTCAGTGCTAAGACTATTTTTTAAATTATTGAGGTCGCTGAAATCGAAAATGCCAAGTGTAACTATTGCAAAAATGCTTATACATAATACAAATAGCAGTATTTTCTTGCGTATTTTCATTTGTATACTCACAACACTCTCTTATTAATTGATTTACATAATTAAAAATATCCACTCTTAGAATACAATAAAAATATATTTAAGTCAACATTTCATACAAATAGGGAGATTATTTAACAGCAGACAGTACTCTGTAGATACCATTAAAGTCTTTAATTTTTTTTATGTCTGAAAGGTTTGCTTGCTTAAATACTGTTTCTACATCATCTTCTTGATGAATTCCAAATTCAACACATAAAAATCCACCGAGTTTTAAATAGGGAATCCAATTTTTAGAGATTATTTTATAAAAATCTAAGCCATCATTTCCGCCATCAAGAGCCATAGCTGGTTCCTTTTTGACTTCTTCTTGCAAAGATTCTATATCCTTTTTTGGAATATATGGTGGATTAGATACAATAGCATCAACTTGTGATATGTTAAAAAAGTCCATTATTTGTCTTGAATTTATAATATTTGCATTTATGGGGTTAACATTATCACAATTATTTAATTCTATATTTTCACAGAGATATGTATAGGCTTTGTCGGAAAGCTCGACAGCAAAGACAGTTGCATCAGGCCTTTTTTTTGCTATACTAATTGCAATAGCGCCGCTACCTGAGCAAAGGTCAATTACAGCTGGGGACTCTATATTTTTGATTCTATCAAGACATTCATAAACTAAGGTTTCTGTATCTTCGCGGGGAATAAGTACACCTTCACCAACTTTAAAATTATTACCCATAAATTCCCATGAACCTAAAATATATTGTAAAGGTCTTCTGGAAGCACGCTCGTTGATAAGTTCAAAAAAGGTTTTACAAGTTTCCGGGCAAGCAGTTTTATTAGCATTTATTATTAATTTTTGCCTGTCTATATGAAAACAATGTTCGAATATACACATACAATCAAAAGCGGGGGAATCGATGTTTGTATCATATAGCAACTTTTTACCTTTTTGATAGGTTTGTTCTAAGGTCATGATAATATATCCTCGCCATTATCGGGGATAACTTCTTTTAGTGCCTCTATTGCGACAGCAATCATATCGTCTTCAGGTTCTTTAGTAGTAATTCTTTGCATCCATAATCCGGGAGCTGCAATTATTTTTGTGATAATATTTTCATGTTTTGAGCAAAGTTTGATAACTTCATATCCTATTGATACAACGACAGGAAAACACAAAATTTTTATTATTGAACGTAAAATAGGGTTAATAGCCGGGATAAAAAAGCCGACGATAATGCCGATTAAAAGCATAAGAATTATAAAGCTTGTTCCGCAACGTGGGTGGAATCTACTTTGCTTTTTTACGTTTTCTATGGTTAAATCTTCTCGATTTTCATAACAAAAGATAGTTTTGTGTTCTGCGCCATGATATTGAAATACCCTTTTCATCTCCCTAAGTTGGGAACAAAGGACTATATATACCAAGAACAATATTATTCTAAGGCATCCCTCAAACACAGAGCGTATCATCATGCTATCATATAGTCTTGGATATGCTGATGCTAAGAAATTAAATATATATGTAGGCAAGACTATGAAGAGAAAAACTGCTAAAAGTATACCTACAACAGTCGAAATTGCCATTATGATATTTAAGATTTTATCTCCGAAATGCTCGTCAATCCATTTTTCAAATTTGGATTGTGATTCCTCTAGTTCTTCTTCGGTAAAAGCTATTTCAGCGGAAGCTGAAAGCGATTTGTAACCTATAATCATCGAATCTATAAATGCAGCAATACCTCTTATAAATGGTAGTCTGAAAATTTTATATTTACTTGTAAGTGTATTTACATTGATTTCTTCTTTTTGAATATCACCTTGTGGTGTTCTTACTGCCATTACGGTTTTTTTCGGGCCTCGCATCATGATGCCTTCCATAAGGGCCTGTCCACCGATTGAGGTTATAATTTTTTCCTTATTTTCAGCCAAATTTATTCCTCCTTGTTATTAAATGTGTTTTTTTGTTCATCTTGGATTATAGGAATTGATATAGTTACTACACTTCCTATACCCTCCTGACTTTTTATATCTAAGCTTCCCTTGTGAAGGTGCATTATTTCGTCTGCCACGGCAAGTCCTATTCCTGAACCACGTTGCATTTTGTTTGCCTTATAGAATTTTTCTTTTATCTTGGGTAAATCTTCTTGGGAGATTCCACATCCGTTGTCTGTTATTGTTATGTTTAATATGTTGCCCTCTTCAAATACTTTTACTGCAACTTCACCACCGCTTTGGGTATATTTTAAGGCGTTGTCGATAATATTTACAAAAACTTGTTGTAATCTGTTTTTATCACCTAAAACAGGAATAACCTTATCTGACTCCTCGTAGATTAGGGTTTTATTTTCAGATTTAGCTCTATCTTTAAACATGTATATAGCCTGATCAAGTTCAGCCATAATGTCTATTTTATCCATGAGCAGAACCATACGTCCATTTTGCATTCGGGAAAAGTCGAGTAGCTCCTCGACTATGCCGGAAAGTCTTTCTGATTCGGCACTTATGATTTTAAGGCCTTTTTCAATGGTTTTACGGTCTGAATATTCAGAAAGTTCCATAGTTTCAGCCCAGCCCTTTATGGCGGTGAGTGGGGTACGTAGTTCATGAGAGACAGAAGAGATAAAATCATTTTTCATTTCTTCAGCAGTACTAAGTTCACAAGCCATATAGTTTATAGTATCGCAAAGCTCACCTATTTCATCATCATATTTTTTATGTATTTTAGCGTCGAAATCTCCGTGTGCTATTCTTTTGGCAATAGAACCGATTTCGGCTACTGGTGTGATTATTGATTTAATAAAATATAGGCTTGAAAGAATTACAAAGAGAACTACGATAGCTCCGATAAAAAAGAGGCAAAGAATAAGCCAGAATATCCTATTATCAATTTCCTGCAAAGAAACAACATATCTCACAGCACCCAAAAATGTGCCGTCGGAATTTACAATTGTACGGCTTACGGCCATGCACTGTTCACCGGATGAGGTAGGCTCAACGCATGAACCGTAGTTGTTGCCGGACTCTTTTGCAATGCGTAGATCTTCCATTTTGGTATCTTGTGCACTTGTAAAACCTGTTGATGTTGTTACGATATTTCCACTTGAATCGACAAGCATAATTTCCATAAGCTCTTTATCCGGGAAATTTTCAATATAGGACTTTGTAAACTTTAGAAATTCATTTTCGGAACAAACCGATTTGTCACTAAATAAATTAACAAACTCACTCGATCTGCCATTTATTATTTGCCGAACTCCGGAATAGTAATATTGTTTTATAACAAATGCAAAGCACAGTATAATAACTATTAATATTGCAATTACAACACTTAAACTGTTATACATCCAGCGCCTTGTAATACTTTTTGTTGTCATCTTATTTCCCCTTTATAAATTTAGGCCTCCCATTTATAGCCTAATCCCCAAACGGTTATTATATGTTTTGGGGCGGATGGTTCATCTTCTATTTTCATTCGTAATCTGCGTACATTTACATCGACTCGTTTTTCTTCACCGGCATATTGACTTCCCCAAACATGGTGGAGAATATCTGTACGGCTAAGTACTGTACCTTGACTTGAGAAGAAATATTCCAAAATTTGAAATTCAACCTGTGTAATTTCGATAGATTTACCGTTTTTTAAAAGATTCCTGTTTCTTAGATTGAGCGAGAAGTCGCCGGAAACAAGAATTTCGGAAGCACTTGAAGGATTTTTCTTTTTAGATAATTCTACTCGCCTTGATAATGCGTCAACTCTTGCAACTAATTCAGAAGGACTAAATGGTTTTGTGACATAGTCATCGGCTCCAATCATTAAACCATTTACTTTGTCCATTTCCTGGGTTTTGGCGGTTAGCATAATTATGCCGATAGTGTCGCTCCTTTTGCGCAATTCCTTACAAACAGAAAAACCATCAAGTCCGGGCATCATTATGTCTAAGATTGCAATATTAAAATCTCGTGGACTTTCATCATATTTTTTAAGAGCACTTTCTCCACATTCTGCTTGCACTACTTGATATCCTGCTCTTTGTAGATTTATTACAACGAATTCTCGTATTGCCGTTTCATCTTCGGCAACCAATATTCTTTTCATTTTATTTTCCCCTTTTAATTATATAATTCAAAACTGTTTATGATTTCATCTTTTGTAAGAGATAGGCTGCTGTCCTGTTTTTGTATAAAAGCAAAGTAATCCATATTATTATCTGATGTTAATAGGATATATTCATCATTTATTATAGTGGAAGAACTGTTTGAGGGTAGAACCAAAATAGAAAGCAGTGCTTCGCCACAACTTTCGACATGGTTTTCTCCCATAACCCATTCGCTGAAAGTAAGGGTATTTCCTTCATAGTTAACAGTTACTTTGTTTTCCCAGTTATCCGGAATTCTAAATATATATTTGTATTTTGTGTTTATAACTGTTTTTTCAATTTCGTCTAGACTGTTATTTTTTGAGTGGTATTTAAGCCAAACTGAGGTGCATATATCCTCTGCACTTTGTGTGTAACCTGGGATATTATATCCTGCAGGTATTTCAATAAATCCATCATCGTTTACATCGGCTGATAATGCATTATCATATCGTTCAAAAGTTTTGCCTTCAAATTTCTTTTTGCTATATAGAGGATTTACAAGACGTTGCTGTTCGTTGTCCCAATAAATAAATTCTGTCGACATTTTATTACCGCTTAAAGCCTCATCGATAAATACCCCTAATGTATAATCATCAGACCTACCGGTTTTAATGCTCTCATAGCTTATAGCATCAGAATCCATTTCAATTACATCGATAGTGACAATTTCCTGCTTTTGATTATCAAACTTTATAAGTTCTGCCATAGCCGGAGAGTCCATAGTATTTAGTGAAAAAAGCATAAGTTCGTCTCCAGCTTCGTTATCTAAATCAGCTAAAACAAATTTAGTATAGGTATCGATTAAATTCATTTTGTTGGTTGTAATTCCATCGAATGAATAGGCATTTATTACATTTTTGGAGTTCTGAAAGGAGGCCCATCCAACGACAATTTCATTTCTACCATCTTCGTTAATATCACCGAAACAAACTTTATCTATATCATTTCCCTGGTCTTCAAATATTCCAGAGACTTCCCAATTTGTGTCAGCTTTATTCATAACCATAAGGTTAGTTCCGGCCTTGGTATCATCATTTGGAGAATAAAATGCAATAGCTTGTTTAGAACCGTCTTTAAGAAGGTCGGTAATGATAATTGGTGCACGTTCATCACCAGATTGGGGATATTTAAAAGTAATGTTTTTTCCGACTGTTTTTTCAACAAGCTTTTGGATTTCTGCTTTATCACCTGTAAGTTTAGGTGGACGCATTAGGCTTTCAGCGTTTAATATATCAGTACTGCAACCGGAAAAAAGTACTACCATAAGAGATAAAACTCCGGCAATCAGCCTAGTTTGTAGTTTCAATATTGTGATCTCCTTTATCAATCAACTCTGCAATTAAAAACTTGGTTTTTATTCCTTGGGCGGTAAACATTTTTTCATGTTCAGTCAAGACATTGTCGGAAGGATTTTGGGAATGTAAATCATAAGTTTTGTATATAATTTTAAATCCGGAGTTTTCAAAATATTCGATACTCTCGCTAAAAAGTTCATCGTCATCAGTCTTAAAAGATATTTTACCGTTTAGCTTAAGAAAGTTTTTATATTTTTCAAGTTGAGTCGGATATGTAAGTCTTCTTTTTTTATGTTTCTTTTTTGGCCATGGATTGCAAAAATTTATGTATATATGATCTATGATATCATTTTCGCCGATTATTGTTTCAATTTTTTCAATGTTTTGTGCTACAAGGATTATATTATCGACCTCTCTTCCGGTCTCAGCAAACTCTTTTTCTATATTTCTTCTGGCACAACCTAAAACGTCGCGGCTTAAATCGATAGCAATATAATTTATTTCGCTGTTATTATAGGCCATTTTGGAGATAAAATCTCCTTTTCCACAACCGAGCTCAAGATGTAGTGGTAAGTCCCTTTTAAAGCGACTTTGCCAATTGTTTTTAAATTCAGTTGCATCATCTATAAAATATGGGCATTTTTCAAGTTCTGGTCTGGCCCATTTTTTTCGTCTCATTCTCAAGTTTTACACACTCCAATATTTATAAAAAATTACCTAATATAATAATACCAAGTTTTAAGAAAAATACAAGTTGTATATCGTTGTTTTTCGTGTAAAATAATTTCAAATTTGTCGATTAATTTTTAATATGATATGTTTATTGTTTAAATGTTTAAAAAAACGTGAAAAAATGTGACCATACAATACATATTATACAAAATATAAAAATAACCTTGAAAAAATTTCTACTTATTGAGATAATAATAAATGGAAATTAGTGATTATAGTGAAATTTGTTAAAATATAGACATAATTTATTTTTGGAGGTAAAAAATGAAAAATAATTGCTCGCTTGTTTTAGCAGCAGGTAAGGGAAAAAGGATGAAATCGAATTCTCCAAAGGTTCTTTCTGATGTACTTTTTAAACCAATGTTAGGCTGGGTAATAGATTCTATAAAAAATTCAGAAATAAGTAATATATGTGTAGTATCCGGCTTTAAACATGAAGAGGTTGAAGACTACCTAAAGAGTAATCATTCAGATTGCGAAAATGCTTTGCAGTTAGAGCTTAATGGAACCGGCCACGCTGTTAAAATGGCAGAGAACTTCTTGAATAAACATAGGGGTCAAGATGTTTTAATTTTAAACGGGGATGCTCCATTTGTAAGCTCAAAGACTATAGTTGATTCTTACAATATGCATAAAAATCAGAACAATGCCGCGACAGTTATCTCTGCAAGACTTGATGATCCATTTGGTTATGGCAGAATTGTGAGAAATATTGACGGTAAGGTAAAAGCTATAATAGAGCAAAAAGATGCAGACGACGAGGTTAAAAAAATAGATGAGGTAAATTCCGGTGCATATTGGTTTAATATCGATTTGCTTCTTTCAGTTTTAGATGACCTTTCAAACGATAATGCTCAGGGTGAATATTATCTTCCGGATACATTAAAGCTTTTATTAGAAAGAGGAAAAAGTGTAGACGCATTTTTAGCAGATTCACCAGAGTTAGTTTTAGGTGCTAATGATTGTATGCAATTATATGATCTAAACCAGATTGCAAGAAACAATATAATAAAAAAATTCATGGAACAAGGTATAAAAATACCATGTACAGATGGAGTAGTAATAGGACCTGATGTAGTTATAGGTTCGGGAAGTATGATCCTTCCTGGTACTATTATTACTGGAAAGAGCTCAATAGGTAATAATTGTGTTGTTGGTCCATGTTCTTATGTTGTTGACAGCATTGTGGGGGATAATGTAAAATTAAATAGTGTTAATCTTAACAAGGCTAGTATAAAAGATAATGAATTTATAAAACCATTTACATATATAGATGAGGCTAAATAGGATAAAGGAGAAATAAAAATGAGTTATCATGGTAGAGGTATAAAAGTTTTTACAGGAAATTCTAATCCAAAAGTAGCGCAACAAATTGCAGATGCTCTTAGCATACCTTTGGGTAAATCTGAAGTGAAAACTTTCAGTGACGGAGAAATCGCAATTTCTCTTCAAGAATCAGTAAGAGGTTCGGATTGTTTTATTGTTCAATCTACTTGTGATCCGGTTAATAATAATATAATGGAGCTTCTTATTATGATAGATGCAATGAAGAGAGCTTCAGCAGGAAGAATAACAGCGGTTATTCCGTATTTTGGTTATGCAAGGCAAGATAGAAAAGCAAAAGCAAGAGATCCGATTTCAGCTAAGCTAGTATCTGATTTAATAACTGCTGCCGGTGCAAATAGAGTACTTACAATGGACTTGCATGCTTCTCAGATTCAAGGATTTTTCAATATACCTGTTGACCATCTAGTTGGAGCGCCGCTTCTATGTTCTTTCTTAAAGAAAAAAATAGGAAATTCTATGGATGATTATGTTGTCGTTTCTCCTGATTTAGGTTCTGTCACAAGAACTAGGACCTTTGCAACAAAGCTTGGAATTTCTTTAGCAATTATAGATAAAAGACGTCCAAAGGCAAATGTTTGTGAAGTAATGAATATTATAGGTGATGTTAAGGGCAAAAAGGTATTGCTTGTTGACGATATGATAGATACCGCAGGTACACTTTGCAATGCAGCGGAAGCTATAATAGAAAAAGGCGGAGCAACGGAAGTTTATGCTTGTGCAACTCACGGAGTACTTTCCGGTCCGGCAGTTGAGAGGATAAATAAAAGCCCGATAAAAGAGGTTATATTCTTAGATACTGTTCCGATCCCTGAAAGTAAAATGATAGATAAGTTTACTGTTCTTCCGACAGCAGCTTTGTTTGCTGAAGCGATAGAAAGAATATATGATGAACGTCCGGTTTCTCCTATGTTCGTATAATTAAAATATAAGGTACAGGTAAATGTACTGTTTTATTAAACATATTTAGGCGGGGTAGCTTAGCTACCCCGCCATTGGCACATTATATAAAAGGTGGTTATTTATGTCTGATATATTCGATATATTTAAGTCTCTAAATTTAAATAAAACAAAACAGGAACCAATTAAGTTTTTATTGGTTGGTTTGGGAAATCCGGGAAAGCAATATGAAAATACAAGGCATAATGCCGGATTTATGACAATAGATTATATAGCGAAAAAGTTTTCTACAACTATAAATAGAATTAAATTTAATTCCCTTGTTTCGGAAGTAGAAGTGAATAATAAACGAATTATGCTTATGAAACCTCAGACCTTTATGAATTTAAGTGGTAAGGCAGTACAAGAAGCAGCGAGTTTCTATAAGATACCTCCGGAAAACATAATCGTGATATATGATGATATTTCCCTAGATCCTGGAAATATAAGAATAAGGAGAAAAGGTAGTGCAGGCGGTCATAATGGTATTAAGAGTATTATCGAATGCATAGGATCTGAAAAATTTCCGCGTATAAAGGTCGGAGTTGGAAAAAAACCAAGCAGTAGTTGGGACTTGGCGGATTGGGTTTTGTCCTCATTTTCAGAGAGTGATAAAGATTTAATTGTGTCATCCTTTGATAAATCATACAATTCTATGCTTTTGATGCTTGAAGATAAATCTGAAGAGGCAATGAATAAGTATAATTCTTAATCTATTGCAAAAACGAAGGGTGGGTTTTTAGGCAGTTAAAAATGCCTGCTTTAAAATTATGAAGTTTCTTAATGATATGTTTTTAAAGCTTGAGCGATATAATAATGTTCTCAAGCTAATAGATGATGGAACTTTTCCGATAGGAATAACAGGTGTATCTGAGATTCAGAAAGCACACATAATATATTCAATTTGTAACAACAAAAAACGTAGGTCACTTGTGATAGCAGCGGACGAGGCAGAGGCTCAACGGCTTGCAAATGATATATCTGCTATGGGACTTACTGCGGTTATTTATCCGTTTCGTGATTTTAACTTTCGAAATATAGAGTCGACCTCAAAAGAATATGAACACCAGAGATTGAATGTGCTTCTAAAGATTTTAAATAACGAATGTGATGTTGTTATATCATGTGTAGATGCAGCACTTGAATATACGATATCACCGGATTCATTAAAAAATCGAAGTATGACTATAGTTCCGTCACAAAAAATTGAGATAAAACGTCTTGTAACTACTCTAGCTGCACTGGGATATGAAAAATATGATCAGGTTGATGGTGTAGGACAGTTTGCTTTAAGAGGTGGAATAGTTGATTTGTTTCCACCCGACTTTCAAAATCCGGTGAGGATAGAGTTTTTTGGTAATGAAATTGATACAATGTCCTTTTTTGACCAAGAATCACAGCGTCGCACTAAGCCTATAGATAAAATCATACTATCACCGTCGAGTGAAGTATTTATAGGCGATAGGGCAGAGCTTATAAACAAAATAAATAATATTGTTGATTCTTGCAGCGAAAAAGCGCAGGAAATACTTAAAAGTGAGATTGAAAAGCTTGAAAATGATGTTATTCCGGCTTCGATAGATAAGTTTATTCCACTTCTTAAGGATAATCAGGCAACATTATTTGACTATTTTAGTAGGGACGACTTTGTATTTATATCTGAAAATAGTAAACTTAAGGATAGACTAGATTCAAATTTTAAAAGATATTCTGAGGATCTAAAGGAATATTTGGAGGACGGAATATTATGTAAGCATCTTAGTAAATATACAGAGGATTTAACATATCTAATTTCTCGACTTTCATGTTCTAGGCTTATTTATTTAAACATGTTTATACACAAAACATACTCTATAGATACAAAAGCTCAAGTAGATATTTCAGCAAAACAAATAGGTATTTGGAATGGAAGCCTTTCTTTATTGTGTGAAGATTTGAATGCAATTAATATAAAAGATAGCTATGTTGCTGTTTTAGCAGGGACAGAACGTTCTGCCAAGGCTCTTGAAAGTGATTTGAGGGATAGAGAATTTAATGTTATGTTTAAAACTTCTGCTGATGTTCTCGAAAAAGGTGTAGTAACCATACTCCCGGGAGCACTGTCTTCAGGTATGGAATATGGTAATATTCCGTTTTATCTATTTTCTCATGGCGCAGTTTTAAATACTACAAAGAGACGCAGCAAAAAGAAAACCAGTAAGGAGATATGCAATCTTTCTGAGCTTTCCGAAGGTGATTATGTTGTACACATTTCCCATGGTATAGGAATGTTTGCAGGCATACATAAAATGGAGATTCGTGGGGTTACCAAGGACTACATAAAGATTTGCTACGCTAGGGGCGATACTCTTTATGTACCGGTTACCCAATTAGATTTAATTTCGAAGTATATTGGGCCCAAGGAAAACAAACAAGTAAAGCTTCACAAATTAGGAGGTACTGAGTGGCAAAAAACAAAGTCTAGAGTAAAGAAAGCTGTTAAAGATATAGCAAAAGAGCTTATAAAAATATATTCAGAGCGTATGAATACAAAAGGTTTTGCATTTTCACCCGATAATGAATGGCAACGTGATTTTGAAAGCCATTTTGAATATGATGAGACTCCTGACCAACTTAATTGCATTAGTGAAATTAAGAATGATATGCAAAGAGCTGTACCGATGGACAGACTTTTATGCGGGGATGTTGGTTTTGGAAAAACAGAAGTAGCATTACGTGCTGCCTTTAAATGTGTGGCAGATTCAAAGCAGTGTGCAATCTTAGTACCAACGACAATTTTGGCTATGCAACACTATCAAAACGTATGTAAACGTTTTGAAGGTTTTCCAATTAAGGTTGAGCTTTTATCAAGATTTAGAACTCAAAAACAACAATCTGAGATTTTAAAGAAACTTGCAAAGGGAGAAATAGACCTTATAGTCGGTACACATAGACTGGTCTCTAAGGATATCAAATTTAGGGATATAGGATTAGTTATCATAGATGAAGAGCAAAGGTTTGGAGTATCGCAAAAAGAGAGATTTAAGGAAATCTGCAAGAATGTCGATGTGTTAACACTTTCAGCAACACCTATTCCAAGAACTCTTAATATGGCGATGTCCGGTATAAGGGATATGTCGACTCTTGAAGAGGCACCTCAAAATAGATATCCTGTACAAACATATGTAATGGAATATGACGACACATTAATAAACGAAGCAATTAACCGTGAATTAAGGCGTGGCGGACAGGTATACTTCTTGCATAATAAAGTAGAGTCAATCGAACGTGTTGCCGCTTCATTACAAGGACAAATTCCTAATGCTAAGGTAGGTTTTGTTCATGGCAAAATGAGTGAAGCAGAACTTTCTGAAATTTGGCGTAAGGTTATGGAACAGGAAATAAATGTTTTAGTGTGTACAACGATTATTGAAACCGGTATAGACCTTCCGAATGTTAATACATTGATAATAGATAATGCTGACCATATGGGACTTTCCCAACTTCATCAGCTAAGAGGAAGAGTTGGAAGATCCAGTAGAAGGGCTTATGCATACTTAACTTTTAAAAAGAATAAAGTGCTTACTGAAATATCTCAAAAAAGATTGTCAGCTATACGTGAATTTACTGAGTTTGGTTCAGGCTTTAAGATTGCCATGAGAGATATGGAATTAAGAGGAGCCGGTAATATACTTGGAGCAGAACAGCATGGACATATGGAAGATGTGGGATATGACTTGTATCTTAGCTTGCTTGAAGATGCGGTAAATGAAGAAAAGGGAATAAAAACCGAAAGTTGCGATAATGAATGTATGGTAGACTTAAATGTTCAAGCACATATTCCGGAAAATTATATATCGAGTCTTAATCAAAGGCTTGACATATATCGTCGTATTTCAGATATAAGGACAGAAGATGATGCTTCTGATGTTATAGACGAGCTTATAGATAGGTTTGGCGAGGTGCCTGATTCGGTTAAGGAATTAGTCGATGTTGCACTAATAAGGAATAAGGCTGCAAAGCTCGGAATTTATGAAATAAAACAGCAACAAAATGCTATTAACTTGTATCAAAAGAAAATTAATATGAAGCAAGTTTCGGAAATAATCAGACATTCTAAAAGTAGAATTATGGTAAATGCCGGAGCTAAACCATATATATCAATAAAAACAGACCGAGGATTTGATGCTATTGAGGCAATACAAGAGGTTTTAAGTATTCCAAATTTGATAAATTAATAGACAAAGTGTTGATTTGTGTGTATAATTACGTTATTGTAGTTTAAAAAATCAAGGAGGAAAAAATCAATGGGTATTTTAAAAAAATTGGGCGCACTTTTTTTATCAGTAATTTTAATGGTTAACATGACCGCTTGTTCGGACACTTCATGGGCAATAAAAACTGAAAATACTTCTGTTCCGATAGGGGTGTATATCTACTATATGAGTGAAGCATATGGTAAGGCATACAACAAAGTCGGCGAAGCATCCTCGAGTATTTTGGAAAAGACTATTGACGATAAAAGCGTCAATGATTATGTAAAAGATGAAGCAATGGAGTCTTGTAAAAATCTTATATCTACAGAAAATATGTTTGATGAGATGGGATTATCTCTTTCAGATGAGGATAAGGAAGTTGCTAAATCTACAACAGATGCTTATTGGAAATCATATGGCTCTATATATGAAAAAATGGGAATAGCAAAAACTTCATTTGATCGTGCATATACTATGTATAACTTAAAAAAATCTAAGATTATGGATGCTAAATACGGCAATGAGGGTACAGAAAAGCTAAGTGATGATGAGGTAAATACATATTTTACAGAACACTATACAAATTATTCATATTTTAAGAAAGATACTTCTGAATTGGAATCAAATGACAATGTAACAACAAGAGAGCTAGAGTCTGACGAAGAAGCAGATGCATTAATGAAAGAGATAGAGAACAATGCTGCATCGAGTCAAGCAGAGGATGAGTCAGGTGAATCTGTAACCGAGAAGATGGATGCTATTTCTAAAGACTTTGAAGAATACGCAAACAGAATCAATGAGGGCGCATCGTATGATGAGATTTTTAATGAGTATAAGGATAAGTATTCAGCATCTGATTCTGACAATGTTTTGACTACAGAGAATCTTGAGGAAACAAACAAAAATTCTCTTCCGGAAGATGTATTAAACGGTCTTAAAGGATTAGAGAATAATAAGTCAGCTGGATATAATTCATCTGAAGGTGGATTTTATTTGGTATACAAATATGATATAAAGAATAATTTATCATTCTTAGATGATGAAGAAAATAGAACACAGGTGGAAAATGCACTATCTTCAGAGAAGTTTGATAACTTAATTAAAGATATGTCCGCTAATCTCGTTGTAGATGTTAACCAAAGTGCATTAAATAAATATCAACCTTCTATAATTGAGCAAAGCAGAAATAAATCTAAATAATAAATAAAAAATCCGACCTTAAACAATAGGGTCGGATTTTTGTTAGTAAAAATATATTATTGAATATTGATATAATTCTTTAAACATATAAATAGGAGCCGGGGAAAGACAATTATTTCCCCGGCTATCTATAATAAAGCGGCACATAGCTGACAGCCACCGCATTATTATTTTATGCAAATGCAAATAAATATGTTAAATTATTTTTGTTTGCTTGCTATATCTCTTGCGACAATTACACCTGTAACAGATGCCTGAATAAGACCTCTTGTGATGCCGGCACCGTCTCCAATAGTGTAAAGGTTTTCGATATTTGTTTCTAAGTTATTATTAACTTCGATTTTAGAAGAATAGAATTTTACTTCAATACCATATAAAAGAGTATTCTTTGAATAAAGTCCCGGAGCTAATTTATCGAAAGCTCTTAGAGATTCAACAATACTGGTTAGATGTCTATGAGGTAAAACGAAAGACAAATCACCTGGTACAGCAGTCTTTAATGTTGGTATAGTTGTAGACTTTTTAAGACGAGTTATATCAGTACGACGGCCTTTTAGAAGATCACCAAGGCGTTGTACCATAATTCCGCCTCCGGTTAGCATATTGGAAAGTTGAGCGATATACCTTCCATATTCAGTGGGTTGATTAAATGGTTTTGTAAACTTAGTAGAAACAAGCATTGCGAAGTTGGTGTTTTCAGTATGGCTGCTTTCATCAGCATAGCTGTGGCCATTAACTACAGCAATACCATTATCGTAATGTTCTTCACTAACAATACCGCCTGGATTCATACAGAAGGTTCTAACCTTGTTTTCAAATGTATCAGAGTAATATACAAGTTTAGCTTCATATAAATGTTTTGTAAGATGATCCATAACAGCGTTTGGAACTTCTACACGGACTCCGATATCAACTTCATTGTTGGTTGTTTGGATTTTATTTTCCATAGCAACTTGAGTTAACCATTTAGCACCGCCTCTTCCAGGAGCAGCAACTATATATGGTGCCATTGCAACGGATTCTTCACCCTTTTTATTTACCATTGATATACCAACAGCCTTATTATTTTCTACAATTATAGATTTAGCTGTTGTGTTTTCTCTAAATTCAAAGTTTTCCTTTGTTTGTAGATATAAGTACATCTTCTTTAAAACTTCATATGAGTATTCTGTTCCCATATGACGTACAGGGCAAGGGATAAGTTTTATATTATGTTTATGTGCTTCGTAAGAAAGTTGGTTAGCGAAAGCATCCATTTGACCAAATACTTTTGTTGGTGAACCAAACTCTAAGTACATATCATCGGCGTATTTTATTAGTTCTCTGGATTTTTCTACACCGATATAATCAGTTATATTTCCGCCAACTTCTTCTGATAAAGAAAGTTTGCCGTCGGAGAATGCACCTGCACCCGCCCAACCGTTTATTATGCTACAGGGGTTACAGTTCATGCAACGGCCTGTAATTCTTAAAGGGCATGTCCTTTTTTCAATAGAGCTTCCGGAGTCTATAATCAAAACTTTCTTTTCAGGAGAAAGCTTCATAGTTTCCAAAGCTGTAAATATGCCGGCAGGGCCTGCACCTATTATAATTATATCATATTTATTCATGTTATCAGCTCCAATAATATAGTTTTTGCACAAACCAAATTATTATATCACATTAAAAAGAATTTGTAAATACTAAAAATCAATTTTTTCGGAAATATATTCAACTAATTTGTCAATCGGGATTCTTTCTTGGTTCATAGTGTCTCTATCTCTGATTGTTACACAGTTGTCGGTTTGGCTATCAAAATCATAAGTTAAGCAGAAAGGCGTACCAATTTCATCTTGTCTGCGATAGCGTTTACCAATCGATCCGGTTTCGTCGTAATCAACCATGAAATGTTTAGAAAGCATATCAAATACTTCAGTTGCACCTTCGCTTAGTTTTTTAGATAGAGGGAGAACAGCGGCTTTCATAGGTGCTAAAGCAGGATGAAGTCTTAAAACAACACGTGTTTCATTTTCGCTTACTTCTTCGTCATATGCATCACACAAGAAAGCCAATGCAACGCGGTCTGCACCTAATGATGGTTCAATTACATATGGTAAGTATATTTCATTAGTTTGAGGATCGAAATATTCTAAGTTCTTTCCGGAACATTCTTGATGTTGACGAAGATCGAAATCTGTTCTGTCTGCAATTCCCCAAAGTTCGCCCCAACCAAATGGGAATAAAAATTCAATGTCAGTAGTAGCGTTAGAATAATGGGATAATTCCTTTTGGGAGTGGTCTCTAAGTCTGATATTTTCTTCATTTAAACCAAGGCTCAAAAGCCAGTTTTTGCAGTAGTCTTTCCAATAGTAGAACCATTCTAAGTCAGTGCCCGGCTTGCAGAAGAATTCAAGTTCCATTTGTTCAAACTCACGTGTTCTAAATATGAAGTTACCTGGAGTAATTTCATTTCTAAATGATTTACCTATTTGTGCAACGCCGAAAGGAAGCTTTTTCCTTGTGGTACGTTGAATATTAGAAAAGTTTACAAATATACCTTGTGCGGTTTCAGGACGAAGATATATTTCACTTTTTGCATCTTCGGTTACACCTTGGAATGTTTTAAACATTAGGTTAAAGTTTCTAATATCTGTAAAGTTAGAGGATCCACATTCAGGGCAGGTGATATTGTGTTCTTTTATGTAATTAGCCATTTCTTCAAATGACATGCCATTTGGATCACCTTTTGCATCTTCGATAAGTTTGTCTGCACGGTGCCTTGTTTTACAATCCTTGCAGTCCATTAAAGGATCTGAAAATCCGCCGACATGACCTGAAGCTACCCAAGTTTTTGGGTTCATTAATATAGCAGAGTCTATATTGACATTGTATTTACTCTGTTGAACAAATTTTCTAAGCCAAGCATTTTTTACATTAGACTTAAACAATGAACCTAAAGGGCCGTAATCCCAAGTATTTGAGAGACCTCCGTAAATTTCAGAGCCGGAATATACAAAGCCTCTGTTTTTGCAAAGACTAACTATTTTTTCCATTGTTTTTTCGTTGTTAGATAACATAAAACCATCCTTAATAAGTTATTTTAATATTACTATATGTATAAAACTATCGTACCAATAACGGTACAAAAGATAAGTAATCACAAGAAATCAGCCTAAAATCTATATCACGATATTTACCGTTGAAAACTCGTTTGTGTGCCTGTTTACCGTGGACATGTCCATAATAGCATTTTTTTATCCCATATTGTACTAATACGTCGATTATTTCCTTGCATTCGATAGAATTGTAGATTGGTGGATAATGGAGAAACGCTATTGATTCAAGTTTGGAATTTTTAGCACTGTCTAAAGATGCCTTTAACCGACCTATTTCTCTTGATAATATTTTTTTATCTTCTTCTGTTTGAGTATCGTAAAACCACCCTCGAGTACCACAAATTGCAAATTTTCCACAGTTATAAGAGCAGTTGTGCAAAATTGAGATAGTATTAAATCCGTTTTTAACCAAAAAGTTTTCTATTTTTGTTTTTGTTTCCCACCAATAGTCATGGTTACCTTTTAAAATAATCTTTCTACCGGGAAGTTTATTGATAAATTCAAAATCTTTTATTGAATTGCTAAGTTTCATTGCCCATGAAATATCTCCGGCAATTACAACGGTGTCATCCGGAGAAACAATGGCCTCCCAGTTCTTTTTCAATTTTTCGGTATAATTTTCCCAACCCTTAAATATATCCATAGGCTTATCATCACCAAGAGATAAATGTAAGTCTGCTATTGCAAAAAGGGCCATTTATTTCTTCCTTTCAATAAATTTCAAAACGCTGTTTATCATATTGTCCTTTTGACATTCGTTTTGAAAATTAATTTTTTTTGATAAAAGTTCTGATATTTGTCGAGGGATAGCAGTTTGAGTTTTTGAGGATAACAAATTTAAGGCTTCAAACTCATTTTGTGGTTTTGATTTATTGTCAATTGAAGATAAAACATCAACAGGAAACTTATATGCACTTGCTGTGGAAAGCAATACCGTATGAGTATTATCATTAGTTTTCCTTAGATATTTTAGATAGACGTTTAAGGCTACAGCCGAGTGAGGATCAAGTAAATAATTTTCGCTTTCAAAGAACATTTTTATAGTTTCTTTGGTTTCTTTGTCTGTACAACTTTCGGCGAAAAAATGTCCTTTTATCTGATTATAAATTTTTTCATCTACCGTATATTTTCCACGGCTTTTAAGTTCAGACATATATTTAGAAACTAGTGCTGTGTTAGAACCTGAAAGATGATAAAGCAGGCGTTCTAAGTTGCTAGAGACGAGTATATCCATTGATGGGGAGATAGTCAGGTGGAAATCCCTGTTTTTATTATATGTTCCTGTATTGATAAACTCTGTTAATACATTATTTGCGTTTGAAGCGCAGATTAGCTTGTTTATCGGTAGACCCATCTCTTTTGCATAGAACCCAGCCAGTATGTTTCCGAAGTTGCCTGTTGGTACTACAAAGTTTATTTTATCGCCAAGTGATATAGTATTATTATTTAAAAGGTCTAAGTATGCTGAAAAATAATATACAATTTGGGGTAACAGTCGTCCCCAGTTAATAGAATTAGCACTGGAAAATATAAGATTGTGATCCACAAGTACTTTTCTAGCATAAGCATCGGTAAATATATTCTTTACTTGAGTTTGAGCATCATCGAAATTACCGTCTACAGCGCAAACATTTAGGTTATTACCTTCTTGAGTTTGCATCTGCAATTTTTGAATATTACTTACACCGTCTTTAGGGTAAAATACAATGAGTTTCGTATTATCAACATTTTTAAAGCCTTCTAAGGCAGCTTTTCCTGTATCACCCGATGTTCCAACCATGAGAAGGGCAGATTTATTTGGGTATTTTTTATGTATTGATTTTGTTAACAACTCCGGCAAAAGCTGAAGGGCAATATCCTTAAATGCAAGTGTCGGTCCGTGAAAAAGTTCCAAAATAGAAAGATTCTTAAAATTAGTGAAATTACTTCTAAGTGGTGTAGGACAGCAAGAACCAAATTTTTTAGAACTGTATGCACAATTTAAACTTTGCTCGATTTCAGAATGGGAAAAGTCGGAAAGAAATGGAGCTAACAGGGTTTTGGCTATAAAGATATAATTTGAATTTATAAGTTTACCAATATCTGATATTGAATATCGAGGTAATTCAGTAGGGACAAAAAGTCCACCATCATCAGATATTCCTTTGGAAATAACTTCAGAGCACGAAGCTGATATTTCACTGTTTCTTGTACTTGTATAGTTCATCTAAATATACCTTTCACTTAAAAGTTCATTATATATTGTTTTTAAAAAAGCGATATGCATTACCAAAGAATATGTTATCAAGTAAAGATTCGTTATAATTTCTTTTTAAGAAATATTCATAAAGATTTTGCATGGACTCTATCGATTTAAAATCATTTGGTGTATCCGCACCGTCTAAATCCGCACCAAATGCGATAGTGTTTTCTCCAGAAAGGGTTAGAAAATGGTCAATATGTTTTTCTATATCAGAAAAAGTTGGTTCCTTTTCTGAGCAAAGAAAATCTTTGCATAAATTAATACCAACGATACCACCTGATTTTCTAATGTGGTTGAATTGGTCATCGGTTAAATTTCTTTTATGTTTACAAATTTCTCTTGAGTTAGAGTGGCTTGCAACAATAGGTTTGTTACTAATAGAGGCAACATCATAAAATAATCGATCATTTGCGTGTGATATATCGACAATAATATTTAGTTCGTTCATTTTTGAGACTAATTTTTTACCAAATTCGGTGATACCTAGTGAGTTTTCGACAAAGGCTCCGGGGCCTGCCTCACATTGGTTGTTCCAAGTTAGAGTAATCATCTTAACGCCATACTTTGAGAATTCATATAAGTTATCGAGATTTTCACCAAGTGCTGCAGATCCTTCAATGGTGAATATAGCTCCGTTCTTTTTAGAGTTAAAGATATTTTCAAGTTCTTGTCTATTTTTACATTGTTCAATGTAGCTTGCATTGCTTTGTATTTCAGTACAAAGCTTTTTATAAGCATTTTTTACAAGGTTTACGGCATTATTATCCCTGACTTCATCGGGAATCCATATAGCAAAACATTGTATCCATTTAGAAAAGTGATCGGTTTTATTAATGGAAATATCAAAATTATTTTCGTAAAGCCCTTTATTTTCCTCTAAAGCTCTATATAAAGTATCACAATGCAGATCAAAAAGACGCATAATCTTCCTCCTGATAAAAAGCATTTTTTATATGATTAATATTCATATTTTTGTTTTCAAAGGTAACTTCAATTACATCAAATCTTGGCTGTTTGTTGATATTAGTACTTTCAAGATATACAAAAGCGGTTTTAATTATCTTATTTTGTTTAGACTTAGTAACTGCTTCTGCCGGTGCTACCAAAGAGGATATCTTTCTTGTTTTTACCTCTACAAATACTATATATCTGTCAATTTCCGCGATGATATCTATTTCTCCGTATTTACTATGAAAATTAGTTGCGACTATATTATAGCCGTTTAATATAAGGTATTCTTTTGCAAAATTTTCGCCACGAGAACCAATTTCATTTGCTTTCATAATGTTTATCCCTTAAGTATTTTAGTTAGAAATGATTTTCGGTGTATTTCGCAAGGGCCATGTTCTAGGATAAGCTTTCTGTGAAGGGCTGTACCATAGCCCTTGTGTTTTTCGAAATGATATACAGGATACTTTTCAGAGATTTGTTTCATAAATCTATCACGGCTAACCTTTGCTAAAATGGAAGCTGCAGCAATAGACATAGAAAGAGAATCCCCTTTTATTATAGTCTTTGCATCTATGGAAAGTTCAGGCATTCTATTACCGTCTATTAATGCAAAATCTGCTTTTACACTTAAATTGTCGATGGCACGATTCATTGCCAAAAATGTTGCTTGTAATATATTTATTTGGTCGATTTCTTCTTCGCTTGCTGAAGCGATACTATAAGCTAAAGCTTTTTCTTTTATTATATCAAATAGAGACTCACGCTTTTTTTCACTCAATTTTTTAGAGTCGTTTACTCCCTCTATGATAGTATCTTTTGGTAATATAACAGCTGCTGCAAAAACAGGTCCGGCTAACGGACCTCTTCCGGCTTCATCAACTCCACAAACGAAGTTATATCCAAGGTCATTTTGTTCTTTTTCGTATTTAAGCCAATCCATAATCTTTGACCCTTTCAAGAGTAATTTTACCAAGTTTTGCTGCTCTAAACTCATCAAGAACCATAATGGCGGCTCTTTCAGTATCTATTTCTCCACCGGAAATAAGCATACCGCGTTTTTTCCCTATTAATTTCAAAAGTTCTTCTCCGCCTAAATCGGATATATCAAATTTCTCAAGCTTGTATCTTTGAATCAACGATTCTTTATATTCTTTACTTAAGAGTTCAAGCAAACGAATTGCTAAAAATTCTATATCTAAAATTTGATCTTTAACAGCTCCAGTAAAGGCAAGTCTTTCCCCAACTATAGGGTTATCAAACTTAGGCCACAATACACCGGGGGTATCTAAAAGTTCAAAGCCTTTACCGATAGAGAACCATTGATTACCCCTTGTGACTCCTGGTCTGTCTTCAACTTTAGCTTTATTGCCTTTTGACATTTTGTTAATAAAGGATGATTTTCCTACATTTGGAACTCCGACAACCATAACACGAATGCTTCTTCCTGTCATTCCTTTATTATTCCAATGCTCTATTTGTTCTTTAAGCAAATCCCTTATAACAGAGTAAAAGTTATTAAGGCCTTTTCCAGATTTACAGTCGATTGCAATAGCATTAATTCCTTTAGTTTTATAATATTCTATCCATTCTTTAGTAGCAGCAGGATTTGCCATATCTGATTTATTCATAAGAATAATTTGCGGTTTAGACTTTAAAATTTCGTCTAAATCAGGATTCCTGCTACTTACCGGAATTCTTGCATCAATAATTTCCGCGACAGCATCGACAAGTTTTAACTTATCTTGTATTTGCCTTCTGGTTTTAGTCATATGACCCGGAAACCATTGGATTTTTTGGGCTTCGTTCATTAATATACTCCTCCTATCCTTGATAAAGGATAGATTATAAATTGTACTTTTCCTAAAATATTATTTTTATCTATAAGTCCGATTTCTTTTGAGCGAGAGTCTAAGGAGCGCTTTCTGTTATCTCCCATAACAAATACATATCCTTTGGGGATTACACTGGGGATAGTTCCATCGCCACTTTTGGTTGTTGAGTTTTTAATATAAGGTTCGTCTAATACAACCCCATCGACAGTAACAGTACCGCTTTGGAAATTAATATCTAAAGTTTGCCCCTCTGTAGCAATTACTCTTTTTACCAAGGGCTCATTGTATTTTTCTCCATGGCTTATTACAACTATATCACCTGTATGGGGTGTATAGAACATATCAGTTATGATAAGTTTATCTTTGTCTAAAAGAGTATCCATCATAGAAACACCGGATACATTTACAACTCTAAATACAAATGCTAAAACGAAAATAGCGATGACAAATGTAACTACAATCGATTCGAGCCAATCAAAACATGCTCTTACAAGTTTATAGTTGTTATTTTGTTGATTGTTTGTACTGTTATTTTCCACAATATTCACCCTCAATTTATAATAAAAATCGTCCTATTCTAAATCTTATTAAAAATATTTCTAAATTAAGCCAAAAAAGGGACTAACGTCCCCTTTTTATCATATTTTTTCTTTTACTTTAGCAGCTTTACCAACTCTGTCACGTAAGTAATAAAGTTTACTTCTGCGTACACGACCTCTTCTTACAACGTCAACGCCTTTAACATTTGGGGAATGGATAGGAAATACTCTTTCTACTCCAACTCCGTATGAAACACGTCTTACTGTGAAAGTGGAAGTGATTCCACTGCCTTTTTTAGCAATTACTGTTCCTTCGAACATCTGAACTCTTTCTCTTTCACCTTCTCTAATATTAACGTGAACTCTTACAGTATCACCAATATTAAATTCAGGTAGAGTTTCTTTCATAGAACTGCTAGCGATTGTTTTTAATGCATCCATTATAAATAAATCCTCCTAATATTCAGGCATTCATATCGTAAATTACGATAGAGGACTGCCAGCTTCAATGTCGCGGAATAAAACCGGGCATCGAACCCCATCACAAAAAAGTGACGGTATCCAAACGCTAATATACTATAACATAAATTGTCGTATAAATCAAGATATTTTCAAAAAATAAAGTTGAATTATTAATAGTAAATCCATAATAATTTAAGTGGAATAGTAGCTTTATTATAAACAACGAAAAAATAAAGTGTTTATATGAAAAGGGAAGATTAATATAAGCTAAATCGATACTCCTACTATATAAAAATTTATAATTTAATTTTGCAATCCTTGCTAAATTAAGAAAATTTGTTTATACTTAAATAGTGTATTAAAATACTCGATCTAAACTCGAAAGGAGTACTTATATGAATTATTCCAACGAAGTGGAAAACATGTGTATTGTAAAGAAGGGTCCACACCATGGTCCTGCCCCGATTCCGGAAGAGGGAAAATGGATTAAACCTTATGAGATTAAGGATATTTCCGGTCTATCTCATGGAATAGGTTGGTGTGCTCCACAACAAGGAGCTTGTAAGCTAACCTTGAATATTAAAGAAGGAATTGTAAAGGAAGCATTAGTTGAAACTATTGGCTGCTCAGGCATGACGCATTCTGCTGCTATGGCTGCAGAAATTTTGCCAGGCAAAACGATGCTTGAATGCTTAAATACAGACTTGGTTTGCGATGCTATAAATGTTGCTATGAGAGAAATCTTTCAGCAGTTCGTTTATGGCCGTACTCAAACAGCTTTTTCTGAAGACGGTTTACCAGTTGGTGCAGGCCTTGAAGACTTAGGTAAGGGCTTACGTTCGCAAATTGGTACTATGTTTAGTACTGATCTTAAAGGCGTAAGATATATGGAAATGGCTGAAGGCTACGTTATATCAATGGCTTTGGATGAAAATGATGAGGTTATTGGATATAAGTTTGTAAAAGTAGGTAAAATGCTTGAAGACATTCGTCATGGTGTAAGCCCTGATGAAGCATATAAAAACAATCTTGGTCAATATGGTCGTTATGACGGCGCAAGCAAATATATTGACCCAAGAGAAGAATAAGACCATACAATTGAAGGAGGACAAACTTTTATGTCGAATGAAGTAAAATTTGAAGGCAAAGAAAGAAGAATTGCCAAAATTGAGAAGTGCCTTTCAGAGTATGGCCTTGCCAGCTTGGAAGAGGCGCGTGACCTTTGCTTAAGCAAGGGAGTAGATGCTGCAAAAATAATAAAGAGCGTACAACCTATAGCATTTGAAAATGCTTGCTGGGCATATACTTTAGGATGCGCTGTTGCAATAAAGAAGAATGTTAAAAGTGCTGCCGAGGCTGCTGAAGCTATCGGTATAGGATTAGAAGCATTTTGTATACCTGGTTCTGTTGCAGAACAAAGAAATGTTGGTTTGGGACATGGTAACTTAGGAGCAATGCTTTTAAGAGATGAAACAAAGTGCTTTGCTTTCTTGGCAGGACATGAATCATTTGCAGCTGCGGAAGGTGCAATCGGTATTGCAAGAACAGCTAACAAGGCAAGAAAAGAACCTTTAAGAGTTATATTAAACGGTCTTGGAAAAGATGCTGCTTATATAATTTCAAGAATCAATGGTTTTACTTATGTAAAAACAGAATATGATTTCTATACAGGAGAGCTAAAGATTGTTGAAGAAAGACCATTCTCTGATGGAGAAAGAGCAGCAGTTCGTTGCTTTGGTGCTAATGATGTACTTGAAGGTGTAGCTATATTAAAGCATGAGGGTGTAGATGTTTCAATTACAGGAAACTCAACAAACCCAACACGTTTCCAACACCTAGTTGCCGGCACATATAAAAAGTGGGCTATTGAAAATGGCAAGAAGTATTTTTCAGTAGCTTCCGGTGGCGGAACAGGAAGAACTCTTCATCCTGACAATATGGCAGCAGGACCTGCTTCATATGGACTTACTGATTCCATGGGACGTATGCATGGAGATGCTCAGTTTGCGGGATCTTCGTCTGTACCGGCTCATGTTGAAATGATGGGACTTATCGGAATGGGTAACAACCCGATGGTTGGTGCTACTGTAGCATGTGCAGTTGCAGTAAACGAAGGAATAAACGGATAGTTTTGCAATATTGTTAAATGAGGTGAAAGGCAGGTAAATTTTAGCAAATTTTGCTAGAGTTATCTGCTTTCGCTTTACATTAATGGTATTATATTCTATAATAATATCTATCTGAATGATTAAAGAGGATGATATGATGTTGCAATTTGATGAAATCAAGCTGGAACTTGAGGGGCTAAGACCTCAAATAGAAGATTTAAAAGAAGCAATAGGTGTTTCGGCTATTAAAAAGGAAATCGAGGCTCTTGAAAAAAAGGCTGCTGATCCCCAGTTTTGGGATGATATAAATGAATCTAAAAAGGTGCTAAGACAAACTAGTTTGCTTAAGGATAAGCTTGAAAATTATGATAAGCTTTATTCTGCTTTTGAGGACGCTTTGGCTTTAGTAGAAATAGCTAACGAAGCGGAGGATTTGTCTTTGCTTCCTGATGCACAATCTGAGCTTAGCAAAATAAAAGAGAATTTAGAGAACCAAAGGCTTACTACTCTTCTTACAGGAGAGTATGATACTAACAACGTAATATTAACATTCCATGCGGGCGCCGGCGGAACAGAGGCTCAAGATTGGGTAGAAATGTTATATAGAATGTATTGTCGCTGGGGAGAAAGACATAATTATAAAGTAAAGACATTAGATTATCTTGATGGTGAAGAGGCAGGGCTTAAAAGTGTTTCTGTCCTTATAGAAGGATTAAACGCTTATGGCTTTATGAAGAGTGAAGCCGGAGTTCATAGATTAGTAAGAGTTTCACCTTTTGATTCATCGGGAAGAAGACATACATCATTTGCTTCTTTAGAAGTTATGCCTGAAATAGATGACAATATTGAAGTAAATATTTCCCCAGACGATATAAAAATGGATGTATTCAGATCTAGTGGGGCCGGAGGTCAGCATATCAATAAAACATCATCTGCGGTAAGGCTTACTCATTTACCAACAGGAATAGTTGTTGCTTGCCAAAACGAAAGAAGTCAGCATCAAAACAGAGAAGTTGCTATGAAAATGCTTAAGTCTAAGCTTATAGAAATAAAAGAGAGAGAACATCTCGATAAAATAGAAGATATTAAGGGAGACCAAAAGGAAATAGGTTGGGGTTCTCAGATTCGTTCATATGTGTTTATGCCATATACATTAGTAAAAGACCATAGAACAGGATATGAAATGGGTAATATAAATGCAGTTATGGATGGAGATATTGATGGGTTTATTAATGCTTATTTAAAGGCACAAAGTTTAAATGCTATAGGAGAATATAAAGATTAGAATTTAAACAGGCAGGAGGGGATAATCTTGGAAAATAAGAAATATAAATCATCTATACCGCTTTATATAATGTTGTTTTCTATGCTTGTATTAATTATCATTTTAGCAATATTTATGTTTCTAAGAGCAGACACTGACGAAAACTCTTTTGAAATTACTAATGCAGCTATGGGTACTTATGTTCATCAGACAGTTTATGGTAGTAATGCTGAAGAAGTTGCTTCTAAAGCTATTGAAAATATAAACAATCTTGAAAACCTTATCTCCTGGCGAATAGATGGTTCTGATATAGCAAAAATTAATGCCTCCTCCGGAAAAGACTGGGTGGATATAGATCCATATACAACTCAGATACTTACAAAATCTTTGGAAGTTTCGAAAAAAAGCATGGGAGCTTTAGACCCTACTATATTACCGGTTTCGTTATTGTGGGGATTTGACACCAATAATCAAAGAGTTCCCTCCGATGATGAAATACAAGAGGCTTTAAAACTTGTAAACTATAAGAACCTTAAGGTTAACACCGATGTTAATAGGGCCAAATTATTTAAAGAAAGCATGGGCTTGAATCTTGGTGCAATAGGTAAAGGTGCTGCGTGTGATAAGGCTATAGAAACATACAAAAATGAAGGTGCGAAAAGCGGGATTATAGCAGTAGGAGGAAGTGTAGCTGTATTTGGTTCTAAACCAAATAGAACTGATTGGCGTATAGCAATAAGGGATCCGTTTAAAGATGATAATGATGATTCATCAAACATGGCTATTGTTCCGATAAAAAGTGGATGCGTTTCTACATCTGGGGCGTATGAAAAAAATTTCTATGATAACGGGAATTTTTATCATCATATTTTAGATCCTAAGACGGGGTATCCAAGTGAAACCGGATTAGCTTCGGTATCTGTTTTTTGTGATAGCGGAGTTCTTACAGATATGTTATCGACTTCATGCTATATTTTAGGCAGAGAAAACAGTTTGGAACTTTTAAAGTATTATAAAGCCGAAGCTGTTTTTATAGATAACAACAAAAATGTTTATGTTACATCAGGGTTAAAGGGTAAGGTATCTATAACAAATGATGAATATAAACTTGGCGAGTGGTAATTATGATTAGGCAAAATAAAAAAATTGTTATACGTGATATTTTCCTTTTGTTTGTGTTGATTATGTTATCACTTGCGATATTTCTGTGTATTTCCTATAAACGAAATATGAGTGAAAATATCGCGGTGATAACTAAGGATGGTAGCTTAATTGAAGAAATAAATTTGGGTGAAGTCTCAGAAAATTACGACATAAATGTAGATGGAGATATTCCGGTTGTAATATCAGTGGGTAAGGATTGCATATATTTTAAAAAATCCGATTGTCCAGATAAAATATGTGTAAACACAGGAAAACTTACGCAGGTAGGAGATATAGCTGTTTGCTTACCGGCAAAAGTTTCCGTGGAAATAAGGGGATCTGAAAAGAGTTTCGATTCCATAACAGGGTAAGAGTGGTAAATTTGTTATATAAAGATTCTAAAAAGTATATTGATTCAGGAAATAGTCATAAGATTAATGTTGAATCTCTTGATCTTAATATAAATTCAAGAGTGTTTATTTCGACAATGTTCGCGGTTTTTACAGCAGTAGCAATTGTATTATCTATTTTTGAAAATTTTATTCCACAGTTTCCGTTTATGCCATTGGGAGCTAAAATAGGACTTTCAAATATAGTTAATATGGCTTGCTCAGGATGTATCGGAATACTACCAGCACTTGCTATTGCAGTGTTAAAATCATTTTTCGTTGGCTTAACACGGGGCTTTATGGCTTTTGTTATGAGTTTACTTGGTGGAATAGTCAGTACATTAATTACAGGTATTTGCCTTAGAGCTAAAAAGGTATTTTTCGGTTATATAGGAATTGGTGTGTTGGGCGCATTGTCTCATAATTTAGTTCAGCTTGCGGTAGCGTATGTATTGACCAAGGCCCCGGTATATTACTATCTTCCGTTTATCATAATAGCATCTGTAGTTTGTGGAAGTATAACTGGATATATGCTTAAAATTACCTTACCGACTGTATATAAAATTCGGCTTAAGTTTAGTGAGTAGTGGTGATCAAATGAAATACAAAAATTATATTACATATATAAAAAGGCTTTTTAAAGAGCCTAGTGGAGCAAATGTTCCGCATAGAAAAAATACGGAAAGTAAAGAGACAGTATCTATGCCTGCGCCTAAAAGCGTGACAATACCAATGTCTCAACATATAGGTACAGCATGTACACCTATAGTTGAAAAAGGTGAACATGTGTATTTAGGGCAGTTTATTGCAGATAGTGATAAATTTGTCAGTGCACCGATACATTCAAGTGTATCAGGTACAGTTAAAAAGATAGGTAAAACAAGAATGCCATCGGGCGAAATCGTTGAATCTATTACTATAGAATCAGACGGAAAAGATGAGCTTTGCCCTACGATAAAACCTCCTAAAATAACAGATAGAGAATCTCTCATACAAGCAATTAAGGAGAGTGGCTTAGTTGGTTTAGGTGGGGCAGGGTTTCCGGCACATATAAAATTAAACATTCCCGGAGGGAAAAAAGTAGATACGCTTATAATAAATGCAGCAGAGTGTGAACCTTATATAACCGCCGATCATAGAGAATGCATAGAAAATTCATGGGAGATTTTTTCCGGGATATATACTATAAAGGAACTTCTAAATATAGAGAACGTTATTATAGGAGTTGAAAATAATAAACCGGATGCAATCAAAATTTTTAAAGATATTGCGGATAATGATAAGTATGATCCAGAAGATAAAGTTAAAGTTTTAACTTTAGAATCAAGATATCCGCAGGGAGCCGAGAAAGTACTTATAAAATCATGTACTGGAAGGCAAGTACCTCCGGGAAAACTACCGCTTGATGTTGGCTGTATAGTTATGAACGTAAACTCGGTATCGTTTATTTCAAAATATATGAAAACAGGTATTCCTCTTGTAAAAAAGAGAATAACAGTGGATGGTTCGGCAATAAGTGAGCCTAAAAACGTGTTTGTTCCAATTGGAACAAGTATTGCAGATGTTGTAGAATTTTGTGGCGGTTATAAAGAACAACCAAAGAAAATTTTGATGGGTGGTCCTATGATGGGAATTGCAGTAGCTGATGATAGTTTACCTATATTAAAGCAGAACAATGCAATTTTAGCATTTAATGAAAAGGATGCAGTGTTAGAAAAACCATCAGCTTGCATTAGGTGTGGAAGATGTATAGAAAGTTGCCCAATGGGACTAATGCCGAGGAATTTAGAAAAGTATTCTATGCTTGGTGACAAAGAGAAGCTTTTAAAATTTAATGTAATGAATTGTATGGAATGTGGATGTTGTGTATTTAATTGTCCTGCATCAAGGCCTATTGTGCAGGCTATAAAAGTTGGAAAATCAATTATTGGTAAGGGTAATAAATAGTAGGTGGAAGAATGGAAGAAAAATTATATGTTTCATCCTCTCCTCATTTGAGAAGTGGAGTTAACACAAAAAAGATAATGCTTGATGTATTGATAGCTCTTATGCCGGCATTGGTGGCTGCGGTTATTATTTTTGGTATTCGTGTTTTGTTTGTTGTTGGGGTTACAGTTTTATCCTGTATTATTTCCGAGTACATATGCAGAAAATTGATGAAAAGAG
Organism: uncultured Eubacteriales bacterium; assembly: GCA_934464585.1. Classification (GTDB taxonomy): domain Bacteria; phylum Bacillota; class Clostridia; order Oscillospirales; family Acutalibacteraceae; genus CAKSJY01. The sequence goes on from CAKSJY010000001.1 coordinate 179,846, forward strand.
AAAATACAGTATCTGATTTAAGCGCAGTAGTAACAGGTGTATTATTAGCCTTTAACCTTCCTGTTTCAATTAAATTATGGATGGCAGCGCTTGGTGGTGTTATTGCGATTGTTGTTGTAAAGCAAATGTTCGGAGGTCTTGGTCAGAATTTTGTTAATCCTGCGCTTATATCGCGAATAGTACTTATGGTTTCATTTCCGCAGGCAATGACTTCTTGGCCGAAGCCTTTTAGCGGTACATATCTAGGTCCGGATTCTGTTACAACCGCGACTCCTCTAGCAATGTTAAAATCATCGTCGGGCGACTTGCCAAATTATCTTGAAATGTTTTTGGGATTTAGGGGCGGTTGCCTTGGAGAAACTTGTATTTTAGCTATAATTATTGGTGGAATTTATCTTATATTAAGAGGGGTAATTAAGCCTACTATACCGCTTTGCTTTATATCGACAGTGTTTATAATGTCGTTCTTTCTTGGCAGAGACCCTCTTTTTGAGATACTTTCAGGGGGATTGTTTTTAGGGGCCGTATTTATGGCAACAGACTATGTGACTTCTCCGCTAACCACAAAAGGAAAGATTATATATTCTGTTGGTTGCGGACTTATTACTATAATAATAAGAAGTTTTGGTACATTACCCGAAGGAGTATCCTTCTCGATTATTTTAATGAATATTTTAGTGCCACATATTGAGTATTTAACGCTTCCTAAGGCTGTTAGAGAGAGGAAAAGTAGCAATGAAAAAAATTAATGCAAAGCAAATAATAATACCTGCTGTTATATTGTTTGCAGTTTGTCTTTGCGTATCATTATTTTTAAGTTTGACAAATGTTTTTACTAAAAAGCCTATTGAAAATCAAGAAATTCAAAAGCAAAATGATTCAAGAAAAATAGTTTTGCCTATGGCAATAAACTTTAGGGAAAATACTTTGTGTGATGGATGTTATGTAGGGTTTGATGATAAAGACAATATTGTTGGCTATACATTTATAACCAAATCAAATGGATATGGTGGAGACATTTCGGTTATGACAGGAATAAAGGCAGACGGAAAAATAAACGGAGTTGTAGTATTGTCGCAAAATGAAACTCCTGGTCTTGGTGCTAACGTTCAAAGGGATGACTTTATTTCTCAATATGAAAATAAACGGACAAATGATGACTTGCATGTTGTAAAAAATAGCACTACAAATGATAATGAAATTCAGGCGATAACAGGGGCAACAATTTCCTCTAAAGCAACTACAAGTGCCGTTAATAAAGCAATTGCAGAGTATAGAACAATAGTAGATAAAGGAGATGTAAGCCATGAATAAGTCTCTTTGTAAGGAATTTACTAAAGGAATTGTAAAAGAAAATCCAGTACTTTGTTTAGTATTAGGGACTTGTCCTACTTTGGCGGTTACGACCTCTGCTTCAAACGCAGTAGGTATGGGAGTATCCGCAACGGTAGTACTATTATGTTCTAATATTGTTATATCTCTTTTAAGAAAGATTATACCTGACAAGGTTAGAATACCTGCTTATATAACTATTATTGCGGGATTTGTAACTATAGTACAAATGATAGTAAAGGCTTTTGCCCCAGCTATTAATGAATCTTTGGGGATCTTTTTGCCGCTTATAGTTGTAAACTGCATTATTCTAGGAAGAGCAGAAATGTTTGCAAGCAAAAACAGTGTACTCCCTTCTGCACTTGATGGCTTGGGTATGGGAATAGGATTTACAGCTGCCTTACTTCTGATGGGAATAATAAGAGAATTTTTAGGTACTGGATGTATTTTTAATATACCTATAACTCAGGGATTAATCGAACCGATGGTTATCTTTATTCTTCCTCCGGGTGGATTTTTTGTTTTTGGTATGCTTATAATGCTATCAAATAAACTTTCGGGTAAGGTAGGTAAAAAAGTAGAAATTGGTTGTGCAAATTGTCCTAGCAGAAATCAGTGCACTAAAATTTCAGAGGTTGGAGGTAAAACAGCATGATAAAAACATTGGTTGCGGTTTTTTTAGCCTCAGTTTTAACCGAAAATTATGTTTTAAGTAAATTTTTGGGAATCTGCCCATTCTTAGGTGTTTCGAAAAAGCTAAATACAGCATTTGGAATGAGTGTAGCGGTTACGTTTGTTATGGTTTTAGCAACAGCTGTGACATTTCCAATATATAATAATATATTGCTTCCAAATGATATGGCATACTTACAAACAGTCGTGTTTATATTGGTTATAGCGGCCTTGGTTCAGCTTGTTGAGATTATTTTAAAAAAATATATCCCTCCTTTATATAAATCTTTGGGAATATACTTACCTCTAATAACTACCAATTGTGCCGTACTTGGAGTGACTATGTTAGTTATAGAGAAAAGTACGCAAGATGCTTCCTTTACATACATACATGCATTAGTAAATGCATTTGGTGCAGGAGTAGGATTTATGCTTGCAATGGTGCTTTTTGCAGGTATAAGAGGAAAGATAGAGGAGTCGGATGTACCGGAATCTTTAAAGGGCTTGCCGATTACCCTTGTTGCAGCTTCGCTTGTTGCGGTTTCCTTCCTTGGATTTCAAGGTGTTGTAAACGGTCTTTTAGGTTAAAGGAGGAAAGATATGAAAGAGTTGTTGTTTCCTGTTTTACTGGTTTCAGGTATAGGATTAATTTTGGGTGTTATACTTGCTGTAGTGTCTTCTATAATGTATGTCCCTAAAAACGAGAAAATAGAAAAACTAGAAAAGGTGCTTCCAGGCGCTAACTGCGGTGCTTGTGGATATTCGGGATGTAGTGGATATGCTCAGGCATTGTTTGATGGAAAAGCTAAAAGTAATCTTTGTGCAGTTGGTGGAGAAAAAACTGCAAAGGCTATTTCAGAAATTTTAGGGACTAATGCTGGTGTTACAAAGAAGAAGGTGGCAATAGTTAAATGTCAGGGTGATGTATGTAACACTCAAAAGTGTATGGATTATGATGGCATTCAAACCTGTGCTGCAGTAGCTAAATTATGTGGTAATAACGGTAAATGTAGTTATAGCTGTATTGGCTTAGGAGACTGCATGAAAGTATGTCCGTTTGGAGCAATAAATATTTGTGGAGGAGTTGCTGTTATAGATGAGGAAAAATGTAAGGCCTGTGGGAAATGCATAGCAACCTGTCCGAAAAATATTATAAAGTTTCGTTTTGTAAATTCGCAAAAGGCAATGGTGTGTTGCTCTAATAAAGATAGCGGAGCGGATACACGAAAGGCCTGTATTTCAGGTTGTTTGGGTTGTATGCGTTGTGTGAAGGAGTGCGAGCAAGGGGCAATAAAGGTGGAAAATAACCTTGCAGTTATAGACGCTAAAAAGTGTATCGGTTGCGGAAAATGTGCTAAGGTTTGTAAGCCAGGAGCAATAGTTATGAGATAATGGATTAGAATATAATCGACAAAAAACGATTATTTTTGTTTAAATTTTATACTTTTAATGAATAAAAATTCTTTTGGACATGTAAAAAAGTGAATTATAATACATTTGATATTTTTCCAAGAAATTTATGTTAAAATTTTGCCAAAAAGCTATTTACAAACAAACAAAAATTCGGTATAATAATGGAGGTGTGAGAAATCATACTACAATTTTTCATTATTTTTACCTTTTTTCTTTTAAACGTAATCGTTCTTCTACGCCAGGGAGAACGATTATTTTTTATCCAAAAAGCCTGTGAATAGTTAGTTTGCTATATAAAGATAGCCGTCCAATCTATTTATTTGGTCGGCTGTTTTTATGTATAAATTGATATTTGTGTTAGGACTGTTTTACAAAGTTGTTTTGGTATCCTTCAATTGCTTCTGATATTATTTTCATAGCTTCTTTGTGACCTTTTACTTCGTCAACAGCTGTTTCCTTATGTTCAAGCGCTTTATAAACAGAGAAGAAATGTCGCATTTCTTCAAAAAGGTGTGAGGGCAATTCTGAGATATCCTTAAACGATTTATATGTTGGATCAGTTACAGGAATAGCTATTATTTTTTCATCATTGCGTCCATTGTCAATCATTGATATAACACCGATAGGACGGCACTTTATTAGAGTCATGGGGTATATAATTTGTGATGATAATACTAATACGTCCAAAGGATCTAAATCATCAGCGTATGTACGTGGTATAAATCCATAATTTGCCGGGTAGTGGGTTGAGGTATGAAGGATTCTGTCGAGCATTAATAAACCGGTTTCTTTGTCCATCTCATATTTTGCCTTGCTTCCTTTTGGAATTTCAATGACAGCTATAAACTCTTCAGGGGTTACCCTTCTTTGATCTATGTCATGCCATATATTCATATATAATCTCTCCTTAAGTCTTGATATATGATATTATAGCATGCTAAATTTAAAAATAAACAGATTTTTGTGCGAAAAAGAATTTTGGCAAATTATTAAGAAATGAATTGAAAAGTGATGTATTTTGAGTTATAATATTTAATAAGATATTTTTAGAATGGAGAGTTATGATGAAATTTAATTACAAAACACAAGGTACTTGTTCTAGAGAAATAGAAATAGAACTAGAAGATAATAAAATAAAGGATGTATCCTTTGTTGGCGGATGTAATGGAAATCTAAAGGGGATTTCTGCACTTGTTAAAGGAATGGACGTAGATGAGGCAATTGAGAAGTTGGAAGGAATTAATTGCGGTATGAGAAAGACATCTTGTCCGGACCAACTTGCAAAAGCATTAAAGAGCATAAAAGAATAGTTATGCAATTGTAAATTAATTGAGTTTGTTTAAAATACAGGTTATATAATGAAATTATATGAAAATTTGTATTTAAAATATTGTAATTAAATTATTTGAATTTCGGGGGAATTATTTTTGGTTTTAAAGAAAAATGGTAAAATTAAATTGGTATCTTTAGTTATGGCGGTATGTATGATATTTTCATATATACCAAACGCTTTTGCTGCAAGTGACAGCATTAATAAGGCATCGGCGGATTTCTATACGATTAAAAGTGCGGAAGAATTATTTGAAGTACTTGGCGGAGAAGATATTGCTGAACTAGATGGTGACAAAGTAACCATGGATATGAGTGCTCAGCTATATACCGGCATTATTATTTCATGCGATGAAATAAATCTCGATCTAAATGGAAATACTATCTGTTTTAATAATTCAGATGCAAATATAATGCAACTTAGATCAGGAGTACTTAATATTGAGGATAGCGCAAAGGGCGGTTCAATTAAGTATTCTGATAGTGTACAGAGTCATGTCTTGGCAGCTATCGGTGGTACTATAGTATTAGATGGTGGAACTATCGCAGGAATAAATGCGATGGGCGGTAATGTAGAGATTAATGGTGGAGACATATTAACAGACGAATTAGATGGGGTATTAAACTTATCTTACGGTTCTTCTGCTGTTATGAACAGTGGGTGTATTTTGGGAAAACAAACTACAGTGAATGTTTACACAAGTGGAGATTTTGTAATTAATGGTGGTACGATTACAAGCCTAAATGGTGCAGGAATATCTATTTTAGGTGGATCTGCTAAGATTAATGGCGGTAATATTACATCAAATAGTTATTATGGTTATGAAACATTCCCGGCAGTTGCTTGCTATACCCCTAATTTAACTATAACAGGTGGAAATATAACAGGTAAAAAAATAGCATTAAGACTTTATTGTAAACTTGATAAAACTATTTCCGGTGGAACATTTAAAGGAGGAGAATTTGCCCTAAAAAGTCGATATGATCTAGAGAGTGCAATAAAAACTGGATTTAAAGTTGTAGATAAAAATGGAAATAAAATTGATCCGTTAGGAAAATCTGTTCAAGGTAAAGTAAGGGTAATAGCTGAGTAATATTGCCTATACAACAGATAAAAAATCAGCTTGTTATATTAATGAATCTAGCAAGATATTAAAAAGATACACCCTCTATTGTAGTATATAATAAGCTACCATAGAGGGCTGTGTTTTTAAAAAGTATGAATTAACAAATTGATATATATAATTCATTTTCAGAATAGAATAGTTAATTGTTGTGTTTTGAAAATAAATTGGTGTGGAACCTCTTTCTCGTCCACAGAAAAAATTAGGACAATCTACTTTTGCAAGGAAAATATTTAGTATAGACAACTAGGGTAAGATAATAATAAATTCTTATTAAATTTAAGGGGAGCTTGACGATGAATGTTTCTTTTAAAGTGAATCTATACAGGGGTATTTAATTAAATGATTAAGTGTTTTAATATTAAACTTTTTTATTATATAGAATTAATAGTTTTGATTTTAATAAAAATTTGGATAACTACAATTAAAAGATGTCAGATGGAATATCCTGATAATTTACATTTATAGTGTTAACCTATTAATATATAAATAATATTTATATTATTTGCCGAATGGTTAAGTAAAAAAGGAACTATATTATAGCTAATATTTGGAAAATATAATAGTATTATAAAACCTTCTGTTAGTTTAAAATTAAAACCGGTCACAGTGCTTTTGGGGCCTTACTCAAAAGGAATAGGACCGGTATTTTTATATAATTGTGATATATAGATTGTAAATTAGTTTTTTATATGTTAGGATAATATTAGGGTAAAACTGTTTTTAGCAGAAAAAGTTTATTTTAAGAATAGGAGGAACTAATTGTGAAGAAAGGATTAAAAAAAATTATATCGCTAGCTCTTAGCATTATGCTTTGCATCACAATGGTTCCTCACTCATTTGCAGCGGTTGATAATGCGGCTGAGGGTAGTGTAACACCTAAGGTTGCAGCAGGTGAGAGGCATACGGTTATCCTAAAATCAGACGGTACTGTCTGGGCAACGGGCTATAACTATTATGGTCAACTAGGAGTTGGTGATACAAATGATAGAAATACGTTTACTCAATGCGTAGATGCTAGGGGTCATATAACTGGTGCTACTGACTTAGCCTGCGGAAGTTGGCACACTGCAATAATTCGTGGAAATGGTGAAATTTGGCAGTGCGGAAGTGACAGCAACCATCCACTTGGCAATAGCATTATGAAGAATAGTGAGGTATTTATAAGAAGCTCAATGTACACAAACGGAAGTACTGGATCTACAGAAGTTATAACTGGCGCAAAACAGGTGTCGTGCGGTTGTAATTATACTGCAATAATCCATGGCGATGGTGAAGTGTGGCAGTGTGGTATGAATAATTTTGGTCAATTAGGTACTAACAATAAGTCAGATGCTAATTTTTTTAAAAAAAGCTTAATGTATACAAATGGAATTGATGGAGACACAGAGACTATAACAGGAGCTACCCAAATAGCTTGCGGAGGTTGGCACACTGCTATAGTCCGTAATGATGAAGTTTGGCAATGTGGGAATAATCAGAAGGGTCAGCTTGGTAATACGAATGTAGCCTCAGGTTCTTATGGTGATAGCAGTATAGCATTTGTAAAAAGTTCAATGTATATAAACGGAAGTAGTGGAGATACAAAAAACATAACGGGAGTAAAACAAATAGTGTGTGGGGCTCGTCACACTGCAATAATCCTTGGTGAGGGTGAAGTTTGGCAATGTGGGAATAATGAGAATGGTCAGCTTGGTAATACATCTATACCTTCAGGCAGTTCTAGTAACTACAGTTCAGTATTTGTAAAAAGTTCAATGTATGCAAACGGAAGTAGTGGGGATACAGAGGCTATAACCGGAGCAAAACAGATAGCATATGGCGATAGTCACACTGCAATAATCCTTGGTGAGGGTGAAGTTTGGCAATGTGGGAATAATCAGAGGGGTCAGCTTGGCAATAATAGTAATATAAATAGTAAAGTATTTGTAAAGAGCCTTAACATAACTAATGCTATATCATTATCTACGGGAGTCTTGGCTCTCCATACGATGACTTTATGTACTAAATCAGATGGCACATATATGCTATATGGTGTAGGAAATAATAATAAGGGTCAGCTAGGTCTAGGGTATACAGGCAACAACGATACTGAAAATCCACTTGATTATATAACGACTTTTAGTTTAACTCCGTTTAGTATGGCATTAATTCCGGAATATATAGTAGACATAGAATGGAGCAAACTGGAATATAAATACAATGCAACTTGGGACGTAGAGAAACAAAGATGGGGAGAAGGTTCTTGGACACCTGCTAATGAAGGTGACGACAAAGTTGTAGTAAAGAGTTACTCTACAATACCGTGTGATGTAGGATTTAACTTTACAGCCAGTGATGCGTTTAAAGCCCCAAGTGCAGGTGCACCTGGTACAGAGGGAACCTTTGATGAAGACTCAAAGATAAAAAATGAACCCAAATTAAATACCGAGACTAATGTAGTAACCTTGGGGCTACAAAGTGCAGATTCTGTAGCTAATCAGAAAACGGTACTTTTAAAACTAAATGGTATACCAGATTCAAAGCTTGGGATAGATATTGAAACAGCAGTAGTAATCGGTACAGTAACCGTGACCATCAAAGGAACTTAATAAATTTATATACTATAAATAAAAGATCCCATCTTGCATCTGCAGGATGGGACCTTTTTATATATTATGCTAATCTATTTTTTAAAGAGTTTAATTCATCCTGAAGTGCCTTAGGCAATTTGTCAGAGAATTTTTTATAGAATTCACTAATACCTTCAGCTTCTTTTCTCCATAGTTCTTTGTCGACTTCAAGAATTGATTCTAATGTATCAATACTAAAGTCTAAACCTTCAAGATTTATATCTTTTGCATAAGGTACATAGCCTATCTCGGTTTCCTTAGCATCAACTTTATCTTCGCAACGATTTAGTATCCATTCTAATACACGAAGATTATCGCCAAATCCCGGCCAGATGAAATGTCCGTCTTCATCGGTTCTAAACCAGTTTACATTGAAGATCTTAGGTGCTTTGTCGCCTAAGGTTTTGCCCATTTCAAGCCAGTGATTAAAGTAATCTGCCATATGATATCCGCAGAATGGAAGCATAGCCATAGGATCTCTACGTACTACACCAACAGCACCTGTTGCAGCTGCGGTTGTTTCCGAAGCCATAATTGATCCTACAAATACGCCATTATCCCAGCTTCTTGATTGATATACAAGCGGTGTGGTTTGAGCACGACGTCCGCCGAAAATAATAGCAGAAATCGGAACACCGTTGGTGCTTTCAAATTCAGAACTTATGCAAGGGCAATTTTTTGCAGGAGCAGTAAAACGACTGTTTGGATGTGCACCTTTTTCTGCAGATTCTTGACCGTTCCATGGTTCACCTTTCCAGTTAAGGGCGTGTTCAGGTGGATTTTTATCTAAACCTTCCCACCAAACTGTATTGTCGTCAAGATTTTGGACAACGTTTGTAAATATAGTATCTTTCATTGTTGAAGCCAAAGCATTTGGATTTGATTTTTTGTTTGTTCCCGGAGCAACACCAAAGAATCCATTTTCAGGGTTGATAGCCCAAAGTCTTCCGTCAGGTCCCTTTCTCATCCATGCGATATCATCGCCAACACACCAAACTTTATAGCCCTTTTCACGATATCCTTCAGGTGGAATTAGCATTGCAAGGTTGGTTTTTCCACAAGCTGACGGGAAAGCTGCGGCAACATATTTGGTTTCGCCTTTAGGATTTTCAATTCCTAAAATTAGCATATGTTCAGCCATCCAGCCTTCTTTTTGACCTAGGAAAGATGCAATCCTTAAAGCAAAACACTTTTTACCTAAAAGAACATTTCCACCATATCCTGAGTTAACTGAGATTATGGTATTGTCTTCAGGGAAGTGACATATATATCTATTTTCTGCGTCGATATCACAACGGCAATGTAGTCCACGTACCCAATCATTGCTTGTTGGGCCTAAAGTATCTATTACCTTTTTGCCGACACGAGTCATTATAGCCATATTTAAAACGACATATATAGAATCTGTAAGTTCTATACCTATTTTAGAAAACTTAGATCCGATAGGACCCATTGAGTATGGTATAACGTACATTGTTCTGCCCTTATAGCTATTTTTAGCTATAGAATAAAGCTTTTCATAGGCTTCTGACGGATTCCACCAGTTGTTGGTAGGTCCGGCAGCTTCTTTTTGCCTTGAGCAAATGAATGTTCTGTCTTCTACTCTTGCAACGTCGTTAACAGCAGTTCTATGCAAATAGCAGCCCGGAAGTTTTTCTTGGTTTAATTTTATCATTTCGCCTGATTCACAAGCTTTTTTGCGTAATTCATCGAGTTGTTCTTCAGATCCATCAATCCAAACTACATTATCCGGATTAACTAGTTCTGTCATTTCTTCAATCCATTTTAATACAGTAGGATTTTGAGTCATAGCTTTTATCTCTGAAATAGTTTGATTTTTCAACAAAATGTTCATCCTTTCTTGCTATTAATATATAGTGAACTATTTTCATTATAGTACATTCAAAATAATTAATCAATCTAGTAATATGAATAAATATTATTGACGTATATATCTAAAATATTACTCCTTGTCGGAATTAACTTTTAAATTTATGGTTTTCATATAAATTTTGTCATTTTCAATATTGATTATTCCATATGAGGGAGTTTTCGAATAAAGACTACCAGGATTCATTATATGAAGATTATCTTCTTGTGTTATAAAAGGTACATGTGTGTGACCAAAGAGTAGTATATCTGCATTTTTGTCTTTTGCAGCAAAATATATAGAGGATAACTGACTTTTAACGTTAAAAATGTGGCCATGTGTAGCCATAATTCTTTTGCCACAAATAGAATATTCAGCAACAAGAGGAAGCTGTGACCCAAAATCACAATTACCTTTTACTTGTATAAATTCCTTTTTCGGAAATTTAGCCTTTACTTTTTTGATATCTGCTTCGCCGTCACCTAGGTGTATTACTACAGATGCATCAGGTTCTGAATTGATCGCTTGAGTTAGGGCGTCTATGTTTGAGTGGCTGTCTGATAAAATTAGTAGTTTCATATAAATCTCCTTAATGTTTTCACAAATAAATAAAAATTTGAATATATTAATGTATCTAAACTTTTTCATACTTTAAATCTATATTTCATAATATATATAAGGTGGTGGTATTATGTCAAAGAACAGAGATGATGATATAAATAATCTTTTAAATTCGGTTTCTCAAAAATTAGGTAAAAGCAGTGAAGAAGTAAAAAGAGCTGCAGAAAACAAGGATATATCAAGCTTGCTTAGCAAAATGGACTCTAAGGATGCACAAAAAATCCAAAAAGTGTTATCCGATAAAAGTGCAACAGAGAAGATTTTATCTTCACCGCAAGCGCAAGCATTAATTAAAAAATTATTGGGAGACAAAGGTAATGGCTGATCTATCGAATAAATTAAATGAAATATTATCAGATCCGGAGATGATGGAACAAATAAGAGGGCTGTCTTCAATGTTAGGAATGTCAGGGGAGAGTACAAAAGATGAAGAGGTTCCGGCCAGGGAGCCGGAGCCTGTGGCCTCTCCGCAGATGGCTATTAATGATGACACTATGAAAATGATTATGAAGTTTATGCCCTTGATAAATTCAGTAAACAAGGATGATGAAAATACAAACCTTCTTAGAGCGTTACGTCCAATGCTTGGAAAGGAGCGTCAAAAAAAGGTTGATGAGGCTATAAAGATTCTACAGATGATGAAATTTATCCCTATTCTTAAAAGTCAAGGTATACTTTGAGGTGAATTATGAGTAGCATTTACGAAGAAAATAACGATATGCAGAAACTTCAACAAGAGGCGATACGGCGTGCAAGGGAAATGCAGTCTAAAGCGAAAAATAATGTTGAAAATACCGGGAGAGGACCTCAACATAAGCAAAGAGGGATAGATAAAAATGGACATAGAAGCAACAACAGAAGTAATGTAGATGAAGATTTAAAAGAGCAAGAAGCTATTGGAGATAGAAATATACATAAAAAAGAGCATAAAGCAAATCATATATCCGAGCCACCACAATCTAATATTATACAAAATATTATGAAAAACAAGGATCAAAATCTAATTTTGATTTTAATTTTAATTCTTGTGGGTGAGGAAGCGGATGCAGGACTTATTTTAGCTCTTTTATATTTAATTATGTAGTTTAAAATTCAGAAATAGCTTTAATATAGTACTTTTGACCGGATACACCTTTTTCTAAGGTGTATCTCATTTTTTTCTGTGTATTAGTTTCCGAGTTGTCGCTGCTGTATGGGGTTTCTTGTGGTAGGTATAAAACGGAAAGAATTATACTATTTGTATTTATCTTTTCTATTTGTACCGACGGAGTATAGCATTTATAACTACTTTTAGGTTTTATATGTAGAGTGTTTTCTTGTGAGTCAACATCAAAAAGTGTAGAACTATTAATGTTCTCTATATTTAAAGGACAATCCGGACCGAATAGTTCTTTTGCTGAGTTATATATATCGTCAATTGGAATTATAACATTTCCGTAATCATCAAAATTATTATAATAATCTTTAGGTTTGGATAGTATAGCATTCCATACAGAAGATTCAGCGACCATTTGCATATCAGCTTTGCTTATATCTTCAAACGCTTGAGGATCTTGCATAACTACAGGTAATATAAATGACTCATATTCATGAGTATCTTTACTAAAAGTACTGTTTTTATTTAAAATGAAAACTAACAATACAACCATAAATATAGATATGAGACTTAGAGCTATTGCAATAAAGACCTTCGGCCTTTTCTGAAATGAACTTTCACTTTTTGAATATTCAACATTATTAGGTACATCGGTGGAAATATTGGTGTTGTTATTTTCAAAACCAGATAAAAATGAATCATCAGCAGGACTGTAGTCTGTATTATTTGGAGAGTCTGAAACTGGTGGAGGTGTAGGCCTTTGATAGGAAGATTTTGTAACCCCATTTTGATTATCACTTCTGTAATCTATACAAAAGGAATCTATTTCAAAGCTGTTTTTAGCGTTTTCAATTTCAGATTTTCCCATAGAGATCTCTCCTATCTAATTTGACCGTTACCGTTGATAATAAATTTTGTTGATGTAAGTTCGTTTATACCCATAGGGCCGCGCGCATGAAGTTTTTGTGTGGATATTCCTATTTCGGCACCAAGACCAAATTGACCACCATCTGTAAATCTTGTGGAAGCATTTACATATACGGCTGCAGCATCGATTTCATTTGTAAATCTCATAGCATTTTCATAATTTTCAGTAATGATAGCTTCACTGTGTTTTGTAGAATATTCAGAAATATGAGATATTGCTTCGTCGAAACTATCGACAACTTTAACAGCTAAAATGTAATCTAAAAACTCTGTACTATAATCAGATTCGCAAGCCTTTACAATTTCATTGCCCAGGATAGCTACAGTTTTTTCGCAACCTCTTATTTCAACGTGTTTTTCATCAAGTTTAGCTTTCATTTTTGGTAGAAATTCATCTGCAATATCTTTATGTACAAGGACAGTTTCAATAGCATTACAAACTGAAGGTCTTGAGGTTTTTGCATTATTAATAATAGATACTGCCATGTCTAGGTTAGCATATTTATCGACATATACATGACAATTTCCGACGCCTGTCTCTATAACCGGTACAGTAGCATTTTCAACAACAGCTTTTATAAGTCCAGCACCTCCACGAGGAATAAGCACGTCTAGATACTTATTCATTGTCATGAGTGCTTTAGAGGATTCCCTTGAAGTATCTTCTATAAGCTGAATAGCATCTTCAGGGAAAGAAACCTCTTTTAATGATTTTCTCATGATTTTAGTAATGGCCTTGTTCGAGTTTATTGCTTCTTTACCGCCTCTTAGTATAACGGCATTTCCTGATTTTAAGCATATTGAGGCTGCATCGGCAGTTACGTTAGGTCTTGCCTCATATATTATCCCGATAACTCCGAGGGGAACTCGTACCTTGTTTATTTTAAGGCCGTTTTCTGTTGTAAAACCATCTAAAACTTTTCCTATAGGATCCGGCATAGAAGCTACCTTTATAATACCTTCTGAAATATCTTCTATACGCTCTTTTGAAAGCTTTAGGCGATCTAAAAGAGCATCACTAAGACCAGAGGCACGTCCGTTTTCTATATCTATATTGTTAGCTTCTAATATTTCATTTTGATACTTTAAAATATTTTCGGCAATTTTTCTAAGAGCTACATTTTTGGCTTTTCCTGCCTGAGCAAGTATCTTAGCTGCAGCAGTAGCCTTTATTCCCATTTGTTCCATAATTCATCCTTACTTCCTTTATATATTAGCTTTAAATATTGTACCTGGAATCTCGCCGTCAAAAATTTTATATAGGTTATTGGGATTATTACCACTCATAACACAACAATCAATACCGGCTTTTGTTGCAAATTCAGCTGCTGATATTTTTGTTTTCATTCCGCCTGTCCCTCTGTTAGAACCGCTGGATTTTGCAAGCACCTTAATTGTATCATCTATATTAAGAACTTCTTTTATTTTTTTAGCATTTGGATTGACCCTTGGATCTTCTTCATATAGTCCATCAAAGTCAGTTAATATTACAAGTAAATCAGCTTTTACTATTTTAGAAACTATTGCTGAAAGCGTGTCGTTATCTCCAAAATTTGTTCCATCGAGTTCATCGGTAGCGACAGTATCATTTTCATTGACGATTGGAATAATTCCCATATTAAGCAATGTTTCAAATGTATTTATAACATGCTCTTTTGAGTGAGCATTGTCGATAATATCACGTGTGAGCAAAACTTGAGCAACATTATTGCTATATTCAGAAAAAAGTCTGGAATATAGAGACATTAATTCGCATTGACCTATAGCAGCTAGTGCCTGTCTTTGTTTGGTTTCAGTAGGTCGTTCCTTTAACCCAATTTTGCCCATTCCAACTGCGATAGCACCAGAACTCACGAGTATAACTTCCCTACCCGAATTATGTATTCCACTTAAAACTTTACAAAGGCGTTCGATTCGCTTTAAGTTAGATTTACCATTTTCATAAGTAAGCGTAGATGTGCCTACTTTGACCACTATTCTTTTCATTTATAAACCTCCGACAAAGATAAAATCTTCCTTGTGTTAATAAAAACTTACCTTTCATTTTATCACTAAACATACTGTATGGCAAATTGATTTATTGACTTATTTATAATTTAAAAATATAATGGTACAGATGGAAATTTTAAGGAGGAATATTATGAACGAATTAACTATAAAAGAGTTATTTAATCTAGAGTATACAATTGCACATAAAATTTTTGAAAATAAAACCTATCCTTGGGAAGTGTTGCCGGAGATAAGTGAGTTTATATTAGAACTTGGTGAAAACTTACCTAAGGATGAATATGATAAAGTCGGAGAAAATGTATGGATAGCTAAAAGTGCTGTTGTTGCTAAAAGTGCATTTATTAACGGTCCTGCTATTATTGGAAAGAATGCAGAGGTAAGGCATTGTGCATTTATTAGAGGAAATGTTATAGTGGGAGAAAATGCAGTTGTAGGGAATTCAACAGAGTTAAAAAATGTTATTCTCTTCAATAACGTTCAAGTTCCTCACTATAATTATGTAGGAGATTCAATACTTGGATACAAATCTCATATGGGTGCGGGGTCTATAACTTCAAATGTTAAATCTGACAAGACATTGGTTACTATTTCTGTTAAAGGACAAAAAGTAGAAACAGGTTTAAAAAAATTTGGTGCAATGCTTGGAGATAATGTTGAAGTTGGATGCAACTCTGTTTTAAATCCGGGAACAATAGTTGGAAAGAACAGTAATATATATCCATTATCTATGGTAAGGGGATATGTTGAAAAAAATAGTATATACAAAAATAAGAATGAAATTGTTAATAAAGATACCTTAAAGTAAAGTATAGCATTATAGCAAAAAATAGTTTGTCGTAATTTAGTTATGATAAAGTAGTAAGGGGATTGCCTATGGGAAAGAGATATGCGAAAAAGCAAGCTAAATCGAAGAAAATAAAAACGATTATTATAATATGCCTATTGATAGTGGTCATAGTAGCTGGTGGTTTATATTGTTACTATAATAAGGATCATACTAAACCGGAAGAAACATATTCAAGCAATAGTGTTTCGAGTAAATCTGATGTTAAGGATGAAGGCAAATATAAAAATCCTCTAACAGGTTTATCAACCAAAGAGGATTATGCAAAAAATAGACCATATGCTATTATGATTAACAACATAGAACAAGCTCAACCACTTCTGGGAGTATCAGAGGCTGACCAAATGTATGAGTGCCTTGTAGAGGGTGGAATCACAAGGATACTTGCAGTGTTTCAAAATCCAAAAGATGTTAGACAGATAGGAAGTATAAGAAGTGCTAGGCCTGACTTTATAAATATAGCTCAGGGTTTGGATGCTATATATTTTCATATAGGTGCAAGCGTACAGGCTGACGAGATGCTTAAGAATACTACAATAGATTCTTTTAATCTTGGCTCTTATCCGGATATGATGTGGAGAGATCAACAACGTTTAAATAATTTGGGTACAGAACATAGTGCACTTACTTCTGGACAAAAACTTATTGATGGTGTTTTGAATGAGGGTACCAGAACCAAGTTAAAATCAAGCTATACATTTAAACAGAAATTTTCTGAGAGCGAATCTCAGGTTTTAAATGGTAGCAGTGCGACAAATATTACAGCGACATTTTCTTTCTACAAAAATACAAGTTTTATATACGACAGTGCGGAGAATGAATATTTAATATATCAATTTGGTGCCCCGCAAATGGATGATAATGCTGGTGTACAGAATACAAAGAAGAATATTATGGTTTTGCGTGTGAATTCATACACAATAGATGATGAAGGTCATATGGGTATGGATTTAGTAAATAGTGAAGGAAACGGAAAATATATAAGCAGTGGTAAATGTATAGATATTAAATGGTCAAAAGGCAGTGAAAATGAACCCATTAAATATAAAACGACTCAGGGAAAAGATTTAATCATGATGCCGGGGCAATCTTATATTTGTGCAGTTCCACTAACGGAAAGTCTTACAATTGAATAGCAAATAAAAAAGTAGACACATGGGAAGCCGCCATGTGTCTACTTTTATTTTATCAGTGTATATTTTACCGGACACTGTAATTAAAAGATATTTTTGTGAGAATTAGCTCTAAAATATAATTGCAAAGTAGTTTCAAGTAAAATAGTATTATCAGAAGAAATACTAGACTTTTTGAGTGAGAAGTAAATAAAATAAAATTTGACTTTTTATAGAAAAGAAAGTATAATTACACCAAAAGAAAGATTTTTTAAGATATATTGTTGAAGAAAAATATACTAATCAATAAGGCAAACCGACATTTTTATATTATAGTATGAGGTGTTGTTTATGTATGATTATAAAAAAGACAATGGACAATTGTCGAGTGAAAATGAAGTAGGAACATTTTCAGATGGAGGAAATATCTCCTCTGATTTTAAGCTGCAAAAAGAGAGTTTACCACAGTGGGCGGTAGACTGGGCAAGAAACAGATTTAACATGGACGCTCAAAATGTTAAATTTTATGTAATGGATAGGCAAGAGGTCGATGATTCTGTTGCGTTAGCCAGTGGAAATAATGTTTTTGTTACATCAGATCAAAGAAACGATGAAACAGTAATTAAGCATGAACTAACACATATATATCAGCAGGCTATTGGTACAGCAACCGAAAGCAATGTATGTGATACTTCATTGGAAGACGAGGCAATACAAATTTCTAAGGATAGTGAGTTTTCACTTGCTAAAAACCAAACTAAAAGCGATAGATATATACTTCCTAGAGAAAGAACAAATATAGTGCAGCCTTTGGTTACTGAGATTCTTGCGGGAATAGCGATAGCAGGAGCAGTAACATGGGGTGCTGTTTCTATAGTAAGGGCAGTAAAAAAATCTAAAATATGCAATAGGGCTTATAAAAATCTAGAGCGTAAAGTGGATTTAAAACTGATAAAAAAGATTTATGATGAGTTCTATTTTGCTCGCGATCAATTTAATAAACCGTCTAACACAGAAAGTTTAACTTGCTTTGAAAGATTATGTAAGTTTGCAAACGAAGACAGGTCAAAGATATTAGAAAGTAGAGACAAATTATATGACCTTTTTGAAGGTGGGGTAGTTACCTATTTATCTAACCCATATAAAGAAAATTATTTTCAGCAATATGTTGATGGTTTAGATAAAGGATTAGGTAGGTTGACTCCTGATTTAAACAGAGCATTATATACTGAATTGGGTATACCAGATACTGTGGCTATAGCAGAGGAGAGAAATAAATCGGTTGATGATATTGTCTGTGATTTAAACATTGAGTGGGGTCGCAAACGTTTGAATGAGGAGACTGAAAAGAGGCTAAGTTCAATGTGGTCATTGTATACATCGACAGGAGGATTTAAAGCAAGAAAATTTGATAATGGACAGGAACAACGCGATTTTCTAGTAGAACGGGGTAGTGATTTATTTATTAATAATGTTGGGAGCGAAGGGGAAAGAACTTTATACCGATATACAAGTGGTTCATACCAGATAATGATGTATGATTTGTCTATACTATTTGGAAAATCCTTTAAAGAAATGTCGTCTACTGAAATAGATGAGTATAGAGCCTTATGTGCAAAAGGATTGATTACATTAAATCCTGAAAAACTTTCCAAAACTTACTATACTTTATTTGATATGCGCGGTACCAAGGACAGCAGTAAAAAGAAAAGGATCTTTCGACATTTAGCACTTAATACATCGTGCTTTACAGATAAGGCAAAGATGAATGCGTTTTACGATATGAGGACAAAATTAAGTGAGAGATTAGGGATAACGGGTGGCAAAAAGGAATATATTTATTTAACTGAATCCTTAGCAGAACATTTTGAATTTATGAAAGATTATAGATGGAGAACTATTGTGATATATGCAAATTTTGTAATAAATCAGGATGAAGAGTTAAAAAAATGTAAAAAGGCTAGTGATTGGACGAAAGAAAAAATTGAAAAGTTACTCAATGATACACGTGTAAAAGCAGAGTGGTATAAGGATATCACTTTTGAGTAGGGTATTATAAAGGAATTCATAGGTAAGTATATAAATGTGAAGATGATGGTTTATTTCTCAATCTACTGATAATTAGGTATATATTTTTAAATTTGACTATATGTTGTTATTTATCAGTAATTTATTTTGTTGAGATCCTTAGACGCCTATGACGTTGCATACATCAGATAACTTTCGTAATTAATAAAAATGCTACATTTTCTTTGGATAGAAGGATGTAGCATTTTGATTTTAAGGTGTCTTTTGGTGCTGGGATGTAAGCGGTAATTGCGAAGTGTTTTCGAATAAAAGTAAAATTATTTAAAATATATAGTGGGCTTTTACGGAGCAGTTAAATGAAATAAAATTTGATTTTTTATAAAAAAGAAAGTATAGTTGCACTAAAAGAAAGACTTTTTGAGATATATTGTTGAAGGAACTATACTAATCAATAAGGCAAACCAATATTTTTATTATAGTATGGGGTGTTGTTTATGTATGATTACAAAAAAGATGATGGGCAATTATCAAAGAAGAATGATACAGGGACATTTGCGGGAGGAAACATCTCCTCTGACTTTAAGGTGCAAAAAGAGAGTTTGCCACAGTGGGCGGTAGACTGGGCAAGAAACAGATTTAATATGGACGCTAAAAATGTTAAATTTTATGTAATGGACGAGCAAGAGGCTGATGATTCTGTTGCGTTAGCTAGCGGAAATAGTATTTTTGTGACCTCAGATCAAAGAAATGATGAAGAAGTAATTAAGCATGAACTAACACATATATATCAGCAAGCTATCGGTACAGCAACCGAAAGCAACGCAGGTGACACTTCATTGGAAGACGAAGCGGTACAAGTTTCTAAAGAGGGTAATATTTCACTTGCCAAAAATCAGACTCAAAGTGGTAGATACATACTCCCAAGAGAGAAAACAAATGTAGTGCAGTCTCTTGGTGCACTTGCTATTGCGGGGTTAGCAGTAGGAGGAATTCTAACACTAGGATTAATCCCACTTGGTGTATGGTTGACTAAACGAATAATACTTGCTGTAAAATCAGGTGCATCGCTGAAAACTATTGGAAAAATATATGATATATTTGAATGGGCTCACCTAAAATCTGAAGATTTAGAGGTAGCTATTACATTATGCACGGCGGTACATGAAAAAGGAATAATGGAGGAGCAGTTGGAATACGACAGTAAAGTGTTAAAAAATCTTTCAGAATATAGGTCCAAGTATAAATCCGATAATACTCCAATTTATCAATATGTTTTAGATTATGCTGAGATGCTGAAAAATGATTTTAAGGGTTTCAAAAACATAAGCCAGGGGTTACCCAGGGATTTTAAGTTGCATACCGAAATGTTCGAATATATGGTTGCTGTAAAGAAAAGATTTAATTTCGATGAGGATTATGTATTAATAGGACCTATAAGTAAGAACAAAGCTAAGGTTAAAGTTGTTGTGAGTGATGATAATGATAATGATGCAGATTATAATTTTTCTGGAGAAAATAAAGCAGCTAGGGCAGATAGGGAATCAAGAATGTATTATATATACCAAAAACTACATTCATTAACTAAGGGCTTTTCTAGAAAAGATATTGAGCAGATACAGCGCGATATTATGATGTTATTTAACTGTAGCTTAGAAGAGATAGAGGATAATCAATTGAATAAGTATATTGAGACATATAATAAACTTAAGGATGATACTGAGGGAATTAGTTCGCTGGATGCCTCAAAATTAAGGGATGGTCTTAGAATATTTTTTAACAAAGAGTTAATTGAGGCACAAGACAATGAAATTACTGAATATATTGAACTATTTAAAGCAGCTAAATGTTTTAGAAATATAGAACAATTCGACTTTAAAAACTATATTACGGAGACCTTAAATTGTAACAATTTTTGGGATGGACTGGAGAAGGTTGGTGGTAAGAGCCTAGTAGAGGAGACGAAATGCTTTGAAAAAATAACTTTGGAAAAATTTATAGAAGTGAGATCTGAATTAGCTGAATTTTTGAATATAAGGGAAACTGATACAAGAATATGGAAGGTATTAACTGATAAAATCGTAAGTGTATATCTAAAAAATATATATCACTTTTCAGTTGAAACCTTAGAAGATTTAAAAGAACGTCTCAATGCTTCAATGACAGATCAAAGATTGATAGATGATAATATTGGTGAGGCTGGTGAGGCAAGGAAAACCGGAAATTGGACGGAAAGGCAAATAATGCTTTTATTTGATTCCTTACGGCCCAACCTGAAATTAGAGCCATTTGGAGCGAAGAAGCAAAGACAAATTAATTCAATACAATAGTTTCGCCGAGCACCAAAAAAGAATAAATGTTTGACTTTTTGCACCAAAAAACGTATAATTACTCTCAAAGTAAACTTTTACAAAATATATTATTATTGGAGGAAATGTACTAATGAAGCGAGCAAGTAAACCAGTATTTTTTATTATTGCTATTTTCATTTTGCTAATGAGCTTTGCAGCTATTTTTGGATTCGATGGTACATATGGCGATCTCCCCGTTACCTATATTAAAGGTGTCGATGATATTCGTTGGGGTATTGACATTAAGGGTGGAGTTGAAGCAACTTTCAGCCCGGCAGGGGGATATGATGCTACAGCCGAACAGGTTGAAGCAGCTAAGTCTATAATTGAAGTTAGACTAGTAAAAAACAATATTACAGATTATGAACTTTACGCAGACCACAATAATGACAGAATAATTGTACGTTTTCCTTGGAAAGAGGATGAAACTGAATTTAATGCAGAAGAGGCTATAAAAGAAATCTCTGCAACCGCTTCTCTTACATTTAGAGAGGGGAAAGAATATTCTTCAATGGATTACGATACAGACGGTAATCCTGTATACAAAACCCCAAGCGGAGTTACAGCTTCAAATATTTTAGTTGAGGGTAAAGATGTAGAAAAAGCAGAAGCCGTGGTATATACAGACCCTCAAACCAATAAAACACAATATATGGTTAAACTTACTTTTAACGAAGAAGGTAAGGAAAAGTTTAAAAATGCAACACAGCAGTTGGTTGGACAAACAATGTCTATTTGGATGGACGATGTTATGATCTCATATCCAACAGTAAATCAGGTTATAAGTGATGGTGTTGCAACAATATCAGGAGATTTTACATCGGCAGAGGCATCTGATCTTGCATCAAAAATAAATGCAGGTGCATTACCTTTTGCCCTTGAAACTACTAACTTTGGATCAATTAACCCGACTTTGGGATCTTCAGCACTATATGCAATGGCAATTGCTGGGGTAATAGCATTAGCTATTATTTCAATATTCATGATTTTAAGATATAGACTACCCGGATTTGTTGCCTGTATAGCACTTTTAGGCCAAGTTGGACTTTCTTTAGCAGCAGTTTCAGGATTCTTTTCATTCGTACCAAGTTTTACAATGACACTTCCAGGTGTTGCAGGTATTATCTTGTCGATGGGTATGGGTGTTGATGCTAATATTATTACAGCTGAAAGAATAAAAGAAGAATTAAACCTTGGTAAAACAATAGATGGTTCTATAAGTCAGGGATGTTCAGCAAGTTTTTCAGCAATATTTGATGGTAACGTTACTGTAATTATAGTCTCATTAATACTTATGTCAGTGTTTGGACCTTCTAATATACTTTCATTTATATTTGGACCATCAACTACAGGGGTTATATACTCATTCGGATACACTCTTTTAATCGGAGTTATTTCAAACTTCATAATGGGTGTTGCAGCTTCGAGAGCAATGCTTAAATCTATATCTAAATTTAAGATTTTCCGTAAAAAATGGTTATATGGAGGTAAGAAGCAGAATGAAACAGCATAATTTTGACTTTATTAAAAATAAAAAGATATTCTTTAGTATCTCCATTGGTATAATGATTATTGGAATTATATTTAACTTTGTTTTTGGCACTCAGTTTGATATTCAATTTACAGGCGGTGCTATTGTAAAATATTCCTACACAGGTGATTTGGAAGATTCGAGCATTGAAAAGACAATTCAAGATGCGACCCAAAAACATGTTAACATTCAGTTTAATAAGGATGTTATATCCGCTGAGAACAATGAAAGCAAAAACAATGTATCGGTTGAGTTCTGGGGTGACGAAACATTGACCATTGAACAACAAAGAGAACTTACAGACGCTTTAACCGAAGCATATCCTGATAATAATTTCGAGCAAATAGAATCAAGCTCAATTGACCCAAGTATGGGGAATACCTTCTTTTGGAAGTGTATGACAGCGATTGGACTTGCCTCGATTTTGATGGTGTTATACGTTGCATTCAGATTCAAAAAAATAAGCGGACTTTCAGCCGGAGTTATGGCTTTAGTTGCTTTGATACATGACGTTATAATGGTTTACTTTACATTTATTATTTTTAGATTACCTTTAGATGACAACTTTATTGCGGTTGTTTTGATGATATTGGGATATTCTCTAAATGATACCATAGTTATTTATGACCGTATTAGAGAAAACCGAAAAATTCTTGGTCCAAAGGCGAAGGTTAGGGATCTTGTAAATAGTAGTATTAACCAAACTTTATCGAGAACTATAAATACGTCAATAAGTACTGTTATGGCTATTGGGACTGTCTTGGTTGTAGCGCTATTCTTTAAGCTTGATTCAGTTGTAACATTTGCATTGCCTATGATGATAGGTGTAATATCAGGATGTTATTCAACAATAAGTATAGCTGGTCCTTTGTGGGTAATGTGGCAAGAACACAAAGAGAAAAAACTTAACAGTGCAGCAGCTTAAAATTAATAAATTATAATATAAAAAATAATCTTCCTTAATGAATATTTGGGAAGATTATTTTTATGTGTTAAAATGGCGGTGGTGTCACATAAGGGTGAAATTTACTATAATGTAGTATCAGCTTTATTGATGGGAGTGATAAAATTGCCAAAACGCAGAGGTAGCTCGAAAAAGTGGTTTATTACAAAAAGATGGATAGTGCTACTTGTGATTGTATTGGCTATTTTTATTGGTATAGACTTTAATATAAGACCATTAGTAAAAAGCATTATAGAAAATAAAGCACAAGTAGAGGCAACAAATGTTATAAATCAGGTTGTTGAGGAGGAATTTTCCTCGAGCAGTGATGTATATTCACAGCTTGTAGATATACAAAAAGATCAGGATGGTCAGGTGCAATCAATTTCGACAAACGCCGTAAATACTAATATCCTAAAATCAAAGATAAGCCGAAAAATACAGGAGAACTTATCAACAACTGAACCACGAATTGTTAAAATACCTCTTGGCACACTTACATCTACGGAAATATTAAGTGGCCGTGGTCCTATAATAGATATGAAAATCTCGATGCCATCAAGTGCTATTATAGATTTTAAAAGTACGTTTGAAAGTGCTGGTATAAATCAAACTAAACATAGGATATATTTGGAGGTAAATACAAAGGTAAATGCCTTAGTCCCGGGATATCCGGTCGTTACGAATGTTCAAACCACAGTATTAGTATCTGAAACTATAATAGTTGGTAGTGCACCGAATGTGTTCGCTAATTTAAATTCAGCAAATGCTGGTGCTATTTCGGGATTATCTCATATGGAATAATATTCTTGATATATGTAAAAAAATTACATATAATTATTTAAAGAGAAAAACTGAGGAGATCTAATATGAATATGCAGGAGCTTGAATTAAAAGTAAAAAAATTACGTGATGAGATTAACTATCATAATAACAGATACTACAACGAAGATTCTCCTGAAATTGAGGACTTTGAATACGATAAACTTTTGAGAGAACTTGAGGATATAGAAAGGGAACATCCTGAGCTTATAACTGAGGATTCACCAACACAAAAAGTAGGTGGGAAAAGTTCAGAAAAATTTTCGGCTGTTGTGCATGAAGTGCCAATGGGAAGTATGCACGATTCTTTTTCAGAGGAGGAAATATTGGACTTTGACCGTAGAATAAGGGAGACTGTAAATAACCCTATATATGTAGTTGAGCCGAAATTTGATGGCTTGTCAGTGTCATTAGAATATAGAAACGGATTGTTTGTGCGTGGTTCTACAAGGGGTGATGGCCTTGTTGGTGAAAATATAACCGAAAATTTAATGATGATAAAAAGCATACCCAAAAAGCTCTCTAAAAAAATACCGTTTATAGAGGTTAGAGCAGAAGTATATATGTCGAAGGAAAATTTCCTCGAACTTCTTAAGAGACAGGAAATAAACGAAGAAAAGCCATTTAAAAATCCTCGAAATGCTGCAGCAGGTTCATTAAGACAAAAAAATGCAGAGATTACCAAAGAAAGAAATCTTGATGCATTTGTATTTAATATTCAAAGGATAGAAGGTTTAGAGGTTTTAGGACACAAAGAGGCTTTGGAGCTTATGAGTACGTTAGGGTTTGCAGTGTCTCCACTTTATGAAAGCTTTGATAATATAAACGGTGTTATAGAGAAAATCAGGCAGATAGGGAACTTACGCGGCGAGCTTCCATATCAAATAGATGGTGCAGTTGTTAAAGTAGATTCCTTTGAACAACGTGAAATTATTGGAAGTACAAGTAAATTTCCTAAGTGGGCGGAAGCTTATAAGTATCCGCCTGAAGAAAAGGTAACCAAGCTTTTAGATATTGAAGTAAATGTAGGAAGAACCGGAGTACTAACACCTACAGGTGTATTTGAACCTGTATTCCTTGCTGGAAGTAATGTAAGCAGGGCGACTCTCCATAACGAAGACTTTATAAACGAAAAGCAAATATCTATAGGTGATATGGTCGTACTAAGAAAAGCGGGGGATATAATACCAGAGGTAGTTTCGGTTAAAAGTCATCAAGATGGTGCAGAAGTTTATTCTATGCCTAAAAATTGCCCATCTTGCGGAAGTGTTGTAGAACGTATGGAGGATGAATCTGCAATAAGATGCACAAATACAGATTGTCCGGCACAACTTTTAAGACATTTGGTTCATTTTGTTTCAAGAGATGCTATGGATATAGACGGATTGGGGATTGCAGTCTTAGAACAACTTTTAGATAATAAACTCATAAAGTCAGCTTCTGATATTTATAATTTAAAAAAAGAGGATATCGCTGCATTGCAACGGATGGGTGATAAATCTGCGGAAAACTTAATAACATCAATTGAAAATTCTAAAAAAAGAGAACTATATAAATTCATATATGCGCTAGGAATAAGGCATATTGGTTTAAAGGCAGCAAAACTTTTAAGCAGTAAATTTAAGAATATTGATAATATTATTTCTGCAAATATTGAAGAAATTTCCGTAATAGATGGTTTTGGTGAAATAATGGCGAAGTCTGTGTATGATTATTTCTTGCTTGAAGATACCAAAAAACTTATAGAGAGATTTAAGTCGTTTGGTGTTAATATGTCAGAGCTAGAAGAACAAAAGGGATCAAAGTTTATCGGAAAGACATTTGTGCTTACCGGAACTTTGCCAACATACACAAGAAAAGAGGCAACTGCTATTATAGAAAAACTGGGTGGTAAAGTATCGTCTAGTGTATCGAAAAAGACTACTTATGTTTTAGCAGGGGAGGATTCGGGAAGTAAGCTTAAAAAAGCAAACGACTTGGGTGTTAGTGTTATATCTGAGGATGAATTTATTAATATGTGTGAAGAATAATATTTTAAAAAGCTATCGATAATTAGTCGATAGCTTTTCACTTTTGTATAGAATTTAGCTTAATGTACTACTTTGTATTAGGGTGGTATCTATTGAGTTTATTCTGAAAAATAAGTATACTAAAATTATATATTTATGTGGGGGTAAGCTTTATGTTGCAACTTATATTCGGTACTTCCGGAAGCGGGAAATCATATAAAATAAAAAGCATAATAAAAGAAAAGATTTTAGAAGAAAAGAAAAAAATTATGCTGATTGTTCCGGAGCAATACTCATTTGAGAATGAACGTGAGATACTTAAAATCTTAGGCGCAAAAGACTGCAACAAGGTCGAAGTTATGAGTTTTACAAGGCTTACTAACCTTGTATTTAAGCGTTTTGGTGGGAGAACAGGTATAAGGATAGATGATGCCTTAAGAAACGTTCTTATGAGTCTTGCTATTGAACAATCGAGTGAAAATCTTTTAATTTATAATGACAGTACATTGTCAGAAAACTTAGTAGGTATGATGATTTCAGCTTTAAAAGAGCTTAAAATGTGCAGCATAAAAATAGATGAGCTTTTTAGTGTTTCAAAAGAGGCTGATAATGAAATATTAAAAAGGAAGCTTAACGATACAGCGATGATATTATCGACATATGATGCACTTTTATCACAAAATTATATCGACCCCTTAGATGACTTAACATGGCTTTCTGAGGCTGTGTTTGACAATAATTTTTTTGAGGGTTATACAGTACTTATCGATTCTTTTAGCGGGTTTACAATACAGGAATTAAAGGTTATAGAACAGATTCTAATTCAATCAAAAGAGTGCTATGTTTCTCTTTGTATGGACGATATTAAAAACAAAAAAAGTGAGTTGGATCTCTTTGCCCCTGTATACAAAACCGCTGATCAGATAATAAGAATAGCAAAGAAGAATTCTGTTAAAATAAAACCGCATATAAAGCTTTTGGATATGCCTCGCTATAAAAGTAATGATCTAAAGGCACTTGCAAAAAGTATCTATAGAGAAAGAGGAACCGAAAGTATAAAGTGCGAGGGAGACATTTTTATGTTTTCGGCTTCTAACTTGCATAGTGAAGCTATGTTTGTTTCTAACACAATAAAAAAGCTTGTTGTTGAAGATGGATATAAGTATAGAGATTTTGCCATCATATCAAGAGAAAGCGAACGATATGCCGGTATAATTGACTCCTCATTAAATAAAAATAATATACCCTATTTTTCAGATGATGCCAGACCAATAGATGCAAAGCCGATTATAAAATTTGTAACCACAGCATTTGAAATAATAAAAAGTTCATTTGATTCTGAACTTATATTTAAGTATTTAAAAACAGGAATTACGAGTATAGACACAGATTCAATATCTAATTTAGAAAACTATGTGTTTATGTGGGATATTAAGGGCAATCAGTGGAAAGAAGAATTTAAGGCAAATCCAAACGGATTTTCAGAGAAACTTGATGAGAGTGACGAAGAATTTATAAAATCACTAAACGAGACAAGAATGAAAGTGATAAATCCACTTTTAGAATTTGAAAAAAAAATAAGAGGTAAAAATACCGGTATTGAAATTTCAAGGGCAATATATGAACTTTTGAAAAATAATAATGTGCATGAGAATTTGCTAGTAATATACAAAAAACTAAAGGAAGAAAATAATATATCTATTGCGAGGGAACAATTGCGTCTATGGGATATATTTATGGATATTTTAGATAAAATAGCAGCAGTTTTAAAGGACAAGTACTTAACCGCTGATAGATACTTAGAGATTTTAAGACTTATGATACAGTCTAATGATATATCATTTATCCCTGAGGGAATTGACCAAGTTATTGTTGCAAGTGCAGATAGAGTAAGACTTCAATCACCAAAAGTTGTGTTTTTGGTAGGTGTAGTTGAGGGCGAATTCCCCAAGACTCCAAGTTCTTTTGGAGTGTTTAGCGATTCGGAACGAAAGGCACTCATAGAATATGGAATAGATATACAAGAAAATATAGAACAATCTGCAGTAAAAGAACGATTTTTAGCTTATCTTTCAATAAGTGCAGCATCGGAAAAATTATATGTCAGTTGGCCGTCATCGGATATAAAAGGGGCATCGAAGAAACCGTCGTCAATAATAAAGGAAATATTAAAAATAATTCCGGGTGTTGAGATAATGGATGAATTTTCTTTGTCGCAGTATGAGTCGGACAACATATGGTCGGAGGATACGGCATTTGAGCTTTGTGCCAGGCACTTTAAAGATGACTCGGTTATTTCGAATACCTTAAAGTATTATTTTAAGGATAATGATCAGTATAAGTCTAAACTTGAAAGCCTTGAAAAAATATCAAACGGTAGGATATTTAAATTTAAAGATCCTAAAAAAGCAAGAGAACTTTTTGGCGAAAATTTAAATCTTTCAGCATCACAGGTGGAAAAGTTTTATTTATGTAAGTTTCAATATTTTTGTCAGTATGGGCTTTATGCAAAACCAAAAAAACAGGCCGTTTTTGATAATTTGGAATATGGTCTTGTTATGCACTATCTTTTGGAGAATATATTGAAAAAATATGATAAGGATAGTTTTTGTAAGATTTCTAAAGAGCAGGCTGAGGATGATATAAGAGAGCTTTTAAATAATTATATAAATACCAAACTTGGCGGAATGGAAAATAAAAATGCAAGATTTAAGTATCTATTTTTTAGACTTTTGAGTACGGCAAGAAAGTTGATACTGCATATAGCAGAAGAACTTTCACAAAGTGAATTTTGCCCAGTAGGTTATGAAGTGGAAGTTGCTGAGAATGGTGAGGTAGACCCACTTCTAATAAAGTTGCCGGATGGTAGCAGTGTAAAGGTTCGCGGTAAGATAGATAGAGTTGATGTCATGGAAAAGGGTGGCAAAAATTATATAAGAATAGTCGATTATAAAACGGGCAAAAAGGAGTTTAGACTTTCTGATATACTCTATGGTTTAAATATGCAGATGCTTTTATATATTACAGCGATATGCAAAGGTTCAAAGCATAAAAATGTAGTTCCGGCAGGGATATTATATATGCCGTCAAGTACTTCATCGGTAAGTGTTGAAAAAAACACGAAAATGGAGAAAATAGAATCAGAGTATATGAAAAATCTTAGAATGAATGGACTCATACTTGATGATCCGATTGTAATAAACGGTATGGAGGAAGAAGCAAAGGGTGTATTTATTCCGGTTGCGTTAAAGGACGGTAAACCGGCAAAGAGCGAATCGATTTGTAGTCTTGTCGAGATGGGCAAACTCTCTAAGTATGCTGAAAGTCTTATAGAACAGATGGCAATGGAACTTCATAGTGGAAATATAGAGAAAACACCTATTTCGGGTGAGTATGATTCTTGCAAATGGTGCAATTATTCATCTGTTTGTGGACACGAAAAAAATGATAAAGCATTTAATATTGAAAAATTGAGTAAAAAACAGGTTATGAGTGAGATTATAGAGAAAGAGGGTGAGTTAGATGGTTCAAAGGAATTGGACAGATAGTCAGAAAGATGCGATAAATGCTTCTGGTGGAACAATTTTGGTTTCAGCTGCAGCGGGCTCGGGTAAGACTGCGGTTTTGGTGCAAAGGGTAATAGAAAAAATTACAAATACGATTAATCCTATAGATGTTGATAGACTTTTGATTGTTACGTTTACCAATGCTGCTGCAAGCGAGATGAAAGAAAGAATTTCTCAAAGACTTTCAGAACTGCTTGAGGAAAACCCAAACAATGTACGACTTCAAAGGCAAAAAATTCTGCTAAATAATGCAAATATTAGTACAATACATAGCTTTTGTAATAATATTATTCGAGAAAATTTCTATAAGCTTTCAATATCACCGGATTTTAGGATTGCAGATTCAAATGAAATGTCAATCTTAAGGGAAGAAGCCATTCAGAATGTAATGGGAAAGTTTTACGATGAGGGAAAAAGGGCATTTTTTAGTTTAGTTGAAGCCTTTAGCTCGGATAAGAACGACTTAACTTTAGAAAAAGCAGTAGAAACTCTTTATGATTTTTTGCGTTCGCATCCATTCCCGGATAAGTGGCTTGATGAGAAAATGAATATGTATAATACAGAGGATATATCATCTACAGTTTGGGCGGAAACCTTATTTAGATATGCCAAAAATGCAGTGGATTATTGTATTTCTCTTACAAACAGTTCCCTTGAATTGATAAGCAGCGAAGAAAAGCTTAACAAGAGCTATCAGGATACCTTTTTGTCTGATTTAAGTATGTTTACGTCGATAAGAGAATCAATACAAAATAAGGATTGGCAGGGTGTACATTTTAAATCTGATAGTTTTAAATTTGAGAGATTAAGCACACCCAAGGGATACAGTGATCATGAAATAAAAATAAAAGTTAGCGAAAATAGAAAAGTAGCTAAGGATATAAAAGAAAAGATTAAGAAATATTTTTGTGCAAGCGAACAGGAAGCAATAGAGGATATAAAAAAACTTAAGCCGCTTGTAGAGGTGTTTTTTGATGTGGTTTGGGAATTTTGGAATGAACTTGACAGATTAAAGCTACAAAAAAACATCTTAGATTTTAGCGATCTAGAACATTTTACACTAAAATTATTGGTAGAAAAAACTGATTATGGTTTTAAAAGGACAGAAGATGCAAAAGCTATTTCCGAAAAATTTGATGAGGTATTGGTTGATGAATATCAGGATACAAATAAGGCACAGGATATTATTTTTAGGGCGGTTTCCAGAGATGAAAAAAATCTGTTTGTCGTAGGTGATGTTAAACAAAGTATCTATGGATTTAGGCAGGCTATGCCAGAAATCTTTTTGAAAAGAAAAGAGGAGTATAATTCATATTCTGGAGATAAAAAGGAATTTCCGGCAAAGATAATTTTAGATAAGAACTTTAGAAGTCGAAGGGGTATAACAGAATCTGTCAACTTTATTTTTAGTCAGATTATGTCCGAAGAAGTAGGTGATATGTACTATACAGATGAAGAGGAACTTAAAGCGGGAGCCATTTACCCTGAAAGGGATTCTCCGGAAACAGAAGTACATGTTATCGACATTTCTGAAAGTGAGGACGATACAGATATTGTTGAGGCTAGGCACATAGCGTCAATTATCAGTGAAAAAATATTTAGTGGTGAAAAGGTTTTTGAAAATGGCAAATTACGACCGATTACATACAAAGATTTTTGTATATTAATAAGAAGTGCAAACAAGCATGCAGTAAACTATGTAAAGGAGCTTCAATTATGTGGTATACCGGCTTGGTCTGATACAGAGGGAGAATTTTTTGGAACAATAGAAATTTCGACAGTTGTTTCATTATTGAGAATAATAGACAATCCAATTCAGGATATACCGCTTTTGTCTGTACTTATAAGCCCTATATATGGATTTACAGCCGAAAAACTTTCTGATATTAGACTTGCAGATAAGGATTCTCCTCTATATTTGTCACTTAAACATCTTGCTATGAATGGCGACGATGAATGTAAAAAATTTATAGGAGATATAGACAGTTATAGACGAATTTCTGCTACTATGTCGGCCTATGAACTGATATCATATATTTATGATAAAACAGGATTTACATCTATAGTTCTTGCGATGGATGACAGAGAAAGACGACTTGCAAATTTAAGAATGCTTTCAGACTATGCAAAAACTTATGAGGGCTATGGATACACAGGTGTTTCCGGCTTCATTAAATTTATTGATAAGCTAGAACTTAAGAAATCTGATTTAACTCCGGCATCAACTATATCTGAGGTTTCTAATGTGGTTAAGGTTATGAGTATACATCGGTCAAAGGGACTAGAGTTTCCGGTTTGTATATTGGCCGGTTGTTCAAACAAATTTAACAGACAAAAGAGCTCTGTTTTACTACATCATGATTTAGGTCTTGGGCTTATGGTAAAAGACAAAAATAGTATGTATAAATATTCCAGTATACCGAGATATGCGGCATCTGTTGAAATTGACAGAGAGAATATGTCCGAGGAGCTTAGAGTGCTTTATGTTGCGCTTACAAGAGCAAAGGAAAACTTGATTATGATAACATCACTTAAAAATCCGCAAAAAACTTTATCGAAGTTAAGTTTTGATTTGACAGAAGATACTTTAATATCTGAATATTGTGTATCTAATGCAGCTAATTTTTCCGAGCTTATTCTATATTGTGCATTAAGGCATCCTGATGCATATGAGCTTAGAAGTATTTCCGGTGCTATTGGTATCCCTGTATTAGATACAAATTCAAGGTGGAAAATAAGTGTTTTAGCTCCTCAAAAAATCCAAGAGGATGATGACTATACTGAAATTAAAGAAGATAAATGTGATATGGATTTGCTAGAAAAAATAAGTAATCGAATAAATTATGAATATTCGTTGCAAATGCTTCATAATATTCCAACGAAGGTATCTGCGTCTGAGATATATAAAGAGGACAATTTGGAAAAGCTCCATAGGCTTGGAAATGGTAAAGTTCCATCATTTATTTTGGGCAAAGATATAAACGCGGCAGATAAAGGAATTGCGCTGCATTTATTTTTGGAGTTTGCAGATTATAAAGAGGCATATGATGACCTTTTGGGTCAGATAAAAAAACTTGTAGATAAAAAATTTATATCAGAAAATCAAGCAAAATATTTGGATATAGCAAGTCTGAAAAAATTCTTTAAAAGCAATTTGATGAAAAGAATTCTTTCAGCACAAAGCTACAAAAGAGAAATGCGTTTTTCAGTTGAGTATGATGAAAATATAATTGAATCAGATGCAGTCGGAGACACATTTGGAGAACTTGTAGTGCTTCAGGGAGCTATAGACTGCGTGTTTATAGAAGATGGAAAAGCATATATAATCGACTACAAAAGTAACGCTTTAGAGCAAGAAAAAGAGTATATAAACAATTATTTAAATCAGTTGAAGATTTATAAGTATGCAGTGGAAAAATGTCTGGGATTAGAGGTAGGTGGATGTATTATATATTCGTTTAAAATGGGAGAAGAATTAAGTTTAATTTAAAAATATGTAGTTCAGGAGTATGGGCAAAACTATTTTAGTTTATGGTAAAAAAATAATATAATCCTTGAACTTTCTGTAATTGCTTGGTATCATTATACTGAGTATATAAAAGTATTGTGTTAGCAAAATAAAGGAGTTGTAATTAATGGGAATTCTGAGAGAAATCGACGAACAAGAAGCATTACGTTCGTTCCATGAGGGAGTAAACTATAGAGCTTATGAGTTTTTGGGAGCACACAGCAAATCTTTAGATAATGTAGCAGGTACTGTATTTAGAGTGTGGGCTCCAAATGCAAAAAATGTTTGGGTTTTGGGCGATTTTAATAATTGGAACGAAACTTCACATATGATGAATAAGATTAGCGACGGTGGAGTGTGGGAAGCCTTTGTCGAGATATCTCTTGAAAATTATTCTATATATAAATTTAGAATAGAAACTTTTTCCGGTGAAATCTTGTTAAAAACAGATCCTTTTGCTTATCACTGCGAGACAAGACCGGCTAATGCCTCTAAGTTTTTCGATATAGAAGGCTATGATTGGAAAGATCAAAGCTTTATGAGTAAAAAGGAAAAAACCGATCAATATAAATCTCCGATAAATATATATGAAATGCATATAGGTTCCTGGAGAAAATATATGGATGGCAATTCGTTTTCATATGAAAAACTTGCTGAGGAATTGGTGCCGTATATAAAGGACATGGGTTATACTCATATAGAAATTATGCCGATTACAGAATTTCCTTTTGATGCATCTTGGGGATATCAAGTTACAGGATATTTTGCACCGACTGCAAGATATGGTTCACCTTTTGACTTTATGAAATTTATCGATAAGTGCCATCAAAGTGGGATAGGTGTTATCATGGACTGGGTGCCTGCACATTTCCCGAAGGATAGTCATGGACTTGCCAAGTTTGATGGTTCTGCTTGCTATGAATATCAGGATCCAAGAAAAGGTGAGCATAAAGATTGGGGAACCTTGGTGTTTGACTACGGAAGAAATGAAGTAAGGAGCTTTTTAATTTCAAGTGCAATCTTTTGGTTGGAAAAATATCATATTGACGGTATAAGAGTTGATGCAGTGGCATCAATGCTATATTTAGACTATAGCAGAAATCCAGGTGAATGGGTACCAAACCAATATGGTGGAAATGAAAACTTAGAAGCGGTAGAATTTTTAAAAAAGCTTAATGAGGCAGCATTTGCAGCATTTCCGAATGTCATGATGATTGCGGAAGAATCAACAGCATGGCCACTTGTTTCCAGACCAACATATATGGGTGGTTTAGGATTTAATTACAAATGGAATATGGGTTGGATGAATGATATGCTAAGATATATGTCACTCGATCCGATACATCGCCCATATAACCATAACAGCCTTACTTTTTCATTTTTCTATGCATTTTCTGAAAACTTTATTTTGCCGATTTCTCATGATGAGGTAGTACATGGTAAAGGTTCCCTTATAAATAAAATGCCGGGAAGCTATGAGCAAAAATTTGCAGGAGTTAGAGCATTTATAACTTATATGATGGCTCATCCGGGCAAAAAACTTGTATTTATGGGTACAGAATTTGGACAATTTAAAGAATGGGACTTTAATGCAGAGCTTGATTGGAATCTTCTAGATTATCCGGCTCACCAGAAAATGCAGGACTTTTTTAGAAGTATAAACCATTTTTATTTGAAATCAGCCCCACTTTGGGAAATTGATTTTTCGTGGGAAGGCTTCTCATGGATATCAAATGACGATTATACTCAAAGCGTTATAAGCTTTAGAAGAATAGATGAATCCGGAAATGAGATTATCGTAGTATGTAATTTTCAGCCAGTACTTAGAGAAAATTACAGGATTGGTGTTCCCTTTGAAGGTACTTATACAGAAGTATTCAATTCAGATAGTAAGGAATTCGGCGGGGAAGGTATTTCAAACAGCAAACCTATAAAATCAGATAAGGAAGCTATGCACGGTTTTGAACAGTCAATAAGTATTACGCTTCCACCTATGTCCGTTATATTTTTTAAAGGTAAAAAGAAAGTACCTAAAATTAAAGCAAAAAAAGAAAGTTCAGTTAAGATAAAATCAGGTAAGAAAAATTGATATCTATTTGAGGAGGATAAATAATGTTTCCTAAGCAAGAAGTAGTAGCTATGCTCTTAGCCGGGGGCCAGGGCAGTAGGCTTGGAGTTTTAACAAAGAAGTTAGCAAAACCGGCAGTACCATATGGTGGTAAGTATAGAATTATTGATTTTCCCCTTTCTAATTGTGTTAATTCAGGAATTGAAGCTGTTGGAGTGTTAACCCAATATCAACCGCTTGTTCTTAATGAATATATTGGAAATGGTCAACCTTGGGATCTTGATTCAATGAACAGTGGGGTTCAGATATTATCGCCATATCAAAGAAGCAAGGGTGGAGACTGGTATAAAGGTACAGCAAATGCTATATATCAAAATATTAACTATATTGAAAGATATGACCCCGATTATGTTGTAATCCTTTCGGGCGACCATATATATAAAATGGACTACTCAAAGATGTTGGCTTTTCATAAAAAGAACAATGCTGACTGTACAGTAGCTTCGATAGAAGTACCGCTTGAAGAGGCGTCAAGATTTGGAATATTAAATACCAATGAAGATGGCTCAATATATGAATTTGATGAAAAACCGGAAAAGCCTAAGAGTACAAAAGCATCAATGGGTATCTATATCTTTAATTGGAATAAACTTAAAAAATACCTTATAGAAGATGAGGCAAACAAGGATTCGTCAAATGATTTTGGTAAGGATGTTTTGCCGACAATGCTTAAATCCGGAGAGAGAATGTTTGCTTATCAATTTAAAGGATATTGGAAAGATGTAGGAACTATAGATAGCCTTTGGGAAGCAAATATAGACTTGCTTGATCCGAATGTTAAAATAAATTTGGCAGATGAGAGCTGGAGAATATATTCTCAAAATCCGGTTTTACCGCCACAATACATATCAGATACCGCAAAGGTACAAGAATCACTGATATCAGACGGTTGTGAGGTATATGGCAATATAGACTTGAGCGTATTATTTTCCGGAGTATATATCGGAAAAGGTGCAGTTGTAAAAGATTCAATAGTTATGCCTGGATCTAGGGTAGAGGAAAGCGCAGTTGTACAGTATGCTATTATATCTGAAAATACTGTTATATCTAAAAACGCCGTGGTTGGAGCAAGGCCTGAAGATACCCCGAATATAAACGACTGGGGAATTACTGTGGTTGGAGATAATATTACTATAGGAGAAAATGTGGTAATTCCTCCTAAAGCGATGATAGATAAAGATGTTTTGGAGGCGAAATAGGCTATGCGTGGCAATAATGTTTTAGGAATAATTTTTTCAAATATGCACGAAGAACTAATAAGAGAGCTAACGGATAATAGAACAATGGGATCAGTTCCTTTTGGTGGAAGATATAGGCTTATTGATTTTACACTATCTAATATGGTAAATTCGGGAATTAATAAGGTTGGTGTAATTACAAAAGTAAATTATCAATCTCTTATGGATCATTTAGGATCGGGAAAGGCCTGGGATTTATCAAGAAGAAGAGATGGACTCTTCATATTGCCACCGTTTGGCAATAGTACAGAAAGATTTACTAACAGGATAAAAACCTTATCGGCAATATCAGATTTTCTTTCTAATTCTAAGGAAGAGTATGTTTTGCTTTCGGATTGTGATGTTGTTTGTAATATTGATTATCACGATGTAGTAAAGAATCATATTAATAATGAGGCGGATATAACTTTAATATATAAAAGAGGTATTATACCTGAAAAAACGACTGATTCGATTGTTTTATCAATGGGTGAAAACTCAAGGGTTGATGAAATATATGTAGACTTGCAGACCGATAAGGAATGCAATTATAGCCTAAATATGTTTTTGCTAAAAAGACAGTTTTTAATCAGGCTTTTAGCAGAGTGTATAAGTAAAAATGAAGTTAGCTTTAAGCGGGATCTAATTCAAAAAAATGTTCATAGATATAGACTTTTTGGATATGAGTTTAAGGGATATTCAAAAGTGATTACATCAATGAATACCTATTTTGAAGCTAATATGTCGCTTATGTCCAGCTCGGCAAGAAAGCAGTTATTCTGCCCAACCAGACCGGTATATACAAAAATTCGCGATGATATGCCAGGTAAATATGGATTAGAGGCAGATGTTAGAAATTCTTCAATAGCGGATGGTTGTGTAATAGAAGGAGAAGTTGAAAACAGTGTGTTATTCCGTGGTGTACATATCGGAAAAGGCACAAAAGTATCAAATTGTGTTTTAATGCAAGATACAGTAATTGGTGAGAACTGTAATCTAAACTATGTAATTTCAGACAAGGACGTTATAATAAAAGATGGAAGAACCTTAATGGGATTTAAGTCTTATCCTGTTTATATAAGTAAGGCAAGCATAGTTTAGGGTAAATTATTTATATAGAGAAAGTCTAAAGATTGGAGGAAACAGATTTGAAGTGTTTATACTGTACAAGTGAGGCTTTACCATTTATAGCTTCCGGTGGATTAGGGGATGTAGCAGGTTCCCTACCAAATGCACTTAGACAACGGTTAGTAGGCTGTAGAGTTGTAATGCCTTTATATGAGGAAATACCGCAGTATTTAAAAGATTCTATGCATTTTATAAAGAGTATATATGTACCGGTTTCGTGGAGATATCAATATTGTGGTATATTTGAGGCCAGAGTAGATGGGGTTATATATTATTTTATAGATAATGAATATTACTTTAAAAGAAAAGGTATATATGGTCATTTTGATGACGCGGAAAGATTTGCCTTTCTTTCAAGAGCAGCATTAGAGATTTTGCCTCATGTAGATTTTAAGCCGGATATTATACATGCAAATGATTGGCAGACAGCACTTGTGCCGGTATACTATAGTTTGTTTTATAGTAATAATGAGTGGTATAAGGGTATAAAAACAGTGTTTACTATACACAACATACAGTATCAGGGTAAGTATGGTAAAGAGTTGCTTGGAGATGTTATAGGAATACCGGATGACAAAATGTCGATAGTCGAGTTTGACGACTGTGTGAACTTTGTAAAGGGTGCAATTGAAACAGCCAACAGAGTTACAACAGTAAGCCCAAGTTATGCCTGGGAAATAAAAGACCCTTGGTTTTCTCATGGATTGGATCCAATTTTAAGAGATAGAGCTTGGAAACTTTGCGGTATATTAAACGGTATCGATACAGAGCTTTATAATCCTGAAACAGACAGATATATATATTCAAACTATAGTATAGATGATATGTCCGGTAAGTCACAAAATAAATTAGAGCTACAAAATCGCCTCGGACTTTTCCAAAATGCAGATATTCCATTGGTTGCAATGGTTACACGTATGGTTACTCATAAAGGACTTGACTTAGTTAGGGAAGTACTAGAAAAGTTGATGTGTGAGGAGGACATACAATTTGTTATTTTGGGGTCCGGAGACTGGGAATATGAAAGTTATTTCAAGTATATGCAAGACAAATATAGAGGAAGATTTTCAGCATGCTTTGGATATGTACCGGAATTATCCCATAAAATATATGCAGCTTCGGATATCTTTTTAATGCCTTCTAAAAGTGAGCCCTGCGGTCTTTCCCAGATGATAGCGTTGAGATATGGTACGATACCTGTAGTAAGAGAAACCGGAGGACTTAGGGATTCCATTGTCGATAGTGCTGATGGTTCAGGAAATGGGTTTACGTTTAAAAATTATGATGCATATGATATGCTCCATGCTGTGAAACGAAGTATTTGGGGATATTATGATAGACATGGTTGGGGTATACTTGTAAACCGAGCAATGAAGTGCGATAATAGTTGGGGACGTTCGGCGAACGAATATATTAAGCTATATAGAGATCTACTTAGTGAATAGTTACTATTTGTCAAGCATATAATCATAAAAAATATAGAAAATGATGATTTTCAAATTTGTGCTTGACTTAAAAAGATACTTGCTATATAATAGTAAGTGTTGAGCGGGTGTGGCGGAATTGGCAGACGCGCTAGATTTAGGTTCTAGTGGCAACACCGTGCAGGTTCAAGTCCTGTCACCCGTACCATGCTGGATAACCATTAGGGACTTAGTTTTCTTGTGGTTATCCTTTTTTTGAAGAGTGTAATTGTTTTAAGCAATTCGCTCTTCTTTTTTTCGTCCAAAATTCTTTATAAGGCTTTTTTGCTCGTGTTTTGACATTTTGGGGATTTCTATATGTCCTATCATTTTATAATA
>CAKSJY010000002.1 GCA_934464585.1 uncultured Eubacteriales bacterium
GGCAGGGGCAGAAGGATTTGAACCCTCGGCACGCGGTTTTGGAGACCGCTGCTCTACCAACTGAGCTATACCCCTATAAACTAGTATATATTATACCAGAGGTATGGCTGTATGTCAAGAAATTTTAATATGAAAAAATAGATTATTATATACTATCAATTCCGAACGCTTTGAGTACGATCAATGGGATAATATTTTCCTTTGAATGAATCCTTCTTGATGTATCATCTTCGGTTCGGCCATTATATAGAGATTTTCTTGTAATTGTATTGTCTGAAACATTAAAAATAGCTGAAGACCTTATCTTAGCAATTTCTGCTGCCATAAAGAGCGTAGCAGTTTCCATTTCAATAGAATTACAACCCATACCTATAATTTCATTTAGATGGGCATATTGTGCAAAAATAGTATCTACACTAAATGTATGACCATAATGCTTTTTAATGTCACTTTTTTGTAAAACGTGGTCTGTAATTAGATCAAGATCTTTAAAGATCTGGTGATTTGGGTAAAATTTTTCTCCAAATGTATCATTATCAGAAATACATTTATCTGTTAGATAACGGTTGGTTCCTACTCCGCAAACTGAATATTCGGGTATAACGATATCCCCAATTTCCATTTTAGAATCTAATGCACCAACAGACCCAATAAATATAATTTCCTTGCATAAAGTACAACCTAAGGCTAAAACAGCATCTAATACCTTACAAGCTCCAACGCCGGTTGATATGTATGTAATTTTAGTATTGTTTACTACTAGGTCATAAACCACATACCCATGTCCTGTAGGACCGGATATTTGCTTTATACTTTCTGCATGGTTTTTAAAAATATCAACGTTCCATGTTGGCGCAATAATAACTTTTTCTTGTATAGATTCTTTTGGACACTTGAAAACAGACTTACATATTGTATCGCGGTATGTTCCGTAATTTTCGTTACCTTCAATAAGATAATCATATATATTCATATTACATCGCTCCATAATTTTAAAATACTTTAAAAATTATGGTATATGTTAAAAATTTTGTCAAGCTAAAAATTTCCATAAATCTATTAATATATGATATAATAAAAAATTACATAGACAAAAAGGAAACGGGGATTAAAACATGGTAGAGATTTTAAATAAATTTTCAAGTAAAAATAAATATCATAAAAAAGCATTCTTTTATGCTTTAGGACTTTCGTTTTTAATGTTTATTCCATTTATTATATATGATAAGGGATACTTTTTGTATTATGGAGATTTTAATGTACAACAAATTCCCTTTTATCAAATGGTTCATGATTCTATTAGAAATGGTGAATTCTTTTGGAATTGGAACACAGACTTAGGAGTAAATTTGATAGGTTCATATAGTTTCTATCTTATTACAAGTCCATTTTTTTGGTTGACAATTCCGTTTAATAGTGAAATGATTCCATATCTTATGGCACCATTGTTAATGCTTAAATTTGCATGTGCATCACTTACAGCTTTTATTTATATAAAAAGGTATGTAAAAAATCAGAATGTTGCAGTGCTTGGTGGGATATTGTATGCGTTTTCTGGGTTTTCTATATACAATATATTTTTTAACCATTTCCATGAGGCTATCGTTATTTTTCCTCTTTTGCTTTGGAGTTTAGATCTTTTTATGTATGATAAAAAGAGGGGTATTTTTGGGATATTGGTTTTTTTGAGCTGTTTTATAAACTATTATTTTTTTGTTGGACAGGTTGTATTTTTAATAATATACTGGACAATAAAAATGCTATTAAAGCGATATAGATGTTCCTTAAAGGATTTTTTACTTTTATTGTTGGAGTCCCTTTTAGGTGTGGCAGCAAGTATGGTTGTCCTTCTTCCGTCAATACTTGCAATAATACAAAACCCACGCTTAGATGAACATATTCAAGGCTGGTCAGCAATCTTGTATAATAATGAACAAAGATATTTGCATATAATATCATCATTGTTTTTTCCACCAGATATTCCGGCAAGACCAAATTTTACGCCGGACTCTAATTCTAAATGGGCATCTATAGGTGCATGGATACCAATGTTTGGAATGTGTGGGGTAATTGCATTTTTGCAATCAAAAAAAGGCCATTGGTTAAAACGTCTTATGGTTGTGTTGTTTATATTCGCAATGGTTCCTATATTAAATAGTTCTTTTCAATTATTTAACTCATGCTATTATGCAAGATGGTTTTATATGGCTACATTAATGATGTCGCTTGCGACGGTACTTTCGCTTGAAAGCTCAAATACAGATTGGACAAGGGCTATTAAGTGGAGTTTGGTTATAACATTATCAATAGCATCTACGATAGGCCTTATGCCGCATATTAAAGAAAATGGCGATGATAAAAAGCTTGTGTTTGGTTTAGAGAATAATCCGCTAAGGTTTTGGGTTTATGT
Source organism: uncultured Eubacteriales bacterium (assembly GCA_934464585.1). Lineage (GTDB taxonomy): Bacteria > Bacillota > Clostridia > Oscillospirales > Acutalibacteraceae > CAKSJY01. The sequence goes on from CAKSJY010000002.1 coordinate 2,411, forward strand.
ATTAATTGCGGTAGTTTCAATCACAATACTTGTGCTTATATTAAACAACTTTTCGGATAATAAACGGCAGCTTTTCAGATTAATTACAATATTCGTTATGGTTATTTCACTTATCTCATCTATATTTATTATTGGACAAGGGAAAAAGCAATCTTATAGTACTCATGACTATATAATTCCGTATGTTGTAAATGGGAAAGATAAGATAGATTTACCTGATACTAAGAATTGTCGTGCAGATTTTTATGATTGCATAGATAATCAGGGAATGTTTTGGCAAGTACCGACAATACAGGCTTTTCATAGTATTGTTCCAGGATCTATAATGGAATTTTATCCAAGCATAGGAGTTAAAAGGGATGTTGGATCTCGACCCGAAACAAAGGTATACGGAATAAGGAGTCTTTTGTCTTGTAGATGGCTTTTTGATTACAAGGGAGACACATACAATTTTTCAAACAATTTTAATGGATCAACAGCAATGCCGGGATTTAAGTATTATGATAATCAAAATGGCCACGATATTTGGGAAAATGAATATTATATACCATTTGGATTTTCATATGATTATTATATGACAAGAGATCAATTTGAGGGAATTACTGAAGATAACAGACACCTTGCTCTTTTAAAAGCTATTGTTCTTGATGATGACGCATATGCAAAATATAGCGACGTACTTTCACAATATAATAATATGAGCTTTGTATCATATACACAAGAGGCATATTTTAGAGATTGTAAAAAGAGAAAAGAGGTAACCTGTTATTACTTTGATCGAGATAATCGTGGATTTACAGCAAAGGTGGATTTAACTAACGATAAAGATAGGATCATATTTTTTAGTGTACCATATGAAAAAGGCTGGAGTGCCACTGTAAATGGAAAGAAGGTTGATATAAGTCGTGCCAATATAGGTTTTATGGCTGTAAGAGCTGAGGGTGGATTAGATAATACAATACGTTTTACCTATAAAACTCCGGGGCTTCTTATAGGTGCGATTATAAGTATAATATCTATTATATTGTTTTTAATATATAGGATACTCATAAATAGGATTTACCCGGAACCTAAGGAAAAAAATAATCGTTTGGTATATAGTATTTCTGATCAAAGTGGCTATGAAGTAATGTATATAAGTCGACTAAAGCATAGAGCAGATAGGTTTAAGACTTCAGGCCAAGATAATCAAGATGAAATGTAGTTTTAGATAAAACGTCCATTTTTGAAAATAATAACTGCAATAAGATATAGACTTATGAATAGTAGGGAAAAATTATACTTAGATTTTAGTAGTATAATAAGGCCGACAATCAATAGCGGGAATAGTACCGCAAAAGATATAATTTGTATTATAATTTCAGTTTTTCTTTGAGAAAAGGATTTGGAAAGTAAGATATAAAGTATCTGCCCGCCATCTAAGGATTCAATTGGTAAAAGATTCATCATTCCTAAAAACAGGTTTTGAAGACTAAAAGTATATAAGTTTTCTATTTCGATGAAGGAATATGTTAAATAAAATAATACAAAAATGCATATGTTTAAAATAGGGCCTAATGCCAATATAAATACATCTTGTTTATATGAGTGAGCTGCCCGCTTTGAGTCTACTATAGCGACATCAAATAAATTAAACATAACACTTTCTGGTTTATCGCCAATTAGTATCATTGCAAATAAGTGGCCGATTTCGTGTATAAGGGCTGCTAACACTCCCCACAATACAGACAGACTTTTATCATATATAATAGTTCCGGTAATTAATGCCACAAACAAAAAGCTTATTCCTATTTTACAATTAAATAATTTGAAGCTCATATGCTCTGTTTAAAAGTGGGGCAGGGTCGTAATTTTTACCTGAGATAATTATTTCTAAATGTAGATGTACTCCGGTAGAGTCTCCGGTGCTTCCGGCTAATGCGATTACCTGTCCTGTTTTAATTGTATCTGCTGGTTTTACTTTAAGCTCATTGCAGTGGGCATATAATGACTTTATGTTGTTGCCGTGATCTATAATAATATATTTTCCGTATGATGGGCATTCTTCAGCTTTTTCAACCTTTCCGCTTAATACAGACCTTATTTCAGAATTTTCTTTGCAACCGATGTCTATTCCATAATGGTAGCTACCATCATCCCTTGCTCCAAAGTTTGATGTTAGACTACCACTCTCTACCGGTAACTGAAGTGCACAGTCCATATAAATTAGATTGTTATCCTTTGAATAACTTTTGAGTGACGGATTATTGTGACTTATTTTTGTTTCCTGTGAAATAAGATTTTGAAAAGACTCTATGTATTCGTCTACATTATCTCCTACAATTAATGAATCGTTTATTTTCTCGGTATACCATACCTTAAAATTGTTAAAAAGGTCAGGGGTAAATGTTTTTGCGGCTATGGCTCCAGCTATAATTAGAGTACAAACGACAATTTGTATAATTAAAAGAAGAGGAGTACCTGTATATCCATTTTCCTTAGGTTGTAGATACTGCTTTTCGTCATCGTTAAGCTTGGAGCTGCTATTATTCATATTTTTACTTTGTTTATTGTATTCATCCATGTTATATTACCTCCAATTAATTACTATGATACAAGCCTTTGAAAGATACCATTAATTAGAGGAAATTTTAATATTTAGAAGTATTAAAATTTTATATTGTATGATATAATAAAAGATATTAAGGAAGGAAGATGTTTTTGGAAAAAGAAATTAAGACTGATATATATGATATGTATGATAACGAAATAATTAACCCTAATATTAAGCTCATTGCCAGCGATATGGATGGGACTCTTTTAAATAATGATCACTCTTTGCCACCTGACTTTTTTGAAATTTTAAAGAAGATGGAGGAAAGAGGAATGCATTTTGTTGCGGCAAGTGGCAGACCATATTATACTTTATATGATAATTTCAAACCATACTCAGATAAGCTTTCATATATTTCTGAAAATGGAGCTTGTGTAGTTGAAAGTGGGGTTATTACATATAAAAATACTATATCTAGGGAAAACTTGTGTGAAGTGGTAGATATTTGTGAGGATATAGAAGATATATATGTGGTGTTGTGTGGCTTGAAAGGTGCTCATATATTAAATTTCCCAGAGATAATAGGTGAAGTTGATAGATACTATTCACATAGGTTTATCGAAAAAGATTTAAGATATGTCGATGATGAAATTTTTAAGGTTGGTATATGTGATTTAAAAACACCATATGAAAACTCGTATAAAAAGCTATATCCGGCTCTTAAGGATAAATTGAATTTGGTGGTTTCCGGAGCTTATTGGATAGATATTATGAATTGTGATATAAACAAAGGCGTTGCACTTGAAAACATTCAAAAGCGATTAAATGTTAAGCCTGAAGAAACGATGGCATTTGGTGATTTTTATAATGATGCAGAAATGCTTTCGAAGGCAAAATATAGCTTTGTGATGGAAAATGCCAATGAGGATATGAAAATACACGGAAATTATATTGCTAAACCTAATACGCAGTTTGGTGTGACAGAGGCTATAAAACGATTTGCATTAAAATAGGAGAGTATATGAATAGCGAATTTTGGAATGCAATAGATAGTTTAGTAAAAGAATCAGAAATAGTAATTGATCGTCCCAAAGGCACAGCACATCCTAAGTATCCCGATCTTATATACAAGGTTGATTATGGATATTTAAAGGGTACATCATCTATGGACGGTGAGGGAATAGATGTTTGGTTAGGTTCTTTAGATGAAAAAACTGTTGATGCTATTGTATGTATTGTGGATTTGATAAATCGAGATTCTGAGGTTAAATTATTAGTAGGCTGCACAGAGGAAGAAAAGGAAATTGTATATAAAACGCACAATCAAAGTGAGTTTATGAAAGGTATTTTGATTAGAAGAAAGTAGATATATTTAAAAAATAAATTCCCGTCAAGAATAGTAGTTTCTTAACGGGAATTTTTTATGTATTTATTTATAATCCTTTTAGTCTTATGACCAAATTGGACATATAGATTAATAAGCTTTGCTTTTTATAGCAGGTATATTATTTAATACCGTGTTGTAGTTTAGCTGCTGTTACAGTGTTTTTAAGAAGCATTGTAATAGTCATTGGTCCTACACCACCGGGAACAGGTGTTATATGGGAAACGACATTTTTGCAGGTTTCAAAGTCAACGTCACCGCAAAGTTTACCGTTTTCATCGTGATTCATTCCAACATCAACAACAACTGCACCCCTTTTAATCATATCTGAAGTAATGAATTTAGGCTTGCCAACTGCAGAGACTAGGATATCTGCAGTTTTACATATTTCTTTAAGATTTTTAGTTTTACTGTGGCATATAGTTACAGTACCATTTTTATGTAGAAGTAGCATGGACATTGGTTTGCCTACTATATTGCTCCTACCGACAACAACACAATTTTTTCCGCAAGGATCGATATGATATGTTTTCAATAGTTCCATAATTCCTGCCGGAGTACAGGGGAGAAAGCTATATTCACCAAGCATAATCTTTCCGACGTTCTCGCATTGAAAGGCGTCTACATCTTTTAAAGGATTTATCGAGTTTATAACAGCTGATTCATCGATATGCTTTGGTAGCGGGAGTTGAACAAGAATGCCGTTAATATCTTCTTTCTCGTTTAGGACCTTTATTAGATCAATCAGGCTTTCTTGAGAGGTACTTTCAGAAAGAGAATATTCTTCGGAGTGAATAGATACTTTTTCACAAGCTTTCTTTTTATTATTGACATATATTCTTGATGCGGGATCTTTTCCAACGATAATTACAGCAAGTCCTGGGATTATCCCTTTGTTACGCAGTCTGTTAACATCTTTTCTGATATTAATTCTGCTTTTTTCAGCTACAGATTTACCGTCCATAATAGTCATAATATACACCTCTCAGTATCATTATATTTTATACATCATTTTTGTTGAGAATTCTCGCTATCCTGTTGAGAATCCTTTTCTTTTTTGTCTATAGTACTTTTTGAACTTGTTGAGGAAGTCCTTTTAGTAGTCCTTTTCTTGGTAGCTGGCTTTTCGTCAGAAGTCTCTTGAGACTCAGCCTTAGAGGTAGAAACCTTTTTGGTAGTAGTCCCTTTCTTGGTAGTAGGATTTTCATCAAGGTCTTCTTTAGATTCAGATTTAGTGGAAGAAGCCTTTTTTGTAGTTCTTTTTTTAGTAACAAGTTTTTCATCAGAGGCTTCTTCAGGATTAGCTTTAGCAGTAGAAGCTTTTTTGGTAGTAGTCTTTTTCTTAGTAGCAGGTTTTTCATCAGAGGCTTCTTCAGGATTAGCTTTAGCAGTAGAAGCTTTTTTGGTAGTATTCCTTTTCTTGGTAGTAGGCTTTTCATCTGAAGTTTCTTTAGGCTCAGATTTAGTGGAAGAAGCCTTTTTGGTAGTTCTTTTTTTAGCAACAAGTTTTTCATCAGAGGCTTCTTCAGGATTAGCTTTATTAGCAGAAGTCTTTTTTGTAGTAGGCTTTTTATCTGAAGTTTCTTTAGGCTCAGATTTAGTGGAAGAAGCTCTTTTAGTAGTTCTTTTCTTAGTAGCTGGTTTTTCGTTAGAAATCTCTTTAGGAACAGACTCAGAAATATTTTTAGCAATTTCCTTCTTTACAGCTGACTTTTCATCATTAGTTTCTTTTGACTCTACGTTTGTACTTTCAGGTTTAGATTCAACGGTGGGTTCATCTTCTAAGAGTTTGTTCTCAATATCAATATTTTCTTGAGATTCTTTCTCTTTTATCTGAATTTCGTTAGATGTGAATTTACTCAACCACTGTCCTAATTTAGATTCAGGATTTTGCATAGCGTAAAAGTAAATCAGAAGGGCTAAACCAATAATAACGCAGAGAATTGAAATAACTTGAGAAATCGGTAATGAGGTCATAGGAATTAATAGGCTATCAGATCGTAATTGTTCTATAAAACATCTACCTATACCGTACCATACCATGTACATTAAAAACATCTCCCCATCATATTTTCTATACTTTTTGCTAAACCAGTTTAAAATGAAAAATCCAATAATACACCATATTGATTCATACAAGAAACAAGGATGGACTGGACCTGATGAGACATAAGCAGTATTTCTGCTAACCATACCCCAAGGTAGGTTTGTTGGGCCTCCAAAGGCTTCCTGATTAATGAAATTTCCCCATCTACCTATCGACTGTCCGATTAAAAATGATATAGATGCAACATCCAAACAAGCTAAAACATTAAGCTTTTTATGTTTGGCCATTAGGCCGCCGCCTAAAAGTCCGCATATTATACCACCATATATGGCAAGTCCTCCTTCATGTAAATAAAAGACGCTAATTGGATTTTTTATATATGTGTCGCCGGGATAAAATAGTACATAAAAAAGTCTTGCGCCAATTATACCGGCTATTAAACCGACTATTACACAATCAATAAACTTATCTTGGTCAATTTTGAAGCGTTTAACATTTAAAATAGCATATAAAAACGAAACTAAGAATGCTATTGAAATAATAATTCCGTACCAATATATATTAAAATTACCAATACTAAAGGCGACAGGGTTAATGTTAAAACCAAGATTAAGCTTTGGAAATTCTACGAAATACATTTTATTTCTCCTAAAATTTATTTTTTAATTGGCGATACAATTGAAAGAGAAGAATTTTCGGGGATAAGTTCGCTTTCCAATCGCTTTAAAACATCATCAATAGTAGCGTTTGCAATTTCTTCGATATATTCGAAAAGTTCCCTTCCGGAAAATCCAAAGTCTATTAAGGTGTTCGCCAAATCGTCTGTCCTGTTTAAGATAGATAAAGCTTTACCATATACAGACTTCTTTGCAATTTCAAATATTTCTTTATCTATTCCTTCGCTATGAAGCTTCTTAGCTTCTTCTTTTATCATTTCTGCTGCAAGATCAGGATTTTTAGATTCGCCAAAAAATATAATAGATGCATATCCAGGACCCTCAAAATATTCATGAGAAAATGAGGATGTGTTTATTAGCTCATTTTCTAAAAGGTTTTTATATAACGGGGATATTTTAGAAGACATTGCTTCAAGCAAAATATCTGTAAGTGCTATTTCCTTTGTTGTTAGTCGTTTGGAAGATGCTTTTTCCTTAAATCCAAGTTGAAACATAGGTATAGATATTTCAAAATTTTGTTCAATTCTTGTTTTGTAAACGCTTTCGGGTTCTTGAGGGAATATGTTTTCAACTTTAACAGGGGGTTCCTCTTTTAGATTTTTTTCAATAAAACGTAGTGCTTCATCGGGATTTATATTTCCGGCAATACAAATAATCATATTACTTAAATTGTAAAAACTATTATAACATTTATAAAGACTTTTATCTGCTATTTCAGAAATAGATTGTACAGTTCCTGCAATATCGACTCTTACCGGATGATTATGATAAAGGGCCCTTAAAAGGTTAAACATAACTTTCCAGTTTGGATCGTCATCATACATTTTAATTTCTTGGCCGATTATACCCTGCTCTTTCTTGACAGTTTCTTCTGTGAAATATGCAGATTGAACTAAATCCATCAAGATTTTTAAGGATTCATAAAAATTTTCGGAACAAGAGAATAGGTAACATGTTTTATCAAATGAGGTGTAAGCATTTGCACTTGCACCGGTTTTAGAATACTTTGAAAATGCGTCGCCTTCTTCGCTTTCAAACATTTTGTGTTCTAGGTAATGTGCGATACCATCGGGGGAAACAGTGACATTTTCGTCACCTTCCACTTTAAAAGAGGTATTTATCGAGCCATAATTTGTTCCGAATATTGCATAGGTAGATGAAAAATCCTTTTGAGGATATATATATATTTTGAGTCCGGAGCTATGAGTTGCTTTGATATATTCGCCACTTACAAGATCGCTTTTAATTTTTTCTATTTTCATATTATCAAGCCTCTCCTCGTAAAACATAAATTGTGTCTAATACAACACCTTGGGCAGCTTCTACTATTTGTTCTTTTGTAATGTTGTTTATTTTTTCTGTAGCTTCGTGTATGCTTAGTATTTTGCTATCAAATACCTGAGAAATATAGAAGTTTTCTATATCTGAAAGTGAATCATTTTTTTCATTTAGATTATTTATCATACTTTTTTTTGCAGCATCGATATCTTCTAAAGAGAAATTGCCACTTTGCATTTCACTTAGCTGGTTCAATATTTCTGTTTTTGCTTTTTCGATATTTTCTTTTTCAACACCACTTTGTACAAGCAATATAGATTTGTCTTTGTTATATTGTGATGAACAATAATAGCATAAGCTCATTTTTTCGCGTACATTCAAAAATAACTTAGAGTTTGGAGTACCTCCAAATATAGCAGACATTAGTTTTAGGCACATAGAATCGATATTATAATTTTTAGCTCTAAATCCCATAACAAGTTTGCATTGACTTAACTTCATAATATCGCTGTATTCATGAATACCGTTTGCTTGTTTTATTTCTGTTGTACATTCTTCGATATGGGTTCTATCTATTTTTGCAAAAGCTTTTTCAAAGATATCTTTTGCATATGAGCAGTCTGATGATCCTATTTGCATAATTTCAACTTTTGCATTTTTTAAGTTTCTCCGCCATGCAGAGTATATGTCTTGTGCACTTAGGTTTTCAACTTCTTTTTTAGATCCATAGCGGTTAACAGCGAAAGCCTCATTTTTACACATAAGTTCTTCGCAACGATGCTTTGCAAATATGCGTTTGTTATTAAATTCTGCATCAATTTTTTCTAAAAGTTCACGTTTTTGATCCTCAAGATCTTCTTTAGAAAATAAACCATTTTCATCAAGGTATGGGTTAAATATGAGTTCAGATAATAAAGAAGCTAAGTTTTCAAATATAGGTTCTTTATTTAGTGCATATTTATTTTCAATACCTGTCAAGGATATTGTAAATCCGTGTATTTCTCCAAGCTTGAAAACGTGAGAAAAAAGTGAAGCACCGTAAAGCTCCGAAAGTTTTTTATCGATTTCAAGTAGACCCGGATATTTTGCGCATTGACGTTTTAGCATATTGGAAAGGACAAAATTAGCCGAGGCTGTTTTTTCGTTTAATGGAAGGAAAAAAGTAATAGATATTTTTCCAGTTTTAAATTTTTCACAGTTAATATAATTAAAATTGACTCCATTGCAGATATTATATCTTTTTAAACAGGCCATGTGTTCAACTCCTAATTTATAATGAGTTTGCTTATTATGATATATTATACCATAATAAGATAAAAAAACAACTTGCCATATTAAATCTTTTTTGTGAGAAAAAAGTAAGATTTTGCGTGTATACGTTGTTTCTAACTCATAATATGAATAATTTCTTCAAGTTGGCAAAAGATAATATCGGTGATGAGTTTTGAGAAGAATAAAGGAAGATATTACAATTTTTGCGCTAAGTGGTTTTTGTTATTGTTTGTTAGAGATACTTTGGAGAAGATATACTCACTGGACAATGCTTATAACCGGTGGATTATGTTTTCTTACACTATTTAGAATATACAGTAAAGCTAAAAATATGAAGATGTGGGAAAAATGTGCTATTGGTGCACTTGTAATTACGGTAATTGAGTTTATATCCGGGTGTATTGTTAATTTATGGCTAAGAATGGATGTATGGGATTATTCATCAATTCCGGGTAACGTACTTGGACAGATATGTTTATTGTATAGTTTTTTATGGGGAATGTTATCTATACCTATATCTTATGTTTCCGCTAAAATTAAAAGAAGATATATGTAAAGAACAATAACCACGTATTTATACGTGGTTATTGTTCTTTTTAATGAGCTTGTTTAGCTCTTCTATAAATGTATTAATATCTTTAAATTGTCTGTATACAGACGCAAAACGTACGTAGGCGACTTCGTCTATATCTTTAAGACCGTCCATAGCGTATACTCCTATTTCAGATGAGGAAACCTCACGGTTTTCTAAGGAGTTTTGAAGTTTGTATTCTATGTTATCTACAAGGTTTTCGATAGTATCGATAGCTACAGGCCTTTTTTCACAAGCTTTTAATAAACCGTTTAAAAGCTTATTTCTGTCGAAAGCCTCTCTTGATTTATCTTTTTTTATAACAATTATCGGAACACTTTCGATAACTTCATATGTTGTAAATCTCTTTTTACAATTTAGGCATTCTCTGCGTCGACGTATTCTTTCGCCTTCGTCAGTTGGCCTGGAATCTATTACCTTACTCTCTTCAAAATTACAATATGGGCACTTCAAGTCGCCACCTCCCTATTAATTCTATTATATCACAATAATTAACAATTTTAAATATTTTTACAAATAAATTTTTTTAAATTTATTGCATGAGTTAATCAATTCGTCTATATTATCATATGCGTCTCGATATACTTCTACTATAAAATCACCTGTATAATTAATATTACTTAATAGTTTAATAAGGTGCTCATAGTTCATATTGCCTTTTAGAGGTAGGACACAATCTGTGTTTTCAGTATGGTCATTTAAGTGAAGGTGTATTAAATTTTTGCCCATAGCCTTACAAAACTCAAATGGGTCTTGATGAGCCCTTATGGCCTGTTTTATATCAAAGACGAAGCTTACATCATCTTTTAATGCATTTTTCATTCTTTTTACAAAGTCTATATTTTCGCTTCTAAATAGATTAACATTTTCTTGTGCTAAAGTTACACCATAACGTTTTGCGGTATTGGCAAGCTTAAAAAATCTTTCAAAATATTCAGATTCCTCAATTGCCTTGCCGGGTTTGGGTTTGTCTCCGTGTAATACTACTATTTCTGCTTCTAAGGTGTTTGCAGCAATAAAAAACTTTTCATAGTATTTCATCATATCTTCAAAACGACGATAATAATCCGAAAAGAGCATGAAAGGGTCTATTCCGCTTGTGAAAGGGTGGATTGATTTAATCTTGCATTTGTTTTCAAGGCGTTTTTGGTTTAGTTTATTAATAAATTCAGGTTCTATTTCTGAAGGACTATTGAAAAACACTTCAAAGAATCGGACGCCTTTGTCGACAAGTGTAGAAAATGCAATTTCTGTTTGAATAGGGTACATACAAGCTGTTGATATTCCAATATTTATATTCGACATTTTAATCTCCTTTTTTAGGTGACAAAAGCCCCATATCTTTAGATATAAGGCTTTTAATTGTTGTTTGCGATTTATTATATGGTAGAAAAAACTATTTTTTTACATTATCGTCTGTAGCGATTTCTTTTACAGATGTTATTAGTCCTGCAAGTGATTGTATTTCTGATGGAATAATAATTTTTGTAGCCTTGCCATCAGCAGCTTTTACAAATGCATCTAGACTTTTTAAGGATATAACCTTGTCAGTTGGGTGAGCTTCGTTTAAAAGTTTAATACTTTTTGCATAGGCCTCTTGAACCTCCATAATTGCAGTTGCTTCACCTTGTGCTTCACGAATTTTAGTTTCTTTTATTGCGTCTGCTTTTAGAATAGCAGCCTCCTTGTGACCTTCAGCTACAAGTATTTGACTACGCTTTTCACCTTCGGCATCAAGGATTCTTGCGCGGCGTTCACGTTCTGCTTTCATTTGCTTTTCCATAGCATCTTGAATTTCTCTTGGTGGTAAGATGTTTTTTAATTCAACTCTGTTTACCTTAATTCCCCATGCGTCAGTTGCTTCATCCAAAATTACTCTTATTTTAGTGTTTATAACATCACGAGATGTAAGGGTACTGTCGAGTTCCAATTCACCGATAATATTTCTTAAAGTAGTGGCACTTAGGTTTTCAATAGCTGATAGTGGGTGTTCAACACCGTAAGTATATAGTTTGGAGTCTGTAATTTGGAAATATACTACAGTATCAATTTGCATTGTTACATTATCTTTTGTAATAACAGGTTGAGGTGGGAAATCAACTACTTGTTCTTTTAGAGAAACTTTTTTTGCGATCCTATCAATAAACGGTATTTTTACGTGGAGACCGGTGTGCCATGTTGAATGATAAGCTCCCAATCTTTCCAATACATAGGCATTTGCCTGAGGGACGACCTTAATATTTGATATTATAACCAATATCAAAATAGCGATTAAAGCAATTACGATTAAAACGAAAATATTCATGAAACAATCTCCTTTTATTTTAAATTTGTTTAACGATTAATTTTACGCCCTTTATTTCTTGGACAAATACCTTGCAATCCTTTGGAATAATGGAGCCATCTGCTGATTTTGCAGTCCATATGCTACCACTCACATTTACTTGTCCGATTCCTAACTCGTTGTTTATTTCCTCTATTACAATACCATTTTTACCTATATATCTTCCTGCATTAGTGTCTTCTTTTTTAAAACTTAGAAGTTTTTTAACAAATGGTCTTGTCAAAATAAGAGACAAAGCAGTTGCAAGCACAAATACAATAAATTGTATAAAAGTAGAATCTGTGAAGGCAGTTGATATTAACGCAGCAACACCTCCAACGACAAACCATATAGAAATTATTTGAACTGTACAAGCTTCAACTATCGCCATTACAACAATTACAGCAAGCCATATATACGGCATCATTTCCGTCAAAATCAACACTTCCTTATACTTTGGTTAATATAAACATACTATACCATACTAAAATTAAAAAAACAACAAAATAAAAAAGGGAATTGTAAGAATATAGACAGACCCTTACTACAAATGGTATTATTAGTATAAATTGATATGAATAGGAAAGTAGAAAAATGAAGATAGGTAATTTAGAAATAAAAGGATTAGTTGCATTGGCGCCGATGGCATCAGTTGGAGATAGAGCATTTAGGGAAATATGCATGCGTTTTGGTAGTGCGTATACAGTAAGTGAAATGATTAGCTCTAAAGGTGTTATTTATAAAAATAAAAACACTTCGGAACTTTTGTCGAATAAGAAATCTGAAATTCCGTTTTCAGTTCAGTTATTTGGTAATGAACCGACTACAATGGCAAATGCAGCTATTGAAATTATGAAAACAGAACCGGATATGATAGATATTAATATGGGGTGTCCGGTACCTAAGGTTTGTGCAAATGGGTGTGGGTCAGCCCTTATGAAAACTCCAAAATTATGCGGTGAAATAGTAAAGGCAGTGAAATTTGCTGTAGATGTACCTGTAACGGTTAAAATAAGGAAAGGCTGGGATGACAATAGCGTAAATGCTGTTGAAGTTGCGAAAATATGTGAGGATAATGGGGCAGATGCTGTTGCAGTACATGCCCGCACTCGGCAGGATATGTATTCTCCCGGTATTGACTTAGATATAATTAAGAAAGTAAAGCAAGAACTTTCTATTCCTGTTATCGGTAATGGTGATATTATAGATGAACAGTCCGCTGTAAAAATGCTTGAATATACAGGTTGTGATATGCTGATGATAGGCAGAGGTGCCTTGGGTAATCCGTGGATATTCTCGAGGTTAAATGCTTATTTAAACCATGGGGTAATTATCCCAAAAGAAACTATTTCTCAAAAAATAGATATAATGCTTAAGCATATTAAGCTACTTTGCGAATATAAGGGAGAATATCATGGTATGCTTGAATCAAGAAAACATGTTGCATGGTATTTTAAGGGTCTTAAAAATGCAGCGGCTTTTAGAAATGAGGCAGGATATCTTGAATCCTTTGATCAATTAATAGAATTATCAAAAAAAGTATATATTCAAAATAAGGACTAAAGATATCCGCCAAATATTTTTTATAATCTTGAGTTATCGTCGACCCATTCTTTTGCTATTTCAACATTTTCATCAGAAGGTCTTGCTATATTTGTTTTTTTAAACCTTGTGTTAGGATAGCTTATAGCAATGGTTACTTTGTCAGGTTTTTTAGGATGTTTGTTTATTTTTTCTTTTCCCAATTTTTTCACTCCTTTATTGACTTTATAATCTATATTATTGTATTTTGTAAAAAAATCATTACAGGTTAATGTAGGAATTACGAATAAAGTCATGTGTTATCTATTATTCAAAAATAAATTTTTGAATATAATATATATGGGTGATTAAACATGGATTCTTGTGAATTAACATCGACAATTTCTGCACTTGCATTATATTTATCGCAAAATATGTCAGAAGATAGATTATCTCTTTTAGCTGATGTATTTAATCAATTGGGAGACTCATTGGAAACTATTTCAGCGCAGAGAGAATTTTTGAAAAATAAAAAGATTGATTCAGATATATCGAAAAAAATAGTTATTGATATATAGGGTAAATCTTTGAAAATTGTAAAAAGTACTTGACTGTGTTAGTATAAACTAAAAATTAATAATTGGAGGATTAAAATGGAGCAGATAGGAAACGCGATAAAAGAATATGTAGAAAAGAATAGTGTTTTAAGTAAGTTAATGTCTGTTAGTGATTATTTTCTTTATATTTATGCCTTACTGCTTACGATAAATGAACTTATCAATTTAGGAGACTTTGTACAATATATTTTTTATTATTCTTCGTTTGTGTTTGTAGTTTTGGCATTTGCTTCAAAAAAATATATAAGTTTGTTGGTTTCATTTATAGCATGTAGTTTTATACATTTAATTCATATTATTAAAATACCTTTAGTGCTAGGTCTTTATGTTTTTTCTTGGGGTGACTTTATCGGCATGCTGTTTTTTGCAGCGCTTGCATTAGGTGTTTCTTTAATATTAAAAAAGGATTCAGATAATAATAGATAGCAGATTTAGCGATTTTCATAAAGTCCTTTTATAAGTTCAGCTTCAAATAACAGGATGTGTTCTTTTGCATCATTTACAATTTGAAAATAGGCCTGTTCAAGGTTACTAAAATAAACTTTGGCAAATTTATATCCTAACATGCTTGTGAATATTAAAATAAGAATTGCTAAAGTCGAAAAGAGAATCCCTTTGAGAAAAGAATAAAAAGAACTTTTAGAAAACATAAGCTGACCTCCAATATTAGAGTTTGAACTTTTTTGTTATATATACAAAATATAGAATAATTTACTTGATGAAAGAGTATCGACAAACTTATTTGGTATATAATATAATTATAAAAAAGATGTTTATTTTAAAGGAAGAGATGAAACTGAAAGAGATCTACTTAGATAATAGTGCAACAACCGTTACTTGTCAGCCGGCTTGTAAAAAGGTACTAGAGATGTTGAGTGAAAATTATGGGAATCCATCTTCGCTTCATTTAAAAGGTATGCAGGCAGAAAAAGAACTTATTGAGGCAAGAAAGACCATTGCGGATAAAATAAAATGCAAAGAATCAGAAATTGTGTTTACCTCTGGGGGCACAGAAGCTAATAATTTAGCTGTTATAGGTGCATGTGAAAGACGAAAAAAACTTGGAAATAGGGTAATTGTTTCTGCTATAGAACATTCGTCGGTTATATCTTCAGCAAAAGAGTTGGAAGATCGAGGATTTAATGTTGTATATGTAAAACCGGATAAATTCGGAAGAATTGACGAAAAAGAAATAGAAAAAGAGCTTAGCAAAGATACTATATTTGTAAGCTTAATGTATGTTAATAATGAGGTTGGGTCTATTCAGCCTGTAGAAAAAATTAAAAAGATGCTAAAAGTGAAAAGCCCGAATGCAATATTTCATGTAGATGCTGTGCAGGCTTTTGGAAAAATTGATATATCTGTAAAAAAAATAGATGCCGACTTAATGACAATAACTGCCCACAAAATACACGGTCCAAAGGGTGTGGGAGCATTATATATAAGAAAAGGAATACTTTTAAAACCGTTAGTTTTCGGGGGAGAACAAGAATATAAGATAAGACCGGGAACACAAGCAATTTCATTAATAGCGGGATTTGCAGAAGCTGTAAAGGATTTACCCAAATGTAAAGACGAATACGAGCATATTTCATCGTTAAGGGACTATTTAGTATCAGAACTTAAAAAGATAGAGTCTGTTAGAATTAATTCAGGTGAAGATAGTTTCCCATATATAGTTAATTTCTCTGTTTTAGGGATTCGTTCAGAAATAATGTTACATCATTTAGAAGAAAATGGGATTTATGTCTCTAGTGGATCAGCTTGTGCAAAGGGTCAAAAAAGCCATGTACTTAAAAGCATGGACCTTGATGATGAAGTTATTGATTCTGCAATCAGAGTTAGCTTTTCAAAATATAATACTAAAGAAGATATAAATAGCATTGTAGATAGTATAAAAAGTGGAATTACAAGAATTAGAAAAGGCGGATAGTAAGTTGAAAGAGATAATATTAGTTAAAATAGGCGAAATAGTCTTAAAGGGACTTAACAGAAGGATGTTTGAAGACGTTCTTATAAAAAATATAAAACATGCGATATATAAATTTGGAAAGTTTGAAATAGTGAATTCTCAGTCGACGATTTATATATCACCAAATGATGAGGACATAGACTTAGATGAGGTATTGGAGGCAGTATTAAAGGTGTTTGGTATAGCATCTGTTTCCAAGGCCTGTGTTGCTCCTAAGGATTTAGAACAAATACAAAAGATGACAGTGAAATATTTGAGAGATACTTTTGAGTCGATAAAGACTTTTAAAGTTGAATCTAAAAGAGCAGATAAGAGATTTCCGTTTAAGTCTCCTGAAATATCAGCTAGTGTTGGGGGATATATATTAGAAAACTTCCCTAATCTATCAGTTGATGTACATAATCCAGATTTAGTTGTAAATGTGGAGATTAGAGAAAAAAGTGCATATATAAGAGGAGCAGCTCTCCATGGTGCCGGAGGAATACCGGTAGGTACAGGCGGAAAAGCAGCGATTTTGATTTCCGGGGGAATAGATAGTCCTGTGGCTGCATGGATGATGGCAAAAAGGGGTGTACAGCTTACAGCAATACATTTTGCGAGCCCTCCGTATACAAGTAAACGTGCAGAGGATAAGGTAGAAGAGCTCCTTTGTAAAGTATCCGAGTATTCGGGAAGGATGGACATGATAACTGTACCGTTTACAAAGATTCAGGAAACAATAAAAGATGAATGTCCGGAAGAATTATTTACAATTATTATGAGACGTTTAATGATGAAAATCTCTGAACGTATAGCATCTAAGTATGAATGTCTTGCACTTATTACAGGAGAAAGTTTGGGACAGGTGGCAAGCCAAACAATTCATGCTATAAATTGTACAGATATTGCAGTAACAATGCCAGTATTTAGACCTTTGATAGGTATGGATAAGGATGAAATAGTATCTATTTCAAGAAAAATAGATACATTCGATATTTCAATAAAGCCATACGAGGATTGTTGTACAGTGTTTACTCCAAAGCATCCAAGAACTAAACCTATACTAAGTTTTGTTGAGCAAGCAGAGTCAAATGTTAACTTTGACGAGCTTATAGAAGAAGCTATACAGAATATCACTATAAAGAAAATCTATAGTAAAGGATAAGTTTGTAATTATGAATGCCGAAATCTATATAATAAGAGAACCGATGTTTTCCGAAGAGGAAGTAGAGAAAAAAGTAGCTAATATTGCGAGTATATTAAAATATACGGATTTTAATGTGCTTTATCGTACTATCGTTGCTGAAAGTAAAGAAAATTTAGAGGCAGCATTTTCAGAAACAGTATCAGGTGCAGACTATATAGATTTAATTATAGTAATAGGTGGATTGTATAATAGTACTAATTGCTTAATAAAATCCTTCTTTAATGATAAGGGTATAAGTCTTCAATGGAATAAGCTTTCAAGTTGTGCAAGTTTTTTATATACTCAAGCGGCGGATATTCCCGGTGTTTATCTTCGATATTTAGATAGAGATGTTATTCTACTTCCATATTTATCTAAAGATATAGAGAAAATTGTGAAAGAATATGTTGTTCCTTTTTTAATTAATAAAAATAGAGGTGTTAAAAATGTTTAAAACCGAAAAGAGCAAGGAAATATTTAAGAGAGTATTGACTATATTTTTATCGATAGTTTTTGTGGTGAGTGCATTTATACTTCTTTATGAATTGGTTTGGGTTCCGTATAAACAGACTAGTACAACTCAAAAAATTCAGGGAGTACATGGATATATAGATACCGACTCTAATGAAGAGACATTTAATAGATTAAGGGAAATAAACAAAGATATAAAGGGTTGGATATACATACCAAATACAGTTATTAACTACCCTGTTTTAGAGCCACCATCTGATGATCCTACATTTTATCTTTTTAGAGATTATGAAAAAAATAACACTAAATATGGAAGCATATTTGTGGATGCAACTTATGGAATTACTGAAGATTTAAAGAACACAGTAATTCATGGTCATCATATGAACGATGGTAAGATGTTTGGGGATCTGTTAAAATATTCTGATCTTGATTTTTATAAAAGTAGTCCTATTATTAAATATGATACAATATATGAAACCGGAATTTGGAAAGTAATATCTGTATTTAAAACTAATGTAGATGCGTCACAAGGTGAACCGTTTAATTATTTACAACTTACGTTCTCGAGTGACTCCGAATTTTTAAATTATATACAAGACGTAAAACTAAGGTCGATTATTAATACCCCTGTTGATATTAAGGCCGATGATAAACTTATTACTTTATCGACTTGTTCATATGAACTCGATAATTTTAGAACAGTAATAGTTGCAAGGAAGGTTAGGTATGATGAATCAACAGAAGTTGATGTAAATAGTGCATCAATAAATCCAAACCCGATATATCCTGATGCTTGGTATGGAAAATATGGAGGAAGTAAACCTGCAGATAGGAGTTTTGAAGAGGCATTGCAAGCTGGAGAAATAGATTGGTATGTAGAATAAAAATAGAGGTTGAGTATTTAAGAGAAAACAGGAGTAAATCAATGAAAATCGAAGCTCTTTAATAAGTAAATTTTAAAAATCGAAAAAAGTATTGACTTGTATAATGTAGATGTGGTATTATATTTCTCGTGGCTTTATGATAACATTGAACATTTGTTATTAAATATAAAAGTTGTTAATTAAATAATTTTAGAAGCTTAATCAGGAGGAATTTAAAATGTCTACTTATATGCCAAAGTCAGGCGAAGTTGAACGCAAGTGGTATGTTGTTGATGCAGCAGGTAAACCTTTAGGAAGAGTAGCAGCTCAAGTTGCTGTATTACTACGCGGAAAACATAAACCAACATTCGCACCGCATGTAGATTGCGGAGATAATGTTATCGTTATTAACTGTAAGGATGCAGTTCTAACTGGTAACAAGCTAACACAAAAATATTATTACCGTCATACAGGCTACATAGGCCATCTAAAAGCTACAAGGTATGATACTTTAATGTCTACTAAACCAGAACAAGCTATGCAATTAGCTGTTAAGGGAATGATCCCCGACACTACAATTGGCCGTAAAGCACTTACAAGATTGCACGTTTACGCTAATGCAGAACACAATCATCAAGCTCAGAAACCTGAGTCTTGGGAAAGATAAGAAAGGGGTAATTTCAAATGTATAACAATGAATCTTATTTCTATGGAACAGGAAGAAGAAAAAGCTCTGTTGCTCGTGTAAGAGTTTACAAGGGTACTGGAAAAGTTACAATTAATGATCGTGATATAGATGATTATTTTGGACTAGAAACACTAAAACTAATAGTTCGTCAACCATTAGTTCTTACAAATACAAACGAAAAATTTGATATCGTATGTCGTGTTGCAGGTGGCGGAGTAACAGGTCAAGCAGGTGCAATTCGTCACGGTATTTCAAGAGCATTACTACAATATGATTCAGAAAACCTTCGTCCAACATTAAAGAAGGCTGGATTCTTAACTCGTGACCCGAGAATGAAAGAACGTAAGAAATACGGTCTTAAAGCAGCTCGTCGTGCACCACAGTTCTCAAAGAGATAATTTGGAAGAAAAATCAATTTTCAAGAAGATATCGAACCCCAGATGCCAAAAGGCCTCTGGGGTTTTTGAGATTATTTTTGGGTTATAGAGATTAAGTTGTATTAAGGAGCGGAATATTGGAACAGTTATTAAGGAAAGATGAAAACGAAAACAATGAAATTGTTTCTAATGTATTTTTGGGATTATCAGGGTTAATTCTTATTATATGGTTATTTGAAATACTTGGTGTTTTTGAAGTGTATTTTAATATTATTTCGACGTTCGCTATTATCTTAATTATATTGTTTATGGTACCGGTAGTTATGGTTAGGTTAATAAAACTAAGAAAACCTTTTATCAAATATGCGTTTATTTTAGATATGGCATTAATAACTGGGGTTTGTTACATCTTTTTCACAAATCAGATGGTAATTATGTTTCTTTGTCCAGCACTAATAGCCCTACTGTATATGAATAAAAGAGTCTTATGGTTTGCTGAAATAGCGTCACATATAGTATCTGCTTCATTTGTTGTTCAACCTTGGATTGAATATTTTACAAGAATTGATGACATCATTAGGTTTAATCTCATACCAAGATTACTTCAAATATTGGCTTGCTTTGCGATTATTAATGTGCTAATGAGTCGTGTTATAGGGTATTTTGCAGAATATGATAAAGTAATTCTTGAGGGAAAAGACCATGATATTTCTAATAGTAATAAAATAGATATGGAATTAGAGAATTTTATTAGTTTATTAAATAAACTAACTGAAAGTGAAAGAAACGTATTCCTCATGTTGCTACATGGTAAAACAAATAAACAAATATCAGAAGAATTATCATTTTCGAATGGGACAGTAAAAAACTATGTATCTAGTATCTATGATAAGTTGGAATGTCGGGAAAGAAGTTACCTTATTTTAAAATACAGTATGGTTTTAGGTAAATATGACCATAGTCATATGAAGTAATGGCTATGGTTACTAGTTTTTAGGACTCTTTTTTTGATACGATTTATGAAAAGGGAGGCATAAAGCTATGGAGAAAATAAGGAAAAATAAGAAAAAATTTTATTATGTATTGTTGGGGTTGTCGATTACACTAGTTATATTAGTTACTATCAATTTTATACCGACATTTAATTTGAGGACTGAAGGAATGTCAGTATATCAAGGCAAGTGGGTTGATGTTTATTACGAAGAGGAATCTGCAGCGGCCAAAGATGTATTTGAATATGCGGATAGTAGTGTAGAACAGATAGCAAAAAAATTAGGTTTTGATGAAAAACAGCCTGTTCGTGTCTTTATTTATGATTCGCAAAAGACTATGCAAAGGAAAAAATATGGACTGGTAGGGGCGATGCTTGGATTAGATTGGTATATAGGGGATAATATAGGAACAGATGTAATATTAACTTCACCTGCGAATCCTGGACCGGTACACACATATGATGATAATAAATATGCTGTATTGCATGAAATTGTCCATGCATATGTAAGTGTGTTAAATCCTAAAATCCATTTATGGTTAACAGAAGGGTGTGCATTATATTTAGCTAATGGACAAGAATTTAATCCCAAATGGTTAGAATATATGTCTATTCCATCGTATGAGGATACACAGACTGGAAGTCACATTAAATTTGAAAAATGTGGTGGTTACAGTTTTGCAAATACATATATTGAATTCTTAGATAAGAATTATGGATGGGAAAAGGTGCTACAGCTTATAAAAACAGAAGATTATATGGACGTATTTGGAAAAACGGATAGAGAACTATATGAAGAGTGGGTAACTTATATTAGAAATTTAAAGGTTAATGACTCATTAGAGTATAATTCTTAACATATGCACATAACAAAAGCTTAGGAGATAATTCTGAGTTTATATTGATAAAACGACTGAAAAATTTTAAAAGATATTTCGACAAATTTTTCATATTTTCTTGACAAGGTTAATATTACTATTTGTTTTCATATTTTGGATATATTTTAGGTGTTGAATAACTATGTGGACAATGTTGAAAGACTATGGGTTATTGGTAAGGCTTTTTGAAAAGTTATTAACTTTTTCCACAGAGTTTTCCACATAGTCTTGATATAGGTATTAATACAATTGGTATACTAGTTCATCAAGATGCTAAAGTAATAAGGTTATACAATGCAACTATTGTATTTATTTGGAATTTTGTGTTATAATTCTATTTTAAATAAGAAATCAACTGTCGGAGGCTATATGAGCAATTTATCTAACATTTCTACAATAAAAAATATATTATCTAAATATGGGTTTAGTTTTTCAAAATCACTGGGACAGAATTTTTTGATAAACCCAAGTGTGTGTCCTAAAATGGCCGAATATTGTACATCTAACCCAGAAGGTGGGGTAATTGAGATAGGTCCGGGAATAGGTGTACTTACATATGAGCTTGCAAAAAGGGCTAAAAAGGTTGTTGCAATAGAATTAGATAAAAGATTGCTTCCAGTTTTAGATGACACTTTAGGTGAGTTTGATAATGTAAAAGTAATAAATGGTGATGTACTAAAAATGGACATTAATAAAATTATAGATGATGAGTTTACAGGTATGTCGGTTTCGATATGTGCAAATTTGCCGTATTATATCACATCGCCGATTATAATGAAGCTATTGGAGGAGAATGTTAATATAGAATCATTAACAGTAATGGTACAAAAAGAGGCTGCAGATCGAATATGTGCTTTACCTGGAAGCAGAAACTCAGGAGCGATTAGTTTAGCTGTTAATTATTACTCAGAACCTCAGATCCTTTTTCAGGTGTCAAAAGGTAGCTTTATGCCTGCACCTAAGGTGGATTCGTCGGTTATCAAATTAAATATAAGGAAGAATCCTCCGGTAAATGTTGAAAATAAGGATTTACTCTTCAAGGTAATAAAAGCGGGATTTTCTCAAAGAAGAAAAACTTTAGTAAATTGCCTATCTTCCTCTTTTGGTTTAGAAAAGAGTGCTTTAGTACCAATACTTGAAAAGGGTGGATTGAATCCGTCAATACGTGCGGAAGCACTTACGTTGCAAGATTTTGCATTTATATGCAATGAGCTAGATAAGGTTATATAATAGATAGCAAAAATGCCACATCTTCTTTGGGTAGGAGGATGTGACATTTTTGTTTAAAGAGAAAAATCAGCTTCGTCATATTTAGGTAAAGACGGCAATATAGTTGGAGTCCTTTTAAGCGGATCATATTTAAAACGTCTGCACTGCTCATCCTTAGGAGCACGATGGGATTTTTGACAGAAGTCATTTGAATTTCCTATCTCATTTAAATAGGAACAGTATTTACAGTTTGGTTCAATGTTGTTTCCAAATAATTTTTTTATAATCATATTTCCTCCATAGAAGTGGTATCTTCTTTAATATCTTCAAATATTGGCAAACGCTCATATACTTCCGCTACCATATCACGCATCCATAATGACGGTGTGATTCTAAGTGAATACCCGCATCCTGGGTTAGTTACCCAGTCCATAGGGTTGGCCTTTGGCAAACCATATGCTGCAAGTAGAGTGGTTAGGACTCCGGAATGAGTAACGATAACAGCAGTGGTCGTACCGGCACGCATAAGACCTTCAACAATCTTTTCAAAAGTTAGACAAATTCGGTGAGTGAATTTTATAGAGCTTTCTCCGTTTGGAGGAGGGTTCTTGCTTGAATCTTCAAGCCACTTTTTGAAATCTTGATCGTTTTCAAGTTCTTTTGCAGATTTTCCCTCCCAGTTTCCAAAGTCACACTCAGATAACCCGGGTACAGAGATGTATTGATTTTCTGGATAGAGGATTTCGCAAGTTTGTATGCAACGTTTTAATGGGCTTGTATATATTATATTTGATTTTGGGTACCTCGCTCCGTTTTTAATTTCTAGTAGTTGACTTTTACCCAAATCAGATAATGGTAAGTCAGTTGAGCCAATATAACAGCCGTTTTTGTTAGCGTCTGTTATGCCATGGCGAATAAGATGAATTTGATAAGATTTCATGGAAAAAACTCCTTAGTATGTTTAATTTATAATTAAAAAAGGTATTTACAAAAAGTTTAAAGTATTATATAATTTACGAGTGGTTTATGGAACAAATTGTCGATGGGGGTAAATAATGAATAATAGTTTTTCTAGAATCATTACATTGTTAAGAAAAGAACAGGGATTAAGTCAAAAGCAAGTTGCAGCAGATCTTCAAATTTCCCAGGCACTCTTGTCACATTATGAAAAAGGGATAAGGGAATGCGGTTTGGATTTTGTTATAAAAACTGCTGATTATTATAATGTATCATGTGACTATCTCCTTGGAAGAACCCCGGATAGATCCGGTGCGAAGATTACAGTTGAGGATATTCCGGATCAGGATGCAGTAGGTAAGGAAAATATTTTTAAAGGTAGTATATTACCGACTTTAAATAAAAAGCTTATTGTAAATTCACTTAATATAGTTTTCGATATTCTTCAAAAGGTTGGAAATAAACCTCTTACAACTGAAGTGTCATCGTACTTAATGGTATCAGTATATAATGCTTTTAGAACGTTATATTCAGCAAATCCTAAAAATCCACAGGGGATATTTTCAATACCTGAAAAGCTTTATAAGGGATATACTTTTTCGGCGTTATCGATATCGGATGCAAATGCGGTTTGTCTTTCGTCCGGAGAAAATATAGGAAACCTAAAAGGCATCGGAAAAAATGATGCAATACTTATGAACTCAGAATCTCTTGCAAAAGAGTATCCGCTGTTTTCAACATCCTTGTTTAATTTGGTTCAAAACTCCGAATTAAGATTGGGGTCTAAGAAGCAGGGCAGGTAATATGTAAAGAAAACTTTGAGCATATCAGAAAGATATGCTCTTTTTATTTATCTTGAAAATTACTAATCATTTGATATAGTAGGGTAAACTGTTGTCGACAAACAATAAAAATTCAAATTAAATCCTATGTATAAGTCTGCAGTTAGTAATCGATGAATTTAGATATTCTTTTAGGTGTTTGCCATTAAGTACTAAAGTAGCTTGTTTACATTTATACTACTGATTACCTTGGCTTACTGCTATCGTAACGGTTGAACCATATTCAAGTTGGTCTCCGGCATTTTGGGATTTATATCCAATAACATAACCGGCAGGTATAGTATCGCTATATTCGTTTATTTGTTCAGGGGAAAATCCCTCAGAAGAAAGCTTAAGAGAGGCTTCTGAAAGTGTTAGTCCAGAAATACTTGGAAGAGTACGCATTTTAGGACCTTTACTAACTGTAACAATGATAGCAGTTCCTTTTTCGATGAACTCTCCGGGTTTAGGGGTTTGTTCCATTATACACCCATTTTTTATAGTGTCGCTAAAATCATCAGAAGATTTTAAAATAGTATAGTCACCGGAATTAGAAAGTTCTTTTTGCAAATTTTCAAAGTTTTCTCCGGTAAGATCTGTAACTTCAATAGAGTTATCGGGTTTACTGCTCACTAAAGATGATGCATCATATATACTTAAACTGCTTTCACTTGATTCTGAGGTGTTTGCATTTGGTGTAAATTCATTTTTGAAAAAGTATATAGAACCTAAAATTATCAATATAACCATTGCAACAGCAAAAGATATTGCGCCGATTGTCATTCCTGAGAGCTCTTTCTTTTTCTTTGTATCAGTATTTTTAGGACTTGGGAGTCGTGTTGACGCAGCTGAAATTTCTGTTCTGAACTTTTCAAAATTATTGGTTCTGTCGCGCGGAAAAACCTGTAAAGCATGAGCAAGAGCTGAAACAACATATGGTGGTATGTCCTTAAGTATAACTGATGGAATTAAAAGTCGATTATCAAGTTTACGTTTAGTTGCTATTTGAGGATACTTACCTGTAAGAGCAAAGAAGATACATGCGGCTAAAGAATATATATCGCTACATTCAGCTATTTCATTCTCGGATTCATACTGCTCAATTGGTGTACAACCATCATATGGTTGAAACAGCATATTTGAGTTTACTCTCCTGATTTCAGGAATAGAAAACCCAACAAGTTTCATTTTTTCGTCATCTGTAATAATTAAGTTTTCCGGTGAGATTCCTAAGTGTTTTATTCCAGATTTATGCATTGCTTCAAGTAAAGAAATAAGTGGCATGAACAGAGGTTTAGCTGTTTCCCAATTTATATATCCACCGTGTTCCAGAACAAATTTATTTAATGTAATACCGTTTAACCATTCATAAACGACATATGCAGTGTTATTTGCTGTAAATATATCATAAATAGGAACAGTTGCGGAAAATTCTCGAAATTTTGCGATAGATCTAAAATATTTTAAAAACTCTTCTTTCTGTTTATTATAAAGTCCTTCATAACCTTTGATGACTTCCACAGAAAGGTTAGATCTTTCTGAACGTCGAAGAGGGAAGAACTCTCTTATATATACAGAAGAATCAGAAATACTATCAAATGCTATATATCCAATACCTTCTGCATTTTGATATACTTTTTTACCTATATAATATCTTTCTTCTAAGACTGTGCCTATAGGAAGAAATGGAGGTAGCTGTTTTTCAAATTGGTTGTATCCACAGTGTGGGCATATTTCTAAATCACCTATCTCAGATAGGCACGATTTGCATAAATTGTCGAATTTACTCATTTTTTACCCCTCAAACATTATCATAATGATTATAAATTATATCACTTTTGTGTGTTAAAATCAAATGTTTAAGTTTAATGGGTAGTTAATGAATTAATGTAGACTAGTTTTGTTGCCTATAGATATGCTAGATTGCAATAAAGTGTTGAAAAATACCTAAATATAGTTTATCATTAAGTAAAATATTTTTTAGGGGGATATCATGTTGAATAATAAAAAGTTTTTAAAGTTGTTTTCACTTCTTGTAATTATAGTTTTTATGTTGTCTTCTTGCACAAATAGCAAGCTTAACGATTCCTCGTTAAGTAAAAATCCGCAGTATCCGCTTACGTTTGAGGACTCTTTTGGTTGCGTTACAGATATTGATTCCGTGCCGCAAAAGGTAGTATCTCTTTCACCAAACATAACCGAAATTGTATGTGAATTAGGACTTATAGATAATCTTGTAGGTCGTACAGACTATTGTGATTATCCTGAAGAAGTTTCGAATATAGATAGTATTGGTGGAATCATCGATCCAAATATAGAAAAAATAGTGTCTTTAGAACCTGATATTATATTTACTGATGGTATGCAGTCTCAGGAAACAATATCATTTTTAAGACAATCAGGATTAAAGGTAGTCATGTTAAGAGGAAGTGAAGATTTTGAGGGTACATATAAGATAATAAGTGACCTTGGAATGATCATGAATCAGGCAGATAAAGCAAACACAATTATAAAAAATATGAAATGGAAGATTGAAAAAATACAGCAAAAGGTTAATTCAATTAAGGATAAGAAAAGTGTGTTCTACTTAGTATCACTAGATGAAGATGGAGTTTACACAGCCGGAAATGAGACATATATAAATGAAATCTTGAAAATTGCTGGTGTTGAAAATGTTGCACAGGATGTAGACGGATGGTACTATAGTATAGAAAAATTGTGTGAGAATAATCCGCAGGTAATTATTTGCTCTGACCAAAATAATACAAAACAGAGTATTTTAGACTTTGAACCTATAAGTTCTTTAGATGCAGTAAAAAATCAAAGTATAGTTGAAGTTGATGAAGATCTTATTTCAAGGCAAGGCCCCAGAAATATTGAGGGAATAAAGCAAATAGTAGAAAAAGTTTATAACATTAATATGGGTTAATTGAACTGTAAGAGATGAATAAGATAAAAACAAAATCGAGATTTTTCTGTATAGTAGCAATTTCCATGGCAATATTGGTTTTAGTGATGATATTGTCGCTTGCGTTAGGAAGTGCCAATATATCATTTAAGGAAAGTATTTCTGCCATATTTTCAGATGTCCCGTTTTTGTCTGATATCCTTAACTCAGATGGTCTAAAGGACACAACTAAAAATATAGTTTTAAATATAAGACTTCCTCGTATATTATTGGCAGGAGTTATTGGGGCATCGCTTAGCGTTTGTGGTGCAATATACCAGAGTGTATTAAAGAATTCTATGGCAGATCCTTATACTCTTGGGGTTTCGTCCGGAGCGGCCTTGGGTGCAACTATTGCTATAATACTAAATGGAGTTATTGATGTAAAAATTATGGCATTTATAACAGCTATGTTCACAGCAATAATAGTATATTGGCTTTCGTTGCGGATAAGCAAAAGAAGTAGTACAGCACTTATATTGATGGGGATAAATGCCAATTTTTTGATAAGTGCTGTTATATCATTGCTTATGATTATGAATAAAGATAAGATGGACAAGATTGTATTTTGGACAATGGGAAGTCTAGCTACCAGTACATGGACAAACTTAAAGGTTTCACTTATAACAATAATTCCTATGTGTTTATCTTTCTTTTTTGGCAGGCAGTTAAACGCAATATCATTCAATGAGGAGTTAGCAAAAAGTGTTGGGATTAATACTGCTTTTATACGCAAGACAATGATAGTTTTAGTCTCTGTAATAACAGCTATATGTGTTAGTGTAAGCGGGATAATAGGTTTTGTAGGGCTTATGCTTCCTCATGTTATAAGATTTATTTTTGGTGGCGATTATCGTTACTTATTACCACTTTCAGCTATATATGGTGCGGTATTCTTAATTATCTCTGACGATATTGCTAAAACAGCTGCAATGCCTTCGGAAATTCCGATAGGGATTGTTACCTCACTTATAGGTGCACCGTTTTTAATTTACTTGATATTTAGAAACTTTAGTAAATCAAAATATTAATATAAACTTTGGGAGAATAACAGATTGCAAAATAATATTATAGAGATAAAGAATCTTTGTTATGAGATACAAGGAAAGATATTACTTGATAATATATCGCTATCGATTGAGAAAAATAGTTTTTTAGCAATTTTAGGTTCTAATGGTGCCGGTAAAAGCACATTGTTAAAAACAATTGCTAAAATAATACATCCTAAAAGCGGAGAAATAAAAATAAATAATATAAACATAAATGATTATTCGCAAAGGGAATTTGCCAAATCAATTGCATATGTACCGCAAATAATGAATGCAGACTATGACTTTTCTGCCTTGGAAATTGTTATGATGGGAAGACTACCATTTGTAAACTTTTTTAAGGACTATTCGGAAGAAGATTATGATATTTGTGAAGACGCAATGAATAAAACCGGTACATGGCACTTAAAAGACCAAAGTATATTATCTTTAAGTGGTGGGGAAAGGCAGAGGGTATTTATATCATGTGCTTTAGCACAAAGACCGAAGGTAATTATCCTCGATGAGCCTATTTCACAACTTGATTTGTATAATCAGATTTTGATTATGGATTTATTAAAGAAAATTAATGAGGATATCACCATTATATGTGTGCTTCATGATATTAATATGGCGATGAACTACT
Source organism: uncultured Eubacteriales bacterium (assembly GCA_934464585.1). GTDB lineage: Bacteria > Bacillota > Clostridia > Oscillospirales > Acutalibacteraceae > CAKSJY01. The sequence goes on from CAKSJY010000002.1 coordinate 31,671, forward strand.
CTAACAAATGTATATTTATGAAAGATGGACGAATATTAATTGGTGGAGACACCTCCCAAGTACTTACAAAAGAAAATATTAAAAATGCAATTGATATAGATATAGACTTTTATGAACATGACGGGAAAAAGTTTATAGGATATTAACAAAAAGAGCAAACACAGGACTTCCCTGTGTTTGCTCTTTGCTGGTTATGAAATCCACCGACTCTGCCATTTAAGGTACCCTGCAAAAAAAGCTTTAGCTTCAAATATCGAGCGAAGCGAGTTGTTAATATAAATCTTCCAGTAACAGGAATTATTCGTTAGGACAACAAATCGCCCGTTTATAGGCTGCGGTGTAAGAGATGCAAGTGAAATAAATTTTGACGTATCTCAAGAGGCTTGCCGGTGAAAGGTCTTTATAGGGTCAACTCAAGTCACCGACTTAGCCGGTGGATATGACTATTGCTGTGTGATTTGTTTATATAGATTTACTACAGTATTCCATGTTACCGGGCCTGTGATACCGTTTACAGGTAAATCGTTTCTTGATTGTATAATTCTTATTGCTTGTTCTGTTGCGTTGTCGTATGTTCCTGTTACGTCTATATTACCTATGGATGGGTCACTTTCTGATATGACTTTTAAGAAATTTTGAAGCGATGTAACATCATCGCTAGTTATTCCTGGACTTAAAAATCTACCGGGGTAAATTTGATCACTTAAATAGATGTATTCTTGAGGGAGAAATTTAATAGTCTCATCATATACACTAAGTAACTTATTCCAAGTATCCCTTCCAACGATTCCATCCGGATTAAGTCCATAAGACGTTTGAAATTCTCTAACTGCATTTGTTGTAGCCTCGTCGTATACTCCTGTTATTGGGACTACTGATACTTGATCATTAAAATATCCAATTATGGATATAAGATATTGAATAAGTTGAACAGGTTTAACGGTGTCTCCTTGTTTTAAAACTTCCGGGAACTCTCTACTTACATCTTCAAGTGTTAGTCCCTCTGAATAAAGTTCAGAGAGGCCTTTTATAGCGTTGTATATATATTTAATTTTGTACCATGTTGATTTTCCGACTATACCGTCAACAGTAAGATTGAATATTTCTTGAAATCGACGTACAGCTGCATCTGTTTCAATGTCAAAGAATGGATTTAAGTTATTAATTTTAGGAATAGAGGGGTAATTTTCAGAGATTCTGTTTAACTGGCGTTTAATTATGCGGACGTCATCACCGGAACTACCCAATCGAAGGGGTCTTCCGGGATATGATGGTATATTTTGTGCGGTTGGGGTATTGTAGTTAATGCCGATGTCATCGCCATAATACCTTTGTAGGATTTGATATGGAGTAAGCCCTGCTTCCGCCAGAGATACCGTGCCCCATTGGGATAAACCGTCGCAGGTGACATTTCTTCCGTCACAGTACTGCGTAAAATATGGTTCAATATTTCCTTGTTTAAAAACATAGTTGTTAAAACTATCATCGACTATTTTTGAAATGTTATCAAAAATGTCACGGCCTTTTATAAATTTTTGATCGCTTGCTGTAGAATTGGTTATGTCAAAATCATAACCTCTGCTTCTGTAGTATTCTGTGTATATTCGATTTAAGGCAAAAGAGATTTGTGCTAATATGTTTGCACGTAGAGCAGCCTCCGGCCATGTAGGATAGATTTCACTGGAGGCAACATTTTTAATATATTCTATAAATGGGACTTGGATATTCTCTGCGGGCTCATCTGGTGCACCAAGATGTACTGTTATATATGTTGGGATAGTAGGAGTAACAGGCATTAATTTATTACCTCCATTCTATTGATTATCGCTTAGTAATTTTGGGATTAATTTAACGATCTGTATTGAGATTACCCCGTCGAATATGTTAACGTTTGGGAATACCTGTGTACTATAATTAGGGTGTTCAGCTAAAACATTATATGTTGCATAAGGTACTTCAGATGGGGAAGGGTTTTCTGATAAGCCCTTTTCTGGTGCAGGCAAAACTATTCCAGTAATTAGTCCTGTAGGGTCGGTATTGCCTTCGAAGAATATTTTTCTTCCATCTGTGAAAATCTTGCTTACACTTATCCGTACATCGCCAACAGGTATGGTGCCTTTTGCAGTGTTGGCTTGGATTTTCAATTGTCCTGATTTTGGGTTTTCTCTTAGAAAATCGTTGTAAGTTAGATTTTCTTCTTCGGTATCCTGACTTTGTTCATATATGGTAGAAGGTGTTTGGGTCGCTGCCATGCGTAGTAGCTCTTGTTTATATTTTTCGACAGTAGCATTGAAGTCGTTATTATCCATAGAAGTTCTCCTTTACTGAAATATTAATTTTACTGTTTATACTATGAATTAGACATTGTGTTCGTTAATAGATAGAGGTCGACTGCTTTTTAGTCGACCTCCGTTTTGTTATATCAATATGCAAATCAATCCATTGCATCCATCGTTTATAATTCGTTCTATAGTTTCTCCGATTTTTTCTCTAGCATCGTTTGGCATTCTGTTTAATTTTGTATGTAGACCCTCATTTACGAGTTCGTGAAGTGATTTTCCAAATATATTAGATTCCCATATTTTAGAAGGATTCTCCTCAAACTCGTTTAGTAAATACTTAATTAAGTCTTCAGATTGCGCCTCAGAGCCTACTATTGGTGTAACTTCTGTCTGTATGTTTGTTTTCATCATGTGTATTGACGGTGCACTTGCCTTGAGCTTTATTCCATATTTACCGCCTTGCTTTATGATTTCAGGCTCTTCAAGTGTTAGTTCATCCATAGATGGTAACACTATGCCATAACCGGTTTCAGTTACATCGTTATAGGCATCTTGAATTTTTTTGAATTTATCCTTTGTAGAAGCTAGTTCTAAAATACAATTCATTAGCCCGGATTCATCTGTTATATCGAGTCCTGTTTTTTCTCCTAATACTTTATAGAATAAATCAGGGTTTACAGTTACACAAACTTTGGTTTCACCTGTACCGAGATCAAGGTTTGTTATATCAGCTGATTGTATGTGCTCGCATTTTTTGAGATTCATAGAAAAGTTTTCGATATCACGTATTTTTTCAACACCTTTAGAGGAATCTTTAATTGCAGAGAATATTGAAGATCTAAGCCAATGGTCCTTTTCTAAAGATGAAATCCATTTTGGCATATCCATCTGAATTTCTTTAGCAGGGAATTCAAATAATACTTGCGCTAAAATTCTTTTTATTTCATTTTCATCGATTTGGGAACAGTCTACCGGCATAACAGGTACACCGTATTTTTGGGTAAGACCTGTAACTAGATCAGCTGTTTGAGCTGTGTTAGGATACATTGTGTTTAATAGGACTACAAATGGTTTGTTGATTTCTCTTAATTCATTTATAACACGTTCTTCGGCTTCTTGATATTCCTCCCTGTCAATATCAGTTATACTACCGTCTGTTGTAATAACAAGGCCGATTGTAGAATGTTCTGTTATAACCTTTTTAGTTCCTATTTCTGCAGCCATATTAAAAGGAATTGCTTCATCAAACCAAGGGGTTTTTACCATCCTTGGCATTTCATCTTCTATATATCCCAATGCACTTGGAACTATATATCCAACACAGTCTATCATACGCACTTTTAAGTTTGCATTTTTTTCTAATTGAATTTTAGCAGCTTCTTCCGGTATAAACTTTGGTTCAGTTGTCATTATAGTGCGTCCAGATGCCGATTGAGGAAGCTCATCAATAGCTCTGTCCTTTTGATGTGTACTTTCCATGTTTGGAATAACTAAGCTATCCATAAATCTTTTAATAAATGTAGATTTTCCGGTTCTTACAGGTCCTACGACGCCTATGTATATGTCCCCGTTTGTTCTTTGGGCTATATCTTGATATATGTTTTTCTCTTCCATTTTTTCCTCCCCTTCAGGTAGAGCTTTATATTTTTGTTTAATTATTTATCTTACATTGGGATAAGTAGCATACCATGCTCTTTTATTGTGTCGTCTTCAATATCATTTTCTGATTTTATTGCATCTACAGAAGTAGAGTACTTTCTTGCAATGCTCCAAATACTTTCGCCTGGATCAGCGTAGTATATAGTAACTGCGGGATTATTTTTTGTATGTTTAAGGTGTTCTTCGTTGGCGGTGAGTTCAGATATTGTTTTACAGGTGTATATACAATATACAGGTCCGGAAATCAAAATTTCACTGCGAACTTCAATTTCATTTGTACCGGCTATTCTAAAACTTACAGATGGGATTGTTGCACTGATATCTAAACGGATGTCGGGACAATCGTAGTTGCCGTCATGTGTGGTTTCAAAATCTAGCATTCTTTCGATGTAAAAAGGTTCATTTTCACTGTCAAGACCTAAAATACATACGTTATATTTTCCTTTTAGTACGATTTTATCGTCTTCACGTTTTGCTGAAATAGAACATAAATCGTTCCAGGAATCTATAATTTTAGAAACGCTTCTGTCTTGTATGTCTATATTTTGTTTGTCAACGTAGGTATCGGAAAGGTTTTCTACTAGTCTGTATATTTCAGTTTGTTTGAAGGTTGGGGATATTTCATATTTAGTGGAATATACATCTGTTATTAAATTTATGTCATGATCTCTGTATGCAGTAGCAGTAGCAGAAATTTTTGCGTCAATATCTAGTAGATTGTTTTCACCTGATGAGTCTTCTCTAATTTCAATACTGTCATTCATAATGTCAAGTCTTATACTGCATGCAGCATTGTCATCAATATCACTGACATCAATTATTTGACTTATTGGAATGGAGTATTCTACTGTTTCAAGGTTTCCCTCGGTTGAATCACTGAGGTAAAGCACCTTTATTAATAAATCTCCTTTTATTACGAGTTTGTTAGCAATAGATTTACATTCGTGAAGTATAGCTTTGCTGTCAGATTTCACAATAGATTCAATAGAAGGTTTACCTTGGGGTATTTCTAATACTTCATTTATCTGAAATTGACTTTGACCTAAACCTGCTAAATCGCTTGATAATACGCTTATTGTTTTTTGTTCAATATCATCCTCTTGAATTTCTGAGACAATCTGTTGGACTTCCTTTCCGAAAACCTTAGCATGTAATGAAAATGCTCCATGAATATCTAATCTTCTGGGACTTACAGCTCGACAATTTACATATTCAATTTTAGGTGTCACTATTGAAACTACATCATCTGGGATAGATCTTAGGTTAAATGACGATGAAAATGGCATTGAGTGTTCAAAACAATGGAATTTTCCGTTTGTAGAGTCTACGTACATAAGTTTAATAAAAGCAGTTCCTTCAACATCAAGCCGGTCTGCCGAAATATTTTTTGATGATATTTTCGGGCATATATGACATTTTAGGATTCGTTGAATATCGGGGCAGTAATCTGGTAGAGTAAAATCAACATCTATCGGTTGTTCATCTGTCCCATCAAATACCACAGTACTTGTGGCCAATGTATCACTGTTCATAGTATAATCCATAAATGCAATCTCTCCTTTTTGCAATTCTGTTTTAAATTGTATTCGGATGATGTCCAAGATATGCTAAAAATCAAATTATTTTTGTCAAAGAAAAATCCGACGCTTTTAAACGTCGGATTTGAAAGAATAGGTTTATTATATAAATTGCTGACCGATTTAGGCCGAGACCATTTTAACAATATAATATATTATTCCATATACAGCTGAAGCTGTAATACCATATACTAATACCGGACCGGCAATAACAAACATTTTTGCTCCTATTCCCATAACGTAACCTTCGCTTTTAAATTCAATTGCCGGTGATACAATAGAATTTGCAAATCCTGTAATCGGTACAAGTGAACCAGCACCGGCGTGTTTTGCTATGTTGTCATATACGCCAATAGCTGTTAGCAATGCTCCTAAGAATACTAATGATATAGATGCTACAGCACGAGCATCTTTTATTTCTAAACCATTATTTTTGCAAATATTGACTATTACCTGACCTATTGTGCAAATAAGTCCACCAAACAAAAATGCCATTGCACAATTTTTGGGTGTCTTGCTTGAAGGTGAAGCATTGTTAGCCATGGTATTATATTCTTGATTTGTTATTTTCAAATTAAAACTTCCTTTCGTTTTTATAGGTATATTTTTCTCGGAAAAAGTGGTATTATTCTAAATGGACTACGTATACAATTGAAATATAATAATATGAAAGTTTGAGATTAGATGAGTGAACATAAAAAAATATATAAATATATAGCAGCACCTGCTTTTGTTGCGTTAATGATGCTTGCAATTTTCTTAATATATAATCTTTATCCGTTTTCTAACTATACAATTTCTTGGTGTGATATGAGGCAACAAGTAGTTCCGCTGTTTTCAGAGTTTAAGTCATTGTTAGAGGGAAAAGGAAACTTTTTTATCAATATGCAAAATGCCGGTGGAATGAATTTTATGGCACCACTTTGCTATTTTTTAGCAAGTCCTCTTTCCTTGCTTGTAAAATTTGTTGAATATGAAAATATAGCCTTGTTTATGAACATATTGGTTATAATTAAAATGTCACTTTGTGCGTTTAGTTCAAACTATTATTTCATAAAAAAGTTTAAAAGTGTACATTGGTCGGTTTGTTCAATATATAGTGTTATGTATGCATTTTGTGGGTATACGATGCTATTTTACCAAATAATATCCTGGCTTGATATAATGATGCTTTTTCCAGTGCTACTTTTGGCTTTGGATAGACTTATTGAACGGAAAACTGTAGGGCTTTATATTGTAGTTTTGAGCATTGCGATATTACAAAACTTTTATTTGTCTTATAATCTTGTAATTTTTTTAATATTATTTTTTGGAGCTTATTGTCTTTTGGAGGATAAGGGCGAAACAAAGAAGGAGACTGTGGCTTTATTTTCGATTTCAAGCGTAATATCATTTTTAATTACATCGCCGGTATGGCTTACTGTTATTTTTCAATATTCAGAGTCTGCTAGGGGTGAAAATATTTTTAATACACTTTCTCGGAGTATGTTTTTTGCACCACTATATACAACTCTAGCCTTTATGTTTTGTACATCAATTATTTTTGCGTCGTTACCGCTTATTTTGTTAAATATAAAAAATTTAAATATAGACACAAAGAGAACCCTAATATTGTTTGTATTTAGTATGGTACCTATATTTATTGAACCTATAAATAAAATGTGGCAAACTGGAAGTTATCAGGCTTTTCCTGTGAGATACGGGTATATACCTGTGTTTTTAGGGCTTTTACTTTCGTTGAGTTTTATTGATAATTTGTATTCAAATACCTTGCCAATTAAGAGTAAAAAGAGAGCAATGGTTATTTTGGGTATATTTTTGACTGTATTGATATTTATTATTTTAGTTATGCTGATGTTTTTCTGGAAAGATATGGTATCATATAGTAAACGCCTTTGGGTAACAAAGGAATCATTTACATATATATTTGTTTTATCTATTACAAGCCTTATGTGCTATTTTATAGGAATATATCTTTTTAAAAATAGATACATCTCATCCAATTTATTTATTATTTTTTTGGCGATTGTCGCAATAATGGAATGCTTTTGTAATACAAGCATATATATAATACCAAACAAGAACAACTCGTCTTCATATCAGCAAGTGATAGACATGAAAGATAAGATTAAGGAGGATGATTTTTATAGAGTAAAACTTTTTAAAAAGTATTTTCCTGTTAATATGATTGGAGCTATGGGATATCCTTCTCTTTCCCATTTTACGTCGTTTACGTCCGAATCATATTTATATTCAATGAAAAAAATAGGATATTCCTCATATTGGATGGAAGTTAATTCAACCGGAGGAACTAAGTTTACAGATGCATTACTTTCTAATAGATATGTTTTGAAATCAAATGAAGATGTAAATTCTAATGATAGCGTTATCTATTCAAATGATGAATATAGTATGGTAGATAATGGAGATTATATGCCTTTAGGACTTAGGATAAAGTCTGATTCATATATAAAAGGAGATCTTCAGATTGGTAACAGGTTTGATCTACAGCAAAAAATATATGAATTGTTGTCGGGGGATCAAACTCAACTTTTTACAAAAGTTTCGCCAATTAATACTTCTAATCTTATTTATAATGAGAGCGAAGCAGGACATTCGTTTAGCAGATCAGATATGTCATTGCCGGCGACTCTTTATTATCAGCTTCATGTAGATGGTAAGCAATCTGTGTATTTTGACTGCTTTGATAATGCTAGCACTAGCCTTAAAGAGATTAATAATGATTCATTTAGTGTCTTTGTAAACGGAAAAACAGCGGATATAAGTTACCCATCTCAGAAAAATAGCGGGATATTAGATTTAGGCTATTTTGAGGATGAAGATGTTATTATAGAAATAAGGCTTAAAAAGGATGTTATATGTAAATCTTTTGGTGTATATATGTTAGATGAAGCAAATTTGCAAAAGTGTATAGAAAATCTAAACACAGTAGATTTAAAAGTGAATGGTAACAAGGTATATGGAACTTGCTATTCTTCCGGTGGTGAAGATTTGTATATATCAATTCCATATAGTGTGGCTTATAGAGCTAAGGTTAATGGGGTAGAGGTACCGATAAACAAGGCAAACGGAACTTTTATGGCAGTGAACTTACCGCAGGGAGACTGTAATGTAGAGATAGAATATTTCCCGAGCCTTTGGAAGATAGGTGCATGTATGTTAAGTTTAGGCATGTTAAGTTTAGGCTTATTTTTGAAATTTAAATCAAGAGTGCTTGAAAGTGTATTAATAGTTGACGGAGTTTATTGCTTGTTTATTGTGTTGTTAATACTAGTCGTTTTGGCTATTTACCTGTTTCCTTTGATTTTAAATATAATTTTGTAAATAAGTAAAAAATGTACATAAAATCAAATGTGTATATACAAATGAAATTGCATAAATATACATGAGTATGCATAGAAGATATATTCATCAAATGTTAATATATTACTAATATAGTACAACATTATGAATAATATTTATGCAATTGATAAAACTAAACGGGTATTTATACTGAAGGATTTATTTTGTGATTGATTTACGTAAGTCGTTATGTTATTATAAAAAGGTAGTTTTATGAATTATATATATAATAATATTTGTATATTAAGGAAGTGTTCATTTGAAAAGAGCATTTATAATAGTTTTAGACAGCTTTGGAATAGGCGAAATGCCTGATGCCGACAAATACGGTGATGTTGGAAGCAATACAATTGCAGCAGTTTCCAGAACAAATTATTTTGATGTACCAAATATGAAAAAGCTTGGGCTTTTTAATATTGAGGGTGTCAATTGTTGCGAAAAGGAAGACTCTCCGGTAGGGAGTTTTGCCAGAATGCAGGAAACTTCTAAAGGAAAGGACACTACTATTGGTCATTGGGAAATTGCAGGGGTTCAATCTGCAAAGCCATTACCGACTTTTCCAAACGGATTTCCAAAAGAAATTATTTCAAAATTTGAAAAACTCACAGGACGAAAAGTGCTTTGCAATAAACCTTATTCGGGCACAAAACTTTTAGAAGACTACGGCAAACAACATGTAGAAACAGGCGACTTACTTGTCTATACATCAGCTGATAGCGTATTTCAAATCGCAGCTCATGAAGATATAGTACCGGTTGAAAAGCTATATGAATATTGCCAAATTGCAAGAGATATGTTAAAGGGTGAAGACTTTGGTGTAGGTAGAGTTATCGCAAGGCCGTTTGTTGGGGAATATCCAAATTATAAAAGGACAACCAATAGGCATGATTTCTCCTTGGAACCACCAAAAGATACTATGCTCGATCTTTTAAAGAGGGAAAACTTCGATGTATATGCAGTCGGAAAGATATACGATATATTTGCAGGAAAGGGTATAACTGAGTTTGTAAGAACAACCGGAAATGATGATGGAATGGAGAAAACACTCCAATATGCCAAAAGAGACTTCGATGGACTTTGTTTTGTTAACTTAGTTGATTTTGATATGCTTTATGGCCATAGAAATGATCCTGACGGTTATGCTAAGGCTCTTACAAAATTTGATGTTCAGCTTGGAGAACTTTTGAAGTTATTAAGAAATGATGATATCTTAATAATTACAGCAGATCATGGTTGTGACCCGACAACTGCGTCTACAGACCATTCAAGAGAATATACTCCTATGCTTATTTGCGGAAATAAGATTAAGAATGGGGTAGATCTAAAAACAAGATCGAGTTTTTCTGATATATCTGCAACTGTTTTAGATTACTTTGATGTTGACAATACCGCAGCTGGTAAGTCATTCTTAAATGAGGTACTGGTATGATCAATAGGGAAAAATTATTGCTAAACTTATCTCCTGCACAATGGGTAAAGAAGATAGTCTTTTGCTTTTTGGGTGTTGCATTTATAGGTTTTGCTATTGCATTTAATAATCTAGCGGGACTTGGTAATGATCCATTGTCGGTGTTTTTTGATGGAGCGAGAGTAGTTCTTTTTAATCTAACAGGTATAGATAATCTGGGTCTTGCAACAAATATAATTAATTATACTTTATTGGTTGTTATATTCTTTATTGCAAGACAACACATACATATAGGTACATTTATATATGTACTCCCATTAGGTAACTTTGTTAGTTTAGGTATTTGGATATTTAAATCGCTAAAAATCCCTACAGATATCTTAGCATGTCAGATAGCATCGTCTGTAGTAGGCTGTATATTGCTATTTTTGGGTTTGGCTATTTTTATTTCACTTGAAATAGGGTTGGATCCATGGACAGCACTTATTATGTTTATTGTAGAAAAAACAAATCAACAGTTTAGAACTATAAAGATTGGTATGGATGTTACTACATTGCTTATAGGATGGGCAATGGGCGGTAAATTCTTTGTAACAACAGTAGTTGCTGCAATAGTAGGCGGCCCAACAATACAAATGTTTACCGATTTATTAAATAAAACTCTTTTTAAAGCTTTGAAGATAAACAAAGGAGCAACAAAAAATACTTAATAGTCTAAAAATGAAATTATATTATAGATTATTTTAATTATGATTTTTGGAGGATAATGAGAATGAGTAATATGTTTGGAACACCACACAATATGGCGAAACCTGGAGACATAGCAAAAACTGTTTTAATGCCGGGTGACCCACTAAGAGCTAAGTTTATAGCTGAAAACTTTTTAGAGGATGCAAAATGTTTCAATACTGTACGTAATATGCTTGGTTATACAGGTAAATACCACGGTAAAGAGATTTCCGTAATGGGTGGCGGAATGGGTATGCCATCAATAGGTATTTATTCTTATGAATTGTTTAAATTTTATGATGTTGATAATATAATTCGTATCGGTACAGCCGGAGGAATAGACGACAGTGTTAATTTAAGAGATGTTGTAATAGGTTTGGGCGCATGCACTAATTCAAACTATGCTTCTCAGTATAATTTACCTGGGACGTTTGCCCCGATTGCTAGTTTTGATCTAGTTGAAAAAGCTGTTAAGGCTGCTAAGGAGAATGGAATCAATACTGTTGTAGGAAATATTCTTTCATCAGATACTTTTTACTGTGATGATGAGGAAGCTACGCTAAAGTGGAAGAAGATGGGCATATTGGCAGTAGAGATGGAAGCAGCGGCACTATATATGAATGCTGCAAGGCTTAACAAAAATGCTCTTTGTATATTAACTATTTCAGATTGTCCATTAAAGAATTTATCTTTACCTGCAGAAGAAAGACAAACAGGATTTACTGAAATGATGAAGATAGCTCTTGAGCTAGCTTAACAGTTTTTTGGAGGAAAATTATGAAAAAGATAATAGCAATATTGCTTGCAATAACAACATTGCTTTCTGCTGCAGGATGTGCAGACTTTAAAACAGGAAAGAATGATGTTTTCACTGTTGCAATGGTTACAGATGCAGGGGGAGTAAACGATCAGTCGTTTAATCAGTCTGCATGGGAGGGCCTTCAAGCTTTTGCAGAGGAAACAGGAGCAAATGTAAGCTATATAGAATCTACCCAAACAGCGGATTTTGTAACTAACATGGATAAACTTGCTGACCGTAACTGCGATTTGATTTTTGGAATAGGTTTTGCGATGGCAGATGCCTTGGAGAGAGCAGCGAAAATGAACCTAGATATAAGTTATGCAATAGCTGATAATTCATATGGTGATGAAACACTTCCAAATGTAACAGGAATAATGTTTGGTTCTCAAGAGGCCTCTTTCTTAGTAGGATACATAGCCGGAAGAACAACGAAAACAGATAAAGTTGGTTTTGTTGGAGGAATCAAGGGAGATATTATAAAACAATTTGAATGCGGGTATTTAGCCGGTGTAAAATATGCTGCCAAGGAGATGGGAAAAGACATAAAAATCACATCTCAATATGTTGAAAGCTTCAGTGATGAGGCAAAGGGAAAAGCAACAGCAGCAAAGATGTATCAAAATGGTTGTGACGTTATATTCCATGCAGCAGGTGGCTGTGGTAACGGTGTAATTGAGTCTGCAAAGGAAAATAACAAATATGCTATTGGAGTTGATAGAGATCAATCATATTTAGCACCAAATAATGTATTGACTTCTGCAATGAAGAAAGTCGGAAAAGCATGTGCAATAGTTGCGAATGAAAAAATGAATGGAAAAGATATTGGTGGAAAAACAGAGGTATTTGGATTAAAAGAAGACTGTGTAGGATTACCTGACGAAAACCCCAATGTTGATCCGGAAATATTAGAGGCAACAGAGCTTCTTAGACAAAAAATTGTAAACGATGAAATAGTGCCTCCTAAAAATGAAGTGGAGTATGAGGCTTTTATAGCTAATTTAGGATAGGAATTATAATTTTTAAATTAAAAATATTAGCCTAAAAGGGGGCATAATTAAAGATGGAAATTAATGAAAAATTTGCAGTTCAGATGAGAAATATTAATAAAACATTTGGTAAAAACCATGTTTTAAAGGATATGCAACTGAATGTAAAAAAAGGTACGATTCATGCACTACTAGGTGAAAATGGTGCAGGAAAAAGTACACTTATGAATATTTTGTATGGATTATACCAGGCAGATGAAGGAGAAATTTATCTAAATGGTAAGCTAGTAAATATAAAAAATCCTAATGTTGCGATTGAAAATAAGATCGGTATGGTACATCAACATTTTATGCTTGTTGATAATTTTACAGTTACTGAAAATATCATACTTGGTCAGGAAGTTACCAATAAGTTTGGTATACTTGATATGAAAAGGGCCAAAAAGGAAATACAGAATATAGTAAAAAAATATGGTCTTGAGGTTGACCCAGATGCTAAGATTGAAGATATTTCAGTTGGTATGCAACAGAGAGTAGAAATACTAAAAGCATTGTATCGTGGTGTTGAGTTGCTTATTCTAGATGAGCCAACAGCAGTTCTTACCCCTCAGGAAATCAAAGAATTACTCAATATAATGCATAATTTAATTGATGATGGAAAAACAATTATTATAATCACTCATAAATTAAAAGAAATTAAAGAATCTTCTGATGAATGTACGATTATCAGAAGAGGTAAATACATAGATACTGTTAATGTTTCTGAAGTTGAGAAGTCCGATCTTGCTACAATGATGGTTGGAAGTGCAGTTAAGCTTGTAGTAGAAAAAACTCCGGCAGAGCCTAAGGATGTAGTTTTGGAAATCAAAAACTTAACAGTTAAGGATGAAAGAAATATTGAAAAGATAAAAAATCTTTCTCTTTCTGTAAGAAAAGGTGAAATAGTTGGAATCGCCGGAATCGATGGAAATGGGCAAAAAGAATTAGTAGAGGCTATCACATCACTTATCCATACAGAAAGTGGAACTATTAAAATAAATGGTAAAGAAATTCAAAATACAAGTCCACGTAATGTTATAGACAACAAAGTTGCAGTTATACATGAAGATAGGCATAAGAGTGGTCTTATATTGGATTATTCTGTAGCATATAATACTGTGTTTGAAAAATATAGAGAAGAACCATATTCAAAGAATGGTATACTAAATACAGATAAGATAGAAAAATTTGCAAAGAAATTAATAAAGGATTATGATGTAAGACCAGCTGAATGTGAAAATTATCCGGTTAGAAGCCTTTCTGGAGGTAACCAACAGAAAGTAATTATTGCAAGAGAGGTTTCTAATAATCCTGATTTACTTATAGCAGTACAACCAACAAGAGGTTTAGATGTAGGGGCTATCGAGTATATACACAAAACTTTAGTAGATTTAAGAGACCAAGGCAAAGCTATACTTTTAATATCTTTTGAGCTTGATGAGGTTATGAATGTATCTGATACGATAGCTGTTATATATGATGGGGCAATTGTAGATACATTTAAGCAGGGTACTACAAATGAAAACACTATAGGTCTACTAATGGCAGGAGGTAAAAATAATGAAGCTGATAGCTAAAATACTTAAAAAACCTATAACGTCAACATTTATAGCTATAATATGTGGATTTATAGTGGCATCTATAATCTTGGCTTTTACAGGGTATAACCCTTTTGAGATAATAGGAGTAATGTTTAAGGGAATATTTGCAAGGCCTAAATCGGTTGCTAACGTAATTATTAAGTCTACACCGATAATATTAACTGGTGTTGGTGTAGCATTTGCATTCAAAACAGGCCTATTTAATATTGGAGCTGAAGGTCAGTTTATAGTAGGGTCAATATCGGTTGTGGCCTTGGCAAGTGTAATTAATTTTCATCCAATAATTCAAGTACCGATGCTTATTTTAGCAGGTATTGTAGCAGGTGGATTATATGGGTCTATTGTAGGATTTTTGAAAGCTAAGTTTGGTATTCATGAGGTTATTACAAGCATTATGCTAAACTGGATAGCTTTATATTTCCTAAATTATATTGCAAACAGTAAGACTTTCCATAAACCAAATACAACAGGTACATACGACATAAATGATGCTGGGTTAATAACATTATTTAAAAAACTAAAGGAAAGCAAAGCCGGAATAGAATCTTTAAAGAAGAACCCTTATATAGCGGATATAGTTTTAAAAACAGACATAAATTATGGAATATTTATTGCAATTGCCGTAGCTATAGTCGTTTGGTTTTTACTATATAAGACAACAAAGGGTTATGAATTAAGGGCTGTTGGTTTTAACCCTAATTCTTCGAGATGTGCAGGAATCGATGTAAACAAAAATATACTAAGTTCAATGCTTATATCAGGGGCAATTTGTGGTCTTGCAGGTGCTGTAACGGTAATGGGAATGACACCGCATAATTTAACAATTTTATCAGTATTTGAGAATAATGGATTTAATGGTTTATCTGTAGCACTTATTGCAAACAGTTCACCAATAGGATGTATATTTGCAGGTCTTTTATTTAGTGGACTTATTTACGGTGGAAGATCGGTTCAGTTTGAAACCGGTGCACCTAGTGAAATAATAAATATAATGATTGGAACGATAGTATTCTTTGTTGCATTAACAAGGGTAGTTCCACTATTGGCAGATAAGCTTGAAAGGAAAAGGGTGAAGAAAGATGCTGAATAATATAATAGTTATTATAGGAATAACATTGATGTATTCTACTCCACTCATATTTGGTGCTTTGGGAGGAGTTATATCCGAACGTGCCGGTGTTATTAACTTAGGTATAGAGGGGATGATGGTAATAGGAGCATTTACAGGTGCTACTGTAGGCTATTTTACCGGAAATCCATGGTTAGGATTTTTAGCAGCTGGTATTGCAGGTGGAATAGTTTCGATATTCCTTGCGGTTGCTGCTATAAACTTTAAAGCAGATCAAACAATAGTCGGTGTAGCTATCAATCTTATAGGACCAGGTCTTGCATTATTCTTATGTAAGATAGTATTTAATGGAGCAACTATGAGCTTGACTGTCCCTGAAAAGCTCCCTAAGATATTTGGAGAAAACGCTTTTTCAGATTCAATATTTTCAAATCTAAATGTAAATGTTACTGTATTAATTGCTCTTTTATTTACAGCGATCGCTTGGTTTATTCTATATAAAACTAAGTGGGGTTTAAGAGTTCGTTCTGTCGGTGAGCATCCGGCAGCTGCTGACACTTTGGGTGTTAATGTATCTTTAACAAGATATATTTGTGTATTATTATCAGGTATGCTTGCAGGGTTTGGTGGAGCTTCAATGACATTAGACGTTGTATCACAGTTTGCTCCTACAGTAATTAGCGGTCAGGGATTTATAGCATTGGCAGCTGTTATATTTGGTAAATGGAAACCATTTGGTGCTTACGGAGCTTGTATGCTTTTCGGATTTGCTCAGGCTTTAGTTATAATGCTAGGTGGCGGAAAGGCTTTCATTCCATCGGAAATACTTGCAATGTTCCCATATATTCTTACAATCATTGTTCTTGTTCTTTTCGTTGGTCGTTCTGTTGCTCCTAAAGAAGATGGAGTACCGTATGAAAAAGGTAAGAGATAAAAGTATAATAATAGAGGTTTAATATGGACAATAAAATTATATTAAGTAAAGTAGATCATACATTGCTTTCTCAAACAGCAACTTGGGAACAAATAAAAAAAATATGTGACGATGGAATAAAATATAACGTAGCGTCAGTTTGTATACCGGCTTCATATGTAAAAAGGGCAAAGGAATATGTTGGCGATAAATTGGCAATATGCACTGTTATAGGATTTCCTAATGGATATAGTACAACAGAAACGAAGGTTTTTGAAACTAAGGATGCTGTCAAAAACGGGGCAGATGAAATTGATATGGTTATTAATATCGGATATCTTAAAGACAAAATGTTCGATAAGGTTTTAGATGAAATAAAACAGATAAAAGAAGCTTGCGATGGTAGAATATTAAAAGTTATAATCGAGACTTGCTTGCTTACAGAAGAAGAAAAAATTAAGATGTGCCATATCGTCACGGAAGCAAAAGCTGATTTTATTAAAACTTCTACAGGATTTTCTACATCCGGTGCAACTTTTGAAGATATAGAACTTTTTGCTAAAAATGTTGGTGAAGGTGTAAAAATTAAAGCTGCTGGTGGAATTAAGACCTTGGAGGATGCAGAAAAGTTTATAAACTTGGGTGCAGATAGGCTTGGAACAAGCAGAATTATAAAAATTATAAATAATCAAGAATCAGTCGGATATTAAGAGGGGTATTTCGCGATGAGAATGTACGATATTATTTCCAAGAAAAGAAATGGAGAGGTCCTATCCAATGAAGAGATAGCATTTTTTATTAAGGGCTATGTTGATGGTTCAATACCGGATTATCAAGCTTCAGCACTTTTGATGGCAATATACTTAAAGGGAATGACTTCTGAAGAAACTGCAACACTTACAAAATGTATGGCAGAATCCGGCGAGATGATTGATCTTTCACCTATACCAGGAATAAAGGTTGATAAGCATAGCACAGGCGGAGTAGGAGATAAAACTACTTTGATTATTTCATCAATAGTTGCCTGCTGTGGGGTTCATGTAGCTAAAATGTCAGGAAGAGGTTTAGGTCATACAGGTGGTACTATCGACAAAATGGAATCTATCCCGGGTATGCAGACTTCTATCCCGAAGGAGAAGTTCTTTGAAATTGTCAAAAATGTTGGTGCTAGTGTAATAGGCCAATCAGGTAATATTGTTCCTGCAGATAAAAAGTTGTATGCTTTAAGGGATGTAACTGCAACTGTTGAGAGTATACCCCTTATAGCGTCAAGTATTATGAGTAAGAAGATTGCCTCCGGTTCAAACTGTATTTTGCTAGACATAAAGGTTGGCAGTGGAGCATTTGTTAAAACTGTTGATCAGGCAATTACTTTAGCAAAGGCAATGGTTGAAATAGGCGAACATGTCAACAGAAGAACAATCGCATTGATTACAGATATGGATAGACCTTTGGGTGATGCGATAGGAAACTCTCTTGAGATTATCGAAGTATGTGAAATATTAAAAGGTAGAGGTCCAAAGGATTTATTAGAAATATGTCTTGACCTTGCTTCAAATATGTTATTACTTGCTGATAAGGGCACACTAGAGGAATGCTATAACCTTGCTAAGGACGCTTTAGAAAGCGGTAAAGCATATGAAAAATTAAAAGAAATAGTATCAGCTCAGGGTGGGGATACTTCAGTTCTTGATGATTATAATAAGTTTGAAAAAGCTAAGGTTGCAATGGAGGTAACCTCATCTTCAGAGGGCTATATTACTTCTATGAATACAGAAAAGTGTGGTATAGCATCTGTTGTGTTGGGTGCAGGACGTGAAACAAAGGAAAGTCCAATAGACTTTAGTGCTGGTATTATCCTAAATAAGAAGGTAGGAGACTATGTGCGTTTAGGTGAAAAGATAGCAACACTATTTTCGTCTGATGAGGAAAAATGTATTAATGCTATGAAAATACTAAAAGGCTCAATGGAAGTTTCTAGTGAAGCTCCTAAATCGCATCCTATTATATATGCGAGGGTTACTAAGGATAGTGTTGAACGTTTTTCAAATAATTAATCAAGTTAAATATTTTTTTATAATTGGTATTCCAGTGTTACATATATACTGAGAAATATGATTATATAATAAAAAGGAATCTCCTAGGTTTATAAGCCGGGAGATTCCTTAGTTATGTATAAAAAAGGTAGATACAGAATAATTTTTCATGTATCTACCTTTTTGCTATCGTAATAAAACGATTAATAAATATTTAAAACATAAGGTTTAAGTTTTTAAAATATAGAAAGAGATGACAATATAGTTGTTCCAATAATGAGAACAGCACATATACTTGCAACAATTCTAACAAACAAATCCTTGCGAGTAAGCTTTCTCTTTTTTTGATTTTTTGCCATATGAGCATGACACCCTTCCAAAGATAGATTTAAAAGTATATAGTGATGCAAAAGAGCATCCAACAAAAAACTTATGACTTTTTTAAAAATAATGTTCAAAATGCTGAATATATCTAGATTAAAAAATTATATTGACAAGTATAAGAAAGTGTAATATAATAATATAATGCGTAATAATAGAGAACTATACCTATTATGTTATATGATAACACTATTTTTGATAAAAATCAATAGTTTTTGTAAACAACCTTTTTTGGTATATTTTTTCTATTAGAGTTAAAATTGCAATATACCTGAAATACCAAAAGGTAAATAGATGAATGGAGTGATTGAGCCTATGGTAAATGTCAAACCGGTGCATCTTGGAAAAACTGAAAGAATGAGTTTTTCTCATATTGATGAAGCTCTGGAAATGCCAAACCTAATAGAGGTACAAAAAAATTCTTATAAATGGTTAATAGAAGAAGGACTAAAAGAAGTATTCAAAGACGTCTCAGGAATCACTGATTATACAGGAAACTTAGTTCTTGATTTTATAGACTATCACGTAGATATGGCGAATCCCAACTACAGTGTTGAAGAATGTAAAGAAAGAGATGCAACTTATTCTGTACCCTTAAAAGTTAGAGCTCGCCTAATCAATAAGGAAACCGGAGAGATTAAAGAATCAGACGTTTTCATGGGTGAGTTTCCGTTGATGACCGATAGCGGTACATTTGTTATCAATGGTGCAGAACGTGTTATAGTATCTCAGTTGGTCCGCTCCCCCGGAGTATACTACAAAATGGAATATGATAAGGCAGGTAAGGAACTATTTAGTTCTACTGTTATACCAAACCGTGGTGCATGGCTTGAGTATGAAAATGATGCTAATGATATATTCTATGTTCGTATAGATAAAAATAGAAAAATCCCTGTAACTGTTTTGATTAGAGCAATGGGCCTTAGCACAAATGAGGAAATATTAGAATATTTTGGTGAGGACGACCGTATTCGTGCAACATTAGAAAAAGATACATGCACAAATACAGAAGAAGCTTTAATTGAAATATATAGAAAATTAAGACCTAGTGAACCACCAACAGTTGAGAGTGCTCAATCTCATATCAATTCGTTGTTCTTTGACTGCAAAAGATATGATATTTCAAGAGTTGGACGTCATAAATATAATAAAAAACTTGGGGTTTCAGAACGTATAACCGGAGTAAAGGCAACACGTCCTGTAATTAATCCTATGACAGGCGAACTTATTATTGATGCTGATAAGGTTATCTCTAAAGAAAAAGCACAGGAAATAGAGGATGCAGGAGTTTCTTGCGTATACATAAAACTTGAAGATGAAAAGGAAGTTAAAGTAATATCAAACGGAATGGTTGATATTAGCAAGTTTGTTGACTTTGACGCAGAAAAGGAATGCGGAATTAATGAGAGAGTTCGTTTCTCAGTTCTTGCAAATATACTAGAAAATGCTGCTAGTGAAGAAGAATTAAAGGAAAAGATAGCTTCTGAAAAGGATGAACTTATTCCAAAACATATAATTATAGATGATATTTTTGCTTCTATAAACTACATGAACTGCTTAGCTTGTGGTTTAGGTTCTACTGATGATATAGACCATTTGGGTAACAGAAGAATTCGTTCTGTTGGAGAACTATTGCAAAATCAATTTAGAATTGGTTTCTCAAGACTTGAAAGAGTAATAAGAGAAAGAATGACACTTCAAGCTCAAGATTTAGAAATATTAACTCCACATTCATTAATTAATATAAGGCCTGTTGTAGCGGCTATAAAAGAATTCTTTGGTTCATCACCTCTTTCTCAATTCATGGATCAAAATAACCCACTAGCAGAACTTACACACAAAAGACGTCTTTCGGCTTTAGGACCTGGAGGACTTTCAAGAGATAGAGCAGGATTTGAAGTTAGAGACGTTCACTATAGCCATTATGGTAGAATGTGTCCGATAGAAACTCCTGAAGGACCTAACATAGGCTTGATTTCTTATCTTGCAACCTTTGCTAGAATTAACGAATATGGCTTTATTGAGGCTCCATTTAGAAAAGTTGACAAAGAAACAGGCATAGTTACATCGGAAGTAGTTTATATGACAACAGATGTAGAAGATGATTACATTGTAGCTCAAGCTAATGAACCTTTGGATGAAAATGGCAGATTTAAGAATTTGAAGGTAAATGGACGTCATAGAGGAGAATTTGTTGAAATAGAACGCGATAAGGCTGACTATATGGATATTTCTCCTAAGATGGTTGTATCTGTTGCTACTGCTATGATACCGTTCTTGGAAAATGATGACGCTAACCGTGCATTGATGGGTGCAAACATGCAACGTCAGGCAGTGCCGCTTCTAAAGACAGAAGCTCCCATAGTTGGTACGGGAATGGAATATAAGGCTGGTGTTGACTCGGGAGTTTGTATACTTTCGAAAGAGCCAGGCGTAGTTAAAAGAGTTTCTGCAGACGAAATTGTTGTTGACTATGATTCAGGAAAGACTGAAATTTTCCATGTTACCAAATTTATGCGTTCTAACCAAGGTACTTGTATAAACCAAGTTCCGATTGTTAATAAAGGACAAAGAGTAGAGGCAAACGAAGTTTTAGCAGACGGTCCTGCAACTTGTAACGGAGAAATTAGTCTTGGCAAAAATGCTCTTATTGGCTTTATGACATGGGAAGGTTACAACTACGAGGATGCTGTATTAATAAATGAAAAGATAGTAAGAGACGATGTTTACACATCAATCCATATCGAAGAATATGAGATGGAATCAAGAGACACTAAACTAGGACCAGAAGAAATTACAAGAGATATTCCAAACGTTAATGAAGACTTATTGAAAGACTTAGACGAAAACGGTATTATACGTGTTGGTGCAGAGGTTCATGCAGGTGATATCCTAGTAGGTAAGGTAACCCCAAAGGGTGAAACAGAGCTTACAGCAGAAGAAAGACTATTAAGAGCTATCTTTGGTGAAAAAGCAAGAGAGGTTAGAGATACATCTCTAAGAGTACCTCACGGAGAATACGGAATTGTTGTTGATGTAAAAGTATTTACAAGAGAAAATGCACAAAATGAATTACAACCGGGTGTAAATAAAGTTGTAAGATGTTATATTGCACAAAAACGTAAAATCTCTGTTGGAGACAAGATGGCAGGTCGTCATGGTAATAAGGGTGTCGTTTCCAGAATTCTTCCGGCAGAAGATATGCCTTTCTTACCTGATGGTACTCCTCTTGATATCGTTCTTAACCCGTTGGGCGTTCCTTCACGTATGAACATTGGTCAGGTACTTGAAGTTCATCTAGGATATGCTGCAAAAGCATTGGGCTGGAAAATCATGACTCCTGTTTTTGATGGTGCACATGAAGAAGATATATTTGAATGCTTTGAAAAAGCAGGATACGACAGAAGCGGAAAAACATGGCTTAAAGACGGTAGAACAGGTGAATATTTCGATAATCCTGTTACCGTAGGATATATGTATTATCTAAAACTCCACCACCTTGTTGATGATAAAATTCACGCAAGATCTACAGGACCATACTCTCTTGTTACACAGCAACCTTTGGGTGGTAAAGCTCAGTTTGGTGGCCAACGTTTTGGAGAGATGGAAGTTTGGGCACTTGAAGCTTACGGTGCGGCATATACACTACAAGAAATATTGACAGTTAAGTCTGACGATGTTGTCGGTCGTGTAAAAGCATATGAATCAATTGTAAAAGGCAAAAATATTCCAACACCGGGAATACCTGAATCATTTAAGGTATTAATCAAAGAATTGCAATCTTTGGGACTAAATGTAGAAGTTTTAGATAAAGATTCAAATGTAATAGATTTGATGCAAAACTTTAATGAAGATGATATAAATATAGCTTCAGAAGATGATCAACTTGATGAACCTCAAGTTATGACAGATCTAGAGGGCTATACACTTGAAAATAACGATGATGGCGACATTGAAAGCGGATTAGATGAATCATCGATTTTTGATATGGAAATAGATAACGAGGATCTTGGCGGTCAACCAGAGGAAATGTAATTTATTAGGGGGTTATAAAATGGAATTTAATGTTTTTGAATCCATTAAAATAGGGCTTGCATCTCCGGAACAGATAAGAAAGTGGTCATATGGCGAAGTAAAGAAGCCGGAAACCATTAACTATAGAACACTTAAACCGGAGAATGGCGGACTTTTCTGTGAACGAATTTTTGGACCACAAAAAGACTGGGAATGCCATTGTGGAAAGTATAAAAGAATTCGTTATAAAGGAAAAATATGTGACAAATGTGGTGTTGAAGTAACACGTTCAAAGGTTAGAAGAGAACGTATGGGGCATATAGAACTTGCTGCCCCTGTATCACATATTTGGTATTTTAAAGGTATTCCGTCAAGAATCGGATTGATGCTTGATATTTCCCCTCGAATGCTTGAAAAGGTATTATATTTTGCCTTATATATAGTTACAGATCCGGGAAACTGCAAGGAACTTACAAAACAACAATTCTTAACAGAAAAAGAATATCGTGATTTGCGCGAAAAATATGAGGATGATTTTGAAGCTATGATGGGTGCTGAAGCTATTAAGAAGCTTTTGGCTGAAATCGAGTTGGATCCTCTTATAGCGCAGTTAAAAGATGAATTAGTAAATGCTTCTGGTCAGAAACGGATTAGACTTTTAAAGAGACTTGAAGTAGCAGAAGCTTTTAAGGCTTCTAATAATAGACCGGAATGGATGATTTTAGATGCTATTCCGGTAATCCCACCGGATCTTCGTCCTATGGTTCAATTAGATGGTGGAAGATTTGCAACATCAGACTTAAACGATTTATATAGAAGAGTTATAAACAGAAACAACAGACTTAGACGTCTTTTAGAGCTTGGTGCACCTGATATCATAGTTAGAAACGAAAAGCGTATGCTTCAAGAGGCTGTTGATGCTTTGATTGATAATGGCAGAAGAGGAAGACCTGTAACAGGTCCAAATAACAGACCTCTAAAATCACTTTCTGATATGTTAAAAGGTAAACAGGGACGTTTCCGTCAAAACCTTTTGGGTAAACGTGTTGACTATTCAGGACGTTCGGTTATCGTTGTAGGACCTGAACTTAAGATGTATCAGTGTGGTTTACCAAAGGAAATGGCTTTAGAGTTATTTAAACCTTTTGTTATGAAACGTTTAGTTGAAACAGGAGCTGTCGGAAATATAAAGGCTGCAAGGAAAGCAGTTGAAAGAGCAAAGGCAGAAGTATGGGATGCTTTGGAAATAGTAATTAAGGGACATCCGGTACTACTTAACCGTGCACCAACACTTCATAGGCTTGGAATCCAGGCTTTTGAACCGGTACTTGTAGAAGGTCGTGCACTTAAACTTCATCCATTGGTTTGTACTGCATATAACGCTGACTTTGACGGTGACCAAATGGCTGTTCACGTTCCGCTTTCTGCAGAGGCTCAGGCTGAAGCAAGGTTCTTGATGCTTGCAGCAGGAAACCTACTTAAACCATCAGATGGTAGACCGGTTGCGGTTCCGACTCAGGACATGATATTAGGTTCTTACTACTTAACACTTGATAAAGATGGTGAACCTGGTGAAGGTAAAATCTTTAAAGATGAAGACGAAGCTATTATGGCATATGATGCCAAGGTTATCGGCTTACATGCAAAAATTAAAGTTAGAAGAACTTTAGAAATAGACGGCAAAAAATGCTCAGGTATAATTGATACAACTGTAGGAAGAATTATATTTAATCATCCTATACCACAAGATTTAGGATTTGTTGATCGTTCTATACCGGAAAATAAGTTTAAGCTTGAAATAGATTTCTTGGTTGGTAAGAAACAACTTGGAAAAATTATAGATAAATGCATTAAAGTACACGGAACACAAATTACTTCTGAAGTTCTTGATAACATTAAGGCTCAGGGCTTTAAGTATTCTACTAAGGGCGCAATAACAGTTGCAGTATGTGATGCTGTTATTCCTCCGGCTAAAAAAGAGATTTTAGCTAAGGCGGAGGAAGATGTCGATAAGGTTGTTAAACAATTTAGAAGAGGATTTATTTCAAATGAAGAACGTTGTGACAGAGTTCTTAAAATTTGGGATAAGGCTACAAATGATGTAACTGCAGCTCTACAAGCAAACTTAGATAAACATAACCCGATATTCATGATGGCAGATTCCGGTGCCCGTGGTTCTATGAGTCAGATTCGTCAGCTTGCAGGTATGCGTGGACTTATTGCTAATACATCAGGTAAGACGATTGAAATCCCGATTCGTGCTAATTATCGTGAAGGTCTAAATATTTTGGAATACTTTATTTCTTCTCGTGGTGCGAGAAAAGGTCTTGCTGATACAGCTCTACGTACTGCAGACTCAGGTTACTTAACTCGTCGTTTGGTAGACGTATCTCAAGATGTTATTATAAGAGAAGATGATTGCGGGGCAACAGAAGGTCTTGAAATCTTTGAAATTAAAGATGGAAACGAAGTTATTGAGTCATTCCATGAAAGACTATTGGGTAGATACTTGTGTGAAGACTTTGTAGATAAGAAAACAGGCGAAGTTCTTGTATCTAAGGACAAAATGATAGATGACAAAGATGCAGATATAATTGTAAACTCCGGCGTAGAAAAGATTAGCATACGTTCAATCCTTGGATGTAAAGCTAAGTATGGTGCTTGTAAAAAATGCTATGGTTCAAACCTTGCAAATGGTATGCCTGTTACAGTCGGTGAGGCTGTTGGTATCATCGCTGCTCAGTCCATCGGCGAGCCTGGTACACAGCTTACAATGAGAACGTTCCACACCGGTGGTGTTGCGAGTGCTGAAGATATTACTCAAGGTTTGCCACGTATCGAGGAATTATTTGAGGGAAGAAAACCAAAGCATGTTGCAATTATAAGTGAAATTTCCGGTAAGGTACGTTTTGAGGAAATAAAGAGGAATAAACACGCAGTTATTTATAACGATAAAACTGGGGAAGAAAAATCATATTTGATTCCTTTTGGATCAAGGCTAAAAGTTGAAGAAGGACAGGAAATCAGTGCCGGAGATCTACTTACAGAGGGCTCTGTTAATCCCCATGATGTCTTAGCTATAAAAGGAGTTAAGGCAGTACAGAACTATCTAATTCAAGAAGTTCAAAGGGTTTATCGTATGCAAGGTGTTGATATTAATGATAAGCATATTGAAGTTATTGTCAGCCAGATGTTAAGAAAAGTTAAACTAAATAAACAGGGCGATACTTCTCTATTACCTGAAGCATTAATAGAAAAGAGTGAATTTATTAAGGCAAATGAAGAAATCCAAAGAAGAATAGATAATGGTGAGAAATCGCTTGAAAAGGCGGTAGCAACTCCTGTTCTATTAGGTATTACTAAGGCTTCGCTTGCAACAGAATCATTCTTATCAGCAGCTTCATTCCAGGAAACAACAAGAGTTCTTACAGATGCTGCAATAAAAGGAAAAGTAGATCCATTATTAGGTCTAAAAGAAAATGTTATTATTGGTAAACTTGTTCCGGCAGGTACAGGTATGGAAAGATATAGAAATATAGAGATTGAAAGTACTGCTAATAATAATTTAGAGAATGATATAACAATCGAATAATATAGTTTAATAATAAAAAATGCCATACAAGCAAATAATCTTGCTTGTGTGGCATTTTTATTATAGGTAAAAATAATAAGCAGGATAATTTCATAGGATTATCCTGCTTGTCCTGTTAGTACCTTTTCTAATTTATTTAAAATGATATTTAGTACAGTACATATACAAATTTTGTGGTTGAAAAGTATATATGAAAATTCATATAGTTGAATAAATGTTTAATAGTAATAAAATAATTACAGCATAAAATTAATATCAATGGTTTTGATGTTGTAATTAAATGCAAAATTAATTACTGTATTAATAGTGTTAATTTATAACAATGTGTTTATATACTGTTATTTATATGTGGCGGTTGGTATATGATCTTCGATATATAAGGTTATTTCAGAAATAGATGAGAGGTTTAGCCTTTCCCATACATATTCCTTCTGGTCTTTGTCTAAGGCTTTAATATCATAAAGCTTATTTTTGCTTATAGACTTAAATGTAATTAAAGATGAAGAGCCATTAGCTAAAGACTTGCTTTCATTAATAAAGCTTGCAGACCATTTTTCTTCTTTATTTTCGGATATAGAAAGATCCAAAAGTTCCAATTTTGTTTGGTTTTTAATTCTAACTGTATAATCTTTATCACTTTTAATAGTATCACTATCTAATGTATTACTGGAAACTTCGGAGGGGGTAGATAGTAATTGTCTTTGCCCAACAGATGATGAGATATTACTTATATCCTCTTTATTTGAACATCCGGATAAAATTATTATAAGAATTACAAAAGCTAAAAGACAAAATTTTTTCAAAATACCCCCTCCTAATGTTTACTTTAGTTTTTCTTTTCGATTAAATCTTTAATAAGGGCGAATACATATTCACTTGATGCTGACTTGTCGAAGCTCTCGCAGGAGCTTTTCATGTCTTTAAGCCTTTTACGATTAGAAAGTAAATTTTCGATAGTCTTAGCACAAGTAGATCCCTTTTCTAATTTTACTGCCATATTGTTATTAATTAAAAATTCCGCATTTTCTTCTTCCTGGCCGGGAATCGCGTTGAATATAGCCATCGGTAGATTACAAGCGAGTGCCTCTGAAATAGTAAGGCCACCAGGTTTTGTTATAATGAGATCTGCCACTTGCATATATTTATGAACCTCATTTGTAAAATATATAAGCTTAGTTGGCTTAGGTTTAGACTCTTGTGTTTTAGAGCTAAAGGCGATTTTTTCGGACAAAGCCTTTGAAACTTTAGATATAGTACTGGAAGTTTCAATGGAATTATCTAAAAGCTTTTCAAATGCCTCATATAGCTTTTTGTTTCTTCCGGTTATTACTATGATTTGAAAATCAATGTCAATTTTAGTAATGTTATTATAAATTTTCAAGATATCAGTAACTCCAAAACTACCTGCCATTATTAATATAGTGGGTTTACCTTCAGAAAGTCCAAGTTCAGATAGAGTATTATCTTTATTATTAGAAAGGTGGAAAGAATCTTCAATTGGAATACCATATGGATAAATAATATCTTTATTAACACCGATATCGACCATCATATCTACCATATCATCGTTGGAAACAACGTAAGCATCGACATTATCACCTATCCAAGCCTTATGAGGAGCATAATCTGTCATAATACATACAAGAGGAATGGTTATATTATAGGTATCCTTAAGATTCGAAACCATTTCAGTTGCAAATGGATGAGTAGATATTATTATATCAGGATTAAATTCACTAAGAAGAGGAATCAATTTTTTGCTAAATAAGCTATTAAAGGCTGCTAGAAAAGATTTACATATGTCTATATTAGCGGTTTTATACATTGCACCATAAACTTTAGGTGATTTTTTTGCGAGTTGTTCATAGCCTTCTGTTACAGTTTTATTTAACAAAGGACTTACGTATTTTAAAGTATCTACGATTTCTACAGTTGAGTTGCTATCATGATTTAAAATATATGTTTTTAGGGCAGAGGAAGCTCGAAGGTGTCCGCCGCCTGTTGAAGCTGATAATATAAGGATTCTCATAAATACCTCCATTTTTAATATATATAAATAATACTACAAAATTCTATATAATTCAATGCTGTAATACTATTTATAGTAAGCTTTTGGTAGTTGACAGTATATTAAAACAGTGATAAAATTCTAACTATAGTGTTTGAATAATTATATACGGAGGGGATAATGTATAAATTTATAGATATTCATGATCATATGCTTTGTGCGGTTGATGATGGGGCAAAAAATTTAGATGAATCTATGCAAATGATTGAAAGAGCATATAATTCAGGGACTAAATCTATTATATTAACTCCGCATTTTAATTTGCGTAGGAATTATTCTACCATAGAAAGAATAAAAGATGAGTTTTTAAAGTTAAAAGCTGAGGCAAGTAAGAAATTTGTGGATCTTGAATTATATTTAGGAAATGAGATATATTATAGTGTTGATATATTAAATCTTCTTGAAAAAGGTAAGGCATTAACACTAAATGATTCAGATTATGTACTTATAGAATTTGGAATAAATGAAGATTTTAGTTTTATAAAAAATAGTGTGTTTGAGATCAGGCAATTTGGTCTTTTACCTATTATTGCTCATATAGATAGGTTTGAGTGTTTTAAAAATAACGTAGATAGGGTGAGAGAAATAATAGAAGATGGGGCATATGTTCAGGTCAATGCTTCGTCTGTATTGAAAAAAACAAGGTTTGTGAAAAAAATGTTAAAAAACAACCTTGTGCATTTTATAGCGTCAGATTCACACAATTTAAGTTCAAGACCTCCAGAATTGCAAGAATGTTTTATCTATGTTAATAAAAAATTTGGTCCAATATATGCTTCTGAACTTTTTCGCAAAAATGCGAAAAAAGTTATAGATAATGAACTTATATAATTAAGGAGGAACATATGCAGCAACAAGAATTAGAACAATCTGGATTTGAAATTGATATTAAAAGCATGCTTCAATATTTTTTGCAAAAATTAAAGTATATTATAATATTTGTTGTTATAGGTGCTTTAGCTGCCATGCTTTTTAGTATGTATTTTATTACCCCTAGTTATACTTCGTCGACCAAAGTGTATATTTTACAGTCGAATGATGATTCTAAAATAACGCTTGGGAATATTCAAGTGTCAACTCAATTAACAAAAGACTTTGAACAATTGATTAGCAGTAGAATTATTACAGATGAGGTTGTTTCACGCTTGAATTTATCGACGACTTCAGCACAACTTTCAAAAATGATTTCTGTTTCAAGTGCTAACGATACAAGAATTGTAGAAATAAGTGTTTCTAATTCTGATCCATATTTGGCGAAAGATATTGCTGACTGTGTTAGAAATGTTGCCTCGGAAAAAGCAGTAGATATAATGAATTTGGAGGCTATTAATACAGTAGAAGAAGCAAACTTTCCAGCAACCCCGACATCACCAAATGTTAAATTGAATACTGTGATTGGGGGAATACTAGGCCTTGTATTATCAACGATTGTATTTATGATAGTGTTTGCTTTAGATGATAAGATAAAAACTGCTAAAGATGTTGAAACTTATTTGAATTTACCTGTTTTAGCGGTTATACCACGTGACTCGGCTATTAATAAATCGGGCAAAAAAGTTGTTGAATAAAATATCTTACTTTAGGAGATTTGTTATATGCAAGTATCATTAAGAAGGCCTCTTTCTAATGATTTTAGAATGCAGGAGGCATATAAAATATTAAGAACTAATATTCTTTTTTGTGGGAAAAATTTAAGGACTATATTGATCACAAGTTGTGTACCTAATGAGGGAAAAACAACTGTTTCGATTAATTTAGCTATTTCTATGGCTGAACTTGGAGAAAAAGTGCTATTAATTGACTGCGACCTTCGACGTCCTAGCTTGATAAAGGCAGTAGATAGTCGAGTTAATATAAAAGGTCTTTCTCACTACTTTTCCGGTCAAAAAGAGGCATATGAAATTATATATAATACAAAGTTTGAAAATTTAGATGTTGTATTTTCGGGAAAGATTCCCCCAAACCCATCGGAACTTTTGGCAAACTCAGACTTTAAACAATTTATTAACAATGCTAGAGATAAATATGACTATATTATAATAGATACTCCGCCACTTGGTAGTGTAATTGATAGTGCAATAGTAGCAGAAAATTGTGATGGAGCTATATTAGTAGTTGAATCTGAAAAAGATAGTTATAAATATGTAAATTCGATAAAAGCACAATTAAGCCGTTCTGGATGTTCTATTTTAGGGGTTGTTCTTAACAAGTGCTCAGCTAAAAAGGATTCATACTATTACTATAATAAAAAGAATTATTATTATAGTTCATGATAAAACTTATATTGAAATCTTATACACCTCTTCTAGGTACAAACTTAGAAGAGGTGATTTACATATGTAAAAGTATTCTAAAAACAGACAAGATAAAAGGTATATAACTATGATTTAATGAAGAAATTACTGTACGTTATTTTACATATCGAGAAATTATAGATGGTAATGTAAAAACAGAAAACTTTACATAAACAAATATGATCACGGTTTTACCGTGGTCATATTTTATACATTAAGATAAATTAGAAAGGTAATAAATTTATATCATTATCTTTTGAAAATAGAGATATAAACACGCAAATTCCAAGGAAGATTAAGTATGCACCAAAAATTTGAATCCATATATTAGTTGTTATTATAGGGAAAATAAGTATAGCAATTCCGAAGAGAATGTGGAGAATACTTCCGATTATAAGCCATAAACATTTTTGCCCTTGTTTTCTAAACTGTATTCCAATCCAAAGCTTATATGAACCCATAGATATTGCCCATATTCCTAGGCAAAAGGCGATAATTAAATATGGTATGTTATATTTAATTATAAAGGTAATTCCTATGATACAGAAGATAACACCAAAAAATATTTTGAAAAATGGGAACGTCATCTCAATATTATTTACAACGCCACTGAAAATACAGCTTATCCCTAATAAGATTAATAAAGAACCAATAACATACGACAAAAACATAATTATTCCGGCAGGATATACTATTGAATAAGCACCTAATAAAATTAAGATTAAGGAAACAATAAAAAGCCCAAGTTTAAAAGAAGATATTTTTTTAACCATAGCATATGACACCTTTCTATATAATTTTAATATAAGAATAAATTATTACCTGAAATAAAGCACTTTGCCTTAAAATATTCTTCAGTTTTTAAAATATAGTCATATATTGTTATATATTCATCGATTATTTCAGAACCTTCATTTAGAGTGTTTTGGCAAATAATGAATCTATTTTCAATACAATCTATAAATTCACCATATTTAGGACTAAAATTGGCAGATATATAACAGTTATATATTCCCGATATGGTTGTATTAACAGGGGTTAAGGAAATTCTGTTTATTTTAAATTGATTTTGAGTTAGATGGTATTTACTAAAGTTATTAGATATAGGGTTAAGTTTTAATGCTAAAGAAGTTTCATTTTTTAGTTTGTTGTGTAAATATATAGTTTCTTCGGAATCTGAGTGGTCTGAGAATAAAATATAAATATTTTCATTATCTTCACCAACAATCCTTAGGGAGTTAGTACCTCTGTTATCTAGAATGCATTCAGCATTAAATGAACCATCTAAAAGGCTATCAACACTAATACGCTCTACTGTATCACAAAGATCTGTGTTGAAGGAAGATTTTGAAAAGATTAGGCTATATCCCTCGTTATCCTTAAATGGATAGATATTTCGAATATCACATCCATGAAAAAGGTCATTATTTATAGATAATGCTGAACAATCTTCAGTCTTATAGAGATAGAACAGTTTGAATGCCTTCTCATCTGATAGTTCAGACGCAATGTCCTTAGTTTCGGTAGATATTAGTAAAGCTTCGCTACTTAATACTTTATAGCCAAGATAATTGCCTCTACACTTAACCTTTCCGCATGAAATTTCTTTACCAGCATGTATATCTATTTTGGAAACCCAAACATTACTTTTACTGTCCTCTGATATAAGAAAGATATAATCCTCCAAAAGAGATAAGTGAACCACAAATCTAGGGTTATCTATCTTGTAAGTAATTACAAGATGTTCAACGTTTTCTGCAATATTATATTCAAATATTTTTAAATACAGTCGTTGGTCTTTTAGCTGCTCAGTGTAATAATATATACTTTTTTCAGTCGAATCTATTATTTCTATATCCCGTGGATTGTTAATATTTCGAAGATCTACTACAAGCATAGACATACCTCTTTTCTAAATAAGAATTCTATATTTTATTATATCACAAATAATGCTATTTTTACAAAAATATATAAAACACATATTCTTATGTTTGAATATCGGGATTATTATAGTATAATATAATCAATAATATAAAAAGGTAGGTTATCTATGAATAGTAAATTTAAAAAGAAGTTTATGTTGTTATTGCTTATAACCTTTTCCCTTTTATTGATTTCTGGTTGTACTCCTGAAATAAATACAACTTTAAATATCAATAACAATTGCATAGGATCTAGGGTAATGAAATTATCTTTACCTAGGACGTATATAGATAAAAATGTGAACGGAGGACAAAAAGCCTTTGATTCACTTATTAATATTGATTGTCCAACGGAGTTATCTGTTGAAAAAAATTTGGATAATCTATATTGCGACTATATTTTTACACTGCAGTTTTCCAGTAAGGATGAATATATAAATAAGGTGGAATCTATATTAGGAAGAAAAACTAGTACGGTTTTCTGCTGTTCAGAAACACCTTTTTCAAATGGCGTTAGGATAAGGGAGGATTTTACAAGTAGTGATCTTTTAGGCTTTATAGAAACTAAAGCTAAGGAACTTAATCTTATTTCGGGCGAAAATGTAGATCTGCTTGGTAATTTAAGTACAAGCGTATCTTATAATGGTGTTGTTTCTGAACAAGGTGATAATGTAGATTTTAGCCAAATGAAATCAGTAGATCTTAAAAGGATCAATATTGTGACTATACCACATCAAAACGGAAGTTTTTCAAGAAGTGTAGGATTTACAGTTTCAAATAATGCTTATAATGATAATTTCGACCAAATATCTGAGTATTTAAACAGTAGGGTACCAAAGGGCGATACAGGATATTGGGTTGATGGCGATGGTGAAAAGGTATTTAATATTGACTGTGCTAATTCATCAATAAAGGAATTGAATAAAAAAACTAATACTATTTTTGATACAGAATCATCTCAAGCAAGTTTTTCAAAAAATATAGACAGGCTTTCGTCGACTAAATATGTATTTCAAGAAGGTATTTGTTTGGATGCCTTCTTGAATTCAGATAACAAAGTTGATGTTGAATATAGTTTTGTTTCTAATGAAAATTTTAAAATATCAAAACTTTATGAAGATAATATTGAGCAATATGGTGAATCTAATGGAAATGTATTCACAATTAACGGGCGCATGGATAAGATAGACATTGATACAGAAAGTGAAACAGATTATTCGCCTAAAAATATTATTGTAAATACTAAGGATAATGGTGATGGTACTTTTGAAAAGAATATTGCCTTTGAACTTAAGGATGAGAAGTTTGAAGATTCAAAGGAAAATATGTTAAGATATCTTAGAGCTAGAAATTCAAATTATGCAGATATTAGTGTTTGCCAAAATACTATAAATGTACTAATGAATGGGACAGCAAAGGAGATTAATTTAGGACTAAACTCACTTTTTGGAGGAAACAATAGTATTTATCTTGACTCGAATATAGGATTTAACTCTGTAAGCTCTTTTTGTGTAAAGGATAATATAGACTTTACTTCTTTATGCAATGATATTTCATATAATTCATATGTGAAATATAAATTTATATCTGCTAACAATATTAATAATGCCGTGATTTCTCAGACAGAAGAAACACTAAACCCGCAGGATAAAAAAATATTGGAAGCACAATTTAAGTATTCTAATCCAAGAGAATTCACAGTAAATAGCTCAAAAATAAATATCTTGTTTGTTGTAATAATAAGTGTTGCAACTGCTTTAGCATTAGTTGTTCTTGTGGTATTATTTTGCAAAATTATACGTTTTGTAAAGATGAAAAATACTAAAGTCTTATTGCCGGAAAACAATGTTTTAGTACTTGAAAAAACAGGTGATAACTGCAAGGTGTGTTCGAAACCGATATATAAAGGAATGATATATTGCATACACTGCGGTAATATTGTTGGTGAAGTTAAAGAATTAGAAGATAAGGACCAAGAGAAAGATTAGGGTATATATTATACTAAAAAAAACAATCTGCTTTATGGTAGGTTGTTTCTTTGGTTTATTAAAGCCTAAATTTTCTAATCCAAAAATATAGGTGTTATTTACATTTGATAATTAGACCTAAAAAGTAATATAATTATCTCTATGGTGTATGACTGAAGACTATTGTATTATTTTATTAATATAGATATATAATGTTTAATATGAAAAAGGGGATGTTGTTTGTGTTTTGTATCTTAGAAAAGATAAAACTTAATGACTCTATGACAAAAATGGTTATAGAAGCTCCGCTTGTTGCTAAAAAGGCTCAGGCTGGACAATTTATTATATTAAGAGTAAATGAAAAAGGTGAAAGAATACCGTTAACTATTGCGGATTACGATGCACAAAGCGGGACGGTTACTATTATATACCAGATTGTTGGTAAGACTACAATGTTGTTGGATTCGCTCAACAAGGGTGATTTTATTTTGGATTTTATAGGACCACTTGGCAAAGCATCAGAACTTAACGGATATAAAAAGGTTGCTGTGATAGGTGGCGGAGCGGGATGTGCTATAGCATATCCGCAGGCTAAGGCGCTATTTAATATGGGTGCAGAAGTTGATGTTATAGCTGGATTCAGGAGTGAGGACTTAATAATGCTTAAAGATGAAATGGAAAAAGTTTCTTCAAATTTATTTATAATGACAGATGATGGCTCAAATGGACATAAAGGCTTTGTAACAGATGCTCTTAAAGACCAGATTTTAAATGGTGCAGGATATGATTTTGTTATTGCTATAGGACCTTTACCAATGATGAAGGCTGTATGCAAACTTACGAAAGAATATAATATAAAAACAATGGTAAGTATGAATTCTATTATGATAGATGGTACAGGAATGTGTGGCGGATGTAGACTTACAGTCTCTGGAAAAACAAAGTTTGCATGCGTAGATGGACCTGATTTTGATGGTCATGAAGTGGATTTTGATGAGGCAATTAAAAGATCATCAATATATAAGAAACAAGAAAAAGAATCGAGAGAGGAATATTGCAGATTATTTGGAGGTGTAGATAATGCCTAATATGCAACCTAAAAAGGTAGAAATGCCGGAACAAAAACCGGAAATAAGAAATAAAAATTTTGATGAAGTATCATTGGGATATACAGATGATCAGGCATTGTTGGAGGCGGAAAGATGTCTTAATTGTAAAACATTTCCGTGTGTATTCGGGTGTCCGGTTGGTGTAAGAATACCTGAATTTATTTCAAAGATTAGGGAAGGCGAGCTTGAAGAAGCATATGATATAATTAAATCAACTAACTCTTTGCCTGCAGTATGTGGAAGAGTTTGTCCGCAGGAAAGTCAGTGTGAATCTAAATGTGTTAGAGGGATAAAAGGTGAACCTGTTGGTATTGGTAGACTAGAGAGATTTGTTGCAGATTATGTTATGAACAGAATATCCCCTGTTGTTGAAAAACCAGAACCGAATGGTCATAAGGTGGCTGTTTTAGGTTCAGGCCCATCAGGACTTACATGTGCAGGAGATCTTGCAAAGCTTGGATATGATGTTACAATATATGAGGCGCTACATACTGCAGGCGGTGTTCTAATGTACGGAATACCTGAGTTTAGACTTCCTAAAAATATTGTGCAGAAAGAGATAGAAGGTTTAAAACAACTCGGTGTAAAGATAGAAGTTAATATGGTTATCGGAAAGATTCTCTCAGTAGATGAACTTTTTGAAAATGGCTTTGAGGCAGTATATGTTTCAACCGGTGCAGGATTACCTAACTTTATGAGTATTGAGGGCGAAGGTTTGCCTGGGGTATACTCTGCAAATGAGTTTCTAACAAGAATAAATCTCATGAAGGCATATAAAAATGATTATGACACTCCTATACCTACTCCAAAGAATGTAGCAGTTGTTGGTGGCGGAAATGTAGCAATGGACGCAGCTCGAAGCGCAAAAAGATTAGGTGCTGAAAATGTTTATATTATATACAGACGTTCTGAAGATGAAATGCCAGCGAGAAATGAGGAAATTCATCATGCAAAGGAAGAGGGTGTTATATTTAAGCTTCTAAATAATCCAGTAAAAATATTGGAGGATGAAGACGGAAAAGTTGGAGCTATAGAGTGTGTTGAAATGGAATTAGGTGAACCTGATGAATCGGGAAGAAGGAGACCTATTGAGAAGAAAGGGTCTAATTTTAAGCTTGATGTTGATATGGTTATTATAGCGATTGGGAATTCGCCAAATCCACTTATAAAATCGACAACCAGTGGTTTAGAGACTAACAAAAGAGGCTGTTTAATTGTCGATGATTCACTTAAAACCACAAGAGAAAAAGTCTATGCTGGTGGTGATGCTGTTACAGGTGCAGCAACAGTTATTCTTGCAATGGGAGCTGGTAAACACGCAGCTGAGTCTATAGATAAATTCATCATGAATAAATAAATGATTTAATTAGATTAAAACCTACCCCGAATTGTGATATATTCGCAATTTGGGATAGGTTGACTTTATGAATGTTTTGGCTATGGTGTGTTTTATGATATAAGGACTATAACAAGACATAAAAAGAACCCAGTTTAGCTGGGTTCTTTTTATATATTGGCGGAGACGGCGAGATTCGAACTCGCGGGGGATTGCTCCCTAACTGATTTCGAGTCAGCCCCGTTATGACCACTTCGATACGTCTCCATATATGTTTTAATTTGCCTTTTTATTAAAAAATAATTCAAATGCTGTACTTTTAGCATATAAGGCATTTAATATTACCATACAATATTCTAAATCTTTTTTAAATAGTTGTCAAGTTATAAAACATAGGTATGACTTTTGTATTAGACTTACCTTCAGGATATATAATATAGGATTTGTGCTAACTTTTCGGTTTTAGTGTGAATGTAAGTAAATAAAAAATAAGTGTGTTATGGGGAATGGTGATCTAGAATAAACTTTGACTTTCTGCAGGAAAGAAAGTATAATATACTCTATAAAGAAGAACTTTTAAGATATATTGTTGAAGGAAGTATATTAATCAATCAGGCAAACCAATATTTTTATTATAGTATGGGATGTGTGCTTATGTATGATTATCAA
Source organism: uncultured Eubacteriales bacterium (assembly GCA_934464585.1). Taxonomy (GTDB): domain Bacteria; phylum Bacillota; class Clostridia; order Oscillospirales; family Acutalibacteraceae; genus CAKSJY01. Next base: position 69,487 of record CAKSJY010000002.1, read on the forward strand.
AATGACAATGAACAATTATCAGAGGAAAATGAAGTGGGGACTTTTCCGAATGGCGGAAATATATCTTCAGATTTTAAGCTACATAAGGAAAGTTTGCCACAGTGGGCGGTAGATTGGGCAAGAAACAGATTCAATATGGACACTAAAAGTGTTAAATTTTATATAATGGATGGGCAAGAGGCTAACAATTCTGTTGCATTAGCCAGTGGGGATAACATTCTTGTTACCTCAGAACTTAAAAATGATGAGACAGTAATTAAACACGAATTAACACATGTATACCAGCAGGCTATCGGTACAGCAACCGAAAGCAACGCAGGTGATACTTCTTTAGAAGATGAAGCAGTACAGGTTTCGAAAGAGGGCGAAATTTCACTTGCTAAAAATCAAACTCAAAGCGACAGATATATACTCCCAAGAGAAAAGACGAATGTAGTTCAATTTTTAGCCATTGAGACTATAATGGGAATAGCAATAGTAGGGGTAGGAATAGCAGCTTGGTTAGGACATAAGGCATATAATAAATTGAACAATTGGTATAAGGTTAAAAGATTTAAAAAAATTGCAGAAAAAACAGGTGCAGATGAGAGCATTGTTAGAAAGTTATATAATATATTTAGCTGGGACAAGAATATACTTTCTAATAAAAAATCGGAATCATTGAATGAGTTTGAAAGAATATGTAAGGTTGTGGGCGAAAAGCCTGAAATGTTGGAACAAGTGAGGGAAGATAATAAAAAACTTGAGGTACTTTATGGAGAAACGGGCTATTTGACAACTGAAAAAAACGACGGTAAAAATGGCAAGGAAGATACAAAGCTATCGATATATGCTTATCTGATAGAGAATGATTTTAAGGGATTTGGGAAAGAGAATGCTCAAGATCTAAAGGACAATTTTAAGATCCCGTATTTTAAGTACAGTGAGAACATTGGACGTGGTTGGGATGAGAGACACGAGGCAAGTAGGGTCCGTGACGATAATAGGAAACAGGACGAGATACGAAATGGCTATGCAACTTATGCAAAATTATATGTTTTAACTAAAGGTTTTAAGGAAAGATCTATTTCAAATGTGAGAAGTGATGTTGGTACTTTATTTGGAAAATCTTTATACGATATGACATTTGAAGATCAGGAATTGTATACTAAGTTATATAATAATGGACTTCGTGAGGCAAATAGTTTAAAAATTAGATTGTATAAAGAAATGTTAGTAGATACAAAAGAAGAAAGGGAAGAAGGAGAAGAAAGAAAAAAAGAAGAAAAAGATAGAAAGTGGAGTAAATTATTTATAGAGTTGCTGCTTAAGACGAAATGCTTTAGCCAATATATAAAATCGGCAGAGGAATTTATACAGATAAGAAGAAATATAGGGAAGTTAAGGAATATTTATCCGTCTCAATCTGAAGATTGGTTACATTTAAGTAGAGAAATTATAGATAAATTAGATGATACATCTAACTCTAGACTTGATTCTTCAATCACTAATAATTTTAGTCTTATTAAATTCTTCTCAGAGTTTTCTTTAGCAACGAAACCAGACAGTATCAGGTCTACATTGTTTGAAATAAGAGAGAAGATGCCCGAGGGATCATATAACGAATTTATAGAGAAACTATACGAGAGGGGTCCTGCTGTAGAGGAGCAGTTTACTGAAAAAAGAGAATTTATTATTAAACAAAGAGAACGTATGAGAAATCTGGATCGTATGAGTCCTACTTATATGGTTTATTTACGCTCAATTTGGAATTGTCATAGGGAAATATATAAAGCATTTGCATCAAAAGAAGGAGATATAAAGAAGTAATCGACAGGGAATAATTTGGTACTTATGATATTAAATAGAGCAAAGTAAACACATTCCCACTTGGTGCCAATTGTACAATATATCATTAAGCTTATCTGGTGATCCTAAGAGTGAATCTGTAATTATAAGGTTAAAATATTAAAGACATCCCTGATAAACAATTGTACTTATTAGGGATTCTTGCTATTTACAGATTCATTTTTGAGGACGTGCATCTAGGTTATAATTGCATATGTAGAGTAAATTTTGAGTAAATGGAAAATAAATATGTTGCGGTAAAAGGGGTTGAAATAAACTTTGACTTTCTGCAGAAAAGAAAGTATAATATACTCTATAAAGAAGAACTTTTAAGATGTATTGTTAAAGAAAATATACTAATCAATCAGGCAAACCAATATTTCTATTAAAATATGGTGGTGTGTGTTTATGTATGACTACAAAAAGGATGATGGACAATTATCAGAGAAAAATGAAATAGGGATGTTTGCAGGGGGCGGAAATATATACTCAGATTTTAAGCTACATAAGGAAAGTTTGCCACAGTGGGCGGTAGATTGGGCAAGAAATAGATTTAACATGGACACAAAAAGTGTTAAATTTTATGTAATGGATGAGCAGGAAGTCGGAGGTTTCTCTGCTGCAGCTAGCGGGAATAACATTCTTGTTACTTCAGAACTCAAAAACGATGAGACAGTAATTAAGCACGAGCTAACACATATATATCAGCAAGCTATTGGTGTAGCAACTGAAAGCAATGCAAATGACGCTTCTTTGGAAGATGAAGCAGTGCAAGTTTCCAAAGAAGGTGAAGTTTCGCTTGCTAAAAATCAAACTCAAAGTGATAGATACATACTTCCAAGAGAAAAAACAAATGTAGTGCAGTTTTCAATTGCTGATGCTATTATGACAGCAATAGTAATATCAGGAATGGTTGGTATATCACTACTAACGCCACTTTGGGCAACAATTACTGTTGCTAATCTTATAGTACAAGAAGTGAAGAAATCATATAAATGTAAAAAAACTTATAAGAAACTAAGGGGGACAGTAAAATTAGGATTAATAAAAGAGGTGTATGATGACTTCTGCTTTGTTAGTAATCAATTTGATAAACCGAGTGGAGATAAGGGATTGACTTGCTTTGAAAGATTATGTAAATTTGCAGAAGAGAATCCAAAAAAAAGATCTCAATTGTCAATGGACAGCAATAAATTAAATGATCTTTTTAATGATAAAGTAGCTAGATTTTTCACTAGTTCACATAAAAAGGATTGGTTTTTAGAATATGTTGATCTATTATATAAAGGATTTCCTGGTTTTGATAAAGAACTAAACGAGGCATTATATACTGAGGTTGGTATACCAGATGCTGAGGCTATGTTAAAAGAAAAAAATAAAGAAATTGGTGATGCTACTAATGAGTTGAAAATGGAGTGGTATATCAAATGTTGGGATGAAGAAAATCAAAAGAAGATGAGGTCACTTTGGTCATTGTATGCGTCAACTGGAGGATTTAGGACAAGAAGATTTGAGGGTGCTCACGATTTCCTAGTATCACAGAATAATGAATTTGGTAACGAAGGCGCAAGAACTTTATTTAACTATACAAGTGGCTCATACCAGATAATGATGTATGATTTGTCTATACTATTTGGAAAATCCTTTAAAGAAATGTCGTCTACTGAAATAGATGAGTATAGAGCCTTATGTGCAAAAGGATTGATTACATTAAATCCTGAAAAACTTTCCGAAACTTATGATGCTTTATTTGATATACGCGGTACCAAGGACAGCAGTAAAAGGGCCTTTCGATATTTAGCACTTAATACATCGTGCTTTACAGATGAGGCAAAGATGAAGTTGTTTTATGTTATAAGGACAAAATTAAGTGAGAGATTAGGGATAACGGGTGGCAAAAAGGAATATGTTTATTTAACTGAATCCTTAGCAGACCATTTTGAATTTATGAAGGATTATAGATGGGAAACTATTGTGATATATGTAAATTCTGTAATAAATCAGGATGAAGAGTTAGAAAAATGTAAAAAAGCTAGTGATTGGACGAAAGAAAAAATTGAAAAATTAATCAATGGTACAGTAGAGAAGGTAAAGTTGGATAACAGTGTCACCTTGGATTAGGGTATGATAAAGAGATTTATCGGTAAGTATATAAATGTGAGGATGGTGGTTTATTTCTCAATCTACTGATAATTAGGTATATATTTTTAAGTTTGGCTATATGTTGTTGCTTATCAGTAATTTATTTTGTTGAGATCCTTAGATGCCTATGAAGTTGCATACATCAGATAACTTTCGTAATTAATAAAAATGCTACATTTTCTTTGGATAGAAGGATGTAGCATTTTGATTTTAAGGTGTCTTTTGGTGCTGGGATGTAAGCGGTAATTGCGAAGTGTTTTCGAATAAAAGTAAAATTATTTAAAATATATAGTGGGCTTTTACGGAGCAGTTAAATGAAATAAAATTTGATTTTTTATAAAAAAGAAAGTATAGTTGCACTAAAAGAAAGACTTTTTGAGATATATTGTTGAAGGAACTATACTAATCAATAAGGCAAACCAATATTTTTATTATAGTATGGGGTGTTGTTTATGTATGATTACAAAAAAGATGATGGGCAATTATCAAAGAAGAATGATACAGGGACATTTGCGGGAGGAAACATCTCCTCTGACTTTAAGGTGCAAAAAGAGAGTTTGCCACAGTGGGCGGTAGACTGGGCAAGAAACAGATTTAATATGGACGCTAAAAATGTTAAATTTTATGTAATGGACGAGCAAGAGGCTGATGATTCTGTTGCGTTAGCTAGCGGAAATAGTATTTTTGTGACCTCAGATCAAAGAAATGATGAAGAAGTAATTAAGCATGAACTAACACATATATATCAGCAAGCTATCGGTACAGCAACTGAAGGCAATGTAGGTGATACTTCTTTGGAAGATGAAGCAATACAATTCTCCAAAGAAGGTGAAGTTTCGCTTGCCAAACATCAAATCCAAAGCGACAGATATATACTTCCAAGGGAAAAAACGAATGTAGTGCAATATAAGATGAGTGTAGGTGCTATTGCGGGGTTAGTAGTAGGAGGAATTCTAACATTAGGAATACTTCCACTTGGTATGTGGATTGCTAAAAAAGTAAAGAATAAAAAAATTGCTGAGGAAATAGGTGTATCGGTAGAGACTGTTAAAACAGTATATGATGTATTTAGCTGGACAAAAGTTCAAGGTGATTATCCGGAAAGCATAGGAGAACTATGTAAAATAGTGGAAAAACGCGATTATGGGACAGATATGTTAGAAAAGGACAGTGAAGATCTTAGAATACTTTATGAGAATTACCACTTTTTTGATATAGGTAATGGTACAAAGGATGTTATTGACCAGTATACAAAACTTTTATCTAAAGGATTTAATGGTTTTGGTGAGAAGATAAGAAAAGATATAAATAATTATTTCGATCTACTAATAGATCCATTATCAAAATCACAACAAAAGAGAAATAAAAATGGAAGCGTGCCGATTATAGGGGATGGTGCAGAACATGCACGGGTGGCTTATGAAAACTACACTGATTTATATATAGTGGCCGATGATGTTAAAAATAGACCTATTGAAAAGATAGATGAGGATGTCTGTTTCCTATTTGGGCATAAGTTAAAATATGTATCTCGTGAAGAGATGATAAAATATAGGTATATATATGATGAATTCCTAAAATATTTTGATAAGACATCAATTAAGTTTATAGACGAAGATATAGAGGATTTGTTTGGATGTGGGTTAAAAGATATATCTAATAATGGAATGAAGGAGTATAATTCTCCTTTATATCGTAAAATGTTACATAGTCTTTCTGATGGTAGACCAATTAATGACACAGTAGTACATAAGTTTGCCAGAAACAGAATTTTATTAGCTAAAATTTTGAATATAGGTGGTAAGGACAAATGGTTATTATTAAATGATGTAATTACTGAGAATTATAACTATTCTTTTAGATCATGGCCTAAGGAATGGATTAAAGAGGGTGTAAAAATTGCTCTGGAAGAGGATAGTGAGTTAGCTAAAATGCAGAAAGATGGGAATTGGGACGGGAATCACATTAATAGGATAATTGGGTGCATTGAAGAGATATGTTCTACATGGCAAGAGGAAGAAGTTATGAAAAAGATTAAGGAATCTTCAAATAATTCTGGAAAAGATGCAACCAAAGGTTCTAAGGCAGGGCCCATTTACCTTTCGGATTTTACAAAAGTTGATAATGGAACAAAAACTTGATATTAATTGAAAAATAAAAGTAGTTTTATCCTATTAGTTATATACTAAAAATAATAGAGTGATAAAATAAAAAAGAATCCTTAGTAATTTTACTTGCTGAGGATTCTTTTTTGTTATTTACTACTTATTTCTTCTCTTGATCCATACGATTATTCCTATAGTTATTATAACCAATGGTAATGCCAGGGTTAATACAATGGAAATTATAGTAGCTTGATATGATGTGATTCCTAACTCTTGGTTGCTAATACTTTTAGATTCAATTTGGATTCCAGGGTCTTGATCTGTTAACTTATTAAATAAACTCAAGAAATATGATGAATTGTTTAATGAACCTCTTGATAGGAATGTACCATCAAATCCTAAAACAGATCCACACACGACAACATTAGAAGCCTTTTCTCCACTAGTTGTTGATATAGCCATTGCTGGGATAGGACCATTGTTGTCATTACTTGATGGAGTCCAGTTTTCATCTGAGTCTGATGGAATAATTCCTGCTGTTTCAGAGAACTGCAATAATGTTGTAACTTTAGAATCATCCAAAACTTCAATAGGATGGCAATAGGGAATAGAAACCGGGATATCCTTATTTTTAATTAAATTTGAATATTCTGATTGTGTATACTCATTAATAGCGTAAAATGGACTATTTAGTGTTAGTAGATTTTTAGCGTTAGTTTCGTAGACAAGGCCGTCGCCTATTTTTATGCCATAATTACTTAAAAACTCATTTAAGTTAGGAGCCTCATTTAGATTAGGGCTTGCAACATATAAAATGTTTTTATTGTTTTCGCCATTTTCTAAGTATGTGTTCAATTTAGCAATAGCATCTGCATCGTAATCTCTTTTTGGTCCGTATATAATTACCATTTCTGCATCTTGGTTAATATTTTCAGTTAAGATTGCTTGTGTGTTTACCTCATAATTGTTATTTTCCAATAATGAAACTAATGCAGAGGAGTCTTCCTCATCAAATCCACTTATTAATGAAACATTTATTTTTCTATTACTTATTACAGTCATTATAGCATTGCTCATGGCTTGTTCAGCTTGAGATGATGTAATTTGTGTTCCCTGATAGGATGATTCGATGTCAAAGATATCAGTGGCGGTTAATATAGTGTGATTTTCACCGCATCGTACTAATATAGAATTGGTTTGTAAATCCTCTTTAGTGTATTCAGAAAGATAAGTAGGATTTTCAGTCATGTCTATATATGACAAGGTAATTTTGTCTGAGTTTTGTGCATATTGTTTTAATACCTCATTGGCTTGGGTAAAGTATTCCCCGTTGGCAACAAATTTATCTTCCGAGTTTAAAACAATAATTTCAACGTCTTTGTTTAATGAAGACAGGAATTCTTTTGATGTGTCTGTTAGTTTAAAGACTTTATCTCCAGTTAAGTCGAGATTAAGATCATGAGATTTTCCTAAGGAAGACATACCCATATTTATAAATATTGCAGCAATAATGACTAATATAGTAATAGCTGTTCCGATAGTTTTATAACGCACACGTGCGTCTTTTAGCATTTTTAATTTCTCTTTCATATTTCAGCACCCTCCTTTAGTTAAATCGTCTTTTTTCAAAGATGCGTATTGTTAAGAATATAAACAGAGCTGAAATGGATAGGAAAAATACTAAATCCACCAAGCTGATAATTCCCATTGTGAAATTATTATAATGGCCTATAAATGAGAGTTCTTTAATAATATCGGTTATAATAGGTATCTGTATAATACTTGCAATAGAATTTGATAATAACACAAAAAGTCCGACAGCCAAGCCACATATTGCAGCGATTATCTGGTTTTCAGTTAATGATGATAAAAACATACATATAGCAATCAATGTACTTCCTAATAAATAAAGTCCAATAAAGCTACCAATTATCACAGGCCATTGAGGCATTGTGAAGAAGGAAATAATTATTCCATATACTAATGTTATAGATATACCTATTAAATACATCAAACAAGCACCTATGTATTTACCAAAAACGATAGCGGTTATGCTAATTGGTGCGGTAAGTAGAGCTTGGTCAGTTTTTTGTTTCTTTTCTTCACTTATTAATCTCATTGTTAATATTGGGATTAAAAAGGCTACTATTGTAAATAAATTAAAAAATACATAGTTTAAACTTGCACTGTTTGAAAAAAGTGAGGTTGCAAAGAAGTAAAACCCACCAAATAAACAAAATACGGCAAGATAAACATAGCCTATTGCTGAAGAAAAGTATGATAATAATTCTTTTTTTATTATTGCTTTCATTGATTTTCTCCTTTATCATTTTCAGGATTTTCCGATTCGCTGTTTTCTGATGTTTCGGTTTCGTTATTTTCTGCTTCAGAGGTTGATATAGTATCTTCTAAATCTGATGAACTATCATCTTGCTCTGTTAAATTTAGGAATATATCTTCAAGATTCATTTTAGCACTTTTAAGCTCTAAGATTTGCATGTTGTCTTTAGACATCTCTCTAAAGATTATAGGTCTGGCATCAGCATCAGAAGAAGCAGTTATTTCAAATTCAAATACATCTTTTTCGGGATTACCGATTTTATTTACTCCAACAATTTCATCTAATGCAACAAGTGTATTGTAGATTGCGTTTTCTTCACCCTGAATTTTTGCAATGAATTTATTGCCACTACTCATATTTTTTGATAAATTTTCAGGTGTATCATTTGCAATGATTTTTCCTTGATTTATAACCAATACTCTATCGCAAACAGCCTGTATTTCAGGCAAAATGTGAGAGGAAATAATTACTGTATGTCTTTGCTTTAGTCCTTTTATAAGCTCGCGTATTTCAATTATTTGTTTAGGATCTAGCCCTACTGTTGGTTCGTCCAATATAATAACAGGAGGATATCCCAAAAGTGCCTGAGCTAAGCCTACACGTTGCTTGTATCCTTTTGAAAGAGTTTTGATAATCTTTTCATATACATCATCAATTCGTACAAGCTCGCAAATTTCATTTATATGTTCTTGCTTTGATTCCTTAACTTTCTTTAAATCAAACATAAAGCTTAAGTATTCTTTTACGGTCATATCCAAGTAGAGAGGTGGTATTTCAGGGAGATAACCGATTTTAGATTTAGCTTTAAGAGGTGATTTTAATATGTCGTACGAATCGATTATAACGTCACCTGAGTCTGAGGAAAGGTATCCGGTTATAATATTCATTGTTGTGGATTTTCCGGCTCCGTTAGGGCCTAAAAATCCTAGGATTTCACCCTTTTCAACGCGAAAACTTATGTCGTTAAGAACTTTCTTGCGACCATAGGATTTGCTCACATTATTTACTTCTATCATTTATTTTCAATCCTTTCACATTAAAGTCATAGTAAAAAATAGGTTTAAACTATATTATAGCACAGATTGCTTTGTGTGATATAAATTTTAATCTTTTAATATCAATTCAACAGGGCAGTGGTCACTTCCCAAAATGTCGGAATGTATAATCGAATCACTTATTTTATCTTTTATATTATCAGAAACTAAGAAATAATCAATACGCCATCCTGAATTATTCTTTCTTGCATTAAATCGATATGACCACCAGGTATATATGTGCTCCTTTTGAGGGTAGAGGTACCTGAATGTATCTATGAAACCGCTTTCTAAAAGTTCTGAAATTTTCGAGCGTTCTTGGTCAGAAAATCCTGCATTTTTTCGATTAGTTTTTGGATTTTTTAAATCAATTTCGTTGTGTGCTACATTTAGATCGCCGCAAACGATGACCGGCTTTTTGGCCTTTAGATTAATTAAATAGTTACGAAAATCATCTTCCCACTGCATTCTATAGTCAATTCGCAAAAGTTTTTCTTTTGAATTTGGGGTGTAGACATTTACAAGGAAAAAGTTTTCCATTTCTAAGGTTATAACACGTCCCTCGTGAGAATGCTCGGGAATATCAATATCATAACGTACGGATATTGGTTGGTGTTTTGTAAATATAGCAGTACCAGAATAGCCTTTTTTTTCTGCGCTGTTAAAAAATTGATAATAACCGGGTGTATTTATTTCAGCTTGGCCTTCTTGCATTTTCGTTTCTTGAATGCAAAAAAAGTCGGCATCGGCTTTGTTAAAGACATCTAAAAATCCTTTTGATAAGCAGGCTCTGATACCATTTACATTCCATGATATAAATTTCATTTTTTACCTCCATAGATTTTATTATAAAATTATGCTGATTATGTGTCGAGCAAATATTCTGTAAGTTCTCCCTTAAGGTTCTTTTCCATAAGAGCTCTTATAGTGTCATATGGATAATCTTTGCTTAGAAGGGAATATAATTTTGTGACTGCAGCTTCGACTGTCATATCATATCCGCTGACTGCAGAGTTTTCAAATAATATTTTACTGGTTTCATATCTGCCGATTACAGCCGAACCTCTTACACATTGTGTACATACTACAACTACTGTATGATTTTCTTTTGCTTTTCTTAGAAGGTTTTCTAAGTTAGGACCTCCAGGAACATTTCCACTTCCGAAAGCTTCGATTACTATTCCTTTTAAATCGTTTGTTAAGAGTCCCTGAAATGTAGCAAACTGAATTCCGGGAAATATTTTTATTACAGCGATTCTGTGCTTTTTAAATTCATTTAAGGTTAACTCTTGATTTTTATCAGCCTCTTTTATTATATGGGTGTTTGGTATCATTTTAACTCCGGCTTCAAGTAAAGCGGGGAAATTAGGGGAGTCAAATGCAACGAGTTGATCGGATCCGACCTTTGTTGAGCGATTTCCTCGAAGTAGTTTTCCGCCAAAATATAAACATACTTCAGGTATATTATAATTAGCGGCAATAAGCATTGACGTAATTAAATTGTCGCGAGCATCTGTTCGAAGTTTGCAAAACGGAATCTGAGACCCAGTAAGAATTATTGGCTTTTTTATTCCGTCTAGCATAAACGAAAGGGCAGATGCAGTATATGCCATTGTATCTGTACCATGAAGTATGACAAAGCCATCATACTTATCATGGTTATCTTTAATATCCTTTGCAATTTTTACCCATTCATCAACCGAAATATATGAAGAGTCTAAGAGTGGATGATATTCTATTAATTCAAAAAGTGGCATTTCATCAGATTTAAGTTCTGGCATATTTTCCAGTACACTTTTTAAATAACCTTCTTTAGGGGCAAAACCGTGTTCGGTAGGTTTCATACCGATAGTGCCACCTGTATATATTATACAAACCTTTTTTTGCATAAGTTACGTCCTTTCAATATCTATATATAACATATTTTAACTTTACTTACATTAAAATGCAATATTTTAAGTTTAATTATGTGTAAAAAAATAAATATCTCGGGGAACAATATTAAAAATAATTTATTGGGAATTAACTTGCTAATTTATATTAAATATAGTATTATATTATAGTAAAGGTTTGCAAGAATATAAAAAGGAGAATATTATATGGATTTTCATTTATACTCTATCGAAGATACTTTTAATAAACTTAATTCTTCAAGCAAAGGTTTATCAACTGAGGAAGCGAAAAAATTGCTTGATAAGAATGGTAAGAATAAGCTTGAAGAGGGTAAAAAAATCTCTTTTTTTAGGCGTCTTTTAAATCAACTTGCAGACCCGATGATAATAGTATTGTTGTCTGCTGCTTTAGTTTCAACAGTGACTTCTATATACCAAAATGAGTCATTTACCGATGTGTTTATAATATTATTTGTTGTTATAATAAATGCATTTTTAGGAATTTATCAGGAAAGCAAGGCTGAAAAGGCTATAGAAGCTTTAAGAGAAATGTCCTATTCGGTTTCAAAGGTTATACGTGGCGGAGTTATTTCAAATGTAAAAAGTGAAGACTTAGTAGTCGGAGATGTAATACTCTTAGAGGCGGGTGATTCGGTACCAGCAGACTCAAGAATAATTGAAAGCATAGATATGAAAGTAGATGAATCTATGCTTACTGGTGAATCGTTGCCTGTAAGTAAACAAAGCGAGGTTTTAGATTCTAATAATGAAACGATTGCTTTGGCAGATAGAAAAAATATGATATATATGGGGAGTAATGTCGTATTTGGTAAAGGAAAAGCCGTTGTAGTACAAACCGGTATGGAAACTGAGATGGGTAAGATTGCCGGGGCAATAGTACAAGCAAAAGACGAGTCTACTCCACTTCAAAAGAAGTTAAATCAATTAAGTAAGGTACTAAGTTATGTAGTTTTGGGTATATGTGCATTTTTGTTTTTATTTAGTATTATAAGAGCGGGAGATTTAAATCCGAATACAATGATAGATACATTCATGCTTGCAGTAAGTTTGGCGGTAGCAGCTATTCCGGAGGGATTGGCTGCAGTTGTGACAGTTCAGCTTTCTATAGGTGTTACAAGAATGGCGAAAAGGAACGCTATAATAAGGAAACTTACAGCTGTTGAGACATTGGGCTGTACACAAGTTATTTGTTCAGATAAAACGGGAACCCTTACTAAAAATCAGATGACTGTGGTTGACAGCTATTCTTATGATAAGGAGCTATTGTCAAATATTATGGCCCTTTGCAACAATGCGGAGTTTGGTAAGAATTCTAAGATTATAGGTGAACCAACAGAAGTTGCTTTGCTTTCATGGGCATCAACATTAAAAGATATTAATAAACTAAATGAAAAATATAAGAGATTTGCTGAAATTCCGTTTGATTCTGAAAGAAAAATGATGTCTACATTCTATAAATCAGACGAAGATAAGGTAGTTCAATATACAAAGGGTGCTCCTGATATAATTTTGAGCAAATGCACAAAATATTTTGATGGTAAAAGTGTATGTGATTTAACGGATGATATTAAAAATGAAGTTTTAAAGAAGAATGAAGAAATGACAGGTGAGGCTTTAAGAGTTTTAGCAGGTGCATATAAAGAACTAAATGTTGATAGGAAAGAATTTAGTAGTGAGCAAGATGAAAAGGACTTAATTTTTGTAGGTATTTGTGGTATAATTGATCCTGTAAGAGATGAAGCATTAAAGGCAATTAGGGATTGCAAAAGTGCAGGAATTCATCCTATAATGATAACTGGTGACCACATAAATACAGCAGTAGCTATAGGGAAAAAATTGGGTATAATAGAGAACTCTAGTCAGGCTATGACGGGAGCAGAGCTTGATAAAATTAGTGAAAAAGAGCTTGAAAAAACTATTGAAAGATATTCTGTCTTTGCGAGAGTTCAACCTGAGCATAAGACTAGGATAGTAAATGCCTATAAGTCAAAAGGTATGGTTGTTGCTATGACTGGTGATGGTGTAAATGATGCACCATCAATTAAGAGTGCGGATATCGGTGTTGGAATGGGCATTACAGGTACAGACGTAACAAAAAATGTAGCAGATATGATTTTGTCGGATGATAATTTTTCAACTATTGTGTATGCAGTGTCTGAGGGAAGAAGAATATATGACAACATACGAAAAGCAATTCAATTTTTGCTTTCATCAAATATAAGTGAAGTTATATCTATATTTGTGGCAACAATACTAGGTTTCACTATTTTAAATCCGATTCATATTTTGTGGATTAATCTAATAACTGATACTTTCCCGGCTTTAGCGTTAGGAATGGAGAAATCAGAACCGGATCTTATGAAACAAAAACCAAGAAGTTCAAAAGATGGTATATTTTCCGGGGGCATGGGATTTGACATTTTGTATCAGGGGATTTTAATATCAATTCTTACATTACTCTCTTATTTTGTAGGTCACTATATAGAATCAGGTGTATTTGAGATAGCAAATAGTTCAGATGGTATGACAATGGCATTTTTAACAATGTCTATGGCGGAAATATTCCATTCATTTAATGTTAGATCAAGAAAAGGCTCAATATTTTCGTTGAAAACTCAAAATGTTTATGCTCTGGCATCTATGATATTATCGTTTTTATTAACGATATTGGTAATTTATGTTCCGACTTTATCAGAATTATTTGGGTTTGAATTTATATCATTATTTGAGTATGTTATTTCATTGTTGATTGCTGTATCAATAGTTCCTATAGTGGAATTTGTTAAATTTATAGAGAGAAAGACAATGAAAAATAATTAATTTAAAAATCAACCGGGGGCAATATTGTGAAGAAAAAAAGATCAAAAAAGAAATTTATAGTTTTGGGAATCATCTTAGTATTGATAATTGGTATAGTGGCGTCTTGTAGCTTATTCATTAAGTCGTCTGAATATACTGAAGAGACTGTAGTTGGTAGAGATATATCGACATACTATAGCTTTAGTGGACACATATCTGCAAAAGAGAGCCAAACTATTTCGGCAGATGTAGCTGTGCAAGTGAAAAAGATTCATGTTAAGGAAGGCGACAAGGTAAAAAAGGGAGACACTATATTTACAGTTAATGACAATCAAGCAGTAACCTCCAATGTAACTGGTGAAGTTGTTTCTGTTTCTGCTAAAGAGGGAGGAGTATATTCAAATAGTGCAGCACTTGCTACAATTGTCAATTATGATACATTGCAAGCTGATATTAAAATTGACGAGTATGATATAAATTCTTTGTCTGTGGATAAGGATGTAACTGTAAGAATTAATGCGTTATTTTCAGATGTAAAGGGAAAGGTAACCTCAATATCTAAAGAAGCAGTTCAAGAACAGGAAGTAACTTATTTCCCTGCGACTGTAAGTGTTGAAAATAATGGCAAAATAAGGATAGGAATGTCTTGTGAAGTAACTGCGCTTAACCAAAGTGTAAAATCAGCACCGTCGATATCTATGAAGGCTTTACAGTTTGATGATAACAATAAAGCTTATGTAAATAGAAAGGGCGACCAAGGTATAGCAGAAAAGATATATGTTAAAACAGGGGTTAATGATGGAAACTATGTTGAAATCTTAGATGGATTATCAATCGATGATATTGTACTTATATCAACATATAATCAAGACGAAGAATCAAACTCTAATTCTTGATAGGAGGGGTATGAATTGAGTAAAAAAATCCTATCAATGTCCTCGATAGTAAAAACTTATCATATGGGGATGGAAGAACAAGAGGTTTTAAAAGGAATAAACTTAGAAATTTACGAGGGTGAGTTTGTTTCAATTTTGGGTCCATCTGGTTCGGGTAAGTCAACTTTAATGAATATAATAGGGTGTTTAGATACCCCTACATCTGGGGACTATACTCTTTCCGGCAGGAAAATTCTTGACCTGGAGGAAAAAGAACTTTCACATATTAGAAGCAAGGAAATAGGTTTTGTTTTTCAGTCATTTCATCTTTTATCAAGAATGACTGCACTTGAAAATGTTGAGTTACCGTTAATATATTCAGGTGTTCCAAAATCAAAACGTCGACATATAGCTGAATCAATGCTTGAAAAGGTGGGACTCGGGGATAAAATTAACCACTATCCAAATCAGTTGTCAGGTGGACAGCAACAGCGTGTTGCAATTGCGAGGGCATTATCAACAAATCCTACAATACTTTTAGCCGATGAACCGACAGGTGCCTTAGATCAAAAGACCGGACGCCAGGTTATGAAGCTCTTTACAGATTTAAATAATGAGGGAAGAACAATTATCATGATTACCCATGATATTTCAATTGCCCAATATGCAAGCAGAGTAGTTAGGATATTGGATGGTAATCTTTTTGAACAAAGTGAAAACGAGAAAGATAATATTACTCAGAGTATAAATGATAATTTGCTTTATATGGAAGTTTCAAATCCAATAAACGATATAAATCCTAATAGACAGAAAAATAGTGATAAACCTAATACAGATTATGAAATATCTGAAATAGGTGATTTGCGTTCTGAAGCTAAAGTCATAGTAGAAGAAAGCAAACCAAATATAATTTCAGAACCGATTGAAAGTAAAGATGTCGCTTTTGAAGTTGGAAGTACTAAATTAGCAGATGATAATGTAAATGCAAACTACAATGAATCTAAGATTGTAGAGGAAGAAAGCAATTACAATGTAATTTCAGAACCGGCTGAAAATAAAGATGTTGCTTTTGAAGTTGGAAGTACTAAATTAGCAGGTGATAATGTAAGTGCAAACTACAATGAGCCTAAAATTGTAGAGAAAGAAAGCAAACCAAATATAATTTCAGAACCGATTGAAAATGAAGATGCCGCTTTTGAAGTTGGAAGTACTAAATTAGTATACGACAATGATACAGACGTACATTATATTAAACCTGAAGATAAAAAGGATGTACTAAACAAAATTGGAGTAAGTTCATCAAGCGATAATAAACCGTTAAGTATACATTTTAATAGTGAAAATCCTCCTAAGAAGAAGGATACATCTAAGAAAAGGAGGAATGACGACGATGATAAAAGAGAGTTTCTGGATGTCTTGGCAAAATATCATCTCTAATAAAATGCGTTCATTTTTGACAATACTTGGGATAATAATAGGCGTATTGTCGATTATAACAATAGTGACGGTTATCAACGGTGCATCAGAGAGAGTCTCTATGGAATTTGAAAACCTAGGAGCCGGAAAAATAAGCGTCACAGCTAAAGGAACACCACTAAAAAGGGGTTTAAGTGCTAATGATATAGACAAAATTTCAAGTACAGATAATGTATTTGGGGTTTCTCCAAGTGTTAAGTTTAAATCTACAGTAGTAAAGGACAACATAAGACAAGAAGACGTTAATATTGACGGAAAAAACGACTACTATTTTCGCCAAAACTCAGATGAAGTAATTCTTGGCAGAGGATTTAATTATCTTGATGTGAAAAGCCAAAATAAGGTTTGTGTTATTGATAAAGATGTTGAAGAAAAATTATTCTTAGGGGAGAATCCTATTGGTAAAACTATAGTTGTTAATTCAACTTCGCTTACTGTAGTAGGTGTATTAGATGAGTCGTCATCTGATTTAATGTCGCAACTTTCATTTGATTCTGGTAGTGACTATACAATTATGATACCATATACAACTGCAATGAAGATGACAAATAATTATCATATCAACTATTTAGATGTGTATCTTAAGGATGCTTCATGTAAGGATCAGGTTACTAATGATATTCAAAAGGTCTTGAATGAAGCTTTTAACTATAAGGAAGATAGTTTCGCAATTTTTAATTTGGATTCTTTAATGGATACAATGAAAACAATTACAACTTTGTTGTCATCACTGCTAGGTGGAATTGCTTCTATTGCACTTTTGGTTGGAGGAATCGGTATTATGAATATGATGCTTGTTTCTGTAACAGAAAGGACTAAAGAAATAGGACTAAAGAAAGCGCTTGGTGCAGAGCCTAAAAGAATACAACTACAATTTTTGATTGAGTCTGTAGTATTGTCGCTTATTGGAGGTCTGATAGGACTACTTTTAGGGTTATTAATTTCTTGGTTGATATGTTTGTCGCTAGATATGCCATTTGTAGTTTCTATAAATGCCGTTTTGTTGGCAGTTGGCTTTTCAACTGCGGTGGGTATCATATTTGGTTGGGTACCGGCAAGAAAAGCAAGCATGTTAAATCCAATAGATGCATTAAGAAGTGAATAAGACACTTTAGTTGTTAAATTATAATATAAAACAAGAAAAGCCTAGGCTTATTGCCTAGGCTTTTCTGTTTGGGCTAAACTAATAAAATTTAATTAGCAGCAGCCACAATCATTGTTGTTTGAGTTGTTGCCACAGCAGCAGCAAAGAATTAAGATAAGAACGATTACCCAAGTACAGTTATTTCCTCCGAAAAATCCATTGTTACACATATTGATTTCCTCCTTTTATGTTTTACAATACTATACTATTATAAACAGCCTAAGAGTGTTACAAAGTAATTTCTAAAAATTTATTTTTTAAAAATTAATAGAAAAATAAAGTAACTGTTCGAAATCAACAGAAAAAAATATATATAATCCTATAAATTGAAATAAATAAGAAAAATAGCTTAAAATCAAAATTGACATGCCTCTATAATGAGTATAAAATTAAAATCAAAGAAAGTCAAAGTCTAAAACAAAGGTGGCAATCTATAATGAGAATGAGCGATATAGTTGCAGGATATATAATAAAAATGTTGGAGGAATCTGATGGTTTTGCTGAAATTAAGAGGAATGAGTTAGCGTTAGAGCTAGGATGTGTACCAAGTCAGATAAACTACGTTATTACGTCAAGATTCACACCTGAACAGGGGTATATTGTAGAGAGTAAAAGAGGTGGTGGAGGATATATACGAATAAAGAGAATAAATATGGATAGAGGGAGTGCGATAATGCATATTGTGAATGTGATTGGAAATAGGCTTGATTATAATACAGCTGATATAATGATTCGCAATATGTTAGAGCAGAAAATTATTGATAAAAATATAGCGGATATTATGCTGACGGCTGTGTCAGAACGCAGTTATCTTTGCGTACCGCCGGAATTTAGGGATTATTTAAGAGCAAATCTATTTAAAAATATGTTAATAACTCAAATTTAAGTTTGTTTGGAGGAATTTTAAATGTTGTGTCAATCTTGTTTAAAAAATATGGCCACTACACATATTAAAACGATTGTGAATGGTGAATTTAAAGAATATATGCTTTGCCCGGAATGTGCAAAGGAAATGGGATGTATGAATTTGTTTGATGAATTTGTGTCCGACTTTGGGAATTTATGGAGCAGTTTCTTGGATGCGAAACCCTTAACAGAAGCATTGCCTAAAGTTAAAAGGTGCGATTTTTGTGGGGCTTCCTTTAATGATATAGTAAATACAGGTAGAGTAGGCTGTGCACATTGTTATGAGACATTTAGTAATGAGATATTACCATCTATACAAAGAATACATGGTAATACTAGACACAAAGGGAAGATAGCTTCTTCCGGAAGTGCTGAATCTAAATTAAAAAATCAAGTAGAAGATTTAAAAGAAAAATTATCTCAGGCAATTCAAAATCAGGAGTTTGAGGAAGCAGCAAAACTAAGAGATAAAATTAGAGAAATAGAAGGAAGGGTGAAGAACAATGACTAAGTGGTATGAAAAAAGTGGAAAAGAAAGCGATATAGTAGTAAGTACAAGGGTACGTTTTGCTAGAAACCTAAAAGAGTTTCCCTTTGAATGTCGTTTGAAAAAGGAAGATAAGAATAAAATTAGTAAATTAGTAAGCAATGCGATACTTGAAGGTAATTCCCTATCAGATAGGTTTAAGGTAATAGAAATTGAAAAAGTAGAACAGGCTGAAGCTGTATCACTTGTAGAAAAGCATTTAGTTAGTCCCGAATTTATATCTAATAAAGAAGGAAGGACTTTACTCTTATCAGACGATGAAGGAATAAGCATAATGATAAATGAGGAAGATCATATAAGGATTCAGGTTATGAAAGAAGGCTTAGCTCTGGATGAAATGTATGACTTAATTGATAAAATTGATAATTTGTTAGATGAAAAACTTTCATATGCCTTTGATGATAAGTTTGGATATTTAACAGCATGTCCTACTAATTTGGGTACAGGAATGAGAGCTTCGTTGTTAATGCATTTACCTGCATTACAGGAAAGTGGAGCACTTAACCGTATTGCGGCCGATCTTTCTAAGTTAGGATTAGCATTAAGAGGAACATACGGTGAGGGTAGCTCTCCGAAAGGGGCATTGTATCAACTTTCTAATCAGATAAGTTTGGGTATTTCAGAAAGTGAAGCTATAAAAAATTTGAATAACATAGCTTTACAACTAGCAACTCAAGAGAGGAATGCCCGCAAATCGATGGCTAGGCATGAAGAAGTATTAGATATGATATCAAGGTCATATGGAATACTTTCAAATGCAAGAATATTAAATAATGAAGAATTTATGGAATTAATCTCGAATATAAGGCTTGGAGTTGAGATTGGATTAATAAAGGATATATCTTATGATACGATAGACTCACTTATAGTTAATTCTCAACCTGCAACATTATCATATAATAGTAAGCGAAGCTTAACACCTGCTCAAAGAGATAAGGCAAGAGCAGAGTTGGTTTCAAGGACCTTATCTAAAACTTAATTTAAGAAAAGAGGAATATTGATGTATAGATTTAATGGTTTTACAGAAAAAGCAAATTTGGCTCTTAATCTTGCTATTGAAAACGCATCGATGATGGGTCACACTTATATAGGTAGCGAACATATCCTTTTAGGTTTATTAAAAGAAGGAAATGGGGTTGCTGCTGCAGTATTAAATGATTTAGGTGCTAAATATGAAGTACTTGAGGATATGATAAAAGAAAAAATAGGTGTTGGAATAATGACCAAGGTTACACCTGATGACTTTACACCAAGGACAAAAAGAATACTTCAAATCGCGGTTATGCAAGCAGCACGTTTTAATCATGAATATTTAGGTACAGAACACCTTTTGGTGGCTCTTATAGAAGAAAGCGATAGCTATGCAGTAAGATTTTTAAATGAAATGGGAATTAAAAGTTCCGATATACTTGATAAACTAAATGATTACTTTGGATCAGATAGAGATGAAGAAGGTCTATCTGGGTTATCTTCTATAAAAAATATGTATGGAAAGTCGAAAGACTCCTCATTAAAGGGTTCGTCAAGAACCAAGACTTTGGATCAGTTTGGTAGAGATTTAACCGATATGGCTAAAAAAGGCGAGATAGATCCTGTAATTGGTCGACATGATGAGATAGAAAGAGTTGTACAAATACTTTCAAGAAGGACAAAAAATAATCCATGTTTGATAGGTGAACCTGGTGTCGGAAAAACAGCAGTTGCAGAAGGATTAGCACTAAAAATAGTTTCCGGAGAGGTTCCTGAATTATTAAAAGATAAAAGAATAGTTTCATTAGACTTAACAAGCATGATAGCTGGAACAAAATATAGAGGAGACTTTGAGGACAGAATAAAAAATGCAATTGACGAAGTTAAAAAGTCAAAAAATGTAATATTGTTTATTGATGAACTCCACACGATTATAGGTGCAGGTTCTGCTGAGGGTTCTGCAGATGTCGCTAATATATTAAAACCATCTTTAGCAAGGGGAGACTTCCAGGTTATCGGTGCAACAACAATTAATGAATATAGAAAATATATAGAAAAAGATGCTGCACTAGAAAGAAGATTCCAGCCTGTAACTGTTGGCGAGCCAACAGAGGAAGAGGCTATATTAATCCTTAAAGGCTTAAGAGACCGTTACGAGGCTCACCACAAGGTTAAAATCACAAATGAAGCTATTGAGGCTGCAGTAAAACTTTCGTCAAGATATATTGCAGATAGATATCTTCCTGATAAGGCAATAGACCTAATAGATGAAGCTGCATCTAGAGTAAGGCTTAGAGCTTATACTGCTCCTGATGAGTTACAGGATATGGAAAAGAAGGTCAAAAACCTTGAACAAGAAAAGGCGGAGGCTATTAATTCACAAGACTTCGAATTGGCAGCAAGTATAAGAGATGAGGAAAGGAAAGCAAGAGAAGATTTAAATCAGGCAAAACAAGCTTGGAAGGATAAACATGAAAAGGCTAATGGTGAGGTTACAACAGAGGATATAGCCTATATTGTATCGAGTTGGACTTCAATACCTGTAGTACAATTAACCGAAGAGGAAAGTGAACGCTTGCTAAAAATGGAGGATATCCTTCATAAACGAATAGTAGGCCAAGATAAAGCTGTAAGTGCAGTTTCAAGAGCAATAAGAAGGGGCAGAGTAGGCCTAAAAGATCCTAATCGTCCGGTAGGTTCGTTCATATTTTTAGGTCCAACCGGTGTCGGAAAAACTGAATTATGTAAAGCGTTAGCTCAAGCGATGTTTGGCGATGAAGATGCAATGATACGTCTTGATATGTCCGAATACATGGAAAAACATACGGTATCTAAGTTAGTAGGTTCGCCTCCGGGATATATTGGATATGAAGAGGGTGGACAATTAACTGAGAAGGTAAGAAGGAAACCATATTCAGTAGTTTTATTCGATGAAATAGAAAAGGCTCACCCAGATGTCTTCAATATGCTTTTGCAAATATTGGAGGATGGTCAATTGACTGATTCCCAAGGAAGAAAAGTTAACTTCAAGAATACAGTTATTATAATGACCTCCAACGTAGGTGCAAAAATTATAACTCAAAACAAACCAAGTCTAGGATTTAACGATACTGATTCGTCCGATCCGGATACAAAGAAATTGAGAGATATAGTTATGTCGGAACTACGCGATACATTTAAACCGGAGTTTTTAAACAGGGTTGATGATATTATCGTATTCAACAAACTAACAAGTGACGACATTGAACAAATTGCAAGAAGAATGTTATCAAGTCTAAAAGAACGAGTAAGTGCTATGGATATAGAAATAGACTTCACAGACGAGGCTGTTAAGGCGATATCTAAAGCGGGATTTGACCCTGTATATGGTGCACGTCCGCTTAGAAGGTCGATTCAATCTAAGATAGAAGATAAACTTTCAGAGAAAATACTTGAAAAAGCAGTTGCAGCAGGCGACAAGGTGGTTTGCGACTTCAAAGATGAGGAATTTGTATTTTCTAAATGCTAATAAAAGAGGGTTACCCGATTGGGTAGCCCTTTTTGCTTTTAAGTAGGCTAAAGTTTAGAGGTGTCCCAATTTTGTCCACGAAACGATTACAAATATACAATTAAGACCAACGAATTTAATCAAAAATAGAACTAAAAATATGCCAAAACCCTTATGTATACTAGGGTTTAGTACAATATATAATTTTTGTTAAAAAAATTCGACAAAATACTTGACAATTCGTTTTGTAAGTGTTATCCTATAATCACAGGAAAGATATAGTTAATATTGTCTATATTATTCTTCCTGTAGGTTGAATAAAGTGTGGTGATGTTATAAAACGAATGTCAGAGGAAGATATTAGTGTGAAAAATCCCCCAATAGTTTAAATTTAGAACCGATCGGCTTTTGAGGGGATGCACTTCAAAGGAATCAGATCGGGCTTTTTATATATAGGCATAGCAGCTATCTAAGCAACTGCTTATGCGTTAAAATTAATAGCTTAGTCGTGTATTTTAATATTTAAGTTTTATTTAAGAATAGGAGGAATAAGTTATGAAAAAGACGTTTAAAAAATTTGTTTCAGTAGCGCTCAGCGTTATGCTCTGTGCCGCCGCGGTTCCTGCTTCCTTTGTAGCCTCAAATGCAGCGGGGGGGTACCGTAACGCCTAAGGTTGCAGTGGGTGGCTCTCACACTGCTGTCCTAAAGTCAGACGGTACCGTCTGGGCAACAGGCTATAACCAATCCGGCCAACTTGGAGTTGGCGATGCTGTTGCAAGCGGCAGTAGCGATAGTAAGACAGCGACCTTTACCCAATGTGTAGATGCTGATGGACAGCCTATACAAGACGCTACAGATGTAGCGTGTGGTTATAGCCATACTGCAATAATCCGCAATAATGGTGAGGTCTGGCAGTGTGGTTTAAATCAATACGGCCAGCTCGGCAATACGAGTGTAGCCTCAGGTTCTGATAGTAACTACAGTACAGAATTTGTAAAAAGTTCAAATATAACCGGAGCAACACAGATAGCGTGTGGTGATTCTCACACTGCAGTAATCGTTAATGGCGAGGTCTGGCAGTGTGGTCGTAACAATAGTGGCCAGCTCGGCAATAACAGTACAGCAACAAGTACAGAATTTGTAAAAAGTTCAAATATAAGCGGAGCAACGCAGATAGCTTGTGGTGGTAACCACACAGCGGTAATAGTTAATGGCGAGGTCTGGCAGTGCGGTTATAACGGAAAAGGCCAGCTCGGCAATAACAGTACGACCCAAAGTCCAGTATTTGTAAAAAGTTCAAATATAAGCGGAGCAACGCAGATAGCGTGTGGTGATTTTCACACAGCGGTAATAGTTAATGGCGAGGTCTGGCAGTGCGGTTATAACGGAAAAGGCCAGCTCGGCAATAACAGTACGACCCAAAGTCCAGTATTTGTAAAAAGTTCAAATATAAGAGGAGCAACGCAGATAGCTTGTGGTGGTAACCACACAGCGGTAATAGTTAATGGTGAAATCTGGCAGTGTGGTTATAACTACTATGGCCAGTTCGGCAATACGAGTGTAGGCTCAGGTTATACTAGTAGCTACAGTACAGAATTTGTAAAAAGTTCAAATATAACCAATGCTAATGAGCTATCTACAGGATGTAAAGCTTACCACACCATGGCTTTATGCATTGAAAACGATATTTATACACTATATGGTGCAGGCCGTAACAATAATGGTCAATTAGGCTTAGGCGATGCTGCAGGAACCGGTAATGTATCGACCTTTACAAAATCAACAACGATTAGTGATATAGGAGTGTATATAGTGCCTGATATAGAAGCCATAGCAGCTTTAGGCGAAGGCAGCAGCAGAAATGTAACCGGTGCAGGGCAGTTTGTAGGAGGCTATGGGCTACAAATAGAATGGAGCGACCTACAATATACATACACCGCAACCTGGAATAAAGATGAATCAAAGTGGGATGGAGCATGGGAAGCTGCCGAAGGCAACGACCAAATCGTAGTAAAAAATGCTTCGGCAACACCGTGTAAGGTAGAATTTGCTTTCAGTACTAATGATGAGTTTAAGTCACCAAGTGATGGTGAGCCTGGCACAAAGGGCACCTTTGCAGATCCAAAAGTAACAGATGAACCTGCATTGGATACCACTACAAACACAGTACCACTGGCCGTATATACAACTGATAACCAAGTTGCTAACCAAAAGACAGTAAAATTAGGTCTAGACGGTATACCAAATGCAAAAGCCGGAACCGATATTACTGAAGCTACAAAAGTCGGTATTGTAACCGTAACACTTAAAAATTCTTAAGCTTAAAATAATCAAACAATTAATATATATGAAAAGTCCCACCTTGCATTAATTTGCAGGGTGGGACTTCTTATATATATTTTTCGTACAAAAGTATCTAGTTTAACAATAGGTAAATAAAATCACATTTACGACAAAAGCTGATTAACTATTTCGTCTGTATGCATTCCTCTTGAACCCTTCACTAGAATGACATCGCCTTTAGCTATGATCTTATTTAAATAGGACATGACTTGTTCGTTATTCTCGAAGGATTTAGCACTAATGCCTTTAGATTGCGATAAAGCACCTTGGCAGATAGCTTTTGCTTCATTTCCGACAGTTAAAACTATATCAACTTTATTTTCAGCTAAATATTCACCTAGTGAGAAGTGAGCATTAAATGAGTATTCGCCAAGTTCAAGCATATCCGCCAATACAGCGATAGTACGATTATTATTACTTACAGATTTCAAGATATTAATACCACTTTTTATCGAGTCGGGGCTAGCATTATATGAATCGTCAATTACAGTGATAAAGCCTGTATTTGTAATCTGTTGGCGCATTTTTGGCTGCTTAAATGTGTTTAGACCGTTTTGAATTTCATCAATATTAAACCCTAGATCTATACATATTGCAACTGCTGCTAAAGAGTTTAAGACATTGTGATTTCCAATTGTAGGAATCTGCATTTTAGTTTTTTGATTAGATGTTATTAAGTCAAATTTGGTTGTATTGTTGTCTATAATTTCAATATTTTCTGCTCTGTAGTCGCAAAAACTACTTGTTCCGAAGAATACTGTTTTTGTGTTAATTTTACCATTTAGTTTCGATAATATAGGGTCATCACCGTTTAAATATAGTACACTTTCGGAGTCAAAGTGGTCAATGATATGTAGTTTTTCTTTGCAGATGTTTTCTTGAGTTTTTAGGTTTTCAATATGAGATATGCCGATGTTTGTTATTACCGCACGGTTGACCTTTGCAACCTTGCTTATTCTCTCCATTTCGCCGAATTCACTCATACCAAGTTCGATTATAGCAAAATCGTCTTCCGGACATAACTTGAATACAGTTAGCGGTACACCGATTTGACTATTTTGGTTCCCACTTGTTTTCATAACCCTGCCTTTTGCAGAAAGTGCCGATGCAATAATTTCCTTTGTTGTCGTCTTTCCGGCGCTTCCGGTAACACCGATTACCGGTATATTAAATTTCATTCTGTAATATTCGGCAAGTCTTTGAAGTGCAAGTTTGGTGTCGTTTACTAAGATATATATTTTATCTTTTTGGTTACATTCGTTTCTTTCTGTTAATGTTGCAATAGCACCGTTATCGAATGCACTTTCAATGAAGTAGTGAGCATCTATTTTTTGTCCTTTTATTGGCACAAATAGAGTATTTTCTGAAATTTCTTTACTGTTTGTGCTTATAGAGTTGATATATGTATTAAGATTACCGCAAATCAATTTTCCGTTGGTTGCGGAAACGATTTCATTAATAGTTAAATTCATAATTCTTAGGCCTCACTTAACTCTTTTAAGATATTAGCGATTACTTCTCTTTCATCAAAATGATATTTTATTCCTTTTATCTCTTGATAATCTTCATGACCTTTTCCGGCTAATACGATTATATCGCCGTCTTGAGCATTTTCAATACAATATTTTATTGCTTCTCTACGGTTGGGGATAGTGATATATTTTCCGGTAGTTTTGTTTATACCTGTCTTTATATCCTCGATAATATCCATTACATCCTCAAATCTAGAATTATCCTCAGTGATTACAGATAAATCGGATAATTTTCCGGATATTTCGCCCATTTCATAACGTCTTGCTTTGGCTCTGTTTCCGCCCGCACCGAATAGTGTTATAAGTCTATTTGGATTATATTCTCTTAGGGTGGATAATATATTTTCCATGCTCATTGCATTGTGGGCATAGTCGATTAATAAAGTATAGTTACCTGGAACGTCTACAGGCTCAACGCGGCCTTTAACTTTAACATTAGCAATACCGTTTTTGATATTTTCTTCGGATATGCCGATTTCATGACATATACATACTGCTGCCATTGCATTATATACGCTAAATGCCCCGGGGATAGGTACATCGATTTCTGTATTTAACTTGCCGCTAATTTTAAAGTGGACGCCTATAAATCCGGGCTTTGACAATAGTGATTGATCTGACGCAACAAAATCAGCATCCTTTGAAAAACCATAGGTATTGAATTCACATGTATGATTTTTTAATACGTTTTCCCAGTTCTTATCGTCTTTGTTAATTAATGCAAATTTACACTTTCTAAATAACATGCTTTTACATTCGAGATATTCCTCAAGACTTTCGTGCTCATTTTTTCCGATATGGTCTGCAGAGAAATTGCTAAATATACCATAGTTAAATTCAAAACCATCAACTCTGTGCCATTTTAAACCCAAAGAAGAAGCTTCTATAACCGCTGCTTTACATCCAGCATCGACCATTTTTCTAAGGTACTTTTGTACTTCATATGATTCAGGAGTTGTATTGTTAGTAGCTATTTTTTCGTTTCCTATAATAATTCCTAAAGTACCGATAAGGCCAATTTTATATCCTGCTGTTTCAAAAATAGATTTTATCATACATGAGGTAGTAGTTTTACCCTTTGTACCGGTAATACCTATTGTTATAAGTTCTGATGCAGGATTGTTAAAAAAGTTAGCGGACATTTTAGCTAAAGCTTTTCGTGTGTCTTCCACATATATAACAGAAGTGTTTTGTACATCGACATTTTGACTGACTACTATAGCGGCAGCACCTTTTTCAATAGCGTCCGATATAAAGTTATGTCCATCAACATTTGCACCCTTTAAGCATACAAATACACAGTTTTCTTTTACATTTCGAGAATCATAGACAATGTCACTTATTTCAATATCTGTACTTCCAAAAGTACACTTGTAGTCTATTCCAGACAAAATCTTGCTTAATTTCATTTTTAAACCTCCAAGTTAAGAAATAAAAATTCTTCGTAATATAAAATACGAAGAATTTTTGCTGTTTACGAAATTTTTATTTGATAAAAAATATATTAATATCTTAAATAAACAAATTATAATAATTTAATTAATGCATTTGATTGAAAATTTTAATAAAATCTTTTTGAGAGTCAGTCTTGCATACAGCAATAACTTCATCACCGCGGCAAATGGTAGTATCTCCTTGAGGAATAATAATATCATCATTTCTAAGTAAAGAAACAATAAGGGATGATTTTGGAAAGTTGATATCTTTAAGAGACATACCTACAACTTTAGAGTGCTTTGGCACAGTTATTGTACAAATGCTTGCCTTACCTTTTAAACTTGCAAGTAGGTGAACACCGACACTTTCGATTTCCTGTTCAATAAGTTTAGTAATAATTTCAGTACTGCTAACGGCATTATCTATACCTAATTTTCTAAGAGCCTCAAGGTTTCTTGGGTTATTTGCTCTTGCAATAACTTGATGTACCATAAACTTTTTCTTTGCAAGTTGACAGGAAACTAAGTTATCTTGATCTCTACCGGTTACAGCGATAAAACAGTCCGCTCTACCTACATTTGCGTTTGCTAAAACTTCTATTTCTGTTCCATCACCGCAGATTACTTCCGCATCCAAGTCATTTGCAATTTTTATACATTTAGATTTATTTTTTTCGATTACCTTGACTCTATAATCCATATCTATCATATTGCGTGCAAGGTAATATCCAAGTTTTCCTCCGCCTATAATGACAATTTTCATTATAGATATTTTCCTCCTTTAAAAACTACACGATTATTTTTGTATATATAATCTGATCTTTAGAATTCAAAATTATTTCATTTTTTCGGTCGTACATTGAGATTTTACCATGTTCATCAATTACACCTAATATAACTTCACCGGGTCTCATTGGAACTGTTTCTAGTGATCTTCCTATTAATATAGGCTCAATAGTCTTTGTCTTAAACGAAAGAGTGTTATTACCAAAGCTGAGTTGTTTTTCCTTTAAATTATTTGTAACAGCTGCAAATATAGCTTCACATGATAATTTAGTTTGGCATACGGTTTTCATACCAAAATAATTAAAAGCTTTTTCTCTTGCAGGGTCAGTTACTCGAGTTACTACATTTTCTATTTTGAAAAACTCAATAACTATTTGAGATACCGTAATATTTAAATTATCGTCAGAGGTTACAACAGCGACAGCATCGCAGGATTCAACTCCAGCATTTCTAAGGACAGTCATATCCATAGGCATTCCGGCGATAGTCATTCCGTCAAAATCATCATTTAGCTGAGAAAAAGATGCTTCGTCTGAATCTATGATCGAAACATGATGGCCATGGTGCCAAAGTGTTTCTGCAAGCCGGCAACCTAGGTAGCCACAACCTACAACTAAAACATTCATTACTATTTCTCCTTAAATAACATAATGGCCCGCCCGGAGGGATTTGAACCCCCGGTCTTCAGAATCGGAATCTGCTGCGATATCCAGCTTCGCTACGGGCGGACAAATATTTCTTAATATTATACCATGCAGTATATTGCAAATTCAAGGTTCAAATATAACAAAAGCTATATTGCTGTATATGGTTTATTAAGAAGCGGTATTAAGATAAGAGTGTTGGCGGTTAATATATAAAATATATTTGATTAAAAAATATAAATTTTATGTCGAGAAAAATAGTAATATAATATTCTAAACTTTTCTTGCAATTTTAAGTTTGTTGTTATATAATATTAAACATAAGTGGTTTAAAGTGGATGAAAGTAGAGGTTAGTGGTAAAAAAGAGGTGATCGAATGCTTATAGGGCAATATTGTCATAGTATTGATGCTAAGGGCAGGTTAATTGTACCTGTGAAATTTCGAGAAGACTTAGGAGAAGTTTTTTATATCACTAAAGGTCTTGATGGCTGTTTATTTGTTCTTTCATCTAATGAATGGACAAGACTACAGGAAAAAATAAAGGCCTTGCCTATTTCGAAGTCAAGAAAGCTTCAAAGGTTTTTCTTTTCGGGTGCAGCAGAAGTAGAAATAGATAAGCAGGGAAGAATATTAATTCCTCAGCCTTTACGAGATTACGCAAAGCTAAAGAAGGATATAACATTTATAGGAACTTCAAGTAGGGCAGAAATTTGGAATTCTGAAACATGGAACAAATTTAACGATGAGCTTACAGAAGAAAGTATAGAAGAAGCAATGGATTTGCTTGAGCTTTAGGAGAGGACAGTGCAGATGGAATTTTCCCATATACCGGTTTTGTTTAACGAAACTATTGATTTGTTAAATATAAAGCCTGACGGAACTTATGTTGATGGTACAGCCGGAGGCGGAGGTCATTCCGAGGCAATTTTAAAAAGACTCACTACAGGAAGGCTTATATCCATAGATCAGGATCCTGATGCAATAAATGCGGTAACCGCAAGACTTTCTAAGTATAAGAATTCGATTATAGTAGAATCTAATTTTTCAAAAATAAATGAAGTACTAAAAAATTTAGATATAGAAAAGGTAGATGGTGTCCTTTTAGATATAGGGGTATCTTCCCATCAATTTGATGATGCTGAAAGAGGTTTTTCATATAATAAAGATGCAAAACTTGACATGAGAATGAGTCAAAAGGGACTTTCAGCATATGATATCATTAATACTTATGATATTAAAGAGATTGAAAGAATATTAAGAGAATATGGTGAAGAAAAATTTTATAAGAAAATTGCTAAAAAAATAGTTGAATCCAGAGAACTTCAGAAAATAGATACAACAATAGAGTTGTCTGAGATTGTAAAATCAGCACTTCCGGCTGCTGCTAAAAGAGGCCCGGGACATCCAGCTAAAAAGACATTTCAGGCCCTTAGAATAGCTGTAAATGATGAACTTAATAATCTTTCATTAGGGCTTGACAAGGCTTTTGAATCACTTAAAATAGGTGGAATACTTGCTGTTATAACATTTCATTCCCTTGAAGATAGAATTGTTAAACGTAAAATGGCATCATGGTGTAAAGGGTGTGTATGTCCTTCAGATTTTCCGGTATGCGTTTGTGGACAAACACCGAAAGCAAAACTTATAAACAGAAAACCGATCGAGGCTTCAAAAGAAGAACTTGAATTTAACAATAGAAGCAGAAGCGCAAAATTAAGAGGATGTGTAAAGTTAAAATAACACTTATAATATAAAGGAGAGATTAGGCCATGTACAATAATGCATATGATATATCTTTATTTGAGGCAGCTCCAAAGGTAGAGAGAAAAAACAATGTCGTAAAAATACCAGAAAGTAAACTTGAAAAAAACAGACGGGTTAAAATAAAACCGCTGAAGGCAATATCGACATTTCTAGCTGTTTTTACCCTTATATCTGTTATGTTGGTAGTAGTACATAGCCAGGTTGAACTTACAGAACTTACAGAACAAATCAATGTTTCAACAAAACAACTTCAAGAATTAGAAAGTGAATATACTCAGCTTCAGATGAAGGTAGAAGCAAGTACATCCCTTAAAGCAGTTGAAGAATATTCTAAAAATAAATTAGGTATGAAACGTATAGAGCCAACACAGGTTGAATATATAACCTTATCAGATGGAGATAAGGCTGAGGTTAAAAGTGAAAATCAAAATAAAAGTATTTTTGATATGATATCTCGAGTTTTTTTACATTCTTAAGCATAATATACAAAAAGTTGAAATAAACATTTTATAGAAAAGAGAGTTAAGGATTCTTAGCTCTCGTTTTTGTTTACAAATAAAGGAATATATTTTATAATAAAGAGAAGTATCCGCAATATGGGGGGAATATGTATGCCAAAAGGAACAACTTTAAGAATGTGGAGAAGGTCTTTGATAGTGTTGGTTGTTTTGGTTGCAGTTGGATTTTCTGTAATTATATTTCGGCTTGCAAAGCTACAGCTAATTGATGGCGAAAGTTTGCAGCAAAAAGCGATAGAACAGCAGCTTACAGATACAACAATAAATGCGCAAAGAGGTACTATATACGATTGCAATATGAAGCCTTTGGCTCAAAGTGCAACAGTATGGACAGTGGTATTAGAGCCGGCTTACTTAAAAGATGATGCCGAAAAGGAATTGGTTTCAGAGGGTTTATCAAAAATTTTAGATATGGATAAGGATAGACTTAAAGAATTATGTGCTAAAAGATCGTTTTATACAGTTGCTAAAAGAAAAGTAGAAAATGATGTTAAAGAACAAATTATCAAGTTTAAAAATGATAATGATATAACAAATGGGATAAGATTAATAGAAGACTACAAAAGGTATTATCCATATGGAAACTTTGCTGCACCGGTTATAGGCTTTACAGGTACGGACAGCCAGGGCCTTTTAGGACTAGAAGCTTATTATGATAAATACTTAACGGGCCAACCAGGAAGGGTTATAACTGCTAAAAATGCTAAGGGTACAGATATGCCATTTGACTATGAGCAGATGATACCGGCTCAGGATGGATATAGTTTAGTTTTATCTATTGATGAAGTTATTCAACATTTCCTTGAGAAAAACCTTGAAGAAGCTGTTATAAATAATAAGGTTCAAAACAGAGCAACAGCAATTATCATGGACGTAAATACAGGTGAAGTCTTAGGCATGGCTGTAAAGGGAGATTTTGATCCAAATAAGCCATTTGAAATTGCAGATCAGGAAGCGGCAAAGAAAATAGAGGAACTTCCTGATGAGGAAAAATCTGCGGCAAAAGCAGAAGCCTTGCAAAAACAATGGAGAAATAAAGCTATAAGTGATACATATTACCCTGGATCTGTTTTTAAAATGGTTACAGCTTCTATGGGTATAGAAGAGAATGTGGTTGACGAAAATACACAATTTACATGCACTGGCGGAATGAAACCATATGAAGGGGCATCATATGTAAGATGTCATAAAACTACAGGCCATGGAACACAAACATTTTTGCAGGCACTTTGTAATTCTTGTAACCCAGCATTTATGATGCTTGGCCAAAGAGTAGGAGCTGAAAAATATTACGAATATTATTGTGGATTTGGATTTTCTGAAAAAACAGGTATAGATTTACCCGGAGAGGCAAAAGATATATTCTTTAGCGAAGATGGAAGTATGGGACCGATGGACTTAGCAGTTGCTTCCTTTGGTCAAAACTTTAGTATTACACCTATACAAATGTTAACTGCAGCTTCTGCAATTGCAAATGGTGGTAAGGTGGTTCAACCTCATCTTGTTAAGCAAATTATCGATAAAGACGGAAATATAATAGAATCATTTGGTACTACAGTTAAAAGGAATGCTATTTCTGAGGATACATCAAGAAGAGTTTGTGCAATGCTTCAAACAAATGCAACGATCGGATCTGGTAAAAATGGTTATGTAGCAGGATACCGCGTAGGAGGAAAAACAGGAACATCTGAAAAGATAGGAAGCAGTGGTGAAGGTGGAATGGATTATATAGCATCTTTCTGCGGCTTTGCTCCTGCGGAAAAAGCTCAGGTTGCAATGCTTGTGTTCTGTGATACTCCAAAGGGTGACAGCTATTATGGAAGTGCAGTCGCAGCCCCTATTTTTGCTAAGGTAATGCAAGAGGTTTTACCATATTTAGGAATAGAGAAAAAATATACAGAAGAGGAGCTCTTAAAGTTAGCGGTTAGTACCCCATCTGTGGTTGGAAAGAGCGTTAGTGAGGCTAAAAGTTTAATAACTCAGGCAGAGCTTAATGTTAATGTAATGGGTTCAGGAGATAAAGTTGTTTCTCAAATACCAGAGGCATCAAGACAAATACCAAAAGAAGGAACTGTGGTTTTATATACAGACCAAGATAGTACTGCAGAGACTGTTACAGTACCTAAGTTTATAGGTCTTACTATGGCTCAGGCCAATGAGTTGGCAGCTTCATCAGGGCTTAATATATCTATAGTTGGTTCTACATCCTCTGCAAGCAGTGTTGTATCGTCGAGCCAGAGTATAGAAGAAGGGGCACAGGTTCCTCCTGGTACAATAGTTAGTGTGAACTTTATTCAAAAAGATCAGGTTCAATAATAAATTACATAGCATATATTCTAAGTAGAAAATTTAATATAGTTTTTTATAAAAACCAAATTTAAAGGAGACTTAAATATGAATGGATTTTGGTCATTAATTGCAGCAGTTATGTCATTTTCGATTACTGCAATATTGGGAAAATATTTAATTCCATTTTTGAAGAAATTAAAATATGGTCAAACAATATTAGAGGATGGGCCATCCTGGCATAAAAATAAGCAAGGAACCCCTACAATGGGAGGAATTATGTTTATTGTTGGTATATTTGTAACGATAATTACTTGTGTACCGTTATATTACTTCTTCTCAAAGGGAAGTATATTTAATATGGCAGAAACTCCGGTTATGTCAACAAAGGTATTTTCAGGAATAGGTATGGCAATAGGCTTTGGAGCAATAGGCTTTATAGATGACTATATAAAAGTTGTGAAAAAAAGGAACCTTGGTCTTACTGCAATTCAAAAGATGATTCTTCAGTTTTTAGTAGCAGGCGCTTATTTATTTAGTGTATATTATTCACAAAAATCTAATGGTGCGATTAGCACAACATCAACAATAATTCCGTTTGTTGGATCTGTAGATATAGGACCTATATATTGGGTACTTGCAGCACTTTTAATAGTTGGAATGACTAATGCTGTAAACTTTACAGATGGAATAGATGGTCTTAATGCATCAGTTACCTTTTTTGCGGCAGTATTTTTCATGGTAATCGCTGGCTTTTTAGGAATGTTGGGAATAAGTATATCTGCAGCAGCATTAGCAGGGGGATGTTTGGGCTTTCTTATTTGGAATTTCCATCCGGCAAAGGTGTTTATGGGCGATACAGGTTCACTCTTTTTCGGTGGTATGGTATGTGCTTTAGCTTTTGGAATTAACGCACCAATAATTTTGTTATTGTTAGGAATAGTATATATATGTGAAATATGTTCTGTAGTACTTCAGGTTACATATTTTAAGGCAACAAAAGGAAAAAGACTCTTTAAAATGAGTCCTATACATCACCACTTTGAAATGTGTGGTTGGTCTGAGGTAAAGATATGTTCTAATTTTAGTTTAGTTGAAATAATAGCTGGAATAATAGCTTTAGTAGTAGTTTTCTTTGGAATGTAAAATAATAAAAAGAGGAGGAATTGAGTAATGAACGGCGAAAATGTAGGTAGGTTGCCCAGATCATATCCCCAAAATAAAGAGAGGCAACAGCAAAACCGAAAGCCGAAAGCAAAAAAGACAAGAAAGAAATTCAAGGCATTTTCGATACGTTCAGGCCTGGATATGCCCTTCTTCTTTTTAGTACTTACTTTATTAGTTATAGGGCTTGTTATGCTTTTTTCGGCAAGTTATCCGTATGCGTATTACAATATGAATGGTAATAGTTACTATTTTATAAAAAACCAGATAGTTTTTGCTATTATGGGGTTTGTTGCTATGATAGCACTTTCCTATTTAGACTATCATCACTTGCATAAATTTGCATTTCCCTCTTTGGCTGTATCATTTGCTTTACTTGTTTTGGTTTTGTTTATGCCTGTAGTAAATGGGGTACACAGATGGATTCAATTGGGTTCATTTAGTTTTCAGGCATCTGAGATAACGAAATTTGCAATTGTTTTGTCGTTTGCTCATATTATATCGATTAATTTTAGGAAAATGTCGACTTTTAAATATGGTATACTTCCGTTTGCAATAATTTTGTTGCCTACAGTTGTTTTGCTTGCCTTAGAGCCTCATATATCCTGTACGGTTATAGTTGTTTTACTTTCGGCTTTAATGTTGTTTATAGGTGGGGTACAGCTTAAATGGTTTGGTATGGTTTTGGGGGCTATTTCTGCAGGACTTATATATCTTGTAGTTTTTACAGATAAGCTTACTTATGCTAATGACCGAATTTCAGGCTGGCTTGATCCTTTTTCATCAACTTCAGGAGCAGATACCTGGCAGACAAAGCAAGGTCTTTATGCTATTGGTTCAGGAGGACTTTTAGGTGTTGGGCTTGGAAATTCAAGGCAGAAATATTTATATATTCCAGAACCCCAAAACGATTTTATTTTTTCTGTAGTTTGTGAAGAATTAGGCTTTATAGGCGCATTAATAATATTGATATTGTTTGCAATGCTTATATGGAGAGGAATTGTACTTTCTATGAGGGCAAAAGATAAATTTGGAATGCTTTTAGGAATAGGCCTTACTGTTCAGGTTGGATTGCAGGTTGTTTTAAATATCGCAGTTGTAACAAATACAATACCAAACACAGGAATAAGCTTACCGTTCTTTAGTTATGGTGGCTCGTCATTGATGATGCTTTTGGCACAGATGGGGATAATTTTGTCTATTTCACGTACATCCAATATTGAAAAAACTTAGGGAGATAATTAGATGAGAATAATATTTGCAGGCGGTGGTACAGCAGGGCATATAAACCCGGCGTTAGCTGTAGCCGGATATATAAGAGAACACGATAAAAGTGCTAAGATTTTATATGTTGGTGCTGTAGATTCTATGGAGGAAAAACTTGCTAAAAGAGCAGGATTTGATTTTAAAGGTATTCATATATCCGGCTTTTCAAGAGAGATAAGTATTAGAGGATTAAAGAAAAATCTAATTACAGCAAAGAGAATAGTGACTTCAAGTATAGAATCAAAGAAGATAATAAAAGAGTTTAAACCTGATATTTGTATGGGTACGGGCGGCTATGTAAGTGGTCCTGTGCTTAAGACAGCTCATAGTTTAGGGGTACCTATTATTATACATGAGCAAAATGCTTTCCCGGGTGTAGCAAATAAGATGCTTTCTAAGCGTGCAGAAAAAGTTATGTTGGCTTCAGAAGAAGCAAGAAAGTATTTTAATGAAAAGTGTGATATTGTATTAACAGGAAATCCAGTGAGAATGCAAATCATAAACGCAGATAAAAAAATTGCTAGAGAGAAATTGGGCCTTGATTCTCGTCCGGTTGTTTTGTCATTTGGCGGAAGCCTTGGTGCCAGAAAAGTTAATGAAGCGGTTGCAGACCTAATTGTGGATACCTCTAAAGACGATAGATACCAGCATATTCATGCTTATGGTAAGTATGGAAAATGGTTCAATGATCTATTGATGCAAAAGGGTGTTGATGTTAAAAAGCATCCAAATCTTGATATAAGAGAATTTATAGACAATATGGATATGTGTCTTGCTGCTGCAGATATAGTTATATGTAGAGCGGGCGCTATAACCTTAAGTGAGCTTCAGGTTCAAGGAAAGGCCTCTATATTGATTCCTTCTCCAAATGTTGCGGAGAACCATCAGTATCATAATGCTATGTCTATGGTGAAAAATAATGCAGCGGAAATATTAGAAGAAAAAGATTTAACAGGTGCAAGCTTAATTGCAAAGGTTGATAAAATATTAAAAAATAAGGATATTTTAGATAAATTAGAATTAAATGCAAAAAATATGTCTATAGTAAATACAAATGAGAAAATTTATGATATAATTAAAAAGATAGTGGGTTGATTATCAACTTATTATTTCACGACATCTTATTAATTGACATAATATATTAACATAATTGTGTATGTTATTTATGTTTTAAGAAAGGGTGTCTGTGATGTCAAAGCTTTTAATAGAAGGTCTAAGAAAATTAAACGGGGAAATTGACATACATGGCGCAAAAAATAGTGTGCTCCCCATTTTGGCATCAACAATATTATGTAAAGGCGATTGTATAATACATAATTGTCCCGATTTATCAGATGTAGATGTTTCAATCGAAATTCTAGAATATTTGGGAGCATCGGTAAAAAGAGAACAAAATACATTGATTGTAAATACAGATAACGTTTCGAAGTATGATATACCTGATATGTTAATGAGAGAAATGCGTTCCTCTATTATATTTTTGGGTGCTGTTATTTCCAGATTTAAAAAGGCAAGGCTATCTTTTCCAGGAGGCTGTGAACTTGGTCCCAGACCAATAGATTTACATTTAAAGGCGCTTAAGAGTATGAATATCTCTATAAAAGAAGATCATGGCTTTTTAGATTGTCTTGTTGAAAAGGATATAACAGGAGCGGAGATTAATTTATCATTCCCAAGTGTGGGAGCAACTGAAAATATAATACTTGCAGCGGCTTGTGCCAATGGAAAAACAGTAATAAATAATGCTGCAAGGGAGCCTGAAATTTGCGATTTAGCTAACTTTTTAAATAAATGTGGTGCTAACATTCATGGGGCTGGTGAAGGTATTATAATTATATACGGAAAACCATCATTACAGAATTGTGAGCATAGTATTATTCCTGATAGAATAGTAGCTACTACATTTATGGCGTCCATTATTGCAACAAGGGGTAAAGGTGTAATAAAAAATATAAACACCGAACATTTAAAGTCTATTATTCCTATTTTCGAGGAAGCAGGGGTAAAATTAAACATTTGCGATAGTATGATTGACATTAAGTCGAGTGAAAAAATTTCTCCGGTTAAAATGATTAGAACAATGCCATATCCGGGTTTTCCAACGGATGCGCAAGCTCCTATTATGGCAATGCTTGCATTGTCTGACGGCAACAGCATGTTTATAGAAAATATATTCGACAGTCGTTATAAGCATGTAGATGAGCTTACAAGGATGGGTGCCAACATAAAGGTGGAAGGTAAAGTGGCAGTTGTAGAAGGAGTAGAGAGGCTATACGGTGCGGTAGTAAACTCGACAGATCTAAGAGGGGCTGCGTCGTTAGTTGTTGCAGGATTAGCAGCTGATGGAAGAACGATTATAAATGATCTTAAACATATAGACAGAGGATATGAAAAAATAGAAGACAAATTAAATTCTATAGGAGCAAAGGTGAAAAGGATCTGATTTTATGAAAAAAGAGTTAAAAAAAACAGGAAAAGTAAAGTCGAGAAAAAAAGCGCCTAAGACTGCATTTACAAGAAAGCTTAGGCTTATAACTTTTTATTTTAGTTTGCTGTTTATTATAGTTTCTATAGGTATAGTTCTGTCTTTAACGGTTTTGTTTAAAATTGATAAGGTTGATGTTGATGGAGATACAAGATACGACAAAAACAAGATAATATCTGAGTGTACAATAAAAAAGGGCGAAAACCTTTTGCTTGCAGATTCTAAAGATTGTAAAGAAAAAGTAGAGAATGAGTTTCCTTATATAGACGAAGTTTGTGTGAATAAGTGTATACCCTCAAAAGTTGTCTTAAAGATTAAGGAAGCTCAAGTCTTTGGTACGATTGAACTTGAAAACAATAAATATGCTATTATTAGCGACAGCACAAAGGTTCTTGATATAGTAGATACACCACCAGAAGGATTTGCAATTATTAAAGGTACGAATATAAAGGACGTAGAGCTGTCGCAGCACTTGCATTTAGATAATGATTACATAAAAAATGAGTTTTTAGATATTACAGCTGCCTTAAGAAAGTATGACATTACTAATGTTACAGAAATTGATTTAGCCAATGGTCTTAATATTAATTTAATATATGACGGAAGAATAAGAATAATTCTTGGAAGAAACGATGATATCGACTACAAAGTTCAAACTGCTAATGAGATAATCAAGAACAAGCTTAACTCTACAGAAAGAGGAACTTTAGACCTTTCCGTAACTTCTGAGGATGGCCATTCATATTTTATGCCAGAATATGTATCGTAGTATTCGTGAATTTTGTATTCACTACACATAAATTGGAGGTTGAAAATATTTGTTCTATTTGAGTGTTGAAATTTGTTTTAAAAAGTGTTAAATTACTATTATGTAATTATATTTGGAAAGTAATTAAGTTAGGGGGAAGTCATTTGTCTTTTGAGTTAGAGAATGACCTTGATAATATAGTACAAATTAAAGTAATAGGTGTCGGCGGTGGTGGCGGTAACGCTGTCGACAGAATGGTAAGCTCCGGTGTTAAATGTGTAGAATTTATTTCGGTTAATACTGATAGGCAAGCTTTATTAAGGTCAAAAGCATCGCAAAAAATTCAAATAGGTGAAAAAATCACCCATGGTAAAGGTGCAGGTTCTAAACCTGAAATAGGTCAAAAATCTGCAGAAGAAAGTAGAGAAGATATAGCCGCAGCTTTAAAGGGAACAGATATGGTGTTCATTACTGCCGGGATGGGCGGTGGAACAGGTACAGGTGCAGCCCCGGTTGTTGCAGAAATTGCAAAGGAACTTGGAATATTAACAGTTGGTATAGTAACAAAGCCGTTTTCTTTTGAAGGAAGAAGACGTATGACA
This sequence comes from uncultured Eubacteriales bacterium, assembly GCA_934464585.1. Taxonomy (GTDB): domain Bacteria; phylum Bacillota; class Clostridia; order Oscillospirales; family Acutalibacteraceae; genus CAKSJY01. Next base: position 109,629 of record CAKSJY010000002.1, read on the forward strand.
CAAGCAGAAAATGGTATTGCTCAACTTAGAGAACATGTGGATTCATTGGTTGTTATACCGAATGAAAGATTAAAATATGCCAGTGAGCAGAGAATAACTTTAGCTAATGCATTTGCTGTTGCTGATGATGTCTTAAGACAAGGTGTACAAAGTATCTCTGACTTAATATTGCTTCCGGGACTAGTTAACCTAGACTTTGCTGATGTTACAGCCGTAATGAAGGGTGCAGGATACGCACATATGGGTGTTGGACGAGCTACTGGTAAACAAAAATCCGAAGATGCTGCTAATATGGCGATTTCCAGCCCATTGCTTGAAACTGCTATTAACGGTGCAAGGGGTGTTATAATAAATATAACATCATCTCCGGATATTGGTCTTGATGAAATCGAAATAGCATCTTCTATGATAGCAGACCAGGCAGATCCTGAAGCTAATATTATTTGGGGTGCAGCATTTGATGAGGCTATGGACGATGAGATAAGTGTAACAGTTATTGCGACTGGCTTCGATACTAAAGAGCAGACTCCTACAGAAATGCCTTTAAAAAAAACTGTAGATAAATCTTCAACTGATAATAGTACTTTTTCTTATTTAAAATCGGCAGAATCGATGAATGTAAAGACTGAAAATAAGACTACACCTAGTCCGATTACTAATGAAAGTTCATCTGAAGAAGACACATTTTATGATATAATGTCAATTTTTAATAGAAAATAAATTAAATTTAATATTTTTTGCAGACAGCACTGGCGCATAGCTTAGTGCTGTTTTTGCATTATCATTTTTGTTTACTAGTAATCTATGATTAAATGTACGAAGAAATAATGGGATTTTTATTGAAATAATGTGTTGATTAATTAAGGGGTTGTGTTATAATATAAATTATAAGTAGGTATATGTTATGTTTTTATATGGTTAAAGTGGACGTTATAAATAAATACTTGAGAGGTAGTTATTATGAATGAAAGTTTAGCTAATAGTAATGCAGAAGAAAAATCAAAAAAAGGGAATACGATATTTAAAAATCCCGGCATCATTGGAAAAACTTCTATGGTAGTAAATGGTACTAGTGACGCTTTTTCAAGGAAAGAGGAAGACTCTACCACAAATGGAAACAAATATGATGTCGAATCGGAGTTATCAAGAAAACCCTACTACAATTTTAATGCTTTTCCTATTCAAAATAGAAAGGTTATTGACAAGGTTGCATTCGACATAAATGATAGTGAAGATTTAGTAGAGGAGAAGCTTTCAAAATCTGCTTCTATTAAAGAACACTTTAAATTTTCAACTTACTTACGATCATCCCGACAAGGGAAAATGTTTGGCAACTTTGCACTAGATCAAGGGGCGTTTTTAGGTTTAGAATATACGGAAGTAAATTTGGATAATAATCAATCTGCAGTTACTGTAGAAAGGAAAGAGTTAAGGGTAAAGCTTGGAAGAAACGGAATTTTTTCTACTTTAGAGGATGCTTCAAATGATAAAGCAACATCAGGTACGGTTTCTGAAATTGGAGAGCAAGATGTACCTGAATTATTAGATAATATAAAAAACTATACATCTAATAATAAAATATACTTCAGGTGGTTTAACAATAGCAATACCTTTGTTAGAAAAATGGCTGAAAGTATAAGCTTGACTAGAGTGGCTGAGCTGCATAGCCCGTTTACTGCTGGTTCGGCAGCCAATAAAGTTCACAATTATCTCTCTACTGTATCTAGAGATTATTCTGAGGTTGGATTGCAGCAATATCCGGGACAAAATCAATTTAGAATTTTTGATAACAGTTATCCTGGCCATATATTAAAAAATCCAATTAATCAGCAAACGAGAAGGGGCGAGGCTGAACGGTTTAATGTACCGAGTGTATCTACACCGAAATTTTGGGATGAAATGTCTGAAGTTTCTGAGGAGGAGCTTGCCTCTCGATCAAGTAAACCCGGTAGAAAAACTATGGGTTTTGCTGAAAATGTTGCAGATTTAGAAACAAAACAGGAAACTCCTCTTAGTACATATAACCGTGGGGATGAAGATGAGAAGCAGAGAGAGAAAAAGAAAGAGTTTTATGAAAGAATGAAGAGAATTTGGCACATAGATAATGAAAAGGAGAGTATGGAGATTTTTAATTCGGTGGTACCTACTATTGCTTTGCAAGAAAGGACAAGGGAAAATTATAAGGAATATAAGAAGAATTTTGATAAGAATTTTTCCATGAATGAGTTAATTAAGACTTTGAATTCACAAATATTTAATTATAATAGACTAATAGAGATAAAAAGACAACTTAATCGGGACTATAGCCCAAAATTAGAGGCAACTAAATATAATATAATAGATGAATTTATTGATGAAATTGGAACTTTTCTTGAAGCATCGGCAGATGCTATTGTGAAATATGGAGAAGTATTGACGGATAAGGAAAAAGAGGGATGGCGTGCCGCTTTTGATAAAATGGTTGAAGAAATAAAACGAAAAGGCATGAATCCAAATGTTATGGAGATAAAAACTGATTTTGAAAAGTATATTCAAAAAGGAAAAGAGATAGAGAGCATGAGGAGTAAAAAATATCGTAAATGGTCAAATTATGAAGAATGCAAAAAAGACTTTTTCGAGGAAAATGGGAATTTTTCTATATCTAGGTTAGAAAAAGAATTTGGTTATCAAAAGAAAATTTATAAGGACTTATTTAAGAACAATGAGGAATTTAAAAACTTGAATGATACGGATGAGAAAAAAGAAAAATTGAAGTGCTTTATTATCACTGACAAGAATGAAATTCTTAACGCTATCGAGGGCCTCGTTATGGCTATACCATGTATTGTTGAAAATTATAAAGAGGAGATAAATGATGAGGAAAAGGCATTATGGAAAGATGCCTTTAATGAGCGAATAAATTTAATACAAAACCAAGGATGGGATTTGGAACTTTTAGGGATATCTGACGATTTTAACACTTACTTAGAGGATAGTAGAAGAGCAAAGCGATAAAATAGAAAATGAAAAATAATATTGACAAATAAAGCTAAAGGTGTTAAAATACTAAAGTAAAAGTAAAGTAGAACAAATTAGTTCTCACCTATGGGGTACCGTCCTGCATGGGTCAATATTTTCAGAATTCTGTTTTTATTGATTGTTATGTGCGGATGGGTGTCTCTATCCGCACTTTATTTTTAGCTAAAATTAATTTTGGAGGTGCTAACTATTAGCAATAAGGAACTACAGATTAACGAAGAAATCAGAGATAAGGAAGTACGATTAATAGATTCCGACTCTTCTCAGCTTGGAATTATGTCTTCAAGTCAAGCTTTAAAAAAGGCAATGGAAAAAAATTTAGACTTGGTAAAAATTGCACCAAAAGCAGTTCCACCAGTATGTAAAATAATGGATTATGGTAAGTATAGGTTCGAGCAAGCTAAAAAAGAAAGAGAAGCTAAAAAGAACCAACATACAATAAGTATAAAAGAAATACGATTGTCTCTTAATATTGATGTGCATGATTTTAATACTAAGTTAAATCAGGCTTCTAAGTTTATAAAGCAAGGCAATAAGGTTAAGCTTTCTATACGATTTAGAGGCAGGGAAATGGGTCATCCTGAAATAGGTTATGACATTATGAAAAGATTTGCTGATGAGATTTCTGAAGTGGCTCAAGTAGAAAAGCCTGCTAAATTGGAAGGACGTACTATGCTGATGTTCCTTACATCCAAAACAAATAATTAATATAATTTTCAAGGAGGAGCAGTAATATGCCTAAAATTAAAACACATAGCGGTGCTAAAAAACGCTTTAAATTATCAAAGAATGGAAAAGTAATCCGTGCACACGCTAATAAGTCACACATATTAAACAAAAAAACAACTAAGCGTAAAAGAGGTCTTCGTCAAACAACTGTAGCAGACAAAACAAATGTTGCACAAGTTAAGAGATTAATACCTTATAAATAATAGCTTAATTAAACTTAAAAATTACCATCATTGGAGGAATATAAATGGCACGTGTAAAAGGTGCGTTAGCAACACGCAAAAGAAGAAAAAAGACTTTAAAATTAGCTAAAGGTTATTGGGGAGCAAAAAGTAAGCATTTCAAAATGGCTAAAGAAGCTGTTATGAAATCAGGTAACTATGCATATATTGGACGTAAACATAGAAAACGTGATTTCCGTCGTTTATGGATCACACGTATTTCTGCAGCTTGCAAAATGAACGGAACAAACTACTCCAGTTTCATAAACGGGCTAAAGAAAGCTAACATAAACTTGAATCGTAAGATGCTATCTGAAATCGCAGTATCTGATTCTCAAGCATTTGCAAATCTTGTAGAACAAGCAAAGGCTGCTAAATAAATTTGCTAGTTGCGCCCGGAAGTTATCCCGGGCGCAAATTTTTATTCATACAAAATTGCAATGAATATCCTTGTTGTTTTGTATGAAGGAAAGGTATTTATATTATGATAAATAAAATAACAAGTCGTGATAATGCCTCGGTAAAAAGGGCGAAAAAACTTTCTTCATCGCCAAAAGAAAGAGAAAAACACGGTCTGTTTTTTATAGAAGGCTTGAGAATTTCGCTTGATGCACTAAAAAGCGGAGTCGATATAGAAGAGGTGTTTTATACTCAAAAAGCCTTAGATAAGTGGAAAGACTCAGTAGAGATGTTAGTTTCTGATTGTAGAAAAAGCTATTTAATAAATGATTCTATAGCATCGTTTATTTCAGATACTCAGACCCCACAGGGGATTTTTTGTGTTTGCAAAATGCTTGACAAACCTCTTGATCTAGATAAAATAGGAAACAAGAGGTTTATTATAGGTCTTGAAAATATTCAGGATCCATCTAATATGGGAACAATTATAAGAACGGCAGAAGCTTTGGCAATAAATACGATTATATTATCCAAAAATTGTTGTGACATATATTCTCCAAAAGTTTTAAGAGGAAGTATGGGTGGAGTATTTAGAACTTCATTTGTTTATGTAGACTCATTTAAAGATGCGATTTGCAGGTTAAATGCACTTGGAGTAAATACATATGCATCAGTTATTGACAAGGATGCAAAGCTGATTACAGATTTATCTTTTGCAAACGGAAACAAAATGGTTATAATAGGAAATGAGGGTAATGGTATTAGTAAAGAAACAATAAGTTGTTGTAAGGAGAGAATAACGATACCTATGCCCGGTAGAGCAGAATCTTTAAATGCTTCAATTGCTGCGTCAATCATTATGTGGGAAATGGTACGTAATGGATAGGAGGTATCTGTTTGAATTCCAAAAAAATTTATTTAATATGGTTGCAATTAGTCTTTGGTATAGGTTCGAAAAAGGTTAAAGAATTTCTAGATTTCTATAATGGTGATATAGAGTCACTCTATAAAGATGGTGAAAGAGGCTGGAGACTTTGTGGATTGCTTGATAACAAAAATATAGATAAAATTAAAAATGAAGAAATTCTTAATTTAGCCGAAAAGGCATTTGAGAAAGCAAATTCACTTGATTATAAAATACTTACATTTTATGATGACAAATATCCTCAAAAATTAAAAACTATATATAATCCACCAATGGTTTTATATGTATCTGGAGATTTAGGGAATATTGATGATGAAGTATCTATATCAATAGTAGGGACTCGTTCATCAACCAAAAGCGGGCTCGATATTGCAGCTAATTTTGCCTATGATTTAGCAAAAAATGGATGTATAATTGTTAGTGGAGGAGCAATGGGGATAGATTCTGCTGCACATAAGGGTGCAATTCAGGCTGGAGGAAAGACTATTTCTGTGCTTGGGTGTGGAATTAATTATCCATATTTACCAAGTCTTGCATCTATGAGAAAGACAATATCTAAAACAGGTGCGTTAGTATCGGAGTATCCGCCTGATGTACCACCTCAAAAATGGACTTTCCCTGTTAGAAATAGAATTATTTCAGGATTATCAAATGGAGTGTTAATAGTAGAGGCAGGAGTTAAGAGTGGCTCTTTGATAACAGCTGAACACGCTATTGATCAAAATAGAGATGTTTTTGCTGTTCCGGGTAGTATACAATCTCCGACATCGAACGGGACAAATAAGTTGATTAAAGATGGTGCAAAACCTGTTACATGTGTGGAGGATATTTTAGATGAATATAACCATATATTAGGGTACAATATATCTAAAAATAATAACAATACCAACAATCAGGAAATCTTAAACAAATTGCCATTAACATCTACTATTCAATCAAAAGAATTAAAAAATAGTGGATCGCATTCAAAAAAGCTACCGGATGGTATTTCAGAAGATGCTAAAAGAGTATATAATATGCTTAGCAAAGAACCCAAACATATAGATGAAATAGCAATTAAGTGCAGCATAAAACCAAATGTTGTTTTGCAGGCCTTAACAGAGCTTGAATTAGCTGGAGTTGTAGATTCTTTGTCCGGAAGAAGATATATTAAAAGTTAAAATATTGAAAATTGGAGGTTAAAAATCGGATGTCTAAATTGGTAATTGTTGAGTCACCGGCAAAAGCTAAAACAATAGAAAAGTATTTAGGTAAAAAATATAAAGTAGTGGCATCGATGGGTCATATAAGGGATTTGGCTAAGAGTACACTTAGCGTTGATATTGAAAATGACTTTAAGCCTAAATATAGTGTGATAAGAGGTAAATCAAAGTTAGTAAATGAGCTAAAAAAGGAAGCTAAAAATAGCGAAAAAGTATTTTTGGCAACTGACCCCGATAGAGAAGGGGAGGCTATATCATGGCATTTGGCATATTTACTAGGTTTGGATTTAGACGATAAAAATAGAGTAACATTTAATGAGATTACCAAAAGTGGGGTAGAAAAAGGTATGTCTAACCCACAAAAAATAGATTTAGATCTTGTAAATGCTCAGCAAGCAAGAAGAATATTAGACAGGATTGTTGGATATAAATTAAGCCCGTTTTTGTCAAAAAGAATACACAAGGGACTATCGGCCGGTCGAGTACAGTCAGTTGCAATGAGAATTATAACTGATAGAGAAGAAGAAATAAGAAAGTTTGTACCTGAAGAATATTGGACTATAGATTGTAAATTTCTTTCAAAAGTACAAAAGGCTCCATTTTCAGCATCTTTCTATGGTAACAAAAAGGGAAAGATAAAAATATCTTCAAAAGAAGAGGCTGATAATATACTAAAATCCCTTGAAAATGCAGATTATGTGGTTGAAAATGTTAAAAAGGGTGAAAAGAAACTATACCCATCCCCGGCATTTATTACCTCAACGTTGCAACAAGAAGCTTCTAATAAACTTGGTTTCACAGCAAAGAAAACAATGAAGCTTGCGCAAGAGTTGTATGAAGGTATTGAAGTATTGGATATGGGAGCTGTAGGTTTGATTACCTATATGAGAACAGATTCATTAAGAATATCTAATGAGGCGTTAACAGCAGCTAGGGAATTTATTCTTAATAAATGGGGAGAAAAGTATCTTCCTGAAAAACCAAGGGTATTTAAAACAAAGGCATCTGCTCAAGACGGACATGAAGCGATAAGACCTACATTACAAGAGCTTTATCCTGATAAAATTAGGCAGTCATTAACGGATGACCAATACAAATTATATAAATTGATATGGAACCGATTTATGGCATCTCAAATGGCTGATTCTATTCTTAATACAGTAAGTGTGGACATTTCTGGTGGTGAGTATATATTTAGAACATCCGGGCATACAGTTAAGTTTGATGGATTTACTATTTTATATCCAAACAATGAAAAGAAAAAGGAAGAAAACAAGGTTCCGGTACTTGAAAAAGGTGAAAATCTTAATCTTAAGGAAATGCTTCCTAATCAGCATTTTACTCAGCCTCCTGCAAGATTTACAGAAGCAAGCTTGATTAAAACATTAGAAGGAAATGGAATAGGACGTCCGTCTACTTATGCTACAGTTATATCGACAATACTTGCACGTGAATATGTATTAAAAGAAGGTAAATCTTTAAAGCTAACAGAGCTTGGAGAAGTTACTACTGATTTAATGAAAGAACATTTCCCTAATATTGTTGATACTAAGTTTACAGCCCAAATGGAAGAAGGGTTAGATATAATCGCAGAGGGCAAGTCTACATGGACAGACCTTTTGGATAATTTTTATGGTGCCTTTTCCCAGACACTTGAAAAGGCAGAAGAGGAAACAAAGGGTGTTAAAATACACCTTAAAGAAGATGAAACGGATATTATCTGTGAAAAATGCGGAAAGCCTATGGTTGTAAAATACGGACGATATGGTAAATTCATAGGTTGTAGCGGATATCCTGAGTGTACGAATATTAAAAAAATAGTAAATGAAACAGGTGCAATTTGTCCTAAGTGTGGAGGCAAATTAATAGAGAAAAAATCTAAAAAAGGAAGAGCATTCTTTGGTTGTGAAAATTATCCAAAATGTGATTTTGCATCATGGGATTCACCAACAAAAGAACTTTGCCCTAAGTGTGGTAAAACTTTATTTATAAAAAAAGGAAAGAACAAAAAGCCATTTTGTATTACAGAAGGATGCAACTACGGAAAAGAGGAAGAATGAATATAAATGTTATAGGTGCCGGTCTGGCAGGCTGTGAGGCAGCATATTATATTGCCGAAAGAGGAGTTAATGTTACTCTTTATGACATGAAACCAGGTAAGTTTACACCGGCTCATAAAAATAAGAATTTTGCGGAGCTTGTGTGTTCAAACTCATTAAAAGCGAAACGATTGGAAAGTGCTGCAGGGCTTTTAAAAGAAGAAATGAGAATCTTGGGCTCTTTGCTTATGAAATGTGCAGATTGTTGTGAGGTTCCCGCGGGTGGTGCTTTAGCAGTTGATAGGGACAAATTTGCAGACGAGGTAACAAAGAAAATTAAGGCTCATCCACATATTAATATTATAGAAAAAGAAATAACCGAAATACCTGAAGGTGATATAAATATTATTGCTACAGGTCCGCTTACTTCAGACAAGTTTGCCGAGAAGATATCAGAAATGTGCGGAGGACTTCTAAGCTTTTTTGATGCTGCTGCACCAATCGTATCGGCAGAGAGCATCGATTTTGACAGTGCATTTTTTGCTTCCAGATATGATAAGGGCGATGGCGACGATTATATAAACTGTCCTATGAATAAGGAAGAATATGAACAATTCTATAATGAGCTAATATCAGCTGATCGTGCTCCGGTACATGAATTTGATAAAGCATCTCCGAAAGTATACGAGGGCTGTATGCCGGTTGAAGTTATGGCAACAAGAGGTATAGATACCCTAAGATTTGGACCACTAAAACCGGTTGGCTTAAGAGACCCTAAAACAGGTCTTAGACCATGGGCAGTGGTTCAATTAAGAAAAGAAAACAGAGAGGGTTCACTTTATAATTTAGTAGGATTTCAAACCAACTTAAAATTTGGTGAACAAAAGAGAATCTTCAGTATGATACCTGCACTAAAAAATGCCGATTTTATGAGATATGGTGTTATGCATAGAAATACATTTATCGATTCTCCTAGGGTATTAAATAGAGATTTGAGTTTAAAGAGCAATAAAAATATATTTTTTGCAGGTCAAATAGTTGGTGTAGAAGGATACATGGAATCTGCTTCATCTGGAATTTTTTCGGCAATTAATTCTTTGAGAAGGCTGAATAATGAGGAGAAGTTTGTTTTGCCTAGGGAAACAATGTTGGGTTCTTTGATTTCCTATGTAACAGATGAAACAGTAGTTAAGTTTCAACCGATGGGGGCTAATTTTGGAATCTTGCCTTCTATAGAACCACATATAAGAGATAAAAAGGAAAGATATTCTGCGTTTGCAAACAGAAGTATAGAAAAATTGAAGGAAAATTTACCTTACAAGAGGGTGTAATTATGAAAATAATAGTTGATGCTTTTGGTGGAGATAATGCGCCACTAGAGATAATAAAGGGTTGCGCAATGGCAGTAGAAGAATATAATTTTGAGATATTGTTGGTTGGTGACGAAAGTAAAATAAGAAGTGTCGCAACAGAAAATAATATTTCTCTCAAAAACATTTCTATTGCTCACGCGGATGATGTTATAACTATGGAGGATTCGCCTTCAGATATAATGAAATCAAAGAAAAACTCATCTATGGCAGAGGGTTTGAGAAGATTAAAAAATAATGAGGGTGACGCATTTATTTCGGCTGGAAACAGCGGTGCACTTGTTGTCGGTGCGACAATGATTGTAAAAAGAATAAAGGGTATAAAGAGGCCTGCCTTTGCGCCTGTAATGCCAAAAAATAAGGGCTCATTTATGCTAATTGATAGTGGAGCAAATGTAGAATGCAGACCGGAAATGTTAAAGCAATTTGCTATTATGGGCTCAATATATATGGAAAACGTTATGAATGTAGCTAATCCTCGTGTTGGTTTGGCTAATATTGGTGTAGAGGATCATAAGGGTACAAGTTTACAACAAGAAACATTTAAAATTTTAAAGGAAACTGATATAAACTTTATTGGTAATGTTGAAGCAAGAGATATTCCTCAAGATGGTGCTGATGTTGTAGTTGCAGATGGTTTTACGGGAAATATTATATTGAAAATGTTCGAAGGCGTTGCTATGACATTGATGGGTAAGATAAAGGGACTATTTACAAAGAACCTAAAAACTAAACTTGCGGCAGCGTTAATGCTTTCAGATATGAAAACATTGAAAAAACAAATAGATTACAATGAATTTGGTGGTGCTCCGATTATTGGTGTTTCAAAGCCAGTATTTAAGGCTCATGGAAATGCAAAGGCAAAAACTATAAAAAGTGCACTAAGGTTAACAGCTTTATATGTAGAGGGAAATGTAGTTGGTAAAATCGAAGAAGAACTTAAAAAGTTTGATGAAGTGAGTAAATAAGGAGTATATATTATCAATGGAAGATTTACAGAATAAATTACATTATAAATTTAAAAATCCTAAATATTTAGAAAATGCGTTAACACATTCATCTTATGCGAATGAAAGAAGGAAGAACACCAAAAGTAATGAAAGGCTTGAATTTTTGGGTGACTCTGTTTTAAGTATAGTTGTCTCTGACTACATATATAAACATTGTCCGGATTATCCGGAGGGAGATCTTACAAAGCTTAGATCTGCTTTAGTGTGTGAAAAGACCCTTTGTAAATTTTCAAGGTCTTTAAACTTAGGAGAATATTTACTTTTAAGTAAGGGCGAGCTTCATTCTAAAGGAAATGAACGTCCGTCTATTTTAGCTGATGCATTTGAGGCTATTATTGCGTCTATATATCTTGATGGTGGTATGGAGGCAGCTAGGGAATTTGTATTAAGCTTTGTTGTACCTGAAATAAAGAAACCTTATACTAAGTTATTTAAGGATTATAAAACCTCACTTCAGGAAATTGTCCAAAAGAATCCTGAGGAGAGTTTAAAATATGTTTTAGTATCGGAAAGTGGTCCTGATCATAATAAGCATTTTGTTATGGAAGTGCATTTGAATAATAATGTTATAGGCAAAGGCGGCGGAAGAAGTAAAAAAGAGGCAGAACAAAACGCAGCAAAAGAAGCATTGGAGCTGATGGGATATTGAGGCATGCTAATGTTGCGATGTTTATTCCTCATAACGGTTGCCCTAATAAATGTAGCTTTTGTGACCAAAGATATATCACAGGTTTAAAGCATCAAGTTAATGAAAAAGAAGTAAGAGATATCTTAAATAGAGCAAAAAAAGATTTAAAGGGAAAGCAAGATAATTCAGAGATAGCATTTTTTGGTGGTAGTTTTACTGCAATAGATAGAGACTATATGCTATCTTTGTTAAATGTTGCCTTTGAATTTGTAAAGGATGGATCATTTAGTGGTATAAGAATATCTACGCGTCCCGATGCCATAGATCGTGAAATTTTGGATATTTTAAAGGAAAAGGGAGTTTCGTCTATAGAATTAGGTGCTCAAAGTATGGACGATAATGTCTTGCTTTTGAATGATAGGGGCCATACGGTAGATGATGTTATAAATTCATCTAATCTTGTTAAAGAGTATAAATTTTCATTAGGCCTTCAAATGATGACAGGACTTTATGGGAGTAATTTTGATAAGGACTTAAAGACAGCTGAAAGCATAATAAAGCTATCTCCTGACACAGTTAGGGTATATCCAACTATTATTATGGAAAATACATTTTTGGCAGAACTATATAGAAGCAATAAATATAAAACGTATTCTTTAGAAGAGAGTATCGAGTTATGTGCTAAAATACTAAGAATGTTTAGAAAAAATAAAATAGAAGTAATACGTCTTGGCTTGCATGATACGGAGACTATGAAGGAGAATATTGTTTCCGGACCATGGCATCCTGCCTTTAGAGAGCTTTGCGAAAGCCAAATATTATTTGAAGACGTGATGGACTATATAAATTTAAACAATATCTTTTTTAAGGATATTGTTTTATATGTTAATCCAAGCTGTGTTTCTAAATTTATAGGACAAAAAAGAGGTAATATAATTAAATTTAGTAATGCAGGATATTATGTTAAGGTTAAAGGGGATAGATCTATAAAAATAAACGATTTTAAACTGGAAAAAGGTAGGTGAATTTATGCTACTTAAATCACTTGAGTTACATGGGTTTAAGACCTTTCCTGAAAAGACAAAGCTGTCTTTTGGAAATGGGATAACAGCTGTTGTTGGCCCCAATGGTAGTGGAAAAAGTAATATAAGTGATGCCATACGATGGGTTTTAGGAGAACAATCAGTAAAAACCCTTAGGTGTTCTAAGATGGAAGATGTAATCTTTGGGGGAACACCAACAAGGAAAGCTCAGGGCTTTTCAGAAGTAACTCTTACAATAGATAATACAGACAGAAGATTACCGTTTGATAATGATGATGTCGCAGTCTCAAGAAGATATTATAGATCTGGTGAAAGTGAATATTTAATAAATAAAGCGGTGGTACGCTTGAAGGATATCCATGAACTTTTCATGGATACAGGTCTTGGAAGAGACGGATATTCTGTAATCGGTCAAGGAAAGATAGATAGTATAGTATCTTCTAAATCAGAAGATAGGCGTGAAATATTTGAGGAAGCGGCAGGAATATCAAGGTTTAAATATAGAAAGTTTGAAGCTCAAAGAAAACTAAAACAAGCGGAAGAAAATCTTCTTCGTTTAAAAGATATTTTGTCAGAGTTGGAAGAACGAGTAGGTCCACTTAAAGAGCAATCATCTAAAGCAAAAGAGTATATCAAACTTATGGATGAGAAAAGGTCTCTGGAAATAGGCATTTGGCTTGATACACTAGACAAATCAGGTAAAATATTGAAGGATCATGAGGCAAAGATAGCTATTTCATCTAATCAATATAAAAATATTGAAGATTCTATAGATAAGATAAAATTGGAAACAGAAGAGATATTTATGAAATCTAATTCTATTTCAGCGTCTATAGAAGAGACAAGGAAACAAATTTCTATATTCGATGAGACGGCATCTCAAAAACTTTCGCAAAAATCTGTATTGGAAAATGATATTTTACATAATGATGAAAACATAAAGAGATTGCAAAGTGAAATTTTTGATATAAAAGATTCATATGCGGATATTGATTTGAAAATAGATGAGAAAAAGTCAAAAATAGCAGAAATAAATAATGATATATTGGAAAAACAAAAGCTTTTAGAAGACACTAATAAGCAATATGAAAGTTTAAAGAATAATATAGAAAGTTTCTCAAATACAATTAACGATTTATCTAAAGAATTATCAGATTTAAATTTGAAGGCCTCTGATCAAAAGGTAAATGCATTAGCACTAGATTCCGGTATAGTTGAGCTTAAATCCAGGCTTTCGGATATATCTTCAACATCTGAAAATTATAATACGAGACTTTCAAATTTAAAAGAAATGCTTTCTGACTACAATAACATGAAATCAGATGCAGAAAAACGAAATTTAGAGATGGAAAACTCTGTTAAGGGATATGAATTTAAACTTCAAAATAAAAAACAGAAGACCAATCAATTGAGGGAGGAAGCGGATAAATTATCTCTGGAGGCAGAGAGTAAAATCCGTAAAATGAGGCTTCTTGAGGAGTTAGAAAGAAACCTTGAAGGTTTTGCACAAAGCGTTAAGTCTGTGATGAGAGAATCTCACAATGGTGTTCTTTCAGGAATTCATGGCCCTGTATCAAGGATTATAAAAGTAAATGCAAAATATGCTGTAGCTATAGAAACTGCACTTGGTGCGGCTATGCAGAATATAGTTGTTCAAACCGAGGGAGACGCAAAAGGTGCAATCGCATTGCTAAAACGTAAAAATTTAGGAAGAGCAACATTTTTGCCACTTTCTACGATAAAGGGAAGAAAGATTGATAAATCCGGACTTATTAATACAGATGGTTTTTTAGGTATAGCATCAGAATTATGTAGTTGTGATCCGGTCTATGATGAAATTATAAATTCAATGCTTGGAAGGATAATAATATCTGAAGATTTAAATAAGGCTGCTGTTATTGCAAGGAAGTTTAACTATAAGTTTAGAGTAGTGACATTAGATGGTCAGGTTATCAATGCTGGTGGTTCATTTACAGGTGGATCTCTTTCTAAAAATTCCGGAATATTAAGCCGTGTTGCCGAGATGGAAAAGCTTAAATCTGAATCTGAGGAATTGAAACTTAAAGCAAATAAGGCATATACGCTTTATAATCAATCGGAAGAAGAAGTCTCTAAGCTGGAAGCTGAGCTTTTAGGCAGTAGGGGAGATCTCTCAAAAACAAAGGAAGAATATATAAGAATTTCTGCAGAGTGCAAAAACGTATCTTCTGAAATAGAGCAATTAAAAATGCTTGCAGATAAGACTGCAAATGAGAGTGAAGCTATACGTAATAAAATTCAAAGTTCAGAGCAAGAGTGTGCATATTCTCAAAATGCTTACAATGAATACTTATCTAAAATAAAGGAGACAGAAGAGAAAATAGCACTTATCTCCGGAAATAAAGACAATATTTCTCAAAGTAGAGAAGAAATTATAAATAAAATTCAAGAATTGAAAATTTTGATATTGACATATCAAAAGAATGTAGAATCCATCGATTATGAAATACGCTCAATGAATGATTCTAAAATAGATCAATTTGGTAAAATAGAGAGATTAGAGAATCAAATAGAAGAGTTTAAGCAAAAAAATGTATCTATAAATAGTGCAATACTATTGGTTGATAACGAATTTAAAGATTTAAAGATTAAATCCCAAACTGCTGAAGAGAGTATAAGAAACTTTAATATTCAAAAAATGGATATAGAAAAGCATACCGTAGAGTTGCGCCAGGTTGAAAGAGATAAGACTATTGAAAGAGAGAATATTTCTAAAGAACTTGCAAGACTTGAAGAACAAAAGAGCGGTATTCAAAAAGAGTATGATCTAATAATAGCAAAACTTTGGGAGGAATATGAGCTCACAAGAAGAGAAGCCGAACAAGTCACAGAAAGAATTAAGGATATTCAGAATGCTAAAAGAATTTTAAATGATATAAGATCAAAAATTAAAAAGCTTGGATCTGTGAATGTTTCTGCTATCGAAGAATATAAAGAAGTTTCGTCAAGATATGAATTTTTAAAGTCTCAGCTTGATGATGTCGAAAAATCAAAGGAAGAACTTACAAAGCTTACAATAGACCTTACAAAACAAATGAGAGATTTGTTTACAGAGCAATTTAAGCTTATTAACTCTAATTTCATGTCAACATTTAAGGAACTTTTTGGAGGAGGAAAAGCTGAACTGCAACTAACAGATCCTTCAGATGTACTAAATTCAGGCATTGAAATATGTGTTCAACCTCCAGGAAAAATTGTTACTCATCTAGAATCACTTTCCGGCGGTGAAAAAGCATTGGTTGCAATAGCACTCTATTTTGCTATAATGAAAGTTAGTCCGGCACCGTTTTGCGTTCTTGACGAAATAGAGGCAGCCTTAGACGACGTTAATGTATATAGGTATGCTGCATATTTAAGAAAGATGAATAAAAATACTCAGTTTATCGTGATAACACATAGACGTGGTACAATGGAAGAGGCTGATGTATTATATGGAGTTACGATGCAAGATGAGGGCATATCAAAACTTCTAGAGTTAAGGGCTTCTGAGATTGAAAGTAAGCTTGGCATTAAATAATAGATAGAAAAAGGTGAGAGTTGTGGGGTTATTCAGTAAAATAAAACAGGGTCTAAAGAAAACCAGAACAGGTGTTTTTGGTCAGATAAACTCTATGCTAAAATCGTTTAGCAAAATAGATAAAGAGCTTTTTGAGGAATTAGAAGAAATTCTTATCATGGGTGATGTTGGTATGAAGACATCGCAAAAAATATGTGACTTATTAAAGGAAAAAGTAAAAAAGGAAAAGGTAAAAGATCCTGAAAAAATAAGTGAATTGTTGGTAGAAGTTATTGCCGATATGATTAAGGGAGGACAGGAGCTTAATGTTAGTACAAAACCCTCGATTATATTGGTAATAGGTGTCAATGGTGTAGGTAAAACAACAACAATTGGAAAACTTGCCTCAAAATTTAAAAAGGACGGCAAAAAGGTAATACTAAGTGCAGCGGATACTTTCAGAGCTGCAGCAATTGACCAACTTCAAATTTGGGCAGATAGATCAAATGTTGATATAATAAAACAAGGTGAGGGTTCAGATCCGGCTGCAGTTGTATTCGATTCTATTTCAGCAGCAAAAGCCAGAAAATCAGATATAATTATATGTGATACAGCGGGAAGACTTCATAATAAGAAGAACCTTATGGCAGAACTTAATAAAATAAACAGGATTATAGATAGAGAACTTCCTGGAGCAGATAAAGAAGTGCTTTTGGTAGTCGATGCTACAACAGGCCAAAATGCAGTAAATCAAGCAAGAGAATTTAAAGAAGCTGCAAATATAACCGGAATAGTTCTTACAAAATTAGACGGTACCGCAAAAGGCGGTGTTGTTTTGGCGATAAGAGATGAGCTTGATTTACCGGTTAAGTTTATAGGGGTAGGAGAGCAAATCGATGATTTACAGGAATTTAATCCGGAAGAATTTGCCAAAGCTCTATTTTCTGAGGAGGAAGAATAATGCCTTTTATTATAGCAACTAATAATGCACATAAGCTTACAGAACTAAAGGAAATACTAATTCCGTTTGGAATAGATGCACTTTCTGCAAAAGAAGCTAATGTTAATCTTTCGGAAGTTGAAGAAACCGGGAAGACATTTGAGGAAAATGCCGAGCTAAAGGCTGTGGCTGCATATAAACTAACAGGTATGCCAACAATTGCAGATGATTCAGGATTGATGGTTGATGCACTAAATGGTGAACCAGGTATTTATTCATCAAGATATTCCGGAGAAAATGCAACAGATGAAAAAAATATTGAGAAGCTTTTAAAAAATCTTGAAAATGTACCTGATGAAAAACGTACGGCAAAATTTGTTTGTAGTATATGCTGTATACTTGATGGAGGCAAAAAGATATTTGTAAGGGGCGAATGCAAGGGTAAAATTGCATTTTCTAAAAGTGGAAAATCAGGTTTTGGGTATGATCCGGTATTTATAACCGAAAGTGGAAAATCTTTTGCAGAACTTACACACGAAGAAAAAAACAGTATAAGCCATAGAGGAAATGCTCTAAAACTTTTATCGGAAAAATTGAAAGAAGAATTGAAATAATATTTTGGAGGAAATTAATGTTAAACAGTAAACAAAGGGCTTTTTTAAAGTCTCTTGCAAATGGAATAGATACTATACTTATGGTAGGAAAAGGCGGTATAAGTCCGGAATTAATAAAACAGGCAGATGATGCTTTAAGGAAAAGAGAGCTAATAAAGGGTAAAGTACTTGAAACTTCAGAAAAGGAACCTCGTGAAATAGCAAGAGAAATTGCAGAAAGTACAAACTCAGAGGTAGTACAAGTTATAGGTTCGAAATTTATTCTATTTAGAATTAATCCGAAAGAACCAAAGATAGAATTGCCTAAGGGTCGTAGATAAAGGAAGTATATAGATGAAAAAAATAGCTATGTTTGGTGGTACATTTAATCCTATACATTTTGGACATATAAGAGTGGCCCTTTATTTTAGAGAAAAACTAAATTTAGATAAAGTTATATTTGTGCCTACTTTAATACCTCCACATAAGGAAATGACAGAAAAAGTAGATCCGTACGCAAGATATGATATGTGTTTACTTGAGACTGATAAATATAGCTATTTTGAGACATCGGATATTGAGCTTAAAAGGAAGGGTAAAAGCTATACTATAGATACACTGCGTAAACTAAGTCAGATATATAAAGATTCAAAATTATATTTGATAATGGGAGCCGATATGTTTGTGACTATTGAAGAATGGAAAGAATATAAAGAAATTTTATCTTTAGCTGATATATGTACATTCCCAAGAGGCGAGTATGATTATAAATTTTTAATTGAGTATAAAGATAAATTTTTGAGTAAGTACGAATGTTTTATAGCCGATATGCCATTAGTAGATGTATCGTCTTCTGAAATTAGGAATATGGTTTCTGAAAATAAACCTATATCAAATCTTGTTTCCAGTGAGGTTGAAAAATATATATATGAAAAAGGACTGTACCATGGGTGAAAATATGAATATAGAACAATATAAAAGTTTATTAAAAGAAAGACTTTCAGAAAAGCGTTTTTTACATTGCATTAATGTGTCTAAAGAGGCAGTGTTTTTAGCTCATAAATATGGTGCTGATGAAAAAAAGGCTGAGCTTGCGGGACTACTGCATGATATAATGAAAGAAGCCCCTGATGATGAACAAAATAAGGTGTTTAATGATAATAAAGTAAAATTAAACAGTATAGAAAAAATAACACCCAAACTTTGGCATGCAATTTCAGGTGCTTACTATATAAAAAATGTTTTAAAAATAGATGATAATGATATATTCAATGCAGTTAGATACCATACAACTGGAAGAAAGAATATGTCTCTACTTGAAAAGATTATTTTCGTAGCTGATTTCACATCGTTTGAGAGAGATTATGAAGGTGTTGAGGAGATCAGGAAATCTGCCTATAGAAATATAGATAGTGGAGTTATAGAGGGGTTATCTTTTTCTATTTATGACTTAGCAAAAAATAAAAGACCAATTCATAATGATACAATCGAGGCATATAATAATGCACTTTTAAAATAAAAGGAGAATCTGAATGACAGTTTTAGAATTAGCAAAAGAATCAGCAAAGATTCTTGATAATAAAAAAGCCATAGATACTAAAGTAATAGAGATCGGGGAGATTTCGTCTTTAGCAGATTATTTTGTTGTAGCAACCGGTACCAGCAGTACACATGTAAAGTCCTTGGCAGATGAGTTGGAATATCAATTAAAAGGTATGGGTGTTACACCACATAACGTTGAAGGACATAGATCGAATTCATGGATACTATTAGATTATGGTGATGTTATAATTCATGTCTTTTCTAAAGAAGCTCGTGAATTTTATGGTTTAGATCGTCTATGGAAAGACGGAAAAGAGATTGAATTACAATACTAATCAATTATTGGAGGAATAAGATTGAATTATAATCATAAGAGTATAGAATCAAAGTGGCAGAAAATTTGGGAAGAAAATAAAGCCTTCGCAGCACATAATAAATCAGATAAACCAAAGTTTTATTCGCTTATTGAGTTCCCGTATCCTTCAGGACAAGGCTTACATGTTGGACATCCAAGGTCATATACTGCTCTTGATATCATTTCCAGAAAAAAACGTTTAGAAGGATATAATGTACTTTATCCGATGGGCTGGGATGCATTTGGACTTCCAACAGAAAATTTTGCTATTAAAAATCATATTCATCCTGAAATAGTGACAAAGAATAATATAGCAAGATTTAAAAGCCAACTACAATCTCTTGGAATGTCCTTTGACTGGGATAGAGAAATAAACACAACTGATCCTAAGTATTATAAATGGACACAGTGGATATTTATTCAACTATTTAAAAAAGGTCTTGCATATAAAGATGAAGCAACAGTAAACTGGTGTACTTCGTGTAAATGTGTGCTTGCAAATGAAGAAGTAGTAAATGGTGTTTGTGAAAGGTGTTCAAGTGAGGTTGTACGAAAGGTAAAATCTCAATGGATGCTTAAAATAACCGAATATGCGGAAAGACTTATCAATGATTTAGATTTAGTAGATTATCCGGAAAGAGTAAAGGCTCAGCAAAAAAACTGGATAGGTAAGTCTGTTGGGGCAGAGGTTAACTTTAAAATAAGTACAGGTGATACAATAACTATATATACAACAAGGCCGGATACCCTTTTTGGTGCTATATATATGGTAATGTCTCCTGAACACAAAATATTAAAAAATTGGAAAGAAAACATTTCCAACTATTCAGAGGTAGAAGAATATCAGAGAGAAGCATCTAAGAAAACTGATTTTGAACGTACAGAACTTGCTAAAGACAAAACAGGTGTAAAACTTGAAGGTGTTTATGCTATTAACCCTGTAAATGGAAGAGAAATTCCGATATTTATTTCAGACTATGTGTTGGTTTCATATGGTACAGGTGCTATTATGGCAGTTCCTGCACACGATACAAGAGACTGGGAATTTGCTAAAAAATTTAATTTGCCGATAATAGAAGTTGTTTCAGGCGGAGATGTCAATGACGAAGCGTATACAGACTGCGAAAGCGGGACTATGGTAAATTCAGACTTCTTAAATGGTTTATCTGTTGAGGAAGCAAAGGTTAAAATCATAGAGTACTTACAAAGCAATAATATAGGTCATAAGAAGATTAATTATAAACTTCGCGACTGGGTATTTTCCAGACAAAGATATTGGGGTGAGCCGATACCAATAGTTCATTGTGAAAAATGTGGTCAGGTTCCTGTACCGGAATCTGAACTTCCACTTACTCTTCCGATGGTAGAGTCTTATGAACCAACAGAGACAGGCGAATCACCGCTTGCAAATATTAAGGATTGGGTTGAAACAACTTGTCCGGTTTGCGGTGGCAAAGCTAAAAGAGAAACTGATACAATGCCTCAATGGGCTGGATCATCATGGTACTTTTTAAGATATTTAGACCCACATAATGATAAAGAACTTGCAAGCAAAGAGGCAATAGATTATTGGATGCCTGTAGATTGGTATAACGGCGGTATGGAACATACTACTCTACACTTATTATATAGCCGTTTTTGGTATAAATTTTTATATGATATAGGTGTTGTGCCTGGTCCGGAACCTTATGCTAAGCGTAGTAGCCATGGTATGATATTGGGCGAAAATGGCGACAAGATGAGTAAGTCCAGAGGAAATGTTGTAAATCCGGACGAGATAGTAGAAGAGTATGGCGCAGATACAATGCGTATGTATGAAATGTTTATAGGCGATTTTGAAAAGTCGGCACCATGGAGTACTAACAGTATAAAAGGTTGCAGAAGATTTATTGAAAGATATTGGAATTTGCAGTCGATGTTAAGTGAAAACGAGGGAATTAGAAAATCAATGGAGGTGCCTTTTAATAAAACAATTAAAAAGGTTACTTCTGATATCGAAACACTTAAGTTTAATACAGCTATAGCAAGTTTAATGTCGCTTTTAAACGAAATATATGCAACAAATGAAATAACTAAAGAAGAATTAAAAATATTTACTATTCTTTTAAATCCTTTTGCACCTCATGTTACTGAAGAAATATGGCAAAGCCTAAATTTAGACAGTAAATATCTATATATGCAAAAATGGCCTTCATATGATGAGGAAAAATGTAAAGATAAAGAAGTAGAAATTGTTGTTCAAATTAATGGTAAAGTAAGAGCCAAGATGATGGTTTCTGTTGATATGCCAAAGGAAGAAATCATTGAAAAGGCAAAATTAAATGATAGTATAAGCAATTTATTGCAAGAAAAAACTATAATTAAAGAGATATATGTTAAAGGTAAACTTGTTAATATAGTAGCAAAATAAATATGAAGTTTGGAGGATTTAAAAATGCAAAATGTTTTTGAATATTTTATTCCTACAAGGATATTATTTGGTAAGGGTCAGCTTAATAATCTTCATAAGCAGGAACTTCCCGGAAAAAAGGCCCTAATTGTAATCACAGCCGGAAAATCAATGAAGTCAAACGGATATCTTAATAGGCTTCAAGATCAGCTTAATAAGGCGTGTGTAGACTATGCTTTATTTGATAAGGTTTTACCAAACCCTGTGCTTGATAATGTAACCGATGGTGCAAGGATGTGCAGAGAGGAAAACTGCGATTTTATAATAGGACTAGGTGGAGGTTCAAGTATAGACTGTGCAAAATCAATAGCTGTAATGGCTACAAATGACGGTGATTATTGGAAGTATGTTTTGGAAGAAGACTTCCCTAAAAATGATCCATTACCACTTGTTGCAATCACCACAACAGCCGGCACAGGAACAGAGGCCGATCCATGGACGGTTATAACCAATGAAGCTACAAACGAGAAAGTAGGATATGGTTATGATAAGACTTATCCGGTAATATCTGTAGTTGATCCTGAACTTATGGCAACAGTTCCGGCTAAGTTAACAGCATATCAAGGTTTTGATACTCTATTTCACGCGATTGAAAGTATAATAAATAAAAAGGAAAATCCAATTGGTGAAATGTGTGCATTAAAAGCGATAGAACTGATGTCAAAGTATTTGCCAAGAGCAGTAAAAAATGGCAATGATGAGGAAGCAAGAGAAAAATGTGCACTTGCTAATACACTTGCAGGTTTCTTTATGTACTGCACTTCAGAACATAGTTTGGAGCATGCGCTTTCAGCTTTTCATCCTAATTTGCCTCATGGTGCAGGTCTAATTATGATTAGTCTAGCTTACTATAATCATTTTGCAAGTATTCATGCCTGCGATGCGGAATTAATTAAAATGGCAAGGGCTATGGGTAAGGAGAATGCAAATTCTACGGCAGATTTTATAGATGCCCTAAAGAAACTACAAATTGATTGCGATGTTAATGAGTTAAAAATGTCTAATTATGATATAGAACGTTCTGAATTGAGAAGGATTGCTCAAAATGCAAGATCATCAATGGGTGTATTATTTACTAGGGATCCTGTTGACATAAGTGAAGATGATTGTGTTAAGATTTTAGAGGAATCTTATAGATAATTTCATGATAAAAGGCGGCTATTAATTTAGCTGCCTTTTTGATAATATTAGATTCAAAGAATATACAAAAAATTTGTTATTCTTATAAAAGCCAAAGCTATAAGCAAGGATTTTTTATAAAGGTGAATATTGGTAAAGGTTTAGGATAAATATATTATAGAGAGACGATTCTACTTAACATTAGTATTTTGGAAGGAGGTGTTATGATGAAAGTAGATATTGATAGAGAAGGTTGTATTGGATGTGGGCTTTGCTCAGAAATTTGCCCTGATGTTTTTAGAATGGCAGATGATTCCAAAGCAGAGGTATATAGTGAACCTACACCAGAAACAGAGGATATGGTAAAAGAAGCTGCAGAAAGCTGTCCCGTTCAGGTAATAGAAGCTGAATAGTTTGCTATTATATCTATATGTTGTCTGAAAAAGGACAGGCATAAAGTGTTAAAATGTTTGTTAATAACTTATTTTGTTTGTTGTTTTAGTCTGTGTATTTAATAGTTTAAAAAATTAATAATTAAGAGAACCTCACACTTACATTATAAATGCAGGTGTGAGGTTCAATATTATAATTTTATACTTTTTTCTCAGTCAGTTAAGCTTGATTGTGTACAAGCTCATTTTCTCTGAATAAAAGAGATATACACCAAATTGCAGATATTGCAACTAATGTGTAAATTATACGGCTTATTATAGCTCCTTGACCTCCGCAAATCCAAGCTACTATATCAAATTGAAAAAGGCCTATGGAACCCCAGTTTATACCACCTATTATTAATAAGCATAAAGCTATCCTATCAAGCATTTTTTCACATCCCTTAATTTTTGTAAAGAGCAAAACTTGCTCGTTTTAGTTTCTGCTATAATAGAAATAAATATGCTTGTAAATTTTTTAAAGTTATTTACATATTTTCTTATATGTTAAGTATGAATATATAAGAGTTAATGATATGTACAATATAAGTATGGTAGTAAATCCATAAATGCAAAGATTAATACTTTGCATTAAGAAGGATATAATACTAATTATAATTGCGGATGTTCCTGAGAATATTCCAAGAACACTTCCTATCCTTTGTGTTTTATCCCATACAATATCGTTTTTTAATGCCCATGGTGTTTTTATTCCAAGGCTTTTATTGCGTTTTAATTTTGGCATGAAAAAGCTGATAAAGATTAGAAATATGCCTATGGCTAATGCTATCAAATAGATAAAAATTTTACTATTATTTTCTGGATAAAAAGCAGCAAAATACAATATCCATGATATGATAATAAAAAATATAGTTATTGCGGAAGTGATTATATTTTCATATTTTTTATTTTGCCTGTTTGAGTGTTTACTATACATATAATATACAATAGAGATAATCAGCGGAGTAGTGGGGACACTAAGAAATAACCATTTATTTCCCCACATATCTGTACTACCATCTATACCATAGTGTATAGCTATATAGTTATTTTGCGATAAAAAAACTAATAATGTGAGAATAAAGGTGTTTAATATACTTATTATAATAGAAAGTTTTTTTGACATAATATTCTCCTTTTGCTTTTAAATTGACAGATAAGATTTTTATATATAATATATATTATAGTATTGTATGTTTTCTTACAAGATTAAAATTTAAAAGATGGAGATTATTATGATTACAATATTTTACCTAGTTATATATTTTTCATTTTATAGTTTTTTTGGTTGGATATGTGAAACAATATACTGTTCCATAGGCCAAAGAAAGTTTGTGAATAGAGGTTTTTTAAATGGTCCGTTTTGTCCTATATATGGATTTGGAGCTATAATACTAACATTGGTCCTTTCGGATTTTAAAAATAATATTATCCTGTTGTTTTTACTAAGTGCTATATTAATGAGTATTTTAGAGTATATAACTTCATATGTTATGGAAAAAATGTTTCATGCAAGGTGGTGGGATTATTCCAAGAATAAGTTTAATATAAACGGTAGGGTATGTCTTAAAAATTCAACGATGTTCGGGTTAATGTCTGTTATATTTATAGAGGTTATACACCCTTTTATTTATAATATTGTTGCAGGTTGGTCTTACGGAGTAGTTAGGAATATTGCTATTATTATGCTTTCTTATTTTATTGTAGATTTGGTAGTATCTATAATTACAGTAATGAAGATAAACAATACCTTGCTACAGATAAAGTTTGACCCGGCTATGATTAAAAAGAAATTTGAAGAAAATGTCGTAGGTAAAAGATTTGCTATTAGAGAGAAATCTCGTAGATTATTTTATAAAAGGGTTATACATGCGTTCCCTAATATTCAATATAAAAGCCATTATGATGCCCTTCCAAGACTTAAGGAATTATTAACTAAGGAAAGAAAAAATAAAAATTAGACAAAAAATAAGTTGTTTTTTTATTTTTAATGTTGAATATTAACAAAGATCAAGAAAAGACAAAAATGGTCTAAATTATTGGTTGACAAAAGTAGACAATAGTGGTAAATTATATTTATATTAGCACTCGATGTGTTAGAGTGCTAATAATCAAGTCTAGAGGTAATAATATGAAACCTGAGGAAAGAAAATTAAAAATATTAGAAGCAATTGTTGATTTGTATGTTGAAACAGGTGAACCGGTTGGTTCAAAGGCATTATGCGATTACCTTGATTTTTCTGTTTCATCTGCAACAATAAGAAATGATATGGCAGAATTTTGTGATTTAGGTTTTCTTGAAAAAATCCATACATCGTCTGGTAGAGTTCCTTCAGATAGAGGATATAGGCTTTATGTAAATAAGCTTATGAACCGAAAGGATTTATCTCATGATGAGAAAATTTATATTCTTTCAGGATTGTCCTCTTGCCGAAATGATCCGGAGCGACTTCTCTCGAAAGCTTCAGAGCTTTTGTCAGAGATAACAAATTTTGCAGCAGTTTCTACATCACCACCAACTGTAAATGACACGGTAAGAAAAATTGAGTTTGTTCAAACCGGAAGAAAATCTGCAATGCTGATTTTTATGACTTCATTAGGAATTATAAAAAACAAATTATTTCGTTCCGAATATGATCTGACACCGGAGGTATTGAATGCCTTTGCAAATATTGCAAATGAAAAATTTGTTGGACTCAACGTTTCTATGATAGACACTGCGTTTATTCAAGGAGTTGCGGCTTCTTTGGGTGAAATGGCTCTTTTAATGCCACCGGTATTAAATGCCGTTTTAGATGCAGCTAGTGAGTCTATTAATGTAAGCATTTCTATGATGGGACAGACTAATTTGTTATTTCTACCGGAATTTGATACTGACAATGCTAAGAGTGTAATGGAATTTTTAAACCATCAGGATAATATAGTCGATTTGCTTTTAAGTAATCAGCGAAACCGTACCAATGTTTTAATTGGTCCGGAAACTAATCGGCCGGAGCTTGAGAATTTTAGTGTTGTTATATCACATTATAATTTATTTAACAATGTATCCGGTGCAATAGCGATTATAGGTCCAAAGCGTATGGATTATTCTAAGATAATAACCAGTCTTGAATATTTAAGTTCATCTGTAGGCAATATATTGAGTGAAATTTTAGATTCTTGACTTGTAAATTTATAGTGAATATAGATAGTTGAAAGGGGAAAACTTTTTGAGTAACAAAACACAAAAAAAGAAAAAATTGCCTGAGGATGAAAATAAAGACACATCCCCAAAGCAATCAATGGATCAAAATGAAGAACCAACTAAAGAACCAACTAAAGAAAATGATTCTGTCTCTGATAATGATAATAATGAGATCATAGAAAGCTTGAAAAAGGAATTAGACGCACAAAAAGATAGATTATTGCGTACTGCTGCTGAATATGATAACTTCAGAAAGAGAACAGAAAAAGAAAAAGCATTAATATATTCTGATGCAACCAGTGTTGCTGTATCAGCAATACTTCCAATCGCGGATAGTTTAGAACATGCTACAAAATCTTTGGAAGGTGCAGATGAGAATTATCAAAAGGGATTATTACTTATCGTAAATCAGTTTAATGAATCATTAAAAAAATTGAAAGTTGAGTCTTTTGGAGAAAAAGGTGATAGCTTTAATCCTGATTTACACAACGCAGTTTCTCACATTGAAGATGAACAACTCGGAGAAAATGTGATATCTGAAGTATTTCAGAAGGGATATAAAATAGGAGATCACATAGTTAGATATGCAATGGTTCAGGTTGCAAATTAACTTATGATTTTATAAATTAAAAAAACATACTATATAGATACAATTTTTAGGAGGAAATATATCATGGCAAAAACAATAGGTATAGATTTAGGAACTACAAATTCTTGTGTGGCTGTTATCGAAGGTGGCGAACCGGTAGTTATCGCTAATGCAGAAGGTGCAAGAACAACACCATCAGTAGTAGCTTTTTCAAAAACAGGCGAAAGAATGGTTGGCCAAGTTGCAAAACGTCAGGCTATTACAAACCCGGACCGTACAGTGTCATCAATAAAAAGAGAAATGGGTACAGCACATAAAGTTAAAATAGATGACAAGGAATATACTCCACAAGAAATTTCTGCAATGATTCTTCAAAAGTTAAAATCTGATGCAGAAGCTTACTTAGGAGATAAAGTAACAGAAGCTGTTATTACAGTACCGGCTTACTTTACAGATGCTCAACGTCAAGCAACTAAGGATGCAGGTAAAATTGCAGGTTTAGAGGTTAAACGTATTATCAACGAACCAACAGCAGCAGCTCTTTCTTATGGTATAGATAAGGAAAATGACCAAAAGATCATGGTATATGACTTAGGTGGCGGTACATTCGACGTTTCTATTATTGAAATGGGAGACGGTGTTCAAGAAGTACTTGCAACAGCTGGTAACAACCGTTTAGGTGGAGATGACTTTGACCAAAAAATTATTGATTGGATGGTTTCATCTTTTAAATCTGAAACAGGTATAGATCTAAAAAATGATAAGATGGCTATGCAAAGATTAAAGGAAGCTGCAGAAAAAGCTAAAATCGAGCTATCAGGTGTAACATCTGCTGCTATTAACCTACCATTCATCACAGCTGATGCAACAGGTCCTAAACACTTAGACTTAACACTTTCAAGAGCTAAGTTTAATGAACTTACAGCTGACTTAGTTGAAAAAACAATGGTTCCTGTAAAAAATGCACTATCGGATTCAGGCTTGTCTATCAATGAAATCGATAAGGTATTGATGGTTGGTGGATCTTCAAGAATACCAGCTGTACAAGAAGAAGTTAAGAAGCTAACAGGTAAAGAACCATTTAAGGGTATTAACCCTGATGAATGTGTCGCTATAGGAGCTGCTCTTCAAGCAGGTGTTTTAGGCGGAGAAGTTGAAGGATTACTTCTTTTGGACGTTACTCCACTTTCTCTTGGTATCGAAACTATGGGCGGAGTTATGACCAAGGTAATTGACAGAAATACAACTATCCCAACTAAAAAGAGCCAAATCTTCTCTACTGCAGCTGATAACCAAACACAAGTTGAAGTTAACGTACTTCAAGGTGAACGTGAATTTGCAAGGGACAATAAACAACTTGGCTTGTTTAAACTAGACGGTATCGCTCCAGCTCCTAGAGGTATACCTCAAATCGAAGTAACATTTGATATAGATGCAAATGGTATTGTAAATGTTCATGCTAAAGATTTAGGTACAGGAAAAGAACAAAAAATAACAATTACATCAAGCACAAATATGTCTAAAGAAGAAATAGACAGAGCTGTTAAAAATGCGGAACAATTTGCAGAAGAAGACAAGAAGCGTCGTGAAGAAGTAGAAACTAAAAACGAAGCAGAAAATCTATGCTATGCAGTTGAAAAATTAATTTCAGATAATGGCGATAAGATTTCAGAAGAAGATAAAACATCTTTGAAAGAAAAGGTTGAAGCATTAAAAGAAGTTATTAATAAAAACAATTCAGAAGATATAAAGGCAAAAACTGAAGAACTACAAAAATCTATGTATGAGGTATCAACTAAGCTTTATCAACAAGCAGCACCACAGGGTGAGCAAAATGCTCAAGCTGGTCAAAATGTAGATGGAAACAACGTTTACGATGCTGATTATAAAGATGTTGATGATAACAACAAGTAAATTTAAAAATGGATCCCTCCGCTATTAGTGGCGGAGGGATTTTGGTGATAAACGATCCACTAACTAAGGAGTGATATTTTTGGCTGATAAGCGTGACTTTTATGAAGTTATGGGTGTACCGAAAAATGCATCTGATGATGAAATAAAAAAAGCTTTCAGAAAGCTTGCAAAAAAATATCATCCGGATTTAAATCCAGGTGATAAACAAGCAGAAATGAAATTCAAAGAAGTAAATGAAGCATATGAGGTGCTCTCAGATAAACAAAAACGTGCAAGATATGATCAATTTGGTCATGCAGGTGTAGATCCGAGCTATGGTGCAGGTCCAACAGGTCAGAGCCCATTTGGTGAAGATATAGATTTAGGGGATATCTTCAATAGCTTCTTTGGCGGATTTGGTAGTACGAGAAGACAATCAAATCCTAATGCACCGAGAAGGGGAAGTGATACCGAAATATCACTTACAATCTCTTTTGAGGAAGCAGCTAAGGGATGTAAGAAGGAAATTTCTTATAACAATATTGAAAAGTGTGAAGAGTGTTCGGGTACAGGTGCGTCTAAGGGCTCATCACCTAAGACTTGTCCTGCTTGCCATGGAACAGGTCAGGTTACAATTAATCAACGTACACCATTTGGTGTGATACAAACATCAAGAACTTGTGATAGATGTCATGGTAAGGGAAAAATAATAGAAAATCCATGCAAAAAATGTTCCGGAGAGGGCAGAAGAAACTCCAGAAATACTATTGAAATTACTATACCGGCCGGAATAAATGACGGACAGATATTAAATATTAGAAACAAAGGTAATGCAGGAACTAATGGTGGCCCTAATGGTGACTTACATGTATATATCTCTGTTAAACCACACGAGATATTTGAAAGAAAAGCAGATGATGTTTGGTGTGAAATACCTATTACATTTACTCAGGCTTCTTTAGGAGCTGAAATCGTTGTTCCTACATTAGATGGTAAAGTTACTTATTCTATTCATGAGGGTACTCAACCTGGTGACATATTTAAACTAAAGGGTAGAGGTATTGAACATTTAAATTCAAGAGGAAGAGGAGATCAATATGTAAAGGTTAATATAGAAACTCCTCGTCACTTAAATAATAAACAGAAAGAACTCTTGAAAGAATTCGATGCAACAATAAATGACAAAAATTATCAGAGAAGAAAAGGCTTTTTTGATAAAATTAAAAATTTGTTTGAGGACTAAATAAAAAGGTTTCGTTTGTGAGCTAAATCTATAACGAAACCTTTTTGACAATAAACAAAATAAATTGCTTATTTTGTGGTGACCAGGCTTAGTTTTAGGGGATTGAAGTTTTGTGAATTATTGTGTACAATATAATATGGCAGTTTAAAATCTCTTAATAGATCGGAGTGATAGAATGAATAAATATGTTGGTGAAATGTGCCCGGTATGCAAAAATAAATTTAATGATGAAGATAATATAGTTGTTTGTCCTGTGTGTGGTACACCGTGTCATAAGGATTGCTATCAAAGCATTAAGCATTGTATGTTTGAAGATAAACATTCCGAAGGATATACGTGGAGTCCATCTGTAAAGCAAGAACCGTCTAATTCAGAATCGGATAGTCCTACGAAAAAACGTTGTGTGAGATGTGGCCAAGATAATAGTGCAGATTCAATATTTTGTAATAAATGCGGAATGCCGTTAGATGTTGAAAACTTTAATGATGTTTCAGGTCCAATGTCATTTATATTAGATCCGCTTGGTGGAGTAGATAAAAATGAGGTTATAAAAGGTATACCTGTTAAAGATATTGCGAAGTATGTAAAAACCAGTGTACCATATTATTTAAATGTTTTTAAAAGGCTAAAAGATATTAATGTTGGAAAGTTCAGCTTTTGTGGATTTTTCTTTTCTGGAGCATGGCTATTATATAGAAAACAGTATAAACTCGGATCTATTTTAACAGCTATTGTTGGAATATGTATGATATTGACAACGTTTATATCTTATAACTATACTCAACCAATATTAAATTCTATTTTCTTATCAGCAAATTTAGACATTTCAACAGCTACTGTTTTTACAATGTCCGAAGCACTTTCAAAGAATTTATATTCATTACAACCGATAGAAATATTATGGGTTTTTGCCCCGTTTTTTCTATCTGTGATAAAATGGTTTATTATGCTATTTGTCGGATTTAGAGGAAATAGAATATATTTTAATAATACAATAAAAGAGATAGAAGGCTTTAAACAAACATCAGATTCTGCACAAGAGTATAATGATAAACTCGAAAAAAATGGTGGGGTAAATGTTTCCCTTGGTTTTTGTCTATTTATTTGTTATTTACTTATTAATTGGTTACCACAGTTTTTAATATAGAAGTATGATTAGCACAGTCTTAGGAGGATATTTATGAAAGTAACAAAAGCGGTTATACCTGCTGCAGGTTTAGGAACAAGAGTATTACCGGCAACTAAAGCAATGCCGAAAGAAATGCTTCCAATTGTAGATAAACCGGCAGTACAATATATAGTAGAAGAAGCAGTAAAATCGGGGATTACTGATATCTTGATTATTACAAATAGAGGAAAGGAAATAATCGAGGACCACTTTGATAGAGTACCTGAACTTGAAGAAAGACTTCTTGCATCATCAAAGCAAGAAATGTATGATGAAGTTGTTGATATATCAAAGCTTGCGAATATATACTTTGTCCGTCAAAAGGAGACAAAGGGTTTAGGTCATGCTGTTAATTGTGCACGTTCATTTGTTGGAAATGAACCATTTGCAGTTATGTATGGTGATGATGTAATTATAGGGGAAGATCCAGCCTGTGCACAGCTTATAAGAGCATATGAAGAATTCGGGTTAGGTGTACTTGGTGCAAATAAAGTAAAAGAGGAAGATATAGTTAGATATAGCTCTTTGAAAGTAGATCCTATAAGGGACAATATCTTTAAGTGTACAGATATGATTGAAAAACCATCAAGGGATAAAATTATGTCCTTATATTCTATATTAGGTAGATGTGTACTAACACCTGATATATTTGATATACTAGACCAAACTCCTCCTGGAGCAGGTGGAGAGATTCAGCTAACTGATGCAATGTGTACATTAGCAAGAAGTAAGGGTATGGTTGCAGTAGATTTTACCGGAAAGCGATATGACATGGGAAACAAGCTTGGAATTATGCAGGCGTCAGTTGAAGTTGCATTGAAACATAAAGAAATAGGAAATTCATTTAGAGAGTATCTTAAGGAATTATCTAAGACGTTATAAATAGTAAAACCCATCTGTAGGTATTAAAAATACTTGCAGATGGGTTTTTGCTTTATTAGATAAGTGCAACTAGGAAGATAAAATAGCAAATATAGGTTGTGATAGCTTAAATATTTTTGAAAAATCACCTTTCGGGTTAAAAGAAAGGTGAAAACTCAAAACATATTTATTAAATAAATCGATTGAATTATTGCTGTAATATTTTCTGAACCTCGCTAATTTCATTTTCCCAAAGATATTGTTCAAATGAATTTGCTTTAAGAATTTCTGCGTAAACTTCTTTGAGTTTGTTGATGTATTCTAAAGCACTTTGAGCATTTTTCTTACAGATATTAGGCTTAATAATATTAAGATATTTATGTTTAGCATTGTTATAATTAGATATACACTTATCTAAAGAGTATTGAATTCGTTCCTGTAATTTCATACAGTTATTAGATAACTGTTTGTTTTCTTTCGTATAAACGTTAGTTAATAAATCATGATATTTTAATTTAAGTTCATTTAATGCAAATAATGTATTAATTAAATTATTTACATTAGATTGATCTATACTACCTTTAACGATAGGATCAAGAATTCTATGCTTATCAGGTAAATATAGTTTAGTATAATATAAATCATATACGCGTGATAGCTTTTCTCTAACAGCATTTACTAAATTTAGAGAATCTGTAGAAAGAGAAGTGCTTGTTCTTTCAATTTCATCATTAATATATTTTGTTAAATTTGCGGAAGATTCAATAAAGTCTAAAATTTGTTCTAGAGTTACATCGTCTTGTGGGATTTCTAGAATATTATTCGCCAGTAATTCACCAGCTTTCTCTTTAATAATATTTTGAACCTTATTTAGATGCTTTTTTAAAGCTGTGGGATATGTTGCATTTATAGTAATTACACTACAGGCAATTTTTGACTGATCTTCGGTACTAATATAGATTTGAGGTATAGTATTGACTTTCTGAATTTTTTTAGTTGCTTGCTCAAAAATCTCTAGTGAGTTTTCGCTTGGTTGTTTTAGTTCCTGAATATGGGCATTTTTAAAATTAAGATAATCTTTTATAATTAAATTATACTCTACAGCAGGGTCAACAATAGGAATATCAGCAGGATCAACAACATGTTCGACAACAGGCTCATTAATAGGGTTGGAATTATGAATAGTGCGAAAATTATTTTTACAATACTTTATTAAGTTATTAATTTCCGAGTGGTGGGACTGTGGTGCTTGAGCCTTTATCCTCAATAAAAGCTCTATTTTTTGATCTGGAGGTGTACTATAATCTTTGATTGTATTAAAAGTATCTTCGTCAATTATCTGATCATCTAATAAAACATCTAGAAAATTAGATTCTTTAGAAGGCCTAATTTTTAAATTTTTAGGAAGGTAGGTATCATACTTATTTTGTGATTTCGACTGTATTCTACCGCTAGATTCGCATATCGTTAAGGTATTGCAATCATCATTTAACATCACGTTTGAGTTAAAACATACAAATCGGGCTTTAGGAGGGGGAGTTTGGCCATTAAAGTCTTTTGATGTTTTGAGAATAGACTTGGGAATAGCAGGGGAGTGTGGTTGTGTAGGTGTAAATTGAATAGGTGAGCTTTTTATAGGTGTATCTATTGTATATGCAATATCTTTATATGGGATTCTTGTGTAACTTTCTTCTGTAAACATAGGGTCTCCGTTCTATATGCAACATTTGCAAGTGATTTGTTCTTTTAATTTTTGTTTTTGATTTTCCCAATATTCTTTCTCATCGGGATTGCTATTTAATATAGGTAAATAAATATTACATATATTATCTACAATTTTTAGAGCCTGTTTTAATATGTTGTGTTCTGGATCTTTATTATCTATATGATATTTAGAAAATTCTTTATATTTATTTTTCTCTATATAATATCTACTATATCTGACATGTAGAAGATTTATATACGCATCTGACAGTCTTTTTAAGGCTCTGCTTATATCATAATAGTTGTAATATATATTGCGTAATGTTTCCTCTTCAGGGGGTTTAGATAATATTGGTAAGCTGTCCTTAAATATGAGTGGATATTTGACAATTAGTTTATCTATATAGCTGATGTTTTTAGCTATTATTTCTATATTTTCATTTAATTTTTTAGCATCGTCACTATCATAATCTTTCCAGAAAAGAGGACTTTCAGGAATTGATTCTTTTTGATAGAAGTCTGTATATTCCTTTTTAGCTAGTTTTTCAAGTAACTTATAAATGTCACTTATTTTTTTCTTGTAGAATGTAATTAATTTACTGGGAATTTCTCTTGTAGAGCTGGAACATACTGCGCCTAATAAACTTATGACCTCTTTTGAAAATGCATTAAAATTCTTAAAAGAACATCGAGAGTTTGCCACTATAATATCACATCTATCACTTATATTTGTAATTGTTTCATCACATGCAGTTGAGTAATAAGAACAGAGAGCATTTTTGTAGTTTTCTAAAGACTCTAAAAATTGGGTATATTTCTGTTTTAATGATTCTAATATATTATTTGCAGATATAATTAGAATTTTAGCTGTATATACATCTTGGCTACTCTTTCCCTCTTTTTTGACTATATCATTATAGCGATTGAATAGTGTTTCTATAGTATCACACGCTTCCAAATCATCCTCAGGGATAGCTTGTAAATCTTTTGGTTTGATATTGTCTGATGATGAGACAAGTTTTTCTATGAGTTCTGTAAATACAGATTGATAGTTTTTGATATTAAAGAGTGTTTCATTTAATATTTTTAGGGCAAGATAAACATTTTCTAAACGATACTCATTGGCAGGTATAGTGCCTTTAAACTGGGGATATGGTTTAACGGAGGGATCATTATCTATATTTTGGAATTGTGTTAGATCTACATCAACTAATTTTTTATATTGTGATATCCGTAACTTTAATATATCAGGGATATTAGAGGTGTTTCTTAAAATTAATTCTCTATTTCTGTTACGGTTTAAGACACTATTAAGTACTATGTTAATATCATTACGGAGAGATTTCGGCATTTGATTTTGAAGTAGTTCTTGCATACAACATATTAAATCAGCATAATGACTTTTCCTGTCTTCGTCGAAACTTAAGTAAATTCCTGGTGGAATAATTCCGGCTTGTGAAAACTTTTCTAAATATGCTTTAAGAAATTCATTGGTGATTTGAAAATTGCTTTTTTTGCCAGTGGGAGTTTTTTCTTTGAATACAACTTTTTGTTCACGAGTATTTATTGGTTGATTATGAGTGGAGACATTTGGTGGTAGGTTGTTTTTTATTACGAGTTTTCCGTTGATTAATGATGCAGTATAAATTGGTTGGCTAGTATCAGCAAAAATCTCAATTTGATTGTAAAATCGTATTTTTTTATTAGGTACCCTTGGTAAGGGATTATAAGCCGGTGAGGATTTAAGTATACTTCTAGCGTTTGTGCTATAGTTAAGCTTTCCATATGTGGACACTCTTTGTCTATCTATAAGTGGGGCATATCCTTTAATAGGATTAAGAGTATCAGAAAGTGATATGTGGTAGGGTTTGGAATATTTAAGTTGTTCTATCTGATTTATTTTGGATACTATACTTGTATGTATTGATTCTGCCTGTGAATGGGAAATAGGTAATTTTGGTTGATCCTCTTTTTTGGGATTATTATCTTTTTTATGTGGACCAGTGTGCATATAAATCCTCCATAGGAATAATAATAAATTTAATTAATAGTTTTTATTTTTGAGTATTTAACATATCCAGTGCTTTATATACAAAATCGAGGATTTCGTTTAGCATTACAGCTGAATCAGGATTAATGTGAATGAGTGTAATATATGAACTTTTAAACCATAATGTTGATCTTTTAAGATGATTGAGTTTTTTGTTTAATATATTTAATTTATCACTATTGAGATTTTGTTTATTTTTTATTATTAGAGCTATTTCTTGAAAGTTTTGTACTACAGATGATGCGACTATATGCTCTCTAAGTAGACACGAATATAAATTTAGTATATGGGAATATAGGGGGTAGATGACAAAATATACATTAGGATCATTGATAGCATATTCAAGATATTCAGAATATCTTTCACAAATATCTAACCTCATATCGCATAGTATGCCTAAAATAAGTCGTAGATCTTTTGTTTTAACAAGGTCTTCTATACCTGTTCTGCCTTGAAGGATACAATTTTGGATTAAATTTGTAATATTAAATTCAATTTCTGCTTCATTTAAAGTTTGTATATAATTAGATAATTCATATCGAAAGGCATATTCTCCCTGGTTAGAGTTTTTAATAATAGGGATACGTGATCTCCAATATAATAACATAGCATTGATCTCATCTTCGGTTATATCGGTATTTATACTAATATCAAAGGAATCCATTAAGTTGGTTAAAAATATAATTTTATCTTTAGGTGGCTTATACATATTGTATAAAAAATCTGCGTCAGATTTGTCAATTAATTTGGCGTGCAGAAGTTTCGATATAAATATACATTGAAAAGAAGGGGAAGGGTATCTAATATTCTCCTTCCTTTCATTTATATTTATAGGGGTATACAGTTTAAGGTCATTTAAGCCTATATTTTGATAGTTTTCATTAAGTTCAACATCAGGACAGTTCTCAACTTTATCAAAAAAACATACAGTTTTTACATTTCTAGGTACCGTAAAGTTCATTTGTTGAGTATTAGAAATAGTATTGATTCTTGAATATGAATTAAGTAATATACTGTTGGAATAATTAGTATTAATGGTAGTCTGTCTAGGTATATTACCTACTAATGGGTCTTCATTAGGGGTGTCGCTTGGGAAATAATCGTGCATATTGTGAATTCCTTTGAAATTTAATTTTGCTTTAGCATTGCTGCGCCTATTATTCCGGCATCATTATTTAATTTTGCAATACATAATTTTGTTTGAGTTTTGGCATGTTTGCTATATCTTTCCTTTTTTACTCTTTCCATTATTGGATCAAGTAGTTTGTTTCCTTCTTTACTGATTCCACCACCAATGCATAAAATTTCAGGTTGGAAAATGTTAATTACATTTATAATTCCACAAGCTAAGTAGTCAAAGAATTTGTCTAAAACGGCTTTTGCAAGAGCATCATTACTTTCGGCGGCAGTAAATGCCGTGCGTCCGGAAACTTTGTTTATGTCATTTGAACATAGCTTAAACATAAGGGAATCTTTAGATTTGGCATTTTGCATGAATTCTTTTGTAATTCTTACAAGTGCACTTGTAGAAGCATATTTCTCATAACATCCCTTACGTCCGCATGAGCATTCAACGCCGTTATGTTCAATAACCATATGTCCAATTTCAGCTCCGTTGTAATTAGAGCCACTGTATATTTTACCGTCTATTATTATTCCGCTACCAATTCCTGTACCAAGAGTAATTACAATGGCATTTTTAACACCTTTTGCTGCACCTGCAAGATACTCAGCATATGCTGCAGCGTTTGCATCATTTTCAATAAATGTTTGTTTACCTGTACGTTCTTTTATCATATCAGCTAGAGGCCAATTATGATAAAATAGGTTGGATGAAAATTCTACAATACCCGTCTCTCCGTTAACTGATCCCGGGGCACCAATTCCAATAGACTCTATGTTATCTATTGAAATATTTGCATTACTTAGTACCTTGGATATAGCGAGACTGATATCATCACATAAGGATTCCTGACTCCTTGGAATAGCAGTTTTAAAACTGATTTTAGATATAATCTTATATGATTGGTTTACTATGCCGACAACAGTATTTGTGCCGCCTATGTCAATACCGATATAATACATTAAGTAATCTCCTACCTTTAAATGAATTGTTCAATAATATGATAAATCATGCTATAATATAAATCAATATTATTTTGGAAAAAAGAGGGAACCAATTTTGAGAGAAGAAG
Organism: uncultured Eubacteriales bacterium; assembly: GCA_934464585.1. Classification (GTDB taxonomy): domain Bacteria; phylum Bacillota; class Clostridia; order Oscillospirales; family Acutalibacteraceae; genus CAKSJY01. Next base: position 148,064 of record CAKSJY010000002.1, read on the forward strand.
TAATAAGAACAACAATGTTAATAGGTGAAGAAAATATCAATAGGCTAAAAAATGCAAAAGTAGCCGTATTTGGAATAGGAGGAGTTGGCTCTTATGTAGTTGAAGCTTTAGCAAGAAGCTTTATAGGGTCTTTTATTTTGGTGGATGATGACGTAGTATCTCTTTCTAATATTAATCGTCAGCTAATTGCAACGCACGATACTGTTGGTATGAAAAAGGTTTTAATTGCTAAAGAACGAATAGAAAGTATAAATCCAGATGCTAAAGTTGAGTTTAGTGATGAAATGTATTTGCCGGGAAGTTCACTGGACTTCCTAGATGATGTAGATTATATTGTTGATGCGATAGATACAGTATCATCTAAAATTTCTCTAATTGTAGAAAGCAAAAAAAGAAATATAAAGATAATAAGCTGTATGGGTACAGGTAATAAAATGAATCCTACGCAGCTTGAAGTTAATGATATATTTAAAACATCAACTTGTCCGCTTTGTAGAGTAATGAGACGAGAATTAAAAGCTAGAAATATTAAAAATTTAAAGGTTGTCTATTCTAAAGAGCAACCGATAAAGCCTTTATCTATTAATGAAAATAGTAAATCTAAGCATGTTAAAAGAAAAACTGTTGGAAGTACTTCATTTGTACCGTCTGTTGCTGGACTGATAATTGCTTCGGAAGTAGTAAAAGACTTAATAAACTTGTAAATTCTAATAAATAAAAGGGTTCCTGTATTTATAGGAACCCTTTTTATATAATACCAATTAATAATATTTCTAAATAAAGCTAAACTATTCTGGATAATTAATTACGATTTTTAGAATTTAGAGGGGTTTTCTTTTTGTTTATAATAACACCTATTGCCATAATAACAGCAAATATTATCAAATAGTATGCGACAGCTATACCGTGAGCGTAGCAAGCTGCGACAAGCATAAATACACAAGCACAAACTCCTAATCCTGGCATTATAATTCTTTTAAAGATTCCAAATGATTTTTCTCTTATCATAAACATAACGAAAATTGGTATATACATGGTATATATAGTAACTATAGGTAGTTCAGAACTATCAAAACTAAAAGCTCCGAACCAACGTACTGATGATATATTAGCGCCATAGAAATATACTAACCATAATATGCAAAAGAATAAGCCTAATACAGATGAGTTTGCAGGCATATTTGTATGACTGTCAATAGTACCAAATACTTCAGGACGTGGCCCTTCTTTTCTTGCAGCTAAAGAATAAAAACCTCTTGTGCATCCTAACATTACTCCGTTTAATGTACCAATACATGAAACAACAACGAACACGAACATTAAAACTCCGCCAATATTTGTGAATACATTGCTGAATGCAAGTTTTGCACCGGCTTCTCCGCCATTCATCATAATTCTGTTTTCAACAGCGCCTGCAAGACCAACATAATATAAAATGTACATAATAACTACAAATATAGTACCAAAAGTAAGGGCTAAAGGTAAGTTCCTTTTAGCGTCTTTTAACTCTGCGTTTATACTTGTTGCAACGATCCATCCTTCATAAGCAAATGCTGAAGCAACAACTGCAGTAAATAGTGGATTTCCTTTTACATCAGCGATTACTCCTGAAGTGAAGTTATCTATTAATATACCATTTTTTAATCCGATTACTACACCAAATATAGCCATTAAGACTAATGGGATTATTTTAATAATTGTAGTTGAGACTTGTATTATACCTGCAAGTTTTGGTGATAAAGTATTTATTGTGTAACTGCTAATTAAGAAGAATGCTGCTAGAATCATACATCCGGGTCCGGAAACGTTTAATCCTAAAAGTACACAAGTATATCTAGCGGATACCCAAGACAAGACTCCTGTGAGAGTAGGGTAGTAGATAGTTGCCATAAACCATCCTACAAAATATCCATATTTACTTCCCATAGCTACTTCTGCATAATCTACAATACCATTAACCTTTTCATATTTTGTTGCCATTGTAGCAAAAACATATGCACAAACTACCATTATAAGTCCACCTAAGAACCAAGCTAAGATTCCTGTTGGTAAATCTCCGCCGGTAGCAACTAATATTTTTTCTGCTTTAAAAAATACGCCACTTCCAATTACTATACCTACAACCATAGCTATAGCGGTTACGAGGCCATATCTTTTTTGTAATTGTTTTTCCTCCATAAAATATACCTACCTTTTTTTAGATAACTTCAATTATAATATAATCCATATTCGAATGCAATAGCCAAATATGTCTAGTAATATATATGAAAAGTTACATTAAGATGTAATTATGATTTTATTTAGAAATATATTTAAATTAAATGAATATTTTATTTTGGTAATGAAAAGGATATCTGGGGTATAATTTTGAACTATGTAAAAATGTTCTTTTTTATTCTTGATACGCAGATTTGATGAAATAGGTTATGCTGTGTTTCTTAACAAAAGCCTCCGGTTTATCCGGAGGCTTTAAGTAAGTTTTATATGTGTTATTAAGAAATAGAATCAGAGTCATTTTCAACAGGTTCAAAATCGATTATAGAATTTGCAACAGAAGCTGCAATGACCTTAACTTTGATTTTGTCTCCCATTTTGAGTTTGTTACCACTTTTTTTGTCTATAAAACTTATTGGTGGTTCAAATACATAGTTTGAATTTTTAAATAAGTCCAATGCTACAAAACCTTCAACACTATTTTCAAGCA
>CAKSJY010000003.1 GCA_934464585.1 uncultured Eubacteriales bacterium
GACCCGGACGAGAATCGAACTCGTGTTACCGCCGTGAAAGGGCGGTGTCTTAACCGCTTGACCACCGGGCCACAAATTAAATATATTTTTGTGGTGACCCGGACGAGAATCGAACTCGTGTTACCGCCGTGAAAGGGCGGTGTCTTAACCGCTTGACCACCGGGCCACAAATGCAGCCAAATATAGGCTGCGTATGGTAGCGGTAAATGGACTTGAACCATCGACACTTCGGGTATGAACCGAATGCTCTAGCCAGCTGAGCTATACCGCCATATGTTTAAAGTTTGTCCTAAGAACAACATAATCTATTATACTATGGTGTATTATATTTTGTCAAGAGTTTTTTTTAATTTTATTTGCGATAAATAAATATTTTTGTTTTCATAACTGTAATCAACTCACTAATCCACTTATTCAACTAAGTTTTCAACAGCTAAATGTTGAAAATGTTGAAATCTTTCACCAAATTATATTTTTTACATTTCGATAGCATATATGCTAAAGATTCCTTATATATTCCATTTCTTTTAAATCAATAAAAAATGCCTAAAATATATTTTAAATAATTTTTATATTAACTATATCTATTATTTATCAATAATCCACTCTGCACAATATTTGAATCTAAGAATTTCCTAAATTACCTCTACTACTCTTCTACATTAAAAACTTAATTTTATCCTCAGTTTTATTATATCCTCCAATAAATCATTCAGCCTGATACCTAAAATTAAATTTTTTTACAAGATATAACTATCAACCAGCAATTTTCAAAATCAATAAAAAGCAAGCGATTTTTTAGAACCGCCTGCTTTTTATATTTATATACTAACTAAAATTATTTTATTACGTCTACTCCCATATATGGTCTTAGAACTTCCGGAACAGTAACACTGCCATCTTCATTTTGATAATTTTCTAAAATAGCCGCAACAGTTCTGCCAATCGCAACACCAGATCCATTTAAAGTATGAACCAACTTTGCCTTATCCTTTACATTATCCTTATATCTAATTGCACCACGTCTTGCTTGATAGTCTTCAAAGTTAGAACAAGAAGAAATCTCCAAATATCTTCCGTATGACGGCATCCAAACTTCTATATCGTAAGTCTTAGCTGAGCTAAAGCCCAAATCACCTGTAGATAAACAAACTACTCTATATGGAAGATTTAAAAGTTGTAATACTCTTTCGGCATCATTAGTTAACTTTTCTAGTTCTTCATATGAATCCTCGGGTTTAACAAACTTTACAAGTTCTACTTTATTAAACTGATGCTGACGAATAAGACCTCTTGTGTCTCTACCTGCAGAACCTGCCTCTGCTCTAAAGCATGCAGAATATGCACAATATTTTATCGGCAAGTTTTTACCATCTAGTATTTCATTTCTATGCATATTTGTAACTGGTACTTCAGCTGTTGGAATCATAAAATAATCCGGATCAGAAAGATGGAATGCATCCTCTTCAAATTTAGGAAGTTGACCTGTAGCTGTCATCGAATCCCTATTTACCATAAATGGAGGGAAAATTTCTGTATAGCCACTTTCAGTATGTGTATTTAAATAGAAATTGATAATTGATCTTTCAAGTCTTGCTCCTAGGTCTTTATAAAAATGAAATCTCTTTCCTGTTACCTTTGCTGCTCTTTCTGGATCTAGTATATCTAAATCTTTTCCTAAGTCCCAATGTGCCTTAGCTTCAAAATTAAATTCTCTTGGAGTCCCCCATTTTCTGATTTCTACATTTTCGCTGTCATCTTTTCCTACAGGTACATCAGCATCTGGTATGTTAGGTATTGATAGTATTATATTTTTTTGCTTCTCTTCAAGCTCCGATAGCTTATTATTCTCTTCAGAAATTTTATTTGACAAAAATTTCATTTTCGCCATAATCTCTGTTGTATCTTCATTTGCCTTTTTCATAAGAGGTATTTTCTTTGTAACCTGATTTTGCTCTGCTTTCATACTTTCAACTTGTGAGGTTATTGCACGACGTTCTTCATCTATTTTTAATATCTCGTCTATTTTTGCATCTAAATCTGCGTTACGAGTTTTCATCGCATCCTTAACTCTTTGAGGATCTCTTCTTATTTCTTTAATATCTAACATTTTGTTTTCTCCTTTTTAACTTTATGTTTTTTATTATTTTGGTAATTATAATTACCAATATTATACCTGTTAAAACACCGGAAAAGTCTATAATTACATCTCGTATTTCTCCTCCGCGTCCATCTATAAACAACTGAATAAATTCATCTAATACCGGAGTTAGCAATCCAAAAAACAATACATTAAAAATATAATCTTTAACTTTACAAATATATTGTCCAAACATTGTGAACAATAAAACACCTAATATCGCATATTCAGAAAAATGAGCCATTTTCCTAACCATAAAGTGTGTAAACTGAAAATCTGATCCAATACTTCTCAATAAGTTATTAAACTCATATAAAATCGGTAAACTTAGTTCTTGCGACTCTGAACCCGGTAGAAGGGAATTTCCCCAAATAAAACATACCCACAAGACAGTCAATGATGTAAGAACAATCTTTTTGTTACACATATAATCTACTCCTCATTAGCAAGTCTTTTAACTATTTCTGCTAAATCCTCCTTACTAAAAAAGTCTATTTGTAACGTTCCCTTTTCATTTTCTCCACCCATAACTTTTACTTTACGTCCTAAATAGGACTTTAGCGAAAGTTCTACTTCGTCAAAAAAGGTTGCACGTCTGGGCTTAACCTCTTGATTTTCATTTTTCTTATGAGAGTTATTAAATTTTTTCGAAATTTTTTCGGCTTCTCGTACAGATAAATTATTTTTTACAATAAGCCTTGCAAACTCTTTTTTGTCTTCATCGTCTTCTACAGATAAAATTGCCCTTGCATGCCCCGCAGTAATATCTGTGCTTCGAAGCATTTCCACTATCTCATCCGGTAGATTTAATATTCTAATAGTATTAGCTACCGCAGATCTCGACTTCCCCACGGATTTTGCTATATCCTCTTGTGTAAAACCATATTCATCCATTAATGTCTTATAACCATATGCCTCTTCTACTATAGACAAATTTTCTCTTTGCAAATTTTCTATTAAGGCAAGCTCCATAACTTCTTGATCTGACAACTCTTTAATTACTACCGGTACTTCCGATAATCCAGACATTCTGCAAGCTCTCCAGCGCCTTTCCCCGGCAACTATTTGATATGTACCACCAAATGTAGGCCTTACTAATAGAGGCTGAATTAAACCATGCTGAGAAATTGAATCTGCAAGCTCTGCTAGGCTATTTTCATCAAATTCTTTTCTAGGTTGATTTCTGTTTGGTTCTATCTCCGATAATCTCAGTGTCACTACACTGTTATTAGACTCAACGTCATTGTCCATAAAAATGGCATCCAGTCCTCGACCGAGCCCACCTTTTTTTATTGCTGACATTGTATATATTACCTCATTTCATGTTATTTGAATCTATTTCCTCGGCAAGCTCAACATATGCCAATGCACCTTTGGACCTTTTGTCATAATAATAAATAGGTTTACCAAAGCTTGGTGCCTCTGAAAGTTTTACACCTCTTGGGATTACTGTAGAAAAAATCTTTCTTGGAAAGTACTTTTTAACTTCGACTACGACCTGTTGGGTTAAGTTAAGTCTTCCATCATACATTGTAAGCAAAACGCCTTCCATATCTATATGTGCATTATACATACGTTTTACTCTTCTTACTGTATTCATCAATTGCGATAAGCCTTCCAATGCATAATATTCACATTGTATAGGTACTAATATCGAATCACTTAAACATAAGGCATTGGTAGTAATTAATCCTAGAGATGGTGGACAGTCAATAAATATATAATCATATTTATCTCTAAACTCTATAATCGCATCTTTAAGTCTTGATTCTCTATGTGGAAGATCGACTATTTCTATCTCCGCCCCTGCTAAATTGATGCTAGATGGAATTACATCTAAATTTTTAAATTCTGTATGTATTATAGAGTCTTCCGTCTTTGATTTTCCTATTATAATCTCATATGTTGTATTTTGAACATCTCTTTTATTTATTCCAACTCCACTGGTTGAGTTACCTTGTGGATCTATATCAATTAAAAGCGTCTTTTTGCCCAGTATTCCCATACAAGCGGACAAGTTAACTGCTGTCGTAGTCTTACCTACTCCACCCTTTTGATTAACTATCGAGATAATTTTACCCAACATTAAAATCCCCTTTCATAATATGTACTTCATTATAACACTTTTCCGGTTATATTAAAAGAGCTTTATAGATATGTTTCACGTGAAACACTTGTCTATAAAGCCATACATGTAATCGCTCTTATTAATCTCCGATTTTTCAATAATTATTATTTTTCTAAATCAAACTTTATCCTTGACAATCATATATGTTTAATATTAAAATTGTCTTATATTATTTGATTTCCTGCTCTAAATTATCAAATTCTTTAGTGCTAAAAAATTCTCCTAACGTCATATTTAATCCATCGCATAACTTTTTTATTGTTACTGTTCCGGGATTTTTGCTTTTGCCATATAATATGCTTTTTAAAGTAGATGCTGAAACCCCTGAAATATTCGCTAATTTATTAATCGTGATGTTTTTAGAGAAGCATAGGCTTTGCAGCCTAAGTGCAATAGCCATCCTAGTATCCATAAATAATCCCTCCACTTGTTATAGTCTAAACATAAGTGTTAGTTTTTATAGTCTATATATGATACTATTATGTCCTATATGCATAACTTAATACTTAAACTCAAAAAAGGAGATTGTTTCCTTATGAAAGTAGCAATTATTGGTTCCAGAAGCCTAGTCGATATTGATATCGCAAAATACGTCCCCGAAAACACAGATACCATTATCAGCGGGGGTGCAAAAGGTATAGATTCCCTTGCACAAGAATACGCTGAACTTCATAATATCCCTACCATTATATTTGAACCCGAATATAAGAAATATGGTAAGATAGCTCCTATTATACGTGATAAACAAATTGTACAAGCAGCTGATATTGTCATAGCAATTTGGGACGGCAAATCAAAAGGCACACGATTTACTCTTGAATATGCAAACAAAATTGGTAAGCGGACATTTACCTACAGAATATGAAATAGCGGACAGATTTTTAATCTGTCCGCTATTTTTAAGGGAATAAGATAAGAATAAGGATAGGTAAATAAAAACTTGTACTCAATTTTAGTTCCCTATGCTTAGGGAAACCCTTTACTTTATGCCAATTTTTTTATAGCACTCTGCTTAGGGATTTTAACTGTGTATTCTAGATATTCTTCAGATTCCGTATGCTCAGAAACTGCATCTATACCCGATACACGCATAGTATTTACCGCTTTATCTAGCGTATTTATAAATATTCGCACATCCTTTATTATTATTGTTCGATGTGCTGACGGCATATTCAATTTCATTTGATCTTCTGTCAAAATTTTTTGTATGAGTTCTTCGCTTTGCTGTACATTCAATGAGTTTTTTATTATTTTTTCAAGAGCAAAAGCTCTATCTTTAGGCTCTTTTAATTTTAAAAGTGCTCTTGCATGCCTTTCAGTTAACCCTGCTTGCATAATCTTTGCTCGTTCATCAGCATTTAGCTTTAGAAGTCTTAGTTTATTAGCAACTGTAGATTGTTTCTTGCCGAGCTTTTTTGCGGCTGTTTCCTGTGTAAGGCCCTGCTTTTCAATTAGCTTTTGTATTCCTTCAGCTTCTTCAAAAGGATTCAAATCACTTCTTTGCAGATTCTCGATTAATGCAAATATTGCTGACTGTTCATCACTGCAATCTACCAATATACACGGAACCTCTTTTAAACCTAATAGTTTAGATGCGCGCAATCGACGTTCTCCTGCTATTAGTTCAAAATCTGAACCTGATATTTTTCTAACTGTTAAAGGCTGCAATATTCCATTTTCATCAATACTGCTTTTTAAACTCTCCAGTTCATCCTGTAAAAATTCAGTTCTTGGTTGTGAAGTGTTTGGAACAATTTGAGATATCGGAACATACTTTATTTTGTTATTGCATTTCTGATCAAAGAACAACTGTCTCCACCTCGCTTGTCCTATCCTTTAGTTAAAGTATATCACCTTCGGAAACAGCTGTTTGTCTAATCATGTATGGAAAATTTACCTGTTTTATGCTGATTTTGAGAAATCAAAGTGGTTTTTTTGAGATTTTAACACCCCTTCTAGGGTATTTGCTCGGAACTTTTTTTACTTTTTTTATTATAACAATGTTTCGCACACTGCCATCCGGCAAAACATATTTTTTTATCTCCATCAATTCCCCACCAAGTATCTCTAATGCATTTTGGGAAGCTTCAACCTCTTCATCTGCATTTGGCCCCTTCATAGCTACAAAGATGCCCCCTACTTTTACATAAGGTAAGGCATATTCTAAAAGTGCCGGTAGCGATGCAACTGCCCTTGATGTTGCTATATCGAAGCTTTCTCTAAGTCTTTCTTCGCGTGCCCCATCTTCCGCCCTTGCATGGATCAAGTTTACATCATCAAGCGCTAAGTTGTCGATAACCTCTTTCAAAAAGATTAGCCGTTTATTTAGGCTATCAAGCAATGTTAGCTTTATCTCTGACTTGGCAATTTTAAGAGGAATACCGGGAAATCCTGCACCTGTTCCTATATCTATAAGACTTTGATCTTGTATATCTACCGCAGATAAAAGCAAGAGACTATCTACAAAATGTTTTATTATAATTTCTTTTGGGTCTGTTATGGCTGTAAGATTCATTTTTTGATTCCATTCCAATAAAAGCTCAGAATACTTAGCAAACTTTTTAGCCATATCCTCATTAATATCAAGTCCATATTCTCTGGATATACTTTTTAGATATTCACTTTGATTAAGCATTCATATTTCTCCTTTGGCTTAGCCATATAATCAATACCGAGATATCCGCCGGACTTACTCCTGAGATCCTCGATGCTTGACCAATATTTAATGGTCTAACTTTAGTTAGTTTTTCCCTTGCTTCGAGTCTAAGTCCAATAATTTCATTATAATCTACATTCTCCGGCAACCTTTTCACTTCAAGGCGTCTCATCTCTTCTATCTGGGCCTTCTGCCTTTTAATATAGCCCTCATATTTTACTTCTATTTCTACCTGTTCAAATATATTAGGATCTAGATCCGGTCTATTCTTATCAATAGGTTTTAATACTTCATATGTAAGTTGTGGACGTTTTAAAAGGTCTATAAACTTTACTCCTGAAACCACCCTTGTTGTTTCACGTGAAACAAGTATATCATTTAGCTCTTCGGACGGCGGAATTACTAATTTCTGTATTCTCTTTAATTCTTCCCCTATTTTCTCTTGCTTATCTGTAAACTTGCTCCATCTGACATCATCTATTAATCCTATCTTTCTCCCTATTGGTGTAAGTCTTGTGTCAGCATTGTCTTGCCTCAATATAAGCCTGTATTCCGAACGAGATGTCATCATTCTATATGGATCTGTAACTCCCTTTGTTACTAAGTCATCGATTAATGTTCCTATGTATGAGCTAGCTCTATCTAAAACAAGACTCTCTTCTCCCTTTACCTTTAATGCAGCGTTTATTCCTGCAATCAAACCCTGTGCAGCCGCTTCTTCATATCCTGAGCTACCATTAAACTGTCCCGCACCATAAAGACCTGGATGTTCTATGAATTCCAATGTGGAGTTCATTTGAGTCGGGTCTACACTATCATATTCTATGGCATATGCAGGACGCATTATTAATGCATTTTCTAAACCCTTAATCGTATGGTAGAAACTAAGTTGGACATCCTCAGGTAATGATGAGGACATTCCTTGAAGATACATTTCCTCAGTATTTAGGCCACACGGTTCTATAAATATTTGGTGTCTTTCTTTATCAGCAAAGCGAACAATTTTATCCTCTATACTTGGACAATACCTTGGCCCAACTCCCTCTATCTGACCTGAGTATAATGGTGACCTATGAATGTTTTCTAATATAACATTTTTAGTCTCAGCATTAGTCCATGTTACATGACAACTTACCTTATTTTTAAGCGTATCTTCTGTATCGTATGAAAATGGTACTATTGGATCATCTCCATTTTGTACTTCTAATCCTGAAAAATCAATGCTCGATTTCAAAACCCTGGCTGGAGTACCTGTTTTAAATCGGCGAAGTTTAAGCCCAAGTTTTAAAAGAGACTCTGATAAAAAGCTTGCAGGGAACATTCCGTCAGGACCGCTCTCGTATGATACATCACCTACATAAACCCTGCTCTTTAAGTAAGTTCCAGACGCTATTATAACAGTCTTACACAAGAACACACCATTCATCCTGGTTTTTATTTTCCATAGGTTTTCCTCTCTTTCTAAGCTTACAATCTCAGCTTGTCTTAGATGCAAATTTTCTTGCAATTCAAGTTTACGCTTCATTGTGTCACTATATTTACGTCTATCAATCTGAGCTCTTAATGAATGTACTGCTGGTCCTTTACCTCTATTTAACATTCGGCTTTGTAAACAACATTCATCTGCAGTTCTTCCCATTTCACCTCCCAAAGCATCAATTTCTCTAACTAAATGACCTTTTGCTGTTCCTCCTATTGAGGGGTTACATGGACAGTTTCCCACTGCGTCCATATTTATAGTAAATATCGCCGTTTTTGCTCCCAGTCTTGCAGCAGCCAATGCAGCCTCAATACCTGCATGTCCTGCTCCTATTACTGCAACATCATAATCACCTGCATGATAATCCATTTTATTCTCTCCTATACATTCAGATAAACTTCTCTTTTTTACTTAGATTATTAAGTTCCCAATATAAAGCTTCTTAACTCTTTTTATATAAACATCAAAAATATCTGCTCATTAAATCTAGCTGTAAAATCATAAATTTATACTTCACCTGCTAAATTAAAAGTTATCTTTCTCATGATTCTTTCATTAATTTTTGCCCTGTAGGCAACATCCACACTTACATTACCATTATAATAATATACCAAAAGTATAATACTAAATATCTTATACTACTTATGCTGCACTTTACTTACCAACACAAAAATGTGAAAACACCTCATTAACTACCTCTTCACTAGCCCTTTGACCTGTAAGCGATAGTAATTCTTGTATTGCTCCCTCGAGCGATACTGTAACGGCATCAAGCGTAAATCCATATTTTAATGCTTCAATTGCTTCATTAACACACTCATCTGCATTAAAGGCGGCCATCCTTTGCCTCTCATTTGCAAGCACACCATTTGACGGATCAAACTCTGCTGTATTTGTAGCCTTAGCTATTACTTCACTTAATTTTTTTATTCCATCCCCGGTATATGCTGAAATGAGGACTATATTAGGAATATATTTCTTAACACAATCAATATCTATCTTTGTTTCAAGATCTGTTTTGTTTATTACTGCAATTGATGTAATATCCTTTAAACTTTCCAATATTGCTATATCATCATCGTCAATCTTATCTGATGCGTCAAATACTGCAAGGACCAATCCTGAGGTCTTAATACGGTTTTGAGCCTTAAATACACCTATCTGTTCAACCGGATCTGTAGTATTTCTAATTCCAGCTGTATCGGCTAATCTTAAAAGTACATCACCCAACATAACGTTATCCTCTACAATATCTCTTGTTGTTCCCGGAATATCTGTTACAATAGATCTTTCGCATCCAGATAACATATTCATAAGTGTAGACTTTCCGACATTCGGTTTACCTACAATAACAGTTTCTATACCTTCTCTTATTATAAGTGCTGTATCATAACTTGAAATTAAATCTTCTAAATTCTTTTTTACTTGCCCCAATTTTTCTAAAAGGCTATCACGTTCAACATCAGCAATATCCTCTTCAGGATAATCTGCCCAAGCAGAAAGATGCCCCGCGATACTTATTAACTCTTTTTGTATAAGACCTATTCGCTTAAAAAGTACCCCTTCTCTTGCAAAGAGTGCTGCCCTCGCTGCCTGTTTTCCTTTTGCACTTATAATATCCATTACGGATTCTGCTTGAGTGAGGCTCATCTTTCCGTTTAGAAATGCTCTTTTTGTAAACTCTCCGGCAGCAGCTGGTTCTGCGCCATTTTCTATAAGTAGTCGTAACACCTTTTTTGTTATGTACATTCCACCGTGGCATGATAACTCAACAACATCTTCACCTGTATAGCTTCTTGGTGAATTAAACACCAATGCTATAGCCTCATCAACAATCTCGCCGTTATCAGATATTTTTCCATATTGTGCTGTATACCCCTTACTTTCAGCAATTTTTTTACCTGAAACCGATATAAATATTTTATCCGCTATTTCCTTTGCTCTAGGTCCGGATACTCTTATAACTCCAATACCACCGGAACCCTGAGCTGTTGAAATAGCAGCTATAGTTTTATTATCCATAAAAACAAATTTCCTTTCAAATAAACCTCAAACATTGTGCCAAACAATTTACTAAGTTTAATACATATATTCTATTTTTACCTGTTTACTAAACATCTAATATATAATACAAAATTTAAATTTAGATTTCACCTTAAATAACAACTTAAAAAGCGATTCATTTCTGAACCGCTTTTTAGAAATAATCTAATTTATTGCATAGTAATAACGATAACTACATTAATTTTATTTTAACTTTGGTATTCCTTTGCTTTCGATACCAACAACAATATGTCTTTTTATTCCCTCTCCTTCTGACCAAGAAACAACTCCACTGATATTTTGTATTTCCTCATGGAATAATTTTCTCTCATAAGGGTTCATTGGTTCAAGAATATATTTCCTTTTTGTCTTTAAAACATATCTAGCTGTTTTAGCAGCTAAATTTTTAAGTATTTTCTCTCTTTTTTCTCTATAATTTTCTACGTTAATGCTTATTCTGTAATAATCTTCGTCAGCAGAATTATTAGCAACAAGTCCTACTAAATACTGAAGTGCATTGATAGTTTCCCCTCTTCTGCCAACAAGCGCCCATGCTTCTTCTCCGGAAAGAAATATTTCTCCGGCTCCTTCTTCCTCTTTTGAAGATATTTCAACATCATGAAGATTCATTGCATCAATGATTGCCTGTAAATAATTTAATGCTTTCATCAAAGGCGAAATCCTAATAAAAGCTCTTACCTTAGCTTCTTTTTTCCCAAATATACCTAATGCACCTTTAGTAGGAGTTTGTAAAATCTCAAATTCAGCCTCATGTGTCTCAACACCTAATTTCCTACAAGCTGCATCTTTTGCTATTTCTAATGTTTCGCCTACGCCTATAGACTCCTTAATCACAATAAACACCCCCAAAAATTATCTAATTGGTTTCATATCCTTTTCTTGTTCTCTTCTAAGTGCTATTCTTGCAGCTTCTCTTTTTGCATTTAAAATACCTACACCATAGAACTTATTTAATACAACATTTTGTCCAATACCAATTATCGACGATACTATCCAATAGAATCCAACTCCAGCAGGTACTGTATATGCAATCCACGCAAAAAATATTGGCATAATATAAAAAGAATATTTCATACAACCATTATTTGTATTTTGCATAGGTTGCATTTTTTGTGTTATGTACATGCTTAATGCATAAGACAAAAAGCTCAAAACCGGAATTAACCATAGTCCTGTTTGCCAAGAGCTATATTGCGGTGTTGCAAGCAAATCTATACCTAAAAAGTTGAACCCTTTATTAAACTCAAACATGTTGCTTAGTTCTTGGCTAGAAAACATTGTAAGTTTGTCCTGAACAAATGGAAAAAGTTTTATTACCTCAATTTCACCATAATTATTTCCAAAGGTAACTCCGATTCCCGGTATAGTTTGAAGAAAAGACATTGCCTCAGATATTTTTGATGTAGAAATATGTAAGATATTTTGAAGAGGCTTATATATACAAGTTACAACTCCCATCAAAAGTAGAGGTTGTATCATCATAGTTAGGCACCCACTCATAGGATTGCCTTCCTCTGCATAAAGTTTTGACATTTCTTCATTAAGTTTTCGTTTGTCATTGCCATATTTCCTTTGAATCTCTTTTTGTTTTTCTGCCATTCTCGACTTATCTAACATAGTCTTTTGTCTTTTAATTGCAAGTGGTAAAAACAATAAATTCAATAAGACTGCAAATAATATAATAGATATTCCATAGTCTTTTGTTAATTCAAAGAAAAACCAAATCACATAGCCAAACAAATAACCTATGTAATTAAAAATATCCCCAAAAATAAAATCCATTAACATAAATTAATACTATCTCCTAATTAGATATTTGTTAAATTCTATCTAAAACAATTCATTTGAATTGATATTTTTCTATTTAATATAAAAACTTACGATACATTAATCTAAGGAAGCATTTCCATAATTCTCTGTATTATTCTCTGCAAGTTGCCACTATATATAAACATCGCGGCACTAACATATAATCCAAGTTGAACAAGCTTTATTAATAATGTAAAAATTTCCGATAACTTGGAAAAAGCACTCATTACCATCATCGAAAAAGGTGCTAAAGCTATTAATATGAAATTCATCATTTTCACCTATAATCATTTTATTTTTTATACTAATGATTTTTCAATTAAATAAAATTAGCCCAAATCCCAGATTTATATATCCACCAAATCGCTGCACCTATTCCACTTAATCTTATCAAATTAATTATAAGATCTATTACTTCATTAAGTTTTGATATTATACTTATTATCACCATTGAAAAAGGCGCTAAAGCCATTAATATAAAGTTCATTATCTTTACCTCTAAATTAAATATTTTTACAATCAAATAAATTGCTCTTAATTTAGTTTTGCACAACCTAACAAATATCGCAAAACACGATAATCAGTCATTGATACCATCTAAAATATTACCCATTTACATATAGCATCTATAACATTCGCAATTATATCAATTGACATTTTACAAATTAATATATCACTTATAATTTCAAATATAAACAAAAACAAACACCCTATCAATCAGTGTAAATATTTCAAGGTGATATTACTTACGCTTCTCAGGAACCGGGTCATAACCTCCTCTTGAAAACGGATTACACCTCAAAATTCTATAAATTGAAATAATTCCACCCTTTAATGCTCCAAATCTTTCAATTGCCTCTAAAGCATAATTTGAACATGTTGGGTAGTACTTACATGATGGCCTTGTATGCGCTGAAATGAAATTCTGATAAAATCTTATTAAATATATAAATAATTTTTTCATTTAATCACTCTAGCTTTATTCATATGAATCTCCATTTGTTTAAATATTTCATTTGAATTTAAATATGGAGTCTTTCCCCTAGCAACAAATACAAAGTCAAAACCACTTTTTAATGAAGGTAGAATTTTCCTATATGACTCTTTTATAATTCTGCGCGCTCTGTTTCTTTTAACTGCATTACCAATTTTCTTACTTGTAGTTATACCAAAACGTACGCAGTTTTTCTTATTCTTTATCACATAAACTACCAATCCAGGAGAAACATAACTTTTTCCTTTTAGATAGGCACGGCGAAATTCGCCATTCTTCTTTAAACTTATCATTTCTCCCATAACATATACACATCCTAATCAAGGTTGTAAAATAGAGGTCACAAAACATTTCGTGACCTTCTATTTTAGTAAGATAGTCTCTTTCTGCCTTTTGCTCTGCGTCGAGCTAAAACTTTACGGCCGTTTCTATCTGACATTCTCTTTCTGAAACCATGCTCTTTTTTTCTATGAAGTTTCTTTGGCTGATATGTTCTTAGCATATAAATAGCCCCCTTTCAGCAGTTAATACCTTGCAATTGACTATTATACATTATAATTGTATTAATTGTCAATGAAATTTTTACGTATTTACCACAATGTCTTTTATTTTTTTCAATTGTGTATTATACAACCGCTCAATCTTAAATGTCAATAAAATACTTATTTACATTTTATATCTTTTTAAGTATTGGTTACAAACTACGATTTAATTAATTTTTTACTATTTTTTGCCCTCTAAACTGCAAATCCCACACTGTTTTCGACGGTTATATAGAGATATCCACAAACATTTCAACATTTCGTGTTGAAAATTCCCCACATTTGTGTTAGTATATTATAATGTGTAAATTTACTTTTATCGAAGTTTCAACGATAAATTAACACAATAAAGTTTAATAACAAATTATTCTGTTTTATTTATAAAATCATTTCGGAGGTTAAAAATATGGATTCTTTTCTCGAGGCATGGAACTTGATATGCGATTACTGCAAAACCAGAATAACAGATGTTGCTTATAAAGCTTGGATTAGTCGAATAAAGCCAATCAAGTTGGATTTTGATGCCGGAGATGCAATTTTGATGGTTCCCAATGAATTTCACCGTCAAACCCTGACCAGATGCTACACTGGTCTTTTAAATGATGCTTTTAATGAGATTTTTGGTACAGGAATAAATATCTGTCTTACTATTCCTGAAGAAGTCAACAAACCAAAAAGTAACGATGAAAGTTCGGCAATTAGTTCTGAATACGAGTTTACTTTTGACACATATATAGTAGGCTCGTCAAATAAATTTGCTCACGCTGCCTCACTAGCTGTCGCAGCTAATCCTGCAGGAGCATACAACCCTCTTTTTATATATGGAAACTCAGGGTTGGGAAAAACCCACTTACTCTATGCTATCTGCAACGATATAAAAAAAACACACCCTCAAATGAAAACATTATATATAAAGGGTGATGATTTTACAAACGAGCTAATTGAGGCCATCAGAAAAAATACTACAGGTGAGTTTCACAACAAATATAGAAAAACTGATATTTTGCTTGTCGATGATATTCAGTTCATTGCCGGAAAGGACTCAACCCAAGAAGAATTTTTCCATACTTTTAACGCACTATATGAAGCTAAAAAACAAATCGTTTTAACATCAGATAGACCACCAAAGGAAATACAAACATTAGAAGATAGACTACGTACACGTTTTGAGTGGGGACTTATCGCTGATATTAATCCTCCGGATTTCGAAACAAGAATCGCTATAATAAAGCGAAAAGCAGAACTACTCGATATCGCACTTCCAGATGACGTTTGTGAGTATATCGCAACAAAACTAAAAAGTAATATTCGTCAGCTCGAGGGTGCTGTTAAAAAACTAAAAGCATATCACCTTTTAGCCGGAGAGCCATTAACTATCTCAGCAACACAAAATGCTATAGCAGATATTTTAAATAATGATCAGCCTACACCTGTAACTGTCGAAAAAATCATCGAAGAAGTTGCAAATACCTTTTGTGTTACTGCAAGTGACATAAGATCATCGAAAAGGTCATCTGCAATATCTACAGCACGTCAAATAGCTATGTATGTTGTGCGTGAAATTACTCAACTTTCGATGGTATCTATCGGCGAAGAGTTTGGAGGTAGAGACCATTCAACCGTTGTATACGCTATTCAGCAGGTTGAACGAAACATTCAAAAAAATCCAAAAACAAAAGGTGTTGTCGAAGACCTTATAAAAAATATTAGAGATCGATAAGTTGTTGATTTCTTTTAACTTGTTAACAATACTTGTTGATAAGTACATTTTTTGATGTTTGAATTTTTCAACTTATTTTTAACATTCAACACACAAATTTCCACAGAATTGTTAACTAAAATTTTATCCAAAAATTTGTCCACATTTTCACAACATCAAATTAACTAGTTGAAAATCTGTTGAAACTGCGTCGTTAATAGTTTTTAGCGGGTTTTCCACAGAATTAACAGCGCCTACTATTAATACTATAATTTAATACATATCATAGCAATTATATTGCTCATGGAAGGATGATTCACTTGAAATTCAGTTGTAACAAACAAAACCTTGTAGATGCAGTAAGTAATGTTCAAAGATCTGTATCGTCAAAGTCGACGATACCTGCATTAGAAGGAATTTTAATAAAAGCTCAAAACCAGAAAATAGAATTGTATGGATACAATCTAGAGTTAGGTATAAAAACATACATAGATGCGAATGTCCAAGAGAACGGAGAAATTGTACTAAACGCAAAACTATTTTCTGATATAGTAAGATCTCTTCCCGATGAAACAGTGCTAATTTCATCTAACGAAAAACTTACTACAGAAATAAAAAGTGGTCATAGTGAATTTTCGATCGTTGGAATAAGTGCAGAGGATTTTCCGGAATTACCATTTATTGACCATACAGAAGAAATATCAATACCAGCACTCGTGCTTAAAAGCATGATAAAGCAAACCCTATATGCAATATCTGAAAATGACTCTAAACCGGTACATACCGGTACATTATTCGATATTAAAAATGGTGAAATAAAGCTTGTATCTGTCGATGGTTACCGTCTTGCACTACGAAAAGAAAGGATAGATTATTTGGGAGAAGCAAGTTTTGTTGTTCCTAAGAAAACACTAATGGAAGTTATAAAGCTTATTCCAGATATAACAGACAATATTAGCCTAATGGTTGCAGACAGACATATTATTATTAAGATCGATAATTATTCAGTAGTATCAAGATTGCTTGATGGTGAATTCTTAGACTATAATGCAGCAATTCCTTCAGACTTTAAAACAGAATCTAAAATTAATACAAGAGAATTTATTAACAGTACCGAAAGGGTATCGCTTTTAGTAACAGATAGACTTAAAAGCCCAATTCGCTGTGTTATATCTGAAGATGAAATAAAGATGTCTTGTTCAACCTCAATTGGAAGAGCACACGATGAATTTAATTGTCCGATAAACGGTGAAAGTGTAGAGATAGGTTTCAATAACAGATATTTATTAGAAGCCCTAAAAAATACAGATACAGATGAAATATTAATTCAACTTAGCGGACCGTTAAGTCCAATGAAAATATTACCAAGTTCAGGGGATTCGTTTGTATTTCTTGTCTTGCCGGTAAGGCTAAAATCAGAATAAGAGGCTAAATTATGGATAAAAAAATAATTGAAATAGATACCGAATATATCAAGCTTGATTCTTTTTTGAAGTATGTCGGTATTGCAGAGACAGGTGGTCAAGCAAAACACCTGGTTACAGATTCAAAGGTATTAGTTAATGGAGAAATTTGCTTAATGAGGGGTAAAAAACTTCATAATAAAGACCAAGTTGTATATAATGGAGAACTCTATGAGGTTTCGGCTAAATGAGGATTCAAGGTTTAGAACTTGAAAATTACAGGAATTTCGACAAGGAACACTTTAATCCAAACCCCGGAATTAATATAATATACGGTGACAATGCTCAGGGAAAAACTAATTTAATTGAGGCTATTTGGCTTTTTACCGGAGGGAGATCTTTCAGTGGAGCAAAGGATATAGAACTTGTAAAGTTCGGTACCGATTATGCAAAACTTAATCTAGAATTTTTAGCTTTAGAGCGAGAGCAGGAAGCTGAAATTAATATTATGGAAAAACGACGAAAAGTTTCTTTAAATAAAGTCGAAAAAAAATCCCCTTCGGCACTTATAGGAGCCTTTTGTGCTGTAGTATTTTCTCCGTCACACCTTTCACTGGTTAAAGACGGACCTTTAAAAAGAAGACGTTTTTTAGATGCGGCACTTTGCCAAATGAAACCTAAATATTGTTCTGCCCTTTTAAGGTATAATCATACACTCGGGCAAAGAAATGCTTTACTAAAAGAAGCAAAAGCTAATCGTCCGCTTTTAGAAACACTTGATATTTGGGATAGGAATTTATCGTTATATGGTTCTCTAATCATTAAAGAACGCCTTAATTATGTCTCGATACTTGAAGCAAAAGCCGGAGAATTTTATCGAGGTATTTCAGACGGAAAAGAGGAATTTTCTGTTTTATACAAGTCAAATCTTATAAAAAGTGGTATAATAGATAATATCGAAGAGTCTTTTTTCTCTGCGCTCGAGGCGCATCGTGAAGAAGATTTACTTTTGGGATATACAAGTGTTGGTCCGCATCGTGATGACTTAGTTTTAAAAGTTAATAATTTAAATGCAAAATCATTTGCTTCACAAGGTCAGCAACGATCTTGCGTTTTATCATTAAAGCTTGCTGAAGCAGAAATATTTATGAAAAATACAGGCCAAAAACCCATAATATTACTTGATGATGTTATGAGTGAACTTGATGCAAAAAGGCAAACATATTTGATGGAATCAATTAAAGATTGGCAGGTGCTTTTAACTTGCTGCGATCCTGATAATATTATTAGATTAGATTATCCTCAAAAGTTCGAAATAAAAAATGGAAAAATAAATTCTTTTTAAGGAGCAAAAAATGTATCTTCACCTTGGAAATGATGTTGTAATACCCACAGACGAAATTATAGGAATATTCGATTTAGATAAGTCCACAGTAAAAAAGGTAACGAGGGATTATCTTAGAATATCGGAACAAAATGGCGAAGTTATAAATGTTTCAAGTGAACTACCAAAATCATTTGTTGTATGTGAGAATAACAAAAAGAATTTGGTGTATATAAACCAAATTTCTTCGGCAACACTTTTGAAACGAATGGAATCTTTAAATAATTTATGCGACCTTAAACGAGTTGAAAAGGAGTAAATTATATGAGAAAAAAAAGTCTTCCTCGTTGTCCGTATTGTGGCAAACCGCTGAACTTTTTTGAAAGCTTTATAGTAAAAAATAAAGGAAAATATTATTGCAGTGCATGCTCAAAAAAATCAGCAGTTACTTTTGAGGAATGGATGTATAAATTTTCTTGGGTATGCGAGCTGGTTTCTTTTGCTATTTTAGCGGTTCTTGTATTATTTACAGAATCAAAAAGCCTTCTTTGTCTGCTTGTTGTTGTAATGCCATTTTTAGTTTTTTATATAGTTGTACCCTTTTCTGTAGTTTTAGAACCGTGCAAACAAGTTAATTTAAAAACGGTAGTGGAAAGGGCTAAAATAAGAAATGACCATACACAGAGCTTTTCGAAGATTGGAAAAGAATTTCAAAATGATAGACGAAAAATTAATCATATTGAAAGTTTCCCAAAGGACAATAGCTAGTTTGACATAGATTATTTTATAAAATAAAAATCCTGAGAATAATCTCGAAGGATAATTTAATAAAACAGAGAATTATAACCATAATCGGTTTTATTTATAGAAATTGGAGGACTAACCGTGGAAAATACTGATATAACTCAGACTAATCAAGAATACGGAGCAAATGAAATACAGGTCTTAGAAGGTCTTGAGGCTGTAAGAAAAAGACCGGGAATGTATATAGGATCAACCGGTCCAAGAGGACTTCATCATTTGGTATATGAGATAGTCGATAATGCAATTGATGAGGCTTTAGCCGGATATTGCGATAAAATAGATGTAAAAATATTACCGGGAAATATAATAAAAGTAATTGATAACGGTAGAGGTATTCCTGTCGGAAAACACGCAAAAATGGGAATTCCGGCAGTAACGGTTGTCTTTACAATCCTTCATGCCGGCGGAAAGTTCGGCGGTGGCGGATATAAGGTTTCGGGAGGACTTCATGGAGTTGGTGCATCTGTTGTTAATGCATTATCTCAATGGCTTGAAGTAAAGGTCTTTGATGGCGAACATATATATATGCAAAAATTTGAACGTGGTGTTGCTACAACAGAACTTGAAGTAATTGGCGATACAACTAGAAAAGGAACAGAAGTTACTTTCTTAGCCGATCCTCTTATATTTGCAGAAACAACAGAATATGATTATTCTATTTTGGAAACAAGACTAAGAGAACAAGCTTTCCTTAATGCAGGGATACATATAGAATTATCTGATGAGAGAGATCCTGAAAATATTATTACAAATAATTTTCTTTATGAAGGCGGTGTATCAAGCTTTGTTGAGTATATACATAAAAAGCGTGCATTAGAAGTCTTACATAAAGACGTTATCCATTTCTCAAAGTCGTTAGATGATGATACCGCTTATGCGGAGATAGCAATGCAATACAACGATAGCTATAATGAGTTGATATTATCTTTTGCTAATAATATACATACTACTGACGGCGGAACTCACGAAGAAGGCTTTAAAAGGGCCTTAACAAGGGTAATGAATGACTATGCAAGAAAATATAATATACTTAAAGAGAATGATAAGAACTTTTCCGGCGATGACTTAAGAGAAGGATTAACTGTTATAATTAGTGTTAAGCTTAAAGAAGCACAGTTTGAAGGACAGACCAAAGCAAGGCTTGGAAATACTTCGGTAAGGTCACTTGTCGATAGCTTGGTAAGTGAAAAGTTAAAAACATATCTTGAGGAAAATCCATCGACAGCAAAGGCCATATTCGAAAAGGCAATGGCAGCATCTAGAGCAAGAGAAGCTGCCAAAAAAGCAAGAGATATGGTAAGAAGAAAGTCCGCTTTGGAATCTGCAGCATTACCCGGGAAATTGGCAGATTGTCAATCGAAAAATCCGGAGGAAACAGAGATATATATCGTCGAGGGAGATTCTGCGGGAGGTTCAGCAAAAGGCGGCAGAGACAGAAGGTTTCAGGCAATCCTTCCCTTATGGGGAAAGATGCTTAATGTCGAAAAGGCAAGGCTTGACAGAGTATACGGCAACGATAAACTTATGCCAGTTATTACAGCTTTAGGTTGCGGAATCGGTGATGAGTTCAATATTGAAAAGCTAAGATATGGTAAGGTTATTATTATGGCCGATGCCGATGTCGACGGCTCACATATTAGAACATTGCTTTTAACGTTTTTCTTTAGGTTTATGAGACCACTTGTAGAAAATGGAAACATATACATAGCTCAACCACCGCTTTACAGAATAAGCAAATCGAAAAAAACTCACTATTATGCTTATTCAGACGAGCAAAGAGATAAGATACTATCTGAACTTGGCGGTAATACAGATATTCAAAGATATAAAGGTCTTGGTGAGATGGATTCAGAACAACTTTGGGAGACTACAATGGATCCACAAAGAAGGACTATGATAAAAATAGGCCTTGAAGATGCAGCAGTTGCCGATGAAATATTCACTATTTTAATGGGTGACAAGGTTGAACCAAGAAGAAACTTTATTGAGAAAAACGCAAGATACGTTCAAAACTTGGATGTATAAGCTTTAAATATAATTACTAATGGTTTTTAAAAAACGAAATATTACAAATAGAAAACTATTTTAAACTTTATTAAAGGAGTAAGAAATGAAAGATTACGATACGGCACCTTCCGGTCATTTATCAAACGAGAAGAATAATGATGAGGTTCGACGATGTGTAAGAGAAAATCAAGGGGATAATCATCCTACTCAAGAAGATATGGAGGATAATCCGCTTTGGGATGGTTCTGAAACAGAGCTTATAGCAGATGATGATGCTTTAATTTACGAAGAACAACAAACAGGTATTAAGTTGGAATATACCCTAAAGTATGAGGAAATTTTGTCTTGCTTAAAGTTGATTTCCGGTAGCAATGAAAAAACTAAAAGCACTATCATAAAGACTGTAATACTTTTCATTTTAGCGATTGGGTTTATTATAGAATTTGCAGTATTGCATAGTGTTATGGGTTTGGTGTTTGGTATATTGTGTATTATTATGGCTTTAGCAATTAAGTTTGTGCCAGGTATGATTATGAGTAACACAGCCCGAGAAATAACTACGGATAAGGCAATGTATGTTGAGGTCTATCCGGATAATTTGGTTGTTGGTAAAAATGGAGTTGAAACTGAAATTCCCCTTGATGGATCATGCAAGTTTAAGGAATTTGAAAACCTATTTATACTTTTTCCTGAAAAAGGAGAAATGCTTGCAATTCCGATACGTGCGATAGAACCAGACTTTTTGGCAGATATCCAAGCGATCTTGACAGCAGGTACACAACCACAAGATTAAAACTTATACATTTATTTTAATAAATTTTTAAAATAGAGCAAAATAGCAAAAGAGGGTGTTGGAGTGAATCCCGGAGAGACAAACGAAAATCAAATAAACAACGGAAAAATTATAGATGTAGACATAGAAAGAGAAATGCAAAAATCATTTTTGGATTACTCTATGTCGGTTATAGTATCAAGAGCATTGCCTGATGTAAGAGATGGACTAAAACCTGTACACAGAAGAATATTATATACGCTTTTCGAAAATAACTTGGGTCCTGATAAAGCATATAGAAAGTGTGCGGATACAGTAGGTTCTGTGTTGGGAAGATACCACCCTCATGGTGACGCCTCGGTTTACGATGCGTTGGTACGTTTAGCACAAGACTTTTCAATGAGATATACATTAGTCGATGGCCATGGTAACTTTGGTTCGGTCGATGGTGACCCACCGGCAGCTTATCGTTATACTGAATCAAGAATGAGCAAAATGGCAGTTGAGATGCTAACAGATATCGATAAGGAAACTGTCGATTTCATCTCAAACTATGACGATCGTTTAAAGGAACCGACAGTATTACCTTCAAGATTTCCAAATCTTTTGGTAAACGGTTCAACAGGTATTGCAGTCGGTATGGCTACAAATATTCCACCACATAATTTAGGCGAAGTTATAGACGCAATCTGCGCTTTAATAGATAATCCGGATGCTGAGCTGGACGAGCTTATGGCATATATAAAAGGACCCGACTTCCCTACCGGAGCAAAGATTATGGGTAGATCCGGAATAAGAGCAGCATATGCAACCGGCAGAGGAAAAATCACTGTACGAGCTTGTGCGGAAATTGTTGAGGAAAAAAACGGCAGATTTAAAATTATTGTTACAGAATTACCGTATCAGGTCAATAAAGCAAGACTTATCGAGAGTATTGCCGATATGGTAAAAGACAAACGTATAGAGGGGATCTCGAATATAGATGACCATTCCGACAGAAACGGTATGCATATTGAAATTGATGTAAAAAGAGATGCCTCTCCGCAAATAGTCTTAAACCATCTTTATACATACACACAAATGCAAACAACCTTTGGTGTTATAATGCTTGCAATTGTAAACGGCGAACCCAAAATTTTGACGTTAAAACAAATGCTTACACATTATATTGAATTCCAAGTCGATGTTGTGAGAAGAAGAACCGAATTTGATCTTAAAAAAGCAGAAGAAAGAGCCCATATTTTAGAGGGATTAAAAATCGCACTCGATAATATAGATGAAGTTATCGAAATATTAAGATCATCAAAGTCAATACCAGACGGAAAAAGCAGACTTTCCGAAAGATTTGGTCTGGACGATATTCAAACACAAGCAATCGTACAGATGCCTTTAGGACGTTTAACAGGTCTTGAAAGAAGCAAAATTGAGGATGAACTAAGTAACTTATTTGCAAAAATCAGTGAATTTAAGGATATACTTTCTAGTCACGAAAAACTTTTAGGAATTGTTAAAACTGAAATTACAGAGATAAAAAGAAAGTTTGCAGACGAAAGAAGAACAGAGATTCTCGCTGTTAGCGGTGAAGTTGATATAGAAGACCTTATCCCGAAAGAAGAATGTGTTTTAACTCTTACAAACTTTGGATATGTAAAACGCCAAAAAGTCGATACATATCACACTCAAAGACGTGGCGGTAGAGGCGTTACCGGCATGACAACAAGAGAGGAAGATGTTGCGGCAGAAATGTTTGTAACAAATACTCACGACTATATTATGCTATTTACAAATATGGGCAGGGTATATAGGATTAAGTGTTATGAAATACCTGAAGGTTCCAGAACATCAAAGGGTATGAATGTTGCAAATCTAATCCCAATAGAGGGAGAAGAAAAGGTAACATCTATGATTAGAGTTCCTGAGTTTGATGAGGAAACATATCTTGTTATGATTACTCAAAAGGGTATAATCAAGAGGACATTGTTAAATGCGTATAATACCGCAAGAAAAGGCGGATTAATCGCTATTGACTTAGATGATGACGATAGGCTTTCATGGGTTAAAATGACCAAAGGAAACGATGATTTGATAGTTGCAACCCAAATGGGTAAATCGATTAGATTCTCAGAAGAAGATGTAAGAGCAGTAGGACGTACTGCAAGAGGTGTTCGCTCGATAATATTACAAGAGGACGATAAGGTTGTTGGAATGTGTGTTGCGAGTGAGGGAGAACGCGTACTTACTGTTTCAGAAACAGGATATGGTAGACTTTCTAGCCTTGATGACTATAGATTACAGTCAAGAGGCGGAAAAGGTGTAACTAATTATCATATTGAAAAGTATGGAAAAGTTGCTACAATGACTATGGTAAACCTTGATGATGATATCATAATGATTTCTGATAGTGGTATTATAATAAGAATACCGGCAGGCTCGATAAGAGAATGCTCGAGACCTTCAAAGGGTGTACGTGTTATGAAACTAAATGGTGATAGCAAGGTTGTTACAGTAGCTAGAGCTCCACATCAGGAAGATGAGGATGAATTAGAAGAGGAAGAACAAAACAATGATCAACCTGAGGTAATAGAAGAGTAAAATATACTTTAGGTATTGTTACGGTTTACGCTTAATAACGTAAAAAGTAACCTACTCCCCTACTATGTTTTAATATGTTAGACAAAATACAAAGTAGTAATACAAAACCAGGTCCACGGATTAGACGTGGACCTGGTTAAGCTTTAGGCAGTTTTCTCATAAGTACTTGAAATTTATAATGCAAAATACTGTTTCGGGTTTTACAATAGAGGAATATCGAGTGATGCCTGAAAATAAATCTATGATGATATTTAAATACACGTTTACTGCTTTGTACAATTAAAAGATTATAGCCTCTTTTTGAGCAGTTTTACGCTCTATGTTTGTGGGAGGATTAGGTTATATTATAATCCGTTGTTTTTAGAATAAAAAGATAGCCATCAAGCATATAATTTGCTTAATGGCTATCGTAGCTTATATTTAAGTTTATTTCACTCTTACCAAGTTTGATAAGGTACAAAAGAACTTCGTTGGATAGCATATATACAAGAGTTTTGAACTATATCGTATTTGCATATATTATTTTTTAAAGTGGCTTCGTGAGTAAATCCTGCTTTTTCAAGGCAACGCCTGGAAGCTGTATTTATTTCAAATGTTTCGGCAAATATTCGCTCTAGCTTTGTGTGCTTAAATGCAGACTCGCACATAAACTTAATGGCTCTTGTCATAATACCTAATCCCCAATATGGTTCACCAAGCCAATATCCGATTTCTGCAGTTTTTTTATAAATGTCATTAGGATCATTGAAGACAATGGAAATCGAACCGATTGCGTTGCCATCAAGACTTATTGCACGACTAAATCTGCTGAAATCTGTTTCATCAAGGCAAAGATCTAAAAATGTTTTGGCGTTTTCTATTGTATAGGGATTTGGAAAATCATCTCGCAAAAAAGCCGCAATCTTTTTGTTATTAGCATAAAACGCCAAGCTTTCAGCATCTGAGTGCAAAAATGGTCTGATTTCGATTTCCATATTAAAAAGCCTCCTAGCTGTTTATAGCTTCTTGTAGTTTTTGGACACGATCGGTTTTTTCCCAAGCGACACCGAGTTCTTCACGGCCCATATGACCATAGGAAGCAAGGTTTCTGTATATTGGTTTCTTTAGGTCTAAGTCTTTAATAATAGATGCAGGTCTTAGGTCAAAGACTTTCTTTACAGCTTCTACTAAGCGTTCTTCGCTTATATCAGAAGTTGAGAATGTATCTATCATAATTGATACCGGCTCTGATACGCCGATAGCATATGCAAGTTGCACTTCACATTTTTTAGCAAGACCGGCAGCAACTATATTTTTAGCAACATATCTTGCAGCATATGCAGCAGAACGGTCAACCTTTGTGGGATCTTTTCCGGAGAATGCTCCACCGCCGTGTCTTGAATATCCGCCGTAGGTATCGACAATTATTTTTCTTCCTGTAAGTCCACTATCGCCAACAGGTCCGCCGATTACAAATCTGCCGGTAGGATTTATATATATTTTTGTGTTGTCATCGATTAAATCAGAACTTATAATCTCATCAATGACATGTTTTTTTAGGTCTTTTCTTATAGTATCGAGTGTAACGTTTTCGTCGTGTTGAGTAGAGATAACGATAGCCTCAATACGGCTAACTTTGTCATTTTCGTCATATTCAACAGTAACTTGAGTTTTACCGTCAGGTCTTAGATAATTTAAGATACCGTCTTTTCTGACCTTTGTGAGACGTTTTGCAAGTTTGTGTGCAAGTGAGATAGATATAGGCATTAATTCAGGTGTTTCGTCGCATGCGAAACCGAACATCATTCCTTGGTCTCCGGCTCCGATTTGAGAAGCCTCTTCCCTACTTCCTTCTTTAACTTCTAAAGATTCATTTACTCCCATTGCGATATCAGGAGATTGTGCGTCGATAGAAGTGATTACGGCACAAGTGTTGCCATTGAAACCTGAGTTTGCATCATCATATCCGATAGAGCATATAACGTCACGAGCAACAGATGCAATATCTACATAGCATTCTGTCGATATTTCGCCCATAACATGTACCATTCCGGTAGTTGCAGTAACTTCACAAGCTACATGTGCGTCAGGGTCGTTTTTTAAGATTTCGTCTAAAACTGCGTCGGAAATTTGGTCACAGAGTTTATCAGGATGTCCTTCTGTTACAGATTCAGATGTAAAAAAGTGTTTTGCCATTAGTGTTCCTCCAAAGTGTTGTTATTCAAGAACCAATTTCCCTTATAAAAACAAAAAAACGTCCAGAACCCTGGGCGCAATTAAAGCTCCTCATCTTTCGATATTTTAGTAATATCGCAGAATTTAGCACCTTGAAATGTCAGGTTGCCGGGTTTCAAAGGGTCTGTTCCCTCCGCCGCTCATGATAAGGGTATTTATTCTTTAAGTAATATTATAACACAAGACAAGTGAATAGTATATAGCTTTAATTCACAAAGAAGCAAACAAGCCATTAAATAATTGTATATATAATGACAATAAACCACAATTTATAGTATTATGATTAAAAAGTTGACTTTTAATTTTAAGTTGATATTATATATTTATATACACTTTTTTGAATTTGAAAGGAGAAATTATTATGGAATTAAAAGGAAGCAAAACTCAAGGAAATTTGCTTACAGCATTTGCAGGAGAATCTCAAGCAAGAAATAAATATACATATTTCGCTTCAAAGGCAAAAAAAGAAGGCTTTAATCAGATATCAGCATTGTTTGAAGAGACAGCTAATAATGAAAAAGAACATGCTAAAATATGGTTTAAACTTTTAGAGGGAATCGGAAGTACTGAAGAAAATCTTCTTGCGGCTGCAGAAGGCGAAAATTATGAGTGGACAGATATGTATGCCAAATTTGCAGAGGAAGCTTATCAAGAAGGATTTGACGATATAGGACGTCTCTTTGAAAGTGTTGCTAAAATTGAAAAAGAGCATGAAGAAAGATATCGTGCATTGTTAAAGAACCTAAAGGACGGCGAAGTATTTAAAAAGGGAGATATTGTTATTTGGAAATGTGCAAACTGCGGTCATATTCATGTTGGAAAAGAAGCACCGGAAGTTTGCCCTGTGTGCAACCATCCGAAGGCTTATTTTGAAATAGCATCAAAGAATTATTAAGTCAAAAATCGAGCAGTTTTTTAAGTATTACTGCTAGTTTCTATGTATATTGGCGGTATAACCGAAAGGTTATGCCGCCGTTTTGTACTAAAAGTGTAAATAGTTAAATAATAAGCATCAAATGGTTTATGTATTACGTCTTTATTTATTAAGGGCTATGTTGTATAATGCTTTTTGTAAATAACAATATCGAGGTATTTCTATGGAATTCTGTGAAAAACTGAATGAATATATTATAAACCTTTCTTGTACGGCAAAGGATATTTGCGAGTTATCCGGCATATCTGCGGCGACTTTTAGTAGGTATAAAAACGGAAAGCATATACCTGAATATGGTACGCAAAATTTTGAGAGGCTATGTAGTGCGATTACTGAAGTTGCAAGACAGAAAAATATTTTAAATATTACCTGTGAAAGTGTAAAAAATGAGTTTTTTGCTTGTGAAGATTTTGTTTTTATCGATAAGGAGCTTTTGAGGCAAAATTTTAATGCATTAATATCTGCTTTAAGTATAAATTTAAACCGATTGTGTAGGCATACAAGTTATGATGTTTCAACCATCTTTCGTATACGCAATGGTACTAGAAAGCCGGCTGATTCAGAGCAATTTGCAAATGCGATTGCCACATTTGTGGCCCAAGAAATGAAAACATCGTCTGAACTTACAGCACTTTCGGAATTGATAGGCTGTGAAACAGAGGATATTTCTGATTTATCTGTGCGGTATACAAAACTTAAGAATTGGCTTCTTAAGGAACAAAGGCCTAAAGTAGATAGCAATAATATTGCTAATTTCTTAAATAAACTTGATGAGTTTGATTTAAATGAATATATTAAGGCGATCCATTTTGATGAGCTAAAGGTATTTACTATTCCATTTCAGATTCCATCATCCAAGACTTATTTCGGTATTAAGGAAATGATGGAAAGCGAGTTGGACTTTTTAAAAGCTACTGTCCTTTCTAAATCAATGGAGCCTGTAACAATGTACAGCGATATGCCGATGAAAGAGATGGCAAAGGATCCGGATTTTCCGAAAAAGTGGATGTTCGGTATGGCGATGATGCTTAAAAAGGGCTTACACCTAAATCAGATTCATAACTTAGATCGCTCCTTTGAGGACATGATGTTAGGGCTTGAAAGCTGGATACCGATGTATATGACCGGCCAAATCTCGCCGTATTACTTAAAAAATATACAAAATAATGTCTTTATGCACTTTTTAAAGGTATCGGGTGCGGCGGCTCTGTCAGGTGAAGCTATTGCCGGACATCACAGCGACGGAAAGTACTATTTGACAAAGTCTAAAAAGGAACTTGCATACTACACAAAAAGAGCAGAAGAGTTACTATCGAATGCCTACCCGCTAATGGATATTTACCGTAGTGACAGGGAAAAAGAATTGAATGCCTTTCTACTTGCCGATTCGGGTAAGCCTGGTAAACGTAGGAGTATTTTGTCTTCCCTACCATTGTATACTATGAGTAAGGAACTTTTAGAAAGAATTTTAAAACGAAATAATATTTCAGATAGTAAGCGGCAATCTATCATTAATCATGCAAATGCACAACATCAAAGAGTGGAACGTATACTTGAGACAGAATGCATAGAGGATGAAATTTCAACTATCACAGCAGATGAATTTTCTGATCAGACTCTAACGCTTGATCTTTCGGGCATG
Source organism: uncultured Eubacteriales bacterium (assembly GCA_934464585.1). Classification (GTDB taxonomy): domain Bacteria; phylum Bacillota; class Clostridia; order Oscillospirales; family Acutalibacteraceae; genus CAKSJY01. The sequence continues at coordinate 29,205 of CAKSJY010000003.1, forward strand.
TTTTGCGAGGTTGATATTTTCTACAGTTATGAGGAATATATTTCTCATTTAAAGGAAACAAGGGAGTTTGTCGAAAAGCATTCTAGTTATACGCTGAAAGAGACATTAGAACAAACTTTCAGTAATTTACAAATACTTATTCATGAAGAACAATGGGCTATGGTGTCGAAAAGTAAGGCACCGGCGATCCACTTTGTTATTCGTCATCCGAAATTACGTAGTGCGATAGAGAGCTTTATTCCTCCTGTTGTGGAGAGGAACTAAATGTAAGTGAAACGGCAGTGGAAGTAAAAATGATTCCACTGCCGTTTTTGTATAAAAACCCCTACCATTTTGGTGAGGGTTAAAAGATTTTTAGATTCAAACTTTCGATTAGTTGAAAGTTGTGATTTGTTATAAAGGATATATGTGAGCCCGCGACGGGTCGCCATGTTGGACCCGGAGCGGGCGGGCTTCTTTTTCGGAAGAGATTTTTATAAATTTACCTATTTTAAACTCATTCGAGAAAGATGATTTTAGGGTTTAAACTTACGACCAATTTAATATTTACTCTTCATCAAGAAGACTATTATTTCTTTGGTAGAGATTAGTTATCTTTAAAATACTGTACTTTAGATCATCGGAAAAAGATCCAAGATCAGTACGCCAAGTCCAGTTGTCTCCTAAAGTAGACGGTGTGTTCATTCTTGCTTCATCGCCAAGAACAAGATAATCTTGCATTTGAATAATAACAAGATCAGAGACAGAAGCAAAAGTCTTGCGAATAATTTTCCATACAAGGCCAAGATCGTTATCAAAGTCGAAGTATTCCATCATATATTGTTTGTCTTCTGCATTTACTGTGTTAAGCCAGCCTAGCGCAGTCGGATTATCATGAGTTCCAATATATGCAACACTATTTTTATCGTAGTTATGTGGTAGATAATCGCCGGCTTCTCTTGAATCAAACGCAAATTCCATTATTTTCATTCCGGGGAATCCGGTTTGTTTACGCATATCGATAACTTCCTGAGTTAGATATCCTAAATCCTCTGCTATGATATTTAAGTTACCTATTTGTTTCTTTACAGCATTAAAGAATGATATACCGGGGCCTTTTCTCCATTTGCCGTTTAGGGCTGTTTCTTCGCCGTATGGAATGGAATAGTAGCTTTCAAAGCCTCGAAAGTGATCAATTCTTATAACATCATATAGGTTAGCGGATGCTTTTAGTCTTTTAATCCACCAATCATAGTTATTCTTTTTCATGTATTTCCAATCGTAGAGAGGATTACCCCAAAGTTGTCCGGTTGCTGAAAAACCGTCAGGTGGACAACCAGCTACATTTATAGGATTGTTTTTTTGGTCAAGCTCAAAGTTTTGTACATTTGTCCAAACATCAGCGCTATCATGTGCAACATAAATTGGAATATCTCCGATTATATGGACATCATTTTTGTTAGCATAATCTTTTAGTTTATGCCATTGAGAATAAAATTTAAACTGGAGAAAACTCCAAAAGTTTATTTCAGAATCAAGCCTTTTAGTTGCCTTTTCTAATTCAGCGGGTTTTCTTAATTTTAAAGCTTCCGGCCATTCATACCATGGAATATCGTCATTTTCCTCTTTTAATGCCATAAAAAGGGCATAATCTTTAAGCCATTCATTTTGCTTTTTAAATTCGATAAATTCTTTGTTATTTATATCAAAGTTTGAAAAGGCTTTTTCTAAAATAGGAAATCTTTCGTTGTATAAGGTTTCGTAGTCGACCTTATTTGGTGTTTCACACAAAGAAAGTTTTTCTAAATCTCCGTTTTCCAAAAGACCTTCGTTTACTAAGGTATCAAGGTCGATAAAATATGGATTTCCTGCAAAGGTTGAAAAGGATTGATAAGGGGAATCTCCAAAACTTGTAGGTCCTAAGGGTAGTATTTGCCAAAATCGTTGGCCGGCTCCTTTTAAAAAGTCGACGAATTTATAGGCCTCTTTGCCGAAAGTGCCAATACCATATGGAGAAGGCAAAGAAGATATGTGTAGTAAAATACCGCTTGTTCTCATTTATTCCTCCAAATTAATTGTTATTTTTTAAGGGATAAGATTATGTAAATGAAATTATTTAGGTTAGAATTAGGTTTGTACAAATTTGTGAACTGATTAATCTTTTCGTGAATTTTAATTTGGTATAATAAAATATTTGCTTATTCTTTAACGGAAACGCCGAAATGGTCAGAGACTACAGGATAATTTTGACCGTTAAAAATTACTCTTGAAGTAGATATAGGATCTGAGTTATTTTTAAATATATAATCTACACGCATAGATTTTGGTGTGCTCTCTTCCCAACCATCGATGGAGCTTACAATAGTTGAGCCTTCATCTTTGTGTAAAGCAAGGTCTCTAGTATCAAACCAAGAACCATTTTTTAATATTAAATTATAACCTTCGTTTTCATTGCTATCTGGCGAATTAAAATCCCCCATTAGATATACATTTTTGTTCATTTGAGGTTTTAAATTATTGCAAAGTCTCTCCCACTGTTCTTTAAACGGTTCTTCATTATCGTTCCACCAGCCCATATGTAAAGAATAAAACCATGAAGATTCATTATTTTTATCTAAAACCTCAGCACCAAGGACTTTTCTTGTTTTATAGTTTTCTTTACTATGATCTTTTGAAATAAAAAAACTATTTACAGACTTTACATTTTTAAGGCTAAATATAGCTACGCCCTCGTCATATATATCATAACCGATATGACTGCTTACCCATGACCAATTATAATTAAGTCCGAGTTTTTTTAGCTTTTCGGCAAGTATAAAGGCGAAATTGCCGTTTTTAATAAGGCTGTTGTCGGCAGAAATAAAGCCTGAACTTTTAAGTCTATTTTCTGCAATTGGGAGTTTACTGCTAAGCTGATTTACTTCTTGTAGTGCAATAACATCGAACTTTTCGCGCCAGATTGCCAAAACAAGAGATCCCAATTTCATTTCAAAATTTTTTTCCATATAGCTATGAGCATTAAGTGTTAATAATTTCATTATATTCCCTCAATATTGTATGTTTTAAACTTTAAAAATTAAATATAATCGGGGCATTGCGTAAGATAAATTGCAATGCCCAATTATATGAATTTGTGTTTTTTGATCAAATGTGTTTATATCATAACAGCTAAAAATAAGTTGCATTAAAGAAGATCAAGCACATCTGCTTTTATTATATCAGCCTTTGGACCATAAACCGCCTGAATACCATTATTCTTTTTTATAAGTCCAAGAGCACCTAGTTCTTTCCAACTTGGTGCGTCGGCAACAAGGCTTTCGTCTTTAACAGTAACCCTAAGTCTTGTCATGCAAGCATCAACTTCGACAATATTATCTTTTCCACCAAGTAGGTCGATAATTTTTTCTGCTTGAGATTTTTCTGAATCGGAAGTTTTTCCTTGACCAGAAGCTTTAGGTGTTTGGGTTTGAGCTTCTGCAGGAGTATCCTCGCCTGCCTCATCATCGATATAATTGCCCATTCTTCCAGGAGTTGCAAGGTTAAGTTTCTTTATAAGGAAATATGCAACAAAGTAACCGATTATAAAGAATACAACGCAACAAATCAAGAAGTTTATAATATCACCGATAAGTCCTGCACTTACTGCCATTGGAATACGTGTTGCAAGTTCGATATTACCAAATGAATGCAAACGTAAGTGAATTATATCTGACATACCGAATGATAAACCTTGAATTACAGCATAAACAACATATAATACTGGAGCGGCAAAAACGAACATAAATTCAAGTGGTTCGGTAACACCTGTTAAAAATACGGCTAAAGCAGCAGAGAAAAATACAGATTTATATTTTTTCCTTTTATCTTTGTCTGTCAATTTATACATAGCAAGTGCGATACCTAAAAGTGTACCACTTGCGCCGATCATTTGACCGACTTTGAATCTTGCAGGAGTAACTGTTGTTAAAAGATTATTATAAGCTTCCATATTTCCGGCAGATTTAAAGTTGATTAAATCACCAACCCAAGCAAGCCACAACGGGTCTTGACCGAATACAGGGGTTCCAGCGTTTATTCCTGTTTGAGTAATGTATGTTCCACCAAAAGATGTATAGTTCATTGGAATTGTTAACATATGATGGAGTCCAAAAGGTAAAAGAAGACGTTCTAATGTTCCATAGATAAACGGAGCAACAAATGGTGAGGAGTTTGAGGAGTTTGCAATCCAGATACCAAAGCTGTTGATACCGCCTTGAATAAATGGCCATACAACGGCCAATATAAGAGAGATTATTGTTGAATAAAGGATAACGACAAATGGGACAAATCTTTTTCCGTTAAAGAAAGAAAGAGCATCAGGGAGCTTTCTAAAGTTATAATATTTATTAAATGCGATAGCTCCGACAAATCCGGCAATAATTCCGACAAATACGCCCATATTAAGTGCAGGGGCTCCAAGTACAGAAGTAAAATACCCCTCGACAGCTATTTCTTTACCGAAAATTGTGTGAGTAACAGCACCTTCAGTAATAAGCATGTCATTTGTTACGCCAAATGCTGATCCTGTAATTATATTAATTAGAATAAAAGAGATAACTGCAGCGAAAGCTCCGCCTGCTCTCTCCTTTGCCCAAGATCCTCCTATAGCAACGGCAAATAGTAGATTAAGGTTGTTTATGATTCCCCAACCTATATTTTCCATTATGGTTCCTATTGTAATGATAAGTTGAATATCAAAGGCAGACATCTGTACTATCTTACCAAGACTTATCATCAATCCGGCTGCAGGCATAACTGCGATTACGACTAATAAAACCTTCCCGAGTTTTTGTAAAAAATCGAATGATACGGCATTCTTTAAATTACGGCCACGGGAGGCTGTTTGAGTGTTGGTTGCCACGATGATTTCACGTTCCTTTCAAAATATACTTTTCTTCATATATGATTATATACGTATTTATAATGATTTGTAAGAGAAAAAAGGAAAAAGGTTTAAGTTTATTGATAGTGCATATATTGTGTGATTAATTTTGTGCAACTAGTCTAAGTTTGAACGTCGAAAAACAGATAAATAGTTGTTTTCGGCTTTTTTCCAGTCTACTACATTAAACCAATTATCAATGTAATCGCCACGCAAATTTTTATATTTTAAATAATAAGCGTGTTCCCAAACATCTATTGGTATAATTGGACAGAAATCTAGCTTTAAAGGTGTATCCTGATTTGCGGTTGATATGATTTTTAATTTTCCATTATTTGTTGAAACAAGCCATGCATATCCCGAACCGAATCTCTCTAGAGCTGCTGTTTTAAATTTTTCTTTGAAGTTTTCAAAAGAATAAAAATCTCGTTCTATAGCGTTTCTGAGCTTTCCTAAAGGTTCTTTTGTTGAGTTGGGTGTCATTATATAAAAATAAAAATTGTGGTTATAAACTCCGCCGGCGTTATTTGTTATTGCGGTTTGGGTTTTGGCGTCAACACAAAAGTTTCTTTTTACCAAGGCTTTAAGCGGGAGTCTTTGTAATGATGGACAGTTTTTTAAAACGGAGTTTAAGTTGTCGACATATGTTTTTAGGTGTTTGTCGTGGTGATAGTGCATGGTTTCCTCGTCGATATATGGTTCGAGGGCGTTGTAGTCGTAAGGCAAAGGTATTAGTGAAAATTTATAGTGTTCAGTATTCATATAAAATTAACCTCCATATGTTTAGTATATGCTTAAACAATAGGGTAAAATTACAAAACAAAATTAGTATATTCAAATAAAAAGAGAGATAATATATTTGAGGTGAAATTAAAATGAATGCAAATGTAGAACTATTAAATTATATACATCAAAACGCAGAAATGGGTCAAGACTCAATAAACAGGCTTTTGGAAATAGTTGATAACGGTGATTTTAAAAATATGCTAAGACATCAATTTAAAGAATATAAGCATGTTTTTGATGAATCGGAAATCATGCTTAATGACTTTAACAAGGACGCTAAAAGTGTTGGAAAAATGCCTAAAATGGCGACTTATATTATGATTAATATGAAAACTCTTACAGATAAATCTCCTGATCATATTGCCGAAATGCTTATTCAGGGAAGTATTATGGGTATAATACAGATTACAAGAAGATTAAAAGAATATGACGGTGAAGCTGAAGAGAACTTAGTTAAATTTGCAAAGAGGCTTCTAAAGATGGAAGAAGAAAATATAAGAGATTGTCTTAAGTTTTTAGGTATAAAAGAACAAAAGCTAGAAACAGTGAATGCATAGTTTAGGTATAATCATATCGGGGCAAAAATGCTCCGATATGATTTATATATGTTTTTTGACGATAAAAGTATAAAATCTAAAGAAAATAAAATATTTAGTCTTGTAAGATTGAGAAAAAAAAGTTATACTATTAAAGTATAGCGATCCAAAGGCGGAGGATATTAAGTGAAGTTATTAGTTTTAGATGGCAACAGTATATTAAATCGTGCTTTTTATGGTATTAAACTTCTTAGCACAAAAGATGGAATATACACAAATGCAATATATGGTTTTTTAACTATGCTTTTGAAAATAAAAGAAGAAAATAAACCGGATATTATTGCTGCAGCGTTTGATTTGAAAGAACCTACATTTAGACATAAACTTTTTGACGGATATAAGGCTAAAAGAAAGGGTATGCCTCAGGAGCTTGCAGATCAAATGCCTATTATAAAGGAAATATTGGGATATTTGGGATGTAAAATAATAGAATGTCCAGGCTTCGAAGCGGACGATATTATTGGTACCTTGGCAAAAGAATGTGAGAAAAAAGGTTATGAATGTTTAATAGCAACAGGAGATAAAGACAGCCTTCAGCTAATATCGAAAACCACTTCTGTGAGAATTGCATCTACTAAAATGGGGAAACCACAGGTAACACTCTATACTGAAGAAAAAATTATGGAGGACTTTGGTCTTAAACCTCAGCAGCTTATAGATTTAAAAGCAATTCAAGGAGATGCTTCCGATAATATTCCCGGAGTTAAGGGGATAGGTCCTAAGGGTGCACTTGATCTTATTAATAGATTTAAAAATATTGATTACATATATGAAAATATAGAATCAATTGATATAAAGGACGGAATAAGAAAAAAGCTTATTGAAAGCAAAGATATAGCATATCTAAGCCGAACTCTCGGAACGATAAATACCGATGTACCGATAGATACAGATATAGAAAACCTTTCTCTATGCGATAAAGATTTTGAGAAAGCAAAATCTCTTATGGCAAAATTAGAGATGTTTTCACTTATCGAAAAAATTATTCCTGAAAGTGTAGAATCGGAAAATGATGAGAACCATAAAAGTAAAGCTGAATATAAAATATTAGAAATAGGTTTAGATAAACTACTCGAAACTTTAAAAAAGGAAAAAAGAGCGACCTTTATTTTTGATAGGGAAAATGAGGAAGAACCATGTTTTTATTTTAAATTGGCAAATGGAATTTGTGTTGTAAATTCTGATGAGCTTGGGTTTTTCAAGAGCTTATTTGAAGATGAAAACATAGAAAAGGTTTCTCACAATTTAAAACCGGTATTTGCATTTTTAAATAAGAATAATATTCACTTTGAAAATATGAAATTTGATACAATGCTTGCAGGGTATCTTTTGAATCCATCGGCTTCTCAATATGATATAGAAAGGCTTTGCTCTGAGTATGGTATCGGTGAGTTAGATGATGAAAATAGAGTTTTAAGTGCTGTATCCTTTCTACCGGAGCTTTTTGATGTTCTTTATAGAAAGCTTGAAGAAAATGAACAAATATCACTTTTAGAAAATATTGAAATTCCTCTTTGCAATGTACTTGCAAAAATGGAGAATCTAGGCTTTTTAATTGATAAAGAAGGAATAGAACATTACCGTACAGTCCTTCAATCTGAAATTGATATGTTGGTAGGTCAGATATATGACTTTGCGGGTGAAGAATTTAATATTAATTCACCAAAACAGTTAGGTGACATATTATTTGAAAAACTAATGCTTCCAAAAGGCAAAAAAACACGAAGAGGATATTCTACAAGCGCAGATGTTTTAGAAAAATTGAGATATGAACATCCTATTGTTGATCTAATTTTGAAGTACAGGACCTTGTCAAAATTAAAATCAACTTATTGCGACGGAATGCTAAAAGTTATAGCAGAAGATGGACGAATACATTCTAAGTTTAATCAAGTAGAAACAAGAACAGGCCGAATAAGTTCTTTAGAGCCGAATTTACAAAACATACCTGTAAGAACAGAAATCGGAAAAGAATTAAGACGTTTTTTTGTTGCAAAGGATGGTTGTGTTTTAGTTGATGCGGACTATTCACAAATAGAACTTAGAGTATTGGCTCATGTATCAAAAGACGAAAACATGATAGAAGCTTTTAAAAACTCTGATGATATTCATACGATAACAGCGTCCCAAGTGTTTAATATGCCGATAAATATGGTGACTCCTATAATGAGATCCCGAGCTAAAGCTGTTAATTTTGGTATTGTATATGGTATAGGTGCATTTTCACTTTCCAAGGATATTGGAGTAAGCAGAAAAGAAGCTGCGAAATATATCGAAAATTATCTTAAACACTACAGTGGTGTCGATAAATATATGAATGACATAGTTGAAGATGCTAAAGAAAAAGGCTATGTAGAGACTATGTTTAATCGAAGAAGATATCTTCCGGAGCTTGTATCGTCGAATTTTGCATTGAGGTCATTTGGTGAAAGAGTTGCCAGGAATATGCCAATTCAAGGAACGGCAGCGGATATTATAAAAATAGCAATGATAAATGTAGATAAAAGAATAAGCAAGGAAAACCTAAAGTCTAGATTGATTCTGCAGGTACACGATGAGCTTATAATAGAAGCACCTGAAAGTGAAGCAGAATACGCAGCAAAAATTATAAAAGAAGAAATGGAGAAAGCGGTAGATTTTAATGTTCCGCTTATTGCAGATGCATCTATCGGAAAAACATGGTTTGAAGCTAAAAAATAAAGTAATAAAAACAAATTTAGAAATGAGGAAAAGTATAATGAAAATTTTATTTATTTGTACAGGTAACACATGCAGGAGCCCAATGGCAGAAGCAATTTTTAAAAATTTTGCAAAGGAAAAGGGATTAAACATTGATATACGCAGTGCAGGGCTTATGACTTCACCAAATGCACGTACCTCAAAAAATACAATTGCAGTACTAAAAGAAATTGGTATTGACATGGAAAGCAAAGAAGCACACGGAATATTGGAGAACAGAGAGTGGAGCAATACAGACATATATGTAACAATGGAAGACTTCCAAAAGGAAGTACTAAAAAGATTAAGTGTACCTGATGAAAAAATATATGTTTTGGGTGGAGGAATAAAGGATCCTTACGGTGAAAATATAGAGGCATATAGAGAGACCAGAGAAAAGATTTTAGAAGGTCTTAAAAAGATGTATAAGGATATATTTGTTGATGGGGCGTTTTCAAATGTAATGTTTGTAAACGATGAAAACTATTAATGTGTTAAAAATTGTAAAAATGGGTAAAGAACATATCAAGGATATAGCTTTGATTGAAAAGGAATGTTTTTCAAACCCATGGAGCGAAAATGCACTAAAAGATGAACTTGCTAAGAGTAATTCCTGTTTCTTGGTTTCTCTAGAGAATGACAAGGTATCAGGATATGTTGGAATGAATTATGTGCTTGACGAGGGATACATAACTAATATAGCGGTCTTTAAACAATATAGAGGTAATGGTATAGCAACAAGTCTTTTAGAAAATCTTATATTAAGGTGTATAGACTTAAAGTTTTCATTTTTAAGCCTGGAAGTGAGGGTTTCTAACAAAAAAGCTATTTCGCTTTATGAAAAGTTTGAATTTAAAAATCTAGGTATAAGAAAAAATTTCTATACTTTACCCAAAGAAGATGCCTTTATAATGACTAAATATTTTAGGTAAAGTGGCCAAAAGAATGGAGACTAAAATGAAGATATTAGCAATAGAAAGTTCTTGCGACGAAACTGCTGCAGCAGTTGTCGAGGATGGTAGGATTGTCTTATCATCTGCAGTTGCATCGCAGATAGAGGAACATAAAATTTACGGCGGAGTTGTGCCTGAAATAGCTTCAAGAATGCACACAGAAGCAATAGTGAATATTGTAAAGAAAGCATTGAGTGATGCGAAACTAGAGCTTTCCGATATAGACGCTATAGGGGTAACATATGCTCCGGGACTTATTGGTGCTTTGCTTGTTGGTGTAAACTTTGCAAAAGGGTTATCGCTTGCAACAAAACTTCCGCTTATACCAGTGCATCATTTAAGGTCGCATATTGCTTCTAATTACATATCAAACCCTGATCTTAAGCCACCATTTTTATGTTTGGTAGTTTCAGGAGGTCATAGTCATATTGTTGAGGTTAAAGATTATACAAATATGAAGGTTATAGGCAGGACTAGGGATGATGCTGCGGGGGAAACTTTCGATAAAGCCGCAAGAGCTATGGGTATGCCGTATCCCGGTGGAATACATCTTGATAAAATTGCTGAACTTGGTGATGAAAGTGCTTTTGAATTTCCACATCCAAAAGTAACAGATTCAGAATATGACTTTAGCTTTTCAGGACTTAAGACAGCTATTATTAACACGATTCATAACGCAAAACAAAAGGGCGAAGAACTTCCAATTGCGGATCTTTCTGCCTCATTTAGAAAAACAGTTGTAGATTGTTTGGTTACAAATTTCATTAAGGCTGCAGAAGAACTAAAATATGATAAACTTGTAGTTGCAGGCGGGGTTTCAGCAAATTCTCTTTTAAGGAAACGCTTAAAAGAAGAGGCAGATAGGCGTGATTTTAAACTTTATATGCCTGAGCTTAGATATTGTGGTGATAATGCTGCAATGGTAGGATCGCAAGCATACTATGAATATTTAAACGAAAATATTGCCGGACTTGACTTAAATGGTTGTGCGGCATTATCGATAGAATTGTAATATTTTCGATTAAATTAAGAAAAGGCTTCCTTAAATTAGGAGGCTTTTTGTGTATAATAGTAAATGTTTTTATTTAGTTTTAGATAAAATATTAATGTAGGAAATTGTTTTTTGAATTTTTAAATGATAGAAAAAATTTGCATATATTTTTTTTAGATGATATAATCTATAAGTTAGATTGTTTCTTGTTGGAGGTAACTGTTTTGGAAAAAAACCAAAGAAAGATGGGAGTAGTACTTTCCTATGTGCTAGTTGTATTAAATGCATTAGTTGGATTTATGTATGTTCCAATCCTTTTGCACTATATGGGCAAAAATGAGTATGGACTTTATCAGACTATGGGGTCGTTGTTAGCGACATTTGTAATATTGGACTTTGGATTACCGGCGACGGTTATACGATATTATTCAAGGTATAAATCCTTAAATGATGAAGAAGGTATGGAAAATATATTGGCTTTATGTTCGAGAATGCTTATAATACTTACGTTGGTATTGGTAGCAGCGGGAGGTATACTATATTTTTTCTTAGATGGTATGTACGCTTCATCACTTACTGCCTCGGAGCTTAAAAGTGCAAAGATTATATTTATAATTTTGCTTATAAATATTCTATTTACGTCACCGACCCAAATATTTAATGCAATAATTATATCGTATGAACGTTTTGTCTTTTTTAGGCTTTCACTTATTATTCAGGTAATATTACAACCGATAGTTGTTATATTGTTAATGCAGAAAAGTCCATATGCTGTTACATTGGTTTCGGTATATACAATTTCTAACTTTTTACTTGTAGCTACAAGAGTTTACTACTGTTTTGCAAAAATAAAAATTAAAATAAAAATGCACTATTTTGATAAGGAACTTTTTAAGGATATTATATCTTATGCTTTTTTTATATTTTTAAATGTTGTGATAGACCAGGTGTTCTGGAGATCTAATCAGATAATACTAAGTATTGTTGCAAGTACTGCGGCGGTTGCGACGTATTCGATAGCGTACCAAATATCATATAATTATATGACACTTTCAACAGCTGTAAGTGGTGTGTTTTTGCCAAGGGTTACCGAAATGGTTACAAATAATGAACCGAGGGAAAATTTATCTGATCTATTTATAAAAGCAGGAAGGGTACAGTTTTTGCTGTTGTCTTGTGTTTTAAGTGGATTTATCCTTTTTGGACGTCAGTTTATTAATGTATGGGCAGGAAATGGTTTTGATGAAGCATATTTAATAACACTTCTTTTAATAGTTCCGTTTACTGTGGAATTAATTCAAAACGTGGGTCAAGTAATACTCCAAGCGCTTAATAAATTTAGGTTTAAGGTTTATGTGTTTTTGGGGGTCGCAGTTGTTAATGTGGCATTGGCAGTTCCACTTGCTCAAAAATATGGTGGGACAGGTTGTGCTATTGCAACAGGGGTAACTTTCTTTATTGGAAATGCCTTTATTATGAACTATTATTATGCTAAGTATATTGGGCTAGATATAAAGAGATTTTGGAAAGAAATTTTTAAGATTTTTGTACCTGCAATAGGCTGTATGTTATTGGGATTTTTACTAAATTATATAAGTTTATCAAATAAAATTATAGACTTAGGTGTTAAGGTAGTAATTTATGCATCGATCTATGTAATAGCAATTTGGCTATTTGCGATGAATAATTACGAAAAGGGCTTGGTTATAGGTCCTATTAATAAAATAAAAAGACGGTTTGCTAGAGTATAGTTTTTAAATTAAGGAGAAAAATGATGACAGTATCTTTTATAGTGGTTGCATTGAATGCAGAAAAAACTATAAAATCTTTGCTTGAAGATTTAAATAATCAAACATATCCACACAAGGATATACAATTGATTTTTGTCGATAGTTTGTCGACAGATAAAACATTGAAGATATTAAATAATTTTAAAAAGGATTACGAAAACGAGTATATGTCAGTATCGATAAAGAATAATCCTAAAAAGATACTCCCATGTGGATGGAATATAGCATTGAAAGAAGTATTGGGGGATGTAGTTCTTAGAGTAGATGCACACTCACATATACCTGAAGACTTTATTGAAAAAAATGTAGAACATATAAAAAATGGTGAGTTTATTACAGGGGGACCTCGAAAGAGCATAATTGATAAACAAAGCAATTGGCAGGATGTTTTGCTGTTTTGTGAAACATCATTATTTGGTAGTGGAATAGCTAAGTATAGAAATAGCGAAACAACTCAATATGTAAATACTCTTGCACATGCTGCATATAAGACAGACGTATTTAGAAAGGTCGGCGGATATGATGAACGTCTTGCAAGGACTGAGGATAATGAAATTCATTTTAGAATGAGGGAGGCAGGATATAAATTTCTTTTTAGTACAGATATAAAATCTTTTCATCATGCAAGAAGTTCTTTGAAAAAAATGGTTAAACAAAAATTCTTAAATGGTAAATGGATAGGATTAACTATGGGTGTTTCACCAAAATGTTTTTCGATATACCACTTTGCTCCGTTGGCATTTGTTTTAGCAATTATAGCAAGCATTATATTTGGATTGTTTGTTAATTGGAACTTGTTTATTGGAATATTGTCTTTATATGGTGTTGCTAATATATTAATGACATTACTATCTTTAAAAGGTAATAAACTAAATTCACTATACTTTTTAGCGCCTATATTATTTTTGATATTACATTTAGCATATGGTACGGGCACACTTTTGGGAATATTAAAAATGCCTTTTTGGAAGATGAAACCAGAAAATAGGGAATGTAAGGAAATTGAGAATGTTAAAAATGTTTTGAATGAAAGACTAAATAACTGTCAGGAAAATGGTGATTAAAGGTGAGTAAGAAATTGAAGGAATATTTAGTTCCCGATGAGCAGATTAGAGAACTTCAGCTTAAAAGCCTAGATATGCTTTTGTATTTTAAAAAATTTTGTGATGAAAACAACTTGCTGTTTTATTTTTGTGGTGGTTGTTGTATTGGTTCCTTAAGGCACAAAGGGTTTATACCGTGGGATGACGATATAGATATATTTATGCTGAGAGAAGATTATGAAAAGCTTCATAAGCTTTGGGCTGAAAAGGCAGATACAGAAAAATATTCCTGCCTTCATCCATCAAAAAATATGATGTCGGGAAATATTTTTACAACGATTGTTGACAATAATACAACTCTTATAAAACCATATCAGACAGAACTAGATATACCCCTTGGAGTAAATATGGACATTTTTCCTCTTGATGGTTGTCCTTCTTCAAGATTTAAGAGAAAAATGCAGATGATTTGGGCAATGATATATTCATTGTATTTAGCTCAAGTTGTTCCTGAAAAGCACGGTAAATTGGTAAGTATAGGTGGAAAATTTTTGCTTTCAATTGTTCCTAGCAAAAATCTTAGATATAAAATATGGAAACATGCTGAAAAGAAGATGTCGAAATATAAAATAGCAGACTGCGATTATATTACAGAGCTATGCGCAGGCCCGGGATATATGAAGAATGAATATCCAAAAGAAGCATTTGCTTCGGCTGTATATAGATTATTTGAAGGATATCAGATGCCAATACCAGTAGGATATGATCAGTATTTAAAAATAGCTTTTGGGGATTATATGACTATGCCACCAAAAGAAAAGCAGATAGCTCACCATGAAGTTGTATGCTTAGATTTAGAAAACAGTTATAAGAAATATAAAGGAATATACTATTGTTTGGAGGATAAAAAATGATATTTGGAGCAGTATTAGCAGGGGGAATTGGCTCAAGGATGAATATTTCCGATATGCCAAAACAGTTTTTACCACTCGGAGACAGACCTATAATTATACATACATTAGAAAAGTTTCTAATGTGTAATAAGTTCGATAAAATATATATAGGCATTCATCCAGATTGGGTTTGCCATATGAAGGATATTATCAACAAGTATGACTTAGATTGTGGAAAATTTGAACTCGTATGCGGTGGATCTGATAGAAACGAGACCATACAAAATATTATTTCTGCAATTGAAGAACAATATGGTCAAGATGATAACCACATTATAGTAACTCATGACTCAGTAAGACCATTTGTAAGCTTAAAAATGATTGAGGATAATATAGAAGCTTTAAAAGAATATGAGGCTTGTAATACAGTTTGTGCATCGATTGATACAATTGTTGTATCGTACGATAATAAAGAGATTTCATCTATACCAAACCGTAACTTTATGTATCAGGGCCAAACTCCTCAAAGCTTTAAGGTTTCACTTTTAAAAAGACTTTACAATGACTTAAGCGATGAGGAAAAAGGTGAATTAACAGATGCCTGCAAAATCTGTGTTATTAGAAAAGTACCGGTAAAATTGGTCCAGGGTGATGTATCAAATCTAAAAATTACTACAGTGAGCGATTATAAAATAGCACAAGCTATGCTTGGAGGAATGAAGGTTGATTAATTATGTTTATCAGCTTGTAAGTCCACAAACCTTTTCTATAAAATATCAAGAAATTGGTTTGGGTGAAGATGTTATAATTAAACCAAGATATATGTCTATTTGCCATGCCGACCAAAGATATTATCTAGGGCAAAGAGATACTGAAACTTTGAAAAAAAAGTTGCCGATGGCTCTTATTCATGAGTGCTGTGGAGAGGTTGTCTTAGATAGATCCGGTACATTTAAAAGGGGGCAGGCTGTAGTCCTAATACCTAATGTCCCAGGAAGTGGTAGCAACATGATATATGAAAATTATCAGAAGGGTTCCTATTTCCTTTCGAGTGGCCATGATGGGTTTATGAGAGAATTCGTTACAATGCCAAGGGAAAGGATAGTTCCGTTTGACAATATCCCATATAAAATTGCATGTATAAGTGAGTTTGTGAGTGTGTGCGTACACAGTGCAAATAGATTTGAACATTCATCACATATGTGCAGAAATACTATAGGTATTTGGGGCGATGGAAGCCTTGCATATGTTATGTCATGTATTTTAAGGGCAAAGTATCCTAAATCAAAGATTGTTGTTGTAGGAAAAAATATTAATAAACTTGAACTATTTTCCTTTGTAGATAAGACATATCTTGCTTCGGATTTACCGAAAAATTTTGAGGTTGACCACGCGTTTGAATGTGCAGGTGGAGAAGGAAGCTACTTTGCAATAGATGATATTATTAAATATTGCAATCCCCAAGGAAGTGTCATGCTTATGGGGGTTAGTGAAAATAAAGTACCGATCAACACAAGGAATATACTTGAAAAAGGTTTAACTTTTATCGGATCGAGTCGTTCCGGAAAGGAAGATTTCGAAAAAGCGGTTGAATTTATGAAAGACAAAGATTTTCAAAACAGACTTAATGTAATTATATACGAGGAGTCTAAGGTTAATAGTATCGATGATATCCATAGAGTACTTTCAACAGACTTAAGGACACCCTTTAAAACGGTGTTTGAATGGGGATTATAAAAGGAGAAAAATATGCCTGAGATAAGTATAATAGTGCCAGTATATAAGGTTGAGAAATATATAAATAAGTGTGTGGACTCAATTTTAAACCAAACATTTCAAGATTTTGAGTTAATATTAGTCGACGATGGTTCACCGGATAATTGTGGGGCTATTTGTGACGAATATGCTAAAAAGGATAAAAGGGTTTTGTCTGTTCATAAGAAGAATGGTGGACTTTCCGATGCTAGAAATTATGGAATAAATATGGCAAAGGGTAAATATATTGGATTTATTGATAGTGATGACTATATTGCTGATGATATGTATGAGGCTCTGTATAACAATATAGTAAAATATGAGGCTGATGTTTCGGTTTGTGGAATATATGATTGCTATGGGGAAAAGGTAGTTCCACAAGATATTAAAAAGGGTGTCTTTGAGTTTAGTGCTTCGCAAGCTGTTGAATATATGCTTTCCGGAAAGGGAGTAGGACTTTTTGCAGTTAATAAGCTTTACAAAAGGGAAGTATTTAAAGATGTAAGATATCCTGTAGGTAAAACATATGAGGATGCTTTTGTAATAGTTGATATTTTACTAAGAGCTGAAAAGGTTGTTAT
This sequence comes from uncultured Eubacteriales bacterium, assembly GCA_934464585.1. Taxonomy (GTDB): domain Bacteria; phylum Bacillota; class Clostridia; order Oscillospirales; family Acutalibacteraceae; genus CAKSJY01. Next base: position 46,211 of record CAKSJY010000003.1, read on the forward strand.
TGATACAACTCCTAAGTATTATTATATACATCGAGAAAGCAGTATAACTCTTTCTAATTTCAGCAAAAAATATTATGATATTTTGGAAGCACAAACACATAATATGGAACTTATAGAAGAAAATTTTCCGGATCTTAAGGATTTAGGTGATTTTAGAATTTGGTGGGCATACAAACAAATTTTAAGCCGACTTGCTTTAAATGATAAAGAAACACGAAAAAAGTTTAGTGAAGATAAAAAACATATTTCTAAAATGATTAGAAAAGATTTACCTAAGATTTTAAGGAATAAATATAATTCCAAAAGCCAGCTTGTATCGTACATATTAATATCTTTTTGTCCTAATTTATTTATGAAGATATATAGGGACTCTGGGGAAAAATAGTATATAAAAGGTGCAATCTGACTTTATAAATTTTAATTTCAATGAAATAGAAATAAAATTTTTAATATTTATTGTTTTGTTTTCAGAAAAATTAGAGTATTAAAAGTAAATACATATAAATTTAATTTTAAATATTTGAGAAAGGAGGATAACATGACAAAGTTTATAAGATATTGTTTTATTACTTCTGCGTTTTTTTGCTTTATAGTTGGAAATATATTTGAAAATTTTAATGTAATGCTTTTAAGCATACTTTTTATGTTATCGGCTAATGTTTTTTATAGCTTTGAATATATAAAAAGAAGATTCTTCTTTTTAATATTTAATTTTGTTATATTTATATTTCTAATTGGACGTCCAACTATTAATATGTTTAAGGGGAACAGGTGGTGGATATTTTTTAATAAAACACATGTTTACTTTGCAATGTATTCATTGTTTCTTACGCTTATATGCATATTTGTTGGAGCAGTTGTTGCAGAAATGCTTTTGTTTAGTAAAACTATTAAAAAGAAATATATTCCCAAAATTTCATCAAAGAATATATATAATATTCGAAAAAATGAATATAAACAAGATTTTGTAAAAGCATTGCGTATAATTTCACTTATATTATTTTATATTTCGATAATAGTGTTTTTTATATGTGAAGTTGAAAAATTATTATTTATGCGTGGAAGGGAATATGAGGAGTTCTACACTAAATTTAAATCACAGCTTCCATATGTATTCTCTTTAGTTGGTGCAATGAGTAAGTACTTCCTTTGTGTTTTTCTTGCAACGATGCCAAGTAAAAGGTCATCGTTTATTCCACTTTCATTATATGTAATTTCGGCAGTACCTTCATTACTTATTGGTATACGAAATCCGGTAGTATTAAATATACTATTTGTAATTACGTACTATTTTATACGAAATACAATAGATAAAAAGGATGTATGGCTTGGCAAACTTGAGAAAACCTTAATTATAATAGGTGTACCTTTGGCAGTGATATTTCTAGGGTCATTAAACTATATTCGAGCCGGCAGCAAATTTAAAAGCGGACCTGTTGACTTAATTATAGATTTTCTATATAAACAAGGAGTTTCCTTTGAGGTATTATGCATTGGTCATGCATCTATACCTAGGATAAAATATACAGGTTTTGTAAATTATACTTTTGGCCCATTTATAGATTATTTTACCCACGGAGTTTTAGCTCAAAAGCTTTTTGGTGCGCTAAGTTTAGGTGATGGTAATAATTTAAAGAAAGCTTTATATAGCAATAGTTTTGCGCATCGTATGTCTTATGTTGCCAGAGGGCATGAGTACTTAGAGGGTCGCGGTTGGGGCTCATCATATTTATTGGAAACGTATGCTGACTTTGGATATTGGGGAATTGCAATATTTAGTATAATACTCGGAGTGTTGTTGATATCAATACTAAAATTAATTATGAAAGAGAACACATTCCTTTCTACAGCGATTTTAGTAGTATTAACTAATATATATTTTATGCCTAGAGATGCAGCAACAGGAAGTTTATATTTGCTTTTAACCAATCAATTTCTAATTGCGGTAATTTTAGCGTATGTAATTTCCGGACTTATGGTTAAAAGATATTCATACAATATAGTATCTTTAAAATGTAAAAAGGCACAAATATTATAAATTTGAAAGGAAAATTTTATGTTTGAACATTTTGGTTTAAGAGATATATTCTCGACAATTAGAAGGTATATTAAAATCATAATAATTATTTTTGTAGCAGTTACTATACTAGCAGTGGTTAATGGGGCAGCAAAGATAAGTGAAGCAGAGAAATCGAATAGTAATTTAGAGGATTCATACTATTTTTCAACAACATCATTTTCGGTGACACCCAATATTAAGGTTACTGATACAAATATATCTGCATATAATTCCTATCCGTCTAAATTTGCATCGGAGTTAAATGCTGATTTTTCAAAAAAATATGTATATGACAGAATAATGGAAAGGTATACTCCTGAGGAGGTTATTGATAATATAACATCCTTGGATGACCTTAATATGAATCCGGATAATCTAAATATGTATTGTATGGACAAAATTGCGGTAGCAAAACAATATGAAAATTCTATGGTAGTGCAGGTGTATGTAGAGACAAAAGACCAAAATTTTTCAAAAGATGTAGTTAACATATACAATGAATATGTTGAAAATAATTATACTAATAAATCTGAAGATTTAAAGATTGAACATATAGATACGATAAACAATGAGACTCCTATATCGGTTGATGTAATAAAATCATTAAATGGCGAGGATGAAAGTAAAACAATAAATGAATCTTTGTCTGGCGCTTCGGGAGTAAGCGTGAAAAAGATCATTTTAAAGGGTGTCATTTTCCCGATTATCTTGGTAGCATTTTTATTGTGCATAGTAATTTTTGTAATAGCGTTGTTTAACCCGACCTTAAACAGAAGATCAGATTTTTTCCTCTATGATTTACCGGTCACTTGCGAATTATATATGCCAAAACTTTTTAAAAATAGGAGGAAATAAGGGTTATGTTTAATACTAAACTTAGCAAAAAAGCAAAAGAAAAAGAATCTATCGTATATGTAGCTAATTCATTAGCAGAAAAGATTTTTAGGTCTGAAAATAAATATTTTGCAGTATCCAGTTCACTTTTAAATGTAGAATTAACCGCTGACATTTCAGAAAAATTACTTTTTAATATTGCAAAGAAGTTAGATAAAAAAGCACTTTTAATCAATTGTATGTCCGGTAAGGATGTAAAAGATGAATCCGGAGTACTAGATAAAAAGTATATCGAAAGTTTAGACGAAAAAAGTGTTAAGGACTGCATTAAGGAAAATGATGTGTATAACTTAGTTTTTGTTAGCGTACCACCTGTTAATGTATTTGCAAATTCACTTGAGATTGCAAATATGTGCAAAAATATTATTTTAATAGAAAAGTTTATGTATACTAAATATAAAAGTTTTGAAGAGACTTTATTACATTTAGAAGAAAAAGATATAGATGTTACAGCTGTAATTCCGATAAAGTAGACTTTGCCACAAAAAGCATTGGGATACATATCCCAATGCTTTTTGTGTTTAATGTAGATGATTTACTTTAGACTTCTACTGACCTTTTATGTAGCATGCTTAAATATTGCAATGACTTTCTATATGTGGAATTTAACTAGCATTATATCCGAGAAGGCTTCGTTGACTTTTTAGAAATTTTAAACCTACTGAAAAATTAATAAAAAAGCCCTAACTAAAAGTCAGGGCTTAAAAATAGCAGTTATTTTTTAAAACTGTCTTTAAGTGATACCGCACGGTTGAATACAGGATGGTTTTCGTTGCTGTCTTTGGAGTCTATGCAAAAATATCCTTTTCTCATAAATTGAAAATGAGCCGGAGCCTTAACATTTTTTAGGAATGGTTCAACCTTGCAATTTTTTAATATACACAAGGAGTCTGGGTTTATATGATCGATAAAGTTGCCATCGGCTGAATCCGGGTCTGGGGTAGAAAACAAATTATCATATAATCTGACTTCAGCATCAATGCAATTATTTGCATCAGCCCAATGGATAGTACCGCGAACCTTTCTTCCATCAGGAGAGATTCCTCCTCTGGAATCTGGATCATATTCTGCATATACTTCAATAACTTTTCCGTTTTCATCTTTTTTGCATCCGGTGCATTTAACTATATATGTGGTCTTTAAACGTACTTCATTTCCCGGATACAAACGAAAATATTTTTTAGGAGGTTCTTCCATAAAGTCATCAGCCTCAATAAAGAGTTCACGAGAGAATGTTACAGTCCTTGTGCCATCTTCAGGGCGGTTAGGGTTGTTTTCTACTTCGAATTCCTCGGTTTTACCTTCGGGATAGTTAGTAATGATGAGTTTAATTGGGTCTAGTACCGCCATGACACGTTGTGCGTTTTCATTTAAATCTTCTCTCAAACAATGTTCCAAGAAGGCGTAATCTACAGTACTTATAACCTTAGAAACACCGATTCTTTCGCAGAAGTTTCTTATTGAAGCAGGAGTATAGCCTCTTCGTCTGAGTCCGCATAAGGTTGGCATTCTTGGGTCGTCCCAACCATCAACAAATCCTTTTTCGACAAGTTCTCTTAATTTTCTTTTACTCATAACGGTGTAATTCATATTAAGTCTTGAAAATTCAATTTGTCTCGGTTTTATAGGTACATCGACATTTTCGACAACCCAGTTGTAAAGTGGTCTGTGATCTTCAAATTCTAGCGAGCATAGAGAATGAGTAATGCCTTCCATAGCATCTTCAATAGGATGAGCAAAATCATACATAGGATATATACACCATTTATCCCCGGTTTTATGGTGGTGCATATGATTGATTCTGTAGATTACAGGGTCACGCATGTTGAAGTTGCCGGATGCTAAATCAATTTTTGCTCTTAGAGTCATTTTGCCATCAGGAAATTCACCATTTTTCATTTTTTCAAAAAGCTCAAGACTTTCTTCTATAGGCCTGTCTCTATATGGACTTACAGCAGGATTTTTAAGATCTCCTCTGTTTTCACGTACTTCATCGGCGGAAAGTTCACATACATAAGCTTTTCCCTTTTTGATAAGGTCTTTAGCTATATTGTACATATCTTCAAAGAATTCCGAAGCATAGAAAAATTTATCTTCCCAATCAAAACCAAGCCATTTGATATCTTCTTTTATGGCGTCGACATATTCGACATCTTCTTTTGTAGGGTTGGTATCGTCCATTCTTAAATGACATATACCGTTAAACTTTTTTGCTGTATCAAAATTAATGCAAATAGCTTTTGCATGTCCTATGTGCAAGTAACCGTTTGGCTCAGGCGGGAAACGTGTATGAATTTTTTGGCCGTAAACTCTACCGCCTTCGCTGAGTTCTTCCTTTATAATTTCATGTATGAAATTACTGTTTTCGTTTATTTCGTTTTTTTCTTCTGACATTTTACAATAACCTCACTAAATGTAAAATTTATTTTTCGAATTTTTCAAGTCCAAATTTAAGCCTTTTTATAGATTCATCTCTTCCTAAAATATCAAGAATCTCAATAGCTCCGCCCGGAGTAACTGTTTTTCCTGAAGCAGCGATTCTTACAGGCCACATTACGGTACCGTTTTTAACTTCTAATGTTTTTGCTAAATTTATGAGACATTCGTGTATGGAATCGTGGTTCCATTCGGATAGACTTTCAAGAGCGTTTATTGAGTGTCTAAGCATGTCCTTGGAGTTTTCAAGATTAGTTTTACTTTTTTTGTTTATAAATAAATCTTTTTCATATTCAGGAAGCTCATTAAAGAATCCGATAATTTCCGGAATTTCAGTAAGCTTGTTTAAACGTTGTTTTAAAATTGCTGCGAATTTTTCAAAGGGAAGTTCTTTTTCAGGTATAGCCTTTTTAAAATACGGCATAGCAATCTCTGTGAACTTATCGTCTGGCATTGCTTTTATATATTCTGCGTTGAACCAATTTAATTTATCATAGTCAAACACAGAAGGTGATTTGCTTATACCATCGATTGAAAATTCTTTGCATAATTCTTCGAGAGAGAATATTTCCTTGTTGTCTTTTGGACACCAGCCAAGCAAAGCAATATAGTTTATAATAGCTTCGGGAAGATAACCATCGTTGTATAAGTCTTCAAAGCTTGTCGCACCGTGACGCTTTGAAAGTTTTGAGATACTGCCGTCTTCATTTTTGCCCATAATAAGAGGAAGATGAACATATGTTGGAATTTCCCAGCCGAATGCCGAGTATAGCATGTTATATTTTGGTGTTGAGGATAAATACTCAGAACCTCTTACAACATGGGTTATATTCATTAAATGGTCATCAATAACATTTGCAAAGTTATATGTTGGAAGTCCGTCTGCTTTTAACAAAATTTGGTCTTGAATTTCTTTGTTTTCTACAGTAATCTTTCCAAAGACAGCGTCTTCAAAAGTTGTACTACCTTCGAGCGGAACTTTTTGACGAATTACATAGGGGGTACCCTTTTTTAATAACTCCTCAACTTCACTTTTGGGAAGATTACGGCAATGTCTGTCATAACCGCCGGAAAATTCACCATTTTCAGAAAATTGTTCACGAATTGCCTCGAGACGTTCCTTTGTGCAAAAACAGTAGTAAGCCTTGTCTTCTGCTACAAGTTGTTCGGCATAGGATTTATACATATCCATTCTTTGACTTTGTATATATGGGCCATATTTTCCGCCGATATCAGGGCCTTCATCGTGTTTTAGACCGACTTTTTTTAGTGTATTATAAATTATGTCGATTGCACCATCTACAAATCTTTCTTGATCTGTGTCTTCTATTCTTAGAACAAAATCTCCGTTTTGAGATTTTGCGATTAAATATTCATAAAGAGCTGTACGTAGATTGCCGACATGCATGAAACCTGTAGGACTTGGAGCATATCGGGTTCTAATTTTAGAAATACTCATTAAAAACACCTTTCTTATTTTTTATAATATCTTTCTAATTATACCATAATCAGGGATATAATAAAAGTATTACCATGGAGCGATTATCTAGTATAATATTAAAAAAATGCCACCGATTTCTCGGTGACATTTAATATGTATGGATAGACTATAATTAGTTTTCTGCTGAGCATATTCCGCTAAATACAAATCCACGAACACTATCGAATGTTACAGTAGTATCGCTTTTAAGGATATTGGTTGCGTTTTCAGCGCCAATGATAGCAGGTTTGTCTAGTGCTAAGCTGACAACAGCTGCATGAGAATTAGCTCCATCAACTTCAGTAACTATAGCAGAGGCTGCCTTAATTATATCTAAAATTTCGTTTGAAGTACTTGGTATTACAAGTATATCACCCGGTTTAAAACGCAATTTAGCCTCAGATTCATTTTTGCATACACATAGATTTCCGCAAACAACGGATGGAACAACACCTTTGCCTGTAACAAGAACATCACCAACCAAATCTACTTTTACAAGATTTGTTGTACCGGAGATTCCAACAGGAACACCTGCTGAGATAACAACTAGGTCACCGTCACTTACATAGCCATTCTTTTGTGCTACTTCAACGATATAATCTAAAAGATCGTTACTTGAGTTTTGTTCGTCCATAATAACAGGAGTAACACCCCAAAATAGGTTCATTTGTCTTTGAACTTTAGGGTCTGTTGTACCGCCGATTATTGGACAATTTGGTCTGTATTTAGATATCATGCGAGCGGTTCTTCCTGATTTCGACACAACTAAAATGGCTTTAGCATCTAAGTCATGAGCTGTTGTACACGCTGCATGAGATATTGCAGAAGTAACATCAGGTTTTTCAAGCATTTCTCTTTTTCTAAAACGTTTTAGATAATCAATATCTTTTTCGGTTGTTACAGCAATGGTTGCCATAGTTTTAACTGCTTCTACAGGATATTTACCTGCAGCAGTTTCGCCGGAAAGCATAATTCCGCTTGTACCGTCATATATTGCATTGGCAACGTCTGTAGATTCAGCTCTGGTAGGACGAGGATTTTTTATCATAGAATCAAGCATTTGTGTTGCTGTAATAACAAGCTTACCGGTATCGTAGGCTTTTCTGATAAGCATTTTTTGGATACTTGGAATATCTTCCATCGGTATTTCAACGCCTAAGTCACCTCTTGCTACCATAATTCCATCGGAAAGTCTTAGGATTTCGTCGATATTCTTAACTCCGTCAGCATTTTCGATTTTTGCGATTATTTTTATATTATCGCAGCCGTTCTTCTTAAGTTCCTTTTTTAATAGTCTTATATCATTGGCATTTCTTGTGAAGGAGGCGGCAATAAAATCAAAATCTTGCTCAACTGCAAATTTAATATCAGAGCGGTCTTTGTCATTTAAAAATGGTAAAGAAAGTTGTACACCCGGGACATTTATTCCCTTGTTGGACGAAACGGTTCCACCATTAATTACGGTACATTCGATATTATTGTTGTAGACATTATCGACACAAAGTTCAATAAGACCATCATCGATAAGTATTCTTGAGTTTTTGCTTACATCTTTAGGTAAGTCCTTGAAGCTTATGCTGCATCCTGTCTCATCACCTTGAATATCATCGGTCGTGAGAGTGAATTTTTGTCCTTTTTCTAAGGTTACGCTTGGTTTACCAAAAGTACCGGTTCTGATTTCAGGACCTTTTGTATCTAATAGAAGCGCGACAGGAAGATTAAGTTCTTGGCGAATTTTCTTAATTTTATCTGCTCTTTCTTTATGGACTTTATGATCTTGGTGTGACATATTAACCCTAGCAACATCCATACCATTTTGCATAAGTTTTTTTAGTATTTCATCGTTATCCGTAGCTGGGCCTAGCGTGCATATGATTTTTGTCTTTCTCATAATTGTAACTACTCCTTTAAACATTGTTGCCTATGTATATATAATACACTATTATATATAATTTTCAAAGTAAAAGATGTAGATTTTTGAAATAATCTGTTTTTACTTGAAAAAAAGTCTGTTTGAATTTAAAATAATATAAGATAGAATATATTTTCAATTTAAAAGATTTAAGGGGTCATAAGGTATGGAAAAAAAGGTAAAAAAATATAAAAGAATGAGACGCCCGACACGAAAAGAACAAAAAATTAAGGTTTTGGGCATTTGTATAGTAACACTTATTGCTGTGGCGGTAATAGGTGGCGGTATTCTTATTGTAAATGAAAATAGCGATATGATAAAAAACTTTTTTAGTACTGAAAGTGAACAGTCTATCGAAACTTTAGCAAGCACCGGGTTTACCAATGAGGAAAAGAAAAAGCTCTTAACTTTAGTAAATTTACATAATCCTATTCCTGAGAACTATAAACATGATCTAACTGACTATAAAAATGTAAAAGTAGAGAAAATGATAGTGCCATATTTAAATGAAATGATAAATGCAGCAAAAAAAGATAATGTTGACCTCAAGCTTAAAAATGGTTATATAAGCACAGAAGAGCAGGAAACTATTTATTTGAATAAGGTTGAAGAGATAAAGAACAATAATGGATATTCTATGGTAAGATCTAAGGCGGAGGCCGAGAAAATTGTACCTCCCGGAGGGAAAAGTGATTTTCAAACAGGGCTTTCGGTGGAATTTGATTTTGGCTCGGGACTTAGTGCTGATGAAATTATTAATACAAGCGAGTATAAATGGCTTAATAAAAATTGTGTAAATTATGGATTTATTGTCAGATATCCAAAAAGCAAGGAAGATGAAACATCTATGGCATTTTCTGCGACAATATATCGTTTTGTAGGAACAGAAAATGCAAAAAAAATGCGTGCTTTGGATTTATGCTTTGAAGAATACTGCGAATATATAGATTTACAAAAGAGCGAATAGTCCAAATGCCGAAAGATTATATTAGCTTTACATAATATATGTAAAAAATAACAAATATAGATATATACAATATTTTTATGTTGAATTTATTTCTATACTGTGTTATAATCTAAATATTAATGTTTGCGGTTTAGCGAAAGAGGTGATAAAATGAAGGAAAATATACATCCAAAATACCAACAAACTACAATTACTTGTGCATGTGGAAACGTAATTGAAACAGGATCAACAAAAAGTGATATACGTGTTGAAATATGCTCTAAGTGCCATCCGTTTTTCACCGGGAAACAAAAACTCGTTGATACCGGCGGACGTGTAGACAGATTTAAGAAGCGTTACGGCATGGCAAATAAGTAATTATTTGTCGGCGGTTAAATAGGCGGTGCATTACGCACCGCCTATTTTCGTTAGATTTGAAAACAATCAAGATGCTTTTTATAAGATGTTATCCACAATATAGATTCTTAATGTTTAAAACTTTATTATAAATAAATTTACCTAAAAGGTGGTGCTGTTGTTTGGATTCATATAAGACAATTGAGCGTCAGGCATGTGAAGAATTTACAGAAAAACGTTCACGATTTATAGCTGAGGTAAAACCGATTGAATCGGAAAAAGAAGCAATAGAGTTTATTAACACTAAAAAAGAAAAGTTTTGGGATGCAAGACATAATGTATATGCTTACATATTAAGAGAAAACAATATTATGCGCTATTCAGACGACGGCGAACCTCAAGGCACTGCCGGAATGCCGAGCTTGGATGTTTTAAAGAAAAATGAGGTGTGTAATGTTGTAGTTGTTGTGACGAGATATTTCGGGGGCATACTTTTGGGTACCGGTGGACTTGTACGGGCATATTCTCATAGCGTAAAACTTGCTTTGGATTCAGCGGGAATTATTGTAATGAAGAAATGCTCGATTTTAAGCTTTGAATGTGAATATTCAGAGTATGGGAAAATAAAGGCACTTATTTCATCAGGCAACACTAAGATTTTGGATGAAAACTTTTTAAGCAGGGTAAGTGTTAGGTGTTGTGTGGTGCTAGATGAAAAACAAAAGTTGATAAAAGAATTATCTGAAATCACGTCAGGGAAAATCAATGTAGTAGATAACGGAGAAGAATATTTCCAATTGTAAATCCTATCATACAAAATATACTTAAATGGTATTTGATATATAATATTTTTATTGTTATGTACCAAAAAACAAAAATGTCAAAAAAATATAATAGATTTTTTAGAGATATATTGTATAATATATTATGAGTAAGTTTTTGTATTTAAGGAGTGGCTGGAATTTGAATATAAGAGAAAAAACTGAAGAGTTAGAAGAAAAATATTTATCGCCGGAGGCCTCTCTTTCGAAAAATACATTGGGGCGAAAATATAAGCAAGATAAATGTGATATAAGAACAGAATATCAAAGAGACAGAGACCGAATTATACATTGTAAATCTTTTCGCCGATTGAAACATAAAACTCAGGTTTTTATTTCGCCTGAGGGTGATCATTATCGGACAAGACTTACTCATACATTAGAAGTTGCTCAAATAGCAAGAACAATATCCCGAGCATTAAGACTAAATGAGGACTTAACTGAAGCAATAGCTTTGGGTCATGATTTAGGACATACACCTTTTGGACATGCAGGGGAGGATGCTCTTAATAAACTTTCGCCTTTTGGGTTTAAGCATTATAAACAGAGTGTCCGTGTGCTTGAAAAGATAGAGAATAATGGCAAAGGCCTAAACTTAACGGCTGAGGTTCTTGATGGGATTTTGTGCCATACTTCCGGAAAGCAAGCTTTTACTGCCGAGGGCAGAATTGTTAGAATAGCGGATAGGATAGCCTATTTAAACCATGATATAGATGATGCAAAAAGAGCGGGAGTGTTATCAGATAAAGATATTCCGGCTTATATATTGGAAACCTTAGGTGTCGAAAAAAGCCAAAGGATAAACAAGCTTATACATTCGCTTATAGAAAACAGCCATGGAAAAGACTTCTGCATGGAAGAATCTGTACAATATGCGTTTGATGAACTACATACATTTATGTATCAAAATGTATATGATTCATATGCTAAAGCAGAAGAGGTAAAGGTACCAAGGCTTATTGGTGCATTATATGAGTATTTTATTAAACATATGGATGAGCTTCCGGAGCAAATGAGAAAAACGTATATAGAAGAAAGTCCGGAAAATGCTGTATGTGATTATATAGCAGGGATGACAGATCGTTTTGCTGTTGATGCCTTTCAAAAGATATTTGTTCCAAAGTCGTGGAATAATTGGTAGGTTAGAGTTTGGGAAAGTAGATGGATATTAAAGGAGATGATACCATATGCCGTTGCCTGAGTCTTTTATGGAAGACTTAAAATTTAGGAATGATATTGTTGATGTTGTTTCTACATATGTAAACTTAAAAAGAAGTGGCCGTAATATGGTTGGATTGTGTCCGTTTCATGGAGAAAAAACGCCCTCTTTTAATGTCTATCCAAATAACGGTTCGTTCTATTGTTTTGGTTGCGGTACAGGCGGGGATGTAATCACATTTATAAGAATGATTGAAAATTTAGATTATATCGATGCGGTTAAGTTTTTGGCTAATAGATCGGGACTTGAGGTTCCACTTGATAATGTAGACGACAGCTTGTCAAAACTACGAAAACGAATATATGAAATTAATAGAGAAGCCGCCAGGTATTATCATTATAATTTATATAAACCGCAATCTAATGAGGCCCACTCATATTTGAGAAACAGAGGGCTTTCCGAAAAAACTATAAAACATTTTGGGCTTGGATATTCGTCAGACTCAAGATTTGATTTGGTAAATTATCTTAAATCAAAGCATTTTACAGATGATGAACTTTTTCAATCGAATTTAGCAATAAGGAGTAAAACAGGGAGACTTATAGATAGATTTTATGATCGTGTGATGTTTCCTATAATAGATACAAAGGGTAATGTAGTTGCTTTTGGTGGAAGAATTATGAGTGACATAAAACCTAAGTATTTAAACACATCAGATACTCCTGTGTTTAAAAAACATCATAACCTTTTTGCACTGAACTTTGCAAAAAAAACTTGTCAGGATACCCTGATTTTGGCAGAAGGATATATGGATGTAATAGCGCTGCACCAGGCCGGTTTTGAAAATACTGTTGCAACTTTAGGAACTTCTTTAACAAAAGAGCAAGTAAGCATTATTTCACGATATACTAAAGAAGTGGTTATTGCATATGATTCCGACCAGGCAGGACAAAAAGCGACTCAAAGAGCAATTTCCATGTTTAGAGATAGTAATGTATTGGTAAAGGTTTTAACCATTCCAAGCGGGAAAGATCCAGACGAATATATAAAGTCTTTTGGAGAAAACGGAAGAATTAAATTTAAGCAACTTTTGGATAAGTCTTCGAATGATATAGAATATTCCTTGCAAAAAATAAGACTTAAATACGATTTAAACAGTACAGTTGGAAAAGTAGAGTATATAAAAGAAGCAGTAAATTTGCTTTCGGGCATAAGTGACCAGTTGGAGCGTGAAATATATGCTTCAAAACTTAGTGGTGAACTAAACGTTGACAAAGGTTCGATTTTGCGTCAAATTCAAAAACAACTTAAAAAAAATCGTGGGACAAGCGAAAAGAAAAAATTTCGCACTATGCAAACAAATATTGCATCGCTGAAAGATGAAATTAATCCGCAAAAAAAGGATAATCTCAGAGCAGCATATGCAGAAGAAGCATTAATTGCTTATTTAATAAACAATCAATCGGAAGCTCATTATGTGTTTTCGAAAGTTAGTACAGAGGACTTTTTAACAGAATTTAATCGCCATATATATGGCATTTTAATAAATAGATTGAATCATAATAAGAATATAAGCCTAACGGATCTTTCAGAGGATTTTTCTATGCAGGAAATTGGCAGAATTGCAAAAATGCTTTCCTCATATGTTGAATCTGAAAATAGCGATAAGACCTTACAGGAATATATAGATGTGATTTTATATGAAAAAAATAAAATAGCGGTGAATGATGCGGCTAAAAGTGATTTGGAAGAAATTAGAGAGTATGTTGATAGGCTGAAGAAGCTTAAAAGTAGGGGGATAAACTAAATGGATGCTAATAGTACACTGGCTCAAAAGAGACAAATTATAAAAGAACTGATGGAGCAGGGAAAAGCTGCAGGTCAGTTATCTACAAAAGAAATTTTAGATGCAATGGGTGAAATGGATTTTGACCCGGATCAAATCGAAAAGTTTTATGATTCTTTAGAAAACTTAGGCGTAGAGATAGTAGAGGATTTTGATGATGTAATCGACGATTTATCGGTAGAGGAATACGAACATCTCGAGAAAGATTCATCTGAATCACCAAATAGTGTATCTGTAGATGACCCGGTAAAAGTTTATTTAAAAGAAATAGGCGTTGTACCTCTACTAAAATCTAAGGATGAAATTGACCTTGCAATAAGAGTTGCAAACGGAGATAAAGAAGCTAAAAAAATATTAACAGACGCCAACTTAAGATTGGTTGTAAGTATTGCAAAGAGATATTTAGGAAGAGGAATGCATTTCCTAGACTTGATACAAGAGGGTAACTTAGGTCTAATAAAGGCAGTTGAAAAGTTTGATTATAAAAAAGGATTTAAGTTTTCAACATATGCTACATGGTGGATTAGACAAGCTATTACCAGGGCAATTGCCGACCAGGCAAGGACAATACGTATACCGGTTCATATGGTAGAAACAATTAACAAGGTAAAAAAGGTTTCTAATCAGCTTTTGCACACAAACGGACATGATCCATCAGTCGAAGAAATAGCAGAAGAGTTGAACTTGCCAACAGAAAAAGTAAGGGAAATAATTAGAGCATCTCAGGAACCGGTATCTCTTGAAACTCCAATCGGAGAAGAAGAAGACAGCCATTTGGGTGACTTTATTCCTGATGATGATGCACCGGCTCCAGTAGATGCAGCATCACAGATTTTTCTAAAGGAACAACTTTCTGAAGTTTTAGATACACTTACTCCAAGAGAAGAAAAGGTTTTGCGTCTTCGTTTCGGTTTAGGTGACGGTAGAGCAAGAACATTGGAGGAAGTTGGAAAAGAATTTAATGTTACAAGAGAAAGAATAAGACAAATAGAAGCAAAAGCACTTAGAAAACTTCGTCATCCAAGCAGAAGCAAAAAATTAAAAGATTTTCTTGATTAAAGGGGAGAATGATTTGCATATTACACTTGAAGCAGACTATGCTGTTAGAATAGTAGAGTTTTTAGCGTCTTGCGATTCTAAAAAAGATGCAGCGACAATTTCAGCAAATACAAAAGTATCTCTAAGATTTTCTCTTAAAATATTAAGGAAACTTGTGTCGAGTGGAATAGTAAGATCCTTTAAAGGAGCTAAAGGTGGATATGAATTAAATCGCCCTCCTAAGGATATTACTCTAAGACAGGTTATAGAAGCTGTTGAGGGACCATACTGCATAAGCCGATGTGTTGAAGAAGGCTATTTATGTAACCATAATTATTGCAAATTTAATAAGGTATATAATGAAATCTCGATGATGGTTCGAAAAAAACTTGACGAGGTAAATTTCTCGATATAGCAATAACAAAAGCCCTTTCTAGGGCTTTTTATTTATGAATTTGTAATATTGAATATTTAAATTACCAATAGTATAGATTGTCATCGGCTTTTAAACTACTAAAAAGGAGTAAAAATGTGATTTATGAAAAATTTATACTAAAAAAAGAAAATGACGGACTTTCAAAAGATAACATACTTGCAAGGTTAGAAACGAAATTCATTGCTAAAAATATATATTTTTATAAATCTACAGATTCGACCAATACAAGAGCAATTATTGAGTCTAGGGAAAATGCTCCGAACGGCAGTTTGTTTGTTGCAGAAAATCAAACTGCAGGTAGCGGACGTATGGGAAGAACATGGGATTCATCAGAAGGTAAGGACATTTTGATGTCTGTATTGCTTTATGTGGATATACCTATTGATGAAATATCAAAAATTACTTTAATTGTCGGGCTTTCATTATGTAAGTTTTTAAGACGAAAAATAGGAATAGATGCTAAGATAAAATGGCCTAATGACATTGTTGTAGGCTCAAAAAAACTTTGTGGTATTTTAGTAAAAACGTCAATTTTAGAAAAACGAACCGCTACTGCGGTTGGAATAGGGATAAATGTAAACTCGAATAACTTTAACAAAGATATAGCACAAAAAGCAACTTCACTCTATAATGAAACTGGGGTAAAGTTCAACAGATGTAGTCTTATAGCGGACATGCTAAAATACCTTGAAAAGGATTATTCTAAATTTTTAAAAACACATAAGATACCAAAGGCTTATAACAAATTATGTTGCAGTATAAATAGAGAAGTTACTGCGATAAAGGATGGAAAAAGTATTATGGGAATTGCCTGTGGTATTGATCAAATGGGGAACTTAAAAATTAGATGTGATGGTAACATATATACAGTAAACTCTGGTGAGGTGTTGGTTCAGGGTATATATAATTCATAATCGGAGCTTTTTAAATAGTTTAATGGAAAAGCAGGCTTACAGTGATAATAGAGACTATAAAGCCTACAAAGTCCCCGATTAATGCTGCCGGAATTGTATGCCGGGTGTTTTTTATGCCAACAGCTCCGAAATATATAGCAATAGCATAGAAGGTTGTTTCGGTAGATCCTATCATTACAGATGCAACACGACCAGCAAAACTGTCGACTCCTGCTACTGAGAATATGGTATCTAAAAAGGCAATAGAACCACTTCCGGATATAGGCCTTAAAAAGGCTAATGGTAAAACTATAGGTGGAATATGAAAGTAGTTGGCGACAGGAGAAATAAACTCTGTGAACATATCAAGTGCCCCAGAGGCCTTTAACATGTTAACAGATACTATAAGTCCTATAAGAGAAGGTGCGATTGCGGCGGTAGACTTCATCCCCTCTGTCGCACCTTTTACAAATGTGTCGAATACAGGTACATTTTTTAGAAATCCAAGAATTATAATTATAAAAATTATAGTTGGAACGACAAATGCTCCAAACTTATCCAAGATGATTACCTCTCCTTTCAAGTATTTTTGAGGTAATGACTCCTGCTAATAATGCGCATATGGAAGTTATCCAAATTGCGGGAAGTATGTCGAGTGGAGAAGCAGAGCCATGTTTTTGGCGTAATATAGTCATCATGGTAGGCATGATTTGTAGGGAGGCTGTATTTATTACAACAAACATTACCATTGCATTTGTGGCAGACTTAGGATTGGGATTATTTTTTTGCATTTCCTTCATAGCCATTATCCCCATAGGTGTGGCAGCGTTTCCAAGCCCGAGTAAATTAGCGGTTATATTCATACATATGGCCTTCATTTCTCGACTTTTACTGTCGTACATTGGAAAAATCTTTTTTAATATAGGAGAAAATAATTTTGCAAGTGCCGATGTCAATCCGCTTTTTTCGGCAATATTCATCAATCCTGTCCATAAACACATCATTCCAAGCATCGAAATTAAAAGCCCTACAGAGTCTTCGGCACCGGAAAATACAGATTTTGAGAGTTCGTCAATGCGTCCTGTTGTGAGTGCACACACCACACTTATAATAATTAGGGCTCCCCAGATATAATTTAGCACAAAAATCACCACATTTACTCATTAAATTTATAAATATGTTAGAATATATGATATATTGTTAAAAAATTGACTTTAAATGTTGACATAATTGGAAAATAATAGTACAATAATATCGTAGTTTGACAGTTATTGACATTACAAAAAAATTAAGAAGGGGCGTTTCTATATGAAGTCAACGGGTATAGTAAGAAGAGTGGATTCATTAGGAAGGATCGTTTTGCCGATAGAGCTAAGAAATTTGCTAAACATCGATCCGAAAGATTCTCTTGAAATTTTTGTAGAGGGTTCTACAATTATGTTAAAAAAATATGAACCACAATGCACTTTTTGCGATAGCGGAGATGAAGTTGTTCATTTTAAAGGAAAAAATGTTTGCAAGAAATGTATTGCAGAGCTTAGCAAGTAATTTAAAGAGAATACCGGCCATTAAATGCCTAATCATTTAATGGCCAAAAAATTAATAAAAAATGCTTGACAAGCCTAATATGTCATGATATACTTATAGAGTACTAATTCGGTACACGCTGGTGTAGCTCAGTTGGTAGAGCAGCTGATTTGTAATCAGCAGGTCGGGGGTTCGAGTCCGTCCACCAGCTCCACTCTTATTAATCTAATAAGAGTATATAACAATTATCATTGCGTATGTGGGAGATTTCCCGAGTGGCCAAAGGGGGCAGACTGTAAATCTGTTGTCAGTGACTTCGGTGGTTCGAATCCACCATCTCCCACCAATATTAAGCACTTGCATTTTTGTAAGTGCTTTTTTTGGGTGTTAATGTAGAGCTAAACTTGATTTCAGCTGATATTAATTATATGTAACAAGCATATTTGATTATAACCTTTTTATGGATAATATGGGTAAATTAAGATAAATATTCCTTGACATCTCATAGGCTTAAGTACTAAAATGATATAGTATAATTATGTTAAAATGAGAATGCAATGGGCATATAGTTATACATTTAAAATTTTATGATTTTAACTAAAGCTGGTTTTTAATATAGCTTAAAATCAATTAATTTATAAAGACAAGGAGGTGCCAAATTAGGTTGGCAAACTTATTAACAATTTTGTTAGCAGTGTTGATAGGTATAGTTTTTGCTGTTTTAGGGTTCTATTTTGGATTTAATTATCGTAAAAACGAAGCTGAAAAGGCTATTGGTTCTGCTGAACAAGAAGCAAACAGAATATTAAGTGATGCAATCAATCTTTCCGAAACTAAGAAGAAAGAGGCTATCTTAGAAGGAAAGGATGAAATCCACAGATTACGTGTTGAAACGGAAAAAGAACTTTCTGATCGTAGAAGGGATATCCAACGCCAAGAAAGAAGGTTCATCCAAAAGGAAGAGTCTCTCGATAGAAAACTTGAAAATGTAGACAGACGCGAAGAAGCACTTTCGTCTAAATTAAAAGAAGCAGATAAAAAGCTTGAGGAAGCAGAGGAAATTAAGGCAAATCAATTAAAAGAATTGGAATCTATATCAGGCTTAACCAAAGATCAAGCAAAAGGATTTTTGCTTAAAAATCTCGAAGATGAACTGGTCCATGAAAAGGCGATTAAAATCATGGATATCGAACAGCAAACAAAAGATGAATCAACAAAAAAGGCACGCGAAATTATTGCATTGGCAATACAGCGTTGTGCAGGAGATTATGTTGCAGAGGAAACCATATCTGTAGTTCCGCTTCCGAACGACGAAATGAAGGGCCGTATTATCGGAAGAGAAGGCAGAAATATACGTTCTATAGAAACTTTGACAGGTGTAGATCTAATTATAGATGATACCCCGGAAGCAATTACATTATCGAGCTTCGATCCAATAAGAAGAGAGGTCGCTCGTGTAGCACTTGAAAAACTTATCACAGACGGTCGTATTCATCCGGCAAAAATCGAAGAGGTTATTTCAAGAGCTAAGGCTGAGGTCGATGCAGTAATTAAAGAAGAAGGTCAAAGAGCAGTAATAAATGCCGGAGTAAACGGCATCCATCATGAACTTGTAAAACTTTTAGGCCGTTTGAGATATAGAACAAGTTACGGGCAAAATGTATTGAATCATTCACTAGAAGTTTCTCATCTATCAGGATTTATTGCATCAGAGTTGGGTCTTGACCCAACTATCGCAAAAAGAGCAGGCTTACTTCATGATATAGGAAAGGCTTTAGATCATGAGGTTGAAGGTTCACATATTGAATTGGGCGTTGAAGTTGCAAGGAAATATCGAGAGAGTGAAGCTGTTATACATGCAATACATGCTCACCATGGAGATGTAGAGGTAAAAACAATTATTGCTTGTATTGTCCAGGCAGCAGATGCAATCTCTGCAGCAAGACCTGGAGCAAGAAGAGAGAACTTGGAAAACTACATAAAACGTCTTGAGAAATTAGAGGAAGTAGCATCTTCGTTTAATGGAGTCGATAATTGCTTTGCAATACAGGCAGGACGTGAAATTCGTGTTATTGTCAAACCTGAAGTTATTAGCGATGATGAAATGGTTATTTTAGCTAGAGATATATGCAAAAGAATCGAATCAGAGCTTGATTACCCGGGTCAGATAAAAGTAAACATGATAAGGGAAAGCCGTACGGTAGAATACGCGAAATAATTCTAAGGGGACAGGGTACCAGGCTCTGTTCCCCTTTTATTTAGTAAAGGAAGATATATTTATGAGAATACTTGCAATAGGTGATGTAGTAGGCGAAGTGGGATGCTCTTTTTTAAGAACAAAGCTCCCTCGGCTAAAAAAAGAAAAAAATATAGACCTAGTTATAGCAAATGGTGAAAATTCCGATAAGTACAATGGAATTACACCATATTCAGAGGAGTATCTTTTTTCAAGCGGTGTAGATGTTATAACGAGCGGAAACCATGCTTTTAAAAGTAGGGAAAGCACACTTATGTTTGAAGGCAGTGAGTTTTTAATAAGGCCGGCAAACTTTCCGAGTAGTCTAACACCTGGCAAAGGGTATTGTATAGTTGACCTTTTACATACACAGGTGTGTGTGATAAATTTAATGGGTACAGTATATATGGAAAGTCTAGACTCTCCGTTTAAAACGATAGACAGAATTTTGAGGGAAACGGAACATATAAAAATAAGATTAATAGACTTTCATGCCGAGGCAACTGCTGAAAAAAGAGCAATGGGTTTTTACACAGACGGAAGAGTTTCTGCGATTTTTGGTACACATACGCATATTCAAACAGCAGATGAAACAATATTGCCAAAGGGTACCGGATATATAACTGATTTAGGGATGACCGGTGCGATAAACTCTGTTTTGGGAATAACTTATGAAAGTGCACTCTATAGAATGAAATATAAACTTCCATGTAAATTTGAACAGGCCGGTGGAGATGCAAAAATGGACTGCATGTTAATGGACATTGACGAAAAGACAGGTAAAACCGTATCGCTAGAAAGATTGCAAATTGTTTAATATGTGTCATATATTTGAAAATGATGGCTTAATTGTACAATTTGATTGAAAATAGTCTTGATTTTTTCACGTTATTATTATATTATGTACTTATTAAAACTTGTAATAGTAATTAGGAGGGTCATTAATGAAAATTTTAAAAGTTTCTGCACGCTCCGTGCCAAATGCTGTGGCAGGTGCAATCGCTGCTATTATTCGGGAAAAAGACAGTATAGAAATTCAAACAGTTGGTGCAGGTGCTGCTAATCAGGCACTTAAAGCAATCGCAATTTCACGCGGATATCTTGCCCCCTTAGGTATTGATATTGTTTGTGCACCGGCTTTTATGAATGTTGTATTAAATGAGAAATCTATAACAGGAATTAAA
Organism: uncultured Eubacteriales bacterium; assembly: GCA_934464585.1. Classification (GTDB taxonomy): domain Bacteria; phylum Bacillota; class Clostridia; order Oscillospirales; family Acutalibacteraceae; genus CAKSJY01. The sequence continues at coordinate 67,435 of CAKSJY010000003.1, forward strand.
ATTGTTGTAGAACCGAGAGATGACAAAATCTAATTTAGAAATAAATAATTAAGGATAATAATTTGCATACAGAAAAAGGAACTATAGAAACTAAAAAATATCGTACCCCCAAAATGTTTAATACACAGCAGTTTAAAGATGCACAGAAATCATTTGAAAAAAATTTGGGTGTATATTCATATAATCACCCTAGATCATATAATGCTGTGAATTTAGCAAATCGTAATATGGAAGCAAGACTATTTCCGTATTACAAACAAAAAGTAAATAAAAATGCGACTAGACTCCAGTTTCTTCAAGACACATTTGTTCATGATGAATCTCCACAAAGTTCGGGCCAAATTGGTGGAGATATGAGTAGATATATTGAGTTTGTTGTTAATAGTAATATGCCTTTAGACGATAATAATGGTGTGCATCCATATGAGGTTCCAGGCAATTTACGTGAAAAGATGACTGCATTTTATAACGCTTGCCTATTTAATGCTGACAAGGTTCATGGAGATCGGTGCAAGAGTATTGTTAATTATAAAATGTATATGAGTGAAAGGTTTACTTATTTGTATAATCAGATAAAAGATTATTATGAAGGCCTTCCAGAAGGATCTCCAATGAAGGAGAAGCTTAAAAATCATTATGAGACATTAAAAAGTGCAAGTGAGAATGACTTCTTTTCTTCTACATTTCTTTTTGGCATTAATAAAGATAAGACAATGGATTTTCAAAGAGACTATTGTATAACCAAAAGAAGGTTTGTTGTTCCTCCATCACATAGACTTGGATTTCAAAATGATTTGGGTAAAGGCTTAGAACCGAGTTCACGGGAAATATATTATCAATATAACAAATCTATATGTAATGAATATAGTCGAATTTGTAACGGTGGGGATATTATTGTAATAGATGAACCATCAAGCGAAAATAATGTTCAACAGATGTTAGATAATGGATTTACTCTTACTGGAGGTATTTCATGCACAGCAGCAAGACTACTTATGTCTTGTATGTGGATGGGAATGAGCAATGAACAATTGTTAGATTTTCGTATGGCGTTGATTGGATGGATGATTCCTAATAACGACCATTCACTATATGAAATATTAAAAGGAGCGCGTATTGTAGGTATCCTTGGCAGAGAAAATATGGACAATGCCGATACAATGGATAGAACAGTTTCTCCTTTAGATGAAGAAATATTGAGAGATAAAGTTTGCGATGAATATGAAGGTCAAAAGCTATTTCCTTTGGAAATAGCGATAATAAAATTGAGTGAGGAAAATAAACTGCCTGATACTCAAAATGAAGATGATATAGAAAATATAGATTAGAAATTTGATTTAACATGATTAATAGGATACTCATATTATCAAATAAATTCACATATAAATAGCCTATCACCTAAATTAGGAGGGCTTATATGTGAAAGGTATAGTCGAAGAAAGAGCCGTGGAGCTTGGAGAATATATAATAAAAAGTAAGGCAACGGTTAGAAAAGCCGCTAAAAAATTTGGGGTTAGTAAAAGTACAGTACATAAAGATGTTTCAGAAAGATTAAAATATGTTGACCCGGGATTATATAAAGAGGTAAAGACTGTACTAGAAATAAATAAGGCACAAAGGCATATTCGTGGAGGTATGGCAACAAGAGATAAATACCTTCATGAAAAAGAAGCCAAAAATAATGCTAAATCTTAAATATCTAATTATATACAAAACCTACAACAGTTAACTGTTGTAGGTTTTGCTTTTTTACTTTAGTAATATTGCAATTATGTTAAAAAACATCCTCGGAGTAATCCGAGGATGTTTTTTAGTAATTTGTTGATGAACTACTACTGCTGTTTGAAGAGATTGAATCTTCAAATATAAACTTTGCAAGGTTATATCTTGCTTCTTCCATATCAACAATTCCAAGAACAGAGGCACCGTTTATATTTAAGTTAGTAAAGTTATCAAGTTCAGGTACGCTGTATTCTTCCATAGGATAGTTCATATATGTTATAGAATTGGCGGCCAAAGTAGCAATTTCATTTTTCTTTAAGTTGGTAGTAACCATTGGTCCAACATCAGATATAATTTGAAGAATTTGAGTTACGTTGGAAGACTTCATTTTTTGTACAACTGCAGAAACAACATCTCTTTGACGTGAGGTTCTATCGAAGTCGGACATTACACTGTCACGGTTTCTTGCATGGTTAAGAGCCTGTAATCCAGAAAGATGATGGACGCCGGCGCCATAAAGTTTATTTGGATCGTCACAATGACTATTTAAATATTCACATTCATCCTCGGTAAGCTCCATGTCAATACCACCAAGGCGATTTATTATAGCTTCAAAACCAGGGAAGTCAGCAACCACATATCTATCAACCTTTATTCCAAAGTTAGCTTCAATAGTTTGAATTGCAAGTTTTGGGCCTCCGTATGCGTAAGCAGCATTAATTCTATCTTCACCGTATCCTGGAATTTGTACCCACATATCTCTTAAAAATGATGTGGTCTTTAATTTTTTATGACGATTATCAATTGAAACCATTAGAATTGAGTCGGTTCTTCCGCCATCACCTGCAGAGTAACTATCAGATCCAAAAAGCAATATATTAAGTACCATTGGGTCATTTAATAATTCTTTGCCAGTATAGTCAAGAGTAATATCATCTACTGAAGAGTTTGCAAAACCGTTTATATCCTCTTCGTCACCAATTGGATCGTAGTTTATTGAGGACAGGGATTTATATCCATATATCATGATACCTCCAGTGGCGATAAAGAGTATACATAAAACAATAATTATAAAGTTTCTGATTATTACTTTATTGGATTTACCTTTTTTGCCTTTGTACTTTTTACCGGAGTATATGTCCTCAAAGCTATTATCTTTTTTATAATTATATGAATCACCATAATTAGAATTAGGGGGACCGCTGTGGCTACCTTTTTTTCTTGCCATTTTTAATCTTACCTCTCTAAATATTAATTTATACCATTAAGAATAAATTATATATCTATTATGACAAAAAGTCAATAATTGTAATTTATAAAAGCAAGTATTAGACTACAGATTTAGAACGCTATATTAATAATATGATGTGTTTAGGTTTTAGAGTACTACTAAGGTAGAATAAGATTAAATTGTTGGCTTTTTAATATTAAAAAATGGGTTATTATTATAATTTAGCTACAATAATCCTCTAAAATACGGTTTAACTCGCTTTTAGATGTAACAGCGATACCCTTTCTTAGTATTTCCCTATCAGCATAGGGCAGACTATTAATTGGTACATCGGTAATTTTAAACGGAGAATTTTTACCATTTTCGAATACAGCTATATTTCCGTTGAAATCTTTTACAACATATGAAAGCGAGGAGGAACTTGAACTTTGAGATTCCGGAATACTTTCATTTAAATGACTTTTTATAGTGGGTAATACACCAAAAGATACTATGAAACACATAAGTACTATACAGCTACTTATTATTATAAGCTTTTTCATAAAACACCTCGTGAAAATCTTTTTGTTTAGATAGTACCTATTTTTAGCAATAATGTTTAAATTATACTTTGAATGGAGATTTATTTGTAATTGGGTGCTTGGATATGCTATAATAACCCCGTACGTTTAGTTTTTGTTAGGAGGAAATGTCTTTAATGAAAAAAACAGACATTAATAAATATAGGGAACCGGATAATAATCCGAATTCCTATGAATACAATGGAAAAGTTGACAGTAAGACTCAAGTTAAAGAAACAGCTACAGCAATAGGAAAAATGATGCTTAGTGCGTTGAAAACATTTTTGATAATATTGCTAATAGCGGGGTTGATAGCTACAAGCTCAATGATTGCATATATGTCAAGCCTTACAAATGATAGACTTGATTATGATTTAAGAGCTTCAAAGGTAAAGTTAACTAGTGTCGTTTATGTTAATGATGAAAATGGTACCCCTCAGGAATATCAAAATTTATATAATGCAGAACATCGAATTTGGGTCGATTTTGACGACATACCAGATGCAATGAAGGATGCAGTTATTGCGATTGAAGATAAACGCTTTATGGATCACAATGGTGTCGACTGGGCCAGAACTATAAGTGCGGTTTTTAATTTACTTAAAGGTTCTGACAGCTACGGCGGGTCAACATTAACACAACAGCTAATTAAAAACCTTACTGAGGAAAGCGAAGTAAGTCTTACAAGAAAGATAAAAGAGATATTTCGTGCTCTAAGTTTCGAAAAAAAGTATTCTAAAGATGAAATCTTAGAAGCATACTTAAATGTAGTAAACTTTGGTAGTGGATGTAGGGGTGTACAAGCAGCCGCTAACTTATATTTTGGCAAGGATATTAAAGACTGTTCTATTGCACAATGTGCAGCAATTGCAGGAATAACTCAAAATCCTTCAGCATATACACCGCTTGTTTACCCGGAAAACAATAAAAAAAGAAGAGAAACTGTTATCCGTGAGATGTATAATCAAAATAAGATAACAAAAGAAGAATATGATCAGGCAGTGGAAGAATCGGAGAACATGGAATTTGTTGGAGAAACCTATGATGATGACGACGATTCTCAACAGGCACCGGTTAGAAACTGGTATGTAGAGGCACTATATAATGATGTTGTAAATGACTTAAGTGAAAAGCTAGATATTGGAAGGACTGCAGCAGAGGAAGTTGTGCTCACACAGGGCCTTAAAATATACAGTGCGATGGACAAAGATGCGCAGGAAGCAGCAGAGGCTACTATCAGGGACAATAACATTATGCCGGCTGATCAAAGTTTAGATTTGGGTTATGTTATGATGGGTTTTGACGGAAGAATACTTGCAACCATAGGTTGTCGTGAAGAGAAGACGGGTGACCTTTGGTTTGATAAGGCAAATCAGGCGAGAAGACAGCCTGGATCAATAATAAAGCCTATTGCAGTATATGCTCCGGCGATAGACTTGGGAATGTATAACTACTCATCACTTATCCCTGACGAACCACTTCATCAGGTTGATGTTAAGGGTGATGGAAAGCTTGAAGATTGGCCAGTAAACTGGTATGGTGGATACAAGGGAACAGTTACACTTCAGTGGGCTATAGAAAAATCTGCTAATGCTCCGGCAGTACAGGTCTTAAAGGCCTTAACTCCAAAGAAAAGTTTTGAATTTTTAACGGAAAAATTAAATTTTACAAGTCTTGATTCTAAATATGATGAGAATCTTGCAGCCTTAGCAACAGGTGGAACAAATGTCGGTGTTACTGTAAGAGAAATGACAGCCGCATTCCAAATCTTCGGAAACGGTGGTATGTATAACAAGCCATTTACCTACTACTATGTTTTAGACAGAGATGGCAATGTGCTTTTAGACAATCGAGATAATGTTCCAACACAGGCTATAAGCTCAAAAACAGCGACAATTATGAATAGGCTTTTGAGACATGTTATAGATGGTGCTGAGGGAACAGGAACAGCAGCAAATATTCCTGGATGGAATATTATAGGTAAGACAGGAACAACAACAGATGACTATGATAGTTGGTTTATAGGGGAAAGCCCTTATGCAGTTGCAGGTATTTGGACAGGATATGATACTCCAAAAACTATAGCTAATACTGGTGCAGCGATTAAAATATGGAGAAACATTATGTCGAAGTATTTATCAGGTAAGGAAGTTATAAATTATACTTATGATTCCGGGGTATCTGCAAAAACATATTGCAAATCAACAGGGAAACTTGCAACTGATGGATGTCCATATACTGCTACAGGTTACTATGCTTCTAATAATACACCACAAGATTGTGATAGTTCACATGCATATACAGTAGCAAATAAGCCAAACGAGAATGCAGAGTCTTCTGAAAAGTCTGATTCATCAAGTTCCTCCCCTGAGGCAGTTTCAGACTCATCATCGAATGCATCATCAAGTGCATCTTCTGATGTATCTTCAGGCTCTTCTAATTCATCTTCAAGTGTTTCCTCAGATGTTAGGTGATTAATAAGCTTATTATATAAGGATGTGATATATTGGCAAAAGTAGCGGTAATGGGATATGGGGTTGTAGGCTCCGGTGTGTGCCAGGTGATAAAAACACATTTCGAAAGTATTATAAAGAAAATCAATGAACCTATCGAGATAAAATATATCTTAGATAGAAAAGATTTCCCGAACAGTGAATTTGAGCAATATTTTACTAGGAATTTTAATGATATATTAAACGACGACGAGGTTAAGATTGTTGCCGAGGTTATGGGTGGAGTTGACCCTGCATTTAGTTATGTGAAAAAACTATTACTAGCGGGAAAGAGTGTTGTCACATCCAATAAGGAACTTGTTGCAGAAAAAGGTGCTGAACTTTTAGATGTAGCGAGGAAAAATAATGTAAACTTTTTGTTTGAGGCAAGTGTTGGTGGAGGAATTCCAATAATAAGACCGATAAGCCAATGTCTTGCTGCTAATGATGTAGTAGAGATAGCAGGAATATTAAACGGAACGACTAATTTTATACTAACAAAGATGATTAAAGAGGGAATGACTCTTTCTGACGCACTGGAACTTGCACAAGAATTAGGATATGCAGAAAGAGATCCTTCGGCTGATATAAATGGTGAGGATGCCTGTAGGAAAATTTGTGTGTTAGCAGCACTTGTATATGGTAAACATGTATATCCCGGGTGGGTTTATACTGAAGGTATAATAAAAATAGATATTGAGGATGTTAAGTTTGCCGAGTTGTGGGGCGGAGTTATTAAACTTATCGGCCAAGTAAAGAAACTTGAAAACGGGAAGATTGATATATCTGTAGAACCAATGTTTATTAAATCTCAAAGTCAATTGGCAGGAGTAGATGATGTATTTAATGCTATACTTGTTAGAGGCGATTCAACAGGAGATATTGTTTTCTATGGTAAAGGAGCTGGAAAACTTCCTACAGCCAGTGCAGTAGTTGCTGATATAATTGATTGTGTAAAGCACATGAAAACAAGAAAATATTTATATTGGGAAGAAAATAAAGACGAAAATTATGTGGAAAAACGTGAGAATACTTTTTCAGCGTTTTATATTAGAATGAATCATAAAGATTATATTAAGGCCAAAGAGGTTGTCAATGAAAAAATTGGTAATATAAGACCTATTTATAATGATATAGATAAGAATAACTTTGCTTTTACGACTGATAAAATCAGTTTAGGAAAAGTAGATGAATTAATAATAAAATTACGCAATATGGGAATAGAGATTTTATCGAGGGTTAAAATAGCGGATTTTTAGGGGGTAAATTATGGTCAAAATACAAGTACCGGCAACTAGTGCAAACTTAGGTGCTGGGTTTGATAGTTTAGGAATAGCTTTAAAAATGTACAACATTATTAACATGGAAGAATATGATGGAATAGATATATCTTCAAAGGATGATGTATTTATTCCGTTAGATAGAAGTAACCTTATCTATGCTTCGGCAAAGAAGCTATATAGGGTATGTGGAAAACCTTTTCATGGTCTAAAAATAGAACAACAAAATAATATACCTATGTCCAGGGGATTAGGAAGCAGCTCAGCTTGTATTGCAGCGGGTTTGGTTGGCGCTAATAAGCTTTTAGGTAATCCGATGAAAAAAGAGGAGCTCATTGATTATGCAACAAAAATTGAAGGACATCCGGATAATGTTGTTCCGGCAATTTTAGGTGGCCTTACAGTTTCTGTTTTAAAAGAAGACAAGGTATATTGCTCGAGCATTCCGGTTTCCGGTAACTTGTGTTTTTGTGCAATGATCCCCCCATTTGAAATAAAAACTTCTATTTCAAGAAGAACACTAAAATCATATTATTCAAGAGAAGATGCAGTATTTAATATATCAAGATCCGCACTTACTGTCGCTTCGTTGTTTACAGGACAATTTGAAAACTTGAAAGTTTCTACAGAAGACAGAATACATCAACCATATAGAATAAGATTAATCAAGGGAGCCAAGGATATATTTGATATATCATATAGGCTTGGTTCATATGGAACATACTTAAGTGGTTCAGGATCGACTGTAGTATCAATACTAAAAAAGGAAATAGCCGAAGATTTTAAAAAGAATATGCTTAAAGAGATGAAAAGTAAAAAAATAGAAAATTGGAGACTTGAAATTTTAGATATTGACTATAATGGTGCAAAAGTTATATACTAATCAGATGATTTCATGGAAGGAAGAACACACTATGGGCCTTATTGTTCAGAAATTTGGTGGTAGTTCGGTTGCAGATGCCGAAAAAGTCCTTAATGTTGCCAAAACAATTACAGAGGCTTATAAGCAGGGCAACGATGTTGTTGTTGTTGTATCTGCTCAAGGAGATACAACAGATGAGCTTATAAGTAAAGCAAAGGAAATAAATGATGATCCGTCAAAAAGAGAAATGGATATGCTTTTGTCGGCGGGTGAACAAATGTCGGTGGCCTTGCTTGCAATGGCTATAGAAAAATTGGGATATCCGGTTGTGTCATTACTAGGATGGCAGGCAGGATTTACGACCAATTTATCTTATGGTTCGGCAAGGATAAAAGAAATAGACACTGGTAGATTGAGGAAAGAACTCGATAAAAGGAATATCATCATAGTTGCGGGCTTTCAAGGAATAAATAAGTATGAGGATATAACTACATTCGGAAGAGGCGGATCCGATACCAGTGCTGTTGCATTAGCATCGGTATTAAATGCGGATGTGTGCCAGATATATACAGATGTTGAGGGAGTATATACAGCAGATCCAAGGCTTGTTAAAAATGCTAAAAAGCTGAAAGAGATTTCTTATGAGGAAATGCTTGAACTTGCAACTTTGGGCGCGCAGGTTTTAAATAATAGATCAGTCGAGATGGCAAAGAAGTATAATGTAGAACTTGAAGTCCGTTCAAGTTTAAAGAATGTTGAGGGTACTATAGTAAAGGAGGCAACTAAGTTGGAGAGAATGTTGGTAAGCGGAGTAGCAAAGGATGTAAATGTTGCAAGGATATCGGTTGTTGGTGTTCCAGATAGACCGGGATTTGCGTTTAAATTATTTTCAAAGCTTGCTTCAAAAGAAATATCTGTAGATATAATTCTTCAATCAGTTGGAAGAGATGGTACCAAAGATATAACATTTACTATAATGAAAGATCAGCTTAAAGAAACACTTGAGATATTAAAGGAATCAATTTCTCATGTTGAATATAAAGAGATAGTATATGATGAAAATGTTGCTAAAGTTTCGATAGTCGGGGCTGGAATGGAAACACATTATGGTGTTGCGGCACAAATGTTCCAGGCGTTATCTGAACAACAGATAAATATTCAGATGATTTCGACTAGCGAGATAAAAGTATCTGTTTTAATAGAAGAAAGTGATGCGGATAACGCAGTTATTGCAATACACAATAAGTTTTTTGGTAAATAAAATGCTGAAAGCAGCTTTGCGTATTAGGGTTAAAGCTGCTTTCATGTATATTTGTTTATTTAATGGAAATAATATAGAGTATTTTTAATGAAGCACGGTTTCAAATTAAAAATTTTTACATATTTTAAATTGGTGAATATTTAGGACTTTAAAATTTAAAATATTAGTGTGTGGAGTGTCTGGATTAAGGCAAAAAATATATTTTGGTGATTATTGACATTTAAGTTAAACTGCGGTATGCTTAAACAATAGGACTTAGTTTGCCTAGGTAGATAAAATTTACTGAGATTTTTACGATTTTTACATAAAATGATTATTATGTTAATATCAATATATAAATATTTTTAAAGTGGGAGTGACCGCGTTGGATAAATTTATCATAACGGGTGGAAATAAATTAACTGGAGAAGTTTCAATAAGTGGTGCAAAGAATGCTGCGGTAGCGATTATACCAGCAGTTATTCTTTCTGATGGTATTTGTAGAATTGAAAATATACCTAATATAAATGACGTTTCTGTTATTGCTAGGATTTTATCTGAAATGGGAGCTTGCGTGAAGATGATTAATAAATCTACTTTAGAGATAGATCCACGCAATATTCATTCACATATAGCTTCTTATGATATAATTCGAAATATGAGGGCTTCATGTTATCTTTTGGGAGCGTTGTTAGGTAGGTTTTCAAAGGCGGTAGTTTCCTTGCCGGGAGGCTGTAATTTTGGTGTAAGACCCATTGACCAACATCTAAAAGGCTTTGTTGCTTTAGGTGCGACTTATAAGGTTGAAGGCGGTATGGTTCAAGTAGAGTCAGATGGCCTCGTTGGTAATAATGTATATATGGACGTTGTTTCAGTTGGAGCAACTGTTAATATAATGCTTGCAGCGGTAAAAGCTAAAGGTATGACTATAATCGAAAATGCTGCAAAAGAACCTCATATAGTAGATTTGGCTAACTTCTTAAATACCATGGGTGCTGATATCAGAGGAGCAGGTACAGACGTTATAAAAATCAGAGGAGTAGACTATTTGTCTGGTACTACTTATTCAATAATCCCGGATCAAATAGAGGCCGGAACATATATGGTGGCAGCTGCCGCAACAAAGGGCGATGTATTGGTTAAAAATGTAATTCCAAAACACTTGGAATCAATTACAGCAAAACTTGAAGAGATGGGAATTACTGTTATTGAATATGATGAAGCAGTAAGAGTTATGTATAATGGCGTTTTGAATAAATGTAATGTAAAAACTATGCCTCACCCAGGATTTCCAACAGATATGCAACCCCAAATAGCAACATTATTATCGATAGCTAACGGAACAAGTATAGTTAACGAAAGTGTTTGGGATAACAGATTTAGATATGTAGATGAACTTGCAAGAATGGGTGCAGAAATCTCTGTTGATGGTAAAATTGCTGTTATAGAAGGAGTTAATGAATTGGTTGGTGCTCCTGTAAAGGCAACAGACCTAAGAGCTGGTGCTGCTATGGTAATAGCAGGCTTGGCAGCAAGAGGTGAAACCTCTATTGAAGATATTTATCATATCGAAAGAGGATATGAAAATATAGTAGATAAGCTAAGAGCTTTAGGTGCGGATATTAGAAAGATAAGTGTTCCAGAAAATGTAATTGCAAAAGCACTTTGAATGTAAGTAAAAAGGTGGATTTATCTATTTTAAATGCAATACATTGGATAATAATTCGAAAAATTTGTAATTAAAATATGTTTTTTGGCATAATTAAAGCCTCTGGTTTAACCGGAGGTTTTGTAGATTAGGTTACTATACTTTAAAGGTGAGATTGATTTGGCAAGATTTTGCACGTTATTTAGTGGCAGTAAAGGAAATAGCTTTTATATAGGATGCGGCGATTCAGCAATACTTATTGATGCGGGAAGAACAGCTAAACAACTTGAAAATGCATTAAAAAGTAATGACTTGGATGTTACCAAGATAAAAGCTATATTTGTAACTCATGAACACTTGGACCATATAAAAGGGATTAAGGTTTTTGCATCAAGGTATAATGTTAAGGTTTATTCTTCTGAAGGTACTATGAAGGCACTAGAAAAGATGGGTGTATTAACCGATAAATTTCAACATGAAGTTATAGGTGATAATGGTGTAGAAGTAGCCCAGATGAAGGTTGTACCGTTTAAGACTTCTCACGACAGTGTTGATAGTGTCGGATATACTATACATACAAAAGATGAAAGAAAAGTTGTTGTTGCTACAGATATAGGGTATATGTCAGAGACTGTAAGAAATTCAATTAGAGGAAGCGACTTGGCAGTTATAGAATCTAACCATGACATAAGAATGCTTCAAAATGGTGTTTATCCTTATTATTTGAAAAGAAGAATACTTTCTAATACAGGCCATCTTTCAAATGAGGCCTGCGCAAGGGAGTTGCCGGAGTTTGTAAAGTATGGGACAACTAGGTTTGTTTTAGCACATTTAAGCGGTGAGAACAATTTGCCGGAATTGGCGTATGAGACTTCAATGTGTGCATTAAAGCAGGCAGGATTGCAAAAAGATGTCGATTTTAAATTATATGTTGCTCCAAAAGAGAATATCGGCGGAAAGGTAATAATATTTTAGATAAGATATGCTTAATATTTCTATTATATGTGTTGGAAAATTAAAGGAAAAATACTGGACATTGGCGTGTGGTGAGTATTTAAAAAGATTAAAAATGTTTTGTAAATGTAGTGTTATAGAAGTAGACGAGAAAAAACTTTCGGCTAATCCATCTGCTTCGGAGATAAATGAAACTGTTGCTATAGAAGGAGAAAGGATACTTTCCAAAATTCCGAGCTCTGCATATGTTATATCTATGTGTATAGAAGGAAACTTGATTTCCTCCGAACAACTCTCAAAAAAACTTGAAGATATTGCAATTGGAGGAAAAAGCAATGTTGTTATCGTTATAGGTGGATCATGGGGACTTTCTGATGCGGTAAAGGATAGATCTAATTTTAAATTGTCAATGTCGAAAATGACATTTCCCCACCAAATGGCGAGGGTAATATTGCTTGAACAGATATATAGGGCTTTTCAAATATCGAACTCAGGAAAATATCATAAATAAACAAAGGTCGTTATTTTTTATAACGGCCTTTTGTGTTATGTGCTTTTATTATAAATTTAATAGGTAGGAATGGGATAATTAATATAATACATAAGATTGAAAAGAGAATCTTAAAAGGATAAATAATAAATTTTAACATATGTAGGTAGTAATATTTACGTTCTACGATAATAACGTTGGTCATACGACCGCAACTTTCTCATAATTGCAAGTCCTTAGAAATAATATACTTGCTTGGCGGATCGTTGCGGTTATTCATTTTATTCCAACAGTTTAAGCATAATTCAGCCACCATAATCAGCCTCCTAAAATGTTCTGTATTACGAAACATTATAGCAGGTTTTAAGAGTAACATCAAGATAAATGTTCATAATATGGAACAGGATGTGATTTGATGGTAAAAATTAGACCTGACAGATATATTGGAGCTAACATACAAAAGGCTCGTAGAAATAAGGGCATAACACAAGATGAAACAATTGCAAGATTGCAGTTGCTAGGTATCGACATATCTCGTAGTACCTATGCCAAGATTGAAACGGATAGGATGAATATCCGTGTTAGTGAGTTGATTGCCTTGAGCTTAATATTTGAGGTGGATTTTAACTTTTTCTTTGAAGGATTAACGTTATAAAAAATAATATTTAGCTAGGTAGCAGATACGTGCAAAATTTATTTTAATTAAAATTTAAGTACTGTTATAGCCTTGGTTATGGGCGCACGCGCAAGTGTGCGCCCAACAGATAGGCTCGACGAAAACAAGAAGACCGTTAGAAATAACGGCCTTTGTTTTGTCTGTATCAATCTTGTGATAAATTACTTTTTAGGCTTACAAGGTGAGCTACAGATGGAATACTTTCACCCTGCTGGGACGATGTAGGAGACATAAGTGCACCGGTAGCGACAAACAGCACGTTGTTTAATTCTGCATTTTTCATTTTACTTAATATAAACGAGCAGAGTACCGAGGCAGAACATCCACATCCAGACCCACCCGCATGTACATCTTGTTTGTTTTTGTGATATATCATTAGTCCGCAGTCATTATGGTTAGAACGTATATCAATACCGTCTTTTTCTAAAAGTTCGTATAGTAATTTACTTCCAACTTCACCCAAGTCTCCGGTTAAAATTAAATCATAGTCTTTTGGGGAGGTATTGGTATCAGAGAAAAAGTCTGAAATAGTCTGTGCTGCTGCAGGTGCCATTGCTGCTCCCATATTATTTGCATCTTTTATTCCTAAATCTTTAATTCTTCCGACAGTAACAGCGGAAATATACGGACTATTGCCTGAATTGCCTACAACTATTGCCCCGGAGCCGGTAACGGTCCATTGTGCTGTAGGAGTTCGTTGACCACCGTATTCCAAAGGAAAGCGGAATTGTCGTTCTGCAGAACAAAAGTGCGATGATGTTACAGCTAAGCAATGTTTTGCCATACCGGCCTCTACCATGATTGAGGAGAGTATTAGGGTTTGTGCCATAGTTGAGCAGGCACCGTATTGACCTAGGAATGGTATTTGTAGTTCCCTAAGACCAAATGTAGATGAAATACATTGATTTAATAAATCTCCGGCAAATATAAAATCTATATCAGATGCAGTAAGTTTAGACTTTTGCAAGGCAATACTGACTGCCTCACTTTGAAGTTTGCTTTCGGCTTTTTCCCAAGAGGATTCACCCAAGGTTGTATCATCGAATGTTTTATCAAAATATTTAGCTAAAGGTCCTTCTGATTCCTTTTTTCCGCAAACAGATGCAAACCCTTGAATAGAGGGCATCTGTGACATTTCAAGAGTATATTTTCCAAGCCTTTTTGCCATGTTTAAACCACCATTTCGTTATATATTGATTAATGTTAGTTTTTACAGCGTTTTCCTGGTTTATACACATTTTGTTATGCTGAATTTGTCGATTATATGATATAATTAAGGAAACAGGAGGAGAGATAACATTGTTGGCTAAAGCAGAAGAAGTACTTAAAACTTATTATGGATACGATTCATTTAGAAGTGGACAAAAGGAAATTATAGAAAATATTCTAAATAAAAAAGATTGTGTTGCAATAATGCCGACTGGTGCGGGGAAATCTTTGTGTTATCAAATACCGGCAATAATGTTTGATGGGATAACCTTGGTTATTTCTCCTTTGATATCGCTTATGAAAGACCAGGTGGCTGATTTAAACCAAATGGGGATAAGGGCAGCATATTTAAATAGCTCTTTAAATGAAAGGCAATTTGCTAAAGCTATATATAATGCTAAAAATGGTATGTATAAGATTATATATGTTGCACCGGAACGTATTTGTTTAAAATCATTTTTGAACTTTGCCTCATCAGTTAAAATAAGTTTTATAGCTGTCGATGAGGCCCATTGTATTTCTCAGTGGGGACATGATTTTAGGCCAAGCTATCTAAAAATACCAGAATTTTTATCTAATCTTGATGAAAGACCGGCACTTGCGGCATTTACAGCTACAGCAACGTCACAGGTAAAAGATGACATAATACAAAGATTACAGCTTGATGATCCACATTTATTAACTACCGGCTTTGATAGAGAAAATCTATTTTTTGCAGTTCTCGAGCCACTTGATAAACTTTCATTTTTATATAAGTATTTGTCTAAACACAAAAATGAAAGTGGGATTATATATTGCTCGACAAGAAAAACGGTAGATAAAGTTACAAAGGCCTTAAAAATAAAGGGGATAAGTGCTGAAAGATACCACGCGGGTCTTACAGATGAAGAACGTAGTAAAAATCAGGATGCTTTTATATTCGATAATGTACGTGTAATAGTGGCTACTAATGCTTTCGGTATGGGAATAGATAAACCAAATGTTTCGTTTGTTATCAATTATAATATGCCAATGAATATAGAACAATATTACCAAGAAGCCGGAAGAGCTGGAAGGGATGGCAGGAAGGCAGATTGTATTTTGCTTTATTCTCAGGAGGATGTGAGACTATGTCGTTTCTTAATTAGTTCCAGGATAGATAATGCTGAAAATTTAAAGTATGAGGAAAAGCTTAAACTCAGAGAACAAGAAGAGGAAAAACTTGATTTAATGCGGGCGTATGTTTCTAGTAAACGCTGTCTAAGGCATTATATATTGAAATATTTTGGTGAAAAGCCCAAATATAGATGCAATAATTGTAGTAATTGCCTTTCTGTTGGTATAAAGGATATATGCGGAAAGAGTGAGGTAATAAGGAATAAGCAAGTTTTATATGGTAACATGGATGTTGAATTACTTGAAAAGTTGAAAGCTTTAAGAAAGAAATTTGCGTTATATCAGGGTGTACCGTCATACATAATTTTTTCGGATGATGTATTGGAAAATATGAGCTCAATTAAACCAAAAACCAAGAGAGAGCTTCTTGATATAAACGGAATTGGAGAGGCTAAATTGGAAAAATACGGTCAAAAATTTTTAGATGAAATAAACTCTCATATACAGGGCGAATAGGTTGTTATCAAATAATTGGATAAATTTATATTAAAAACAAATTAAATGGAATAATTCTAGAAAAAAGAGGTAAAATAGCTGTAATCTTAGTGTAACAAATTTGTAACCTTTAGATTCTTGCAATATGCACATATATAAACCATCAAGTGCTTATAAAACATTGAAAAAATAAGTGGTTTTATGAACAAAAGCTAGGTTTAAGGCGATTTTAAAAATGTGGATATGTATTTATTTGTGCATATATAACAAAATGAGTGGCTCGGATTTGCTTGACATCGATAAAATCATCAAATACAATAGTAAAAGTCAATGCAAATCCTTAAAACCTCATCAATAGGCAGATATATTAAGATTTAAACTTTTGCCTAAATAAAAGGACAAAGGAGATACGTTAGTTTTATGAAATTTAATTTACAGAAGATTAATCACCAAGCTAAAAGATTGGTTGCCCTAGTGATTATGGGGACTATATTCCTAACGTCAGCAATTTCAGTTGCAGCGTTAAGTCATAAAGTTTATATTTATGATAGAGAAAACTCTTTTTCAGTTGTTACTATGAATAACGATACCAATGCGATTTTAGAGCAGGCAGGTATAAAAATTAATTCAGATGACCTGGTAGAAAGGCAAGATACCGATGAGAGTATAAACATTACAATTAAACGTGCATTTAAAGTATATGTAAATGCCGAAGAGAAAACAAAGACAATCGTTGTAAATGAAGGTACAGTCAAAGATGCCTTGGTATATTCAGGATTCAGATTTGCAGAGCAAGATTTAGTAGACCCTGATATCTCTGAAGAACTTACACCTGAAATGCAAATCAACCTTACACACAGATATAACATTAAGTTTACAGACGGGGCAAATGAAGTTGCTAACGCGATAGTTCCGGAGGGTACTGTTAAGGATGCAATTGAGTATTTGGGAATTACATTGAATGAAGCTGATATTGTAAGCTTAGACATGGACCAAGAAATATATGAAAATATGTCTCTTAGAGTTGATAGAATTGAATTTAGGGAAAGTACAAAACGAGAAGCAATTCCGTTTGGTACAATTACAACATTTTCAGATGAGATTTATGAAGGCGAAACTCAATATGAAGAGGGAACCGATGGAGAACGCGAATTTGTTGTAAACGAAAAGATTGTAAATGGTAATGTTGTAGAATCACAAGAAATAAGCAGCACTACGATTAAAGAGCCGGTTTCAGCTAGAAAAATAATCGGCATAAAAACAAAAGCATCTAAACCGTTGGTAAGCGGTTATTCAAGAGATAACAAGGATGGTACATTGGTAGACCATAACGGAAATGTTATTTCGTATTCTTCTACATTAACAGGATCAGCAACAGCATACACTGCTTCTGCCGGAGCTCATACAGCAACCGGTGCAGTTGCAAAGTTTGGATTGGTTGCAGTTAATCCTAATATTATTCCATATGGTACAAAGCTTTATATCGCATCTCCTGATGGATCATATGTCTATGGTTATGCGGTTGCATCAGATACCGGAGGAGCATTGATGTCAGGATCTGCACTTGTAGATTTATTCTATGATACATTAGAGGAATGTTATCAGTTTGGTAGAAGAACTATGTGCGTATATATTTTAAACTAGCTTTAAAGTTTGATAATGACCGGGTAGAAAAGTTATTCTGCCCGGTTATTTATTGTTTAAGTCCCTGGATTTGACGGTTAATGTTGAGATATCGAGCAAAGATATAATGGCTGTGTGGTGAGTAAGATTAAGGTTTAATGCATATTAGGAGAATAAGTTGGGTGTTAGTCTCGGATAT
>CAKSJY010000004.1 GCA_934464585.1 uncultured Eubacteriales bacterium
AACTTTTGTTGATTGATTAGATTTTCAATTGTTCTCTCGTTCTGAACTCTTTCTCTTTTTAGTTCCCTTTGTACTGTATTTTCCTGCAAGATATTTTCTGTTTCATTATTTTCTGTTATCTTGTTTTCTCTATTAATTAGGTTAGTCCTTAGGAACGTGTTCTCACTTATATATTTCTTGACCGCTTTATTTTCTATCTCTCTGTATTTGTTCAATACTTCTCTAGATAGATTCATTCGGTTTGTGTTATTCTCATTTACTTCTAATCTATTGATCAACTTTTGTTGATTGATTAGATTTTCAATTGTTCTCTCGTTCTGAACTCTTTCTCTTTTTAGTTCCCTTTGTACTGTGTTTTCCTGCAAGATATTTTCTGTTTCATTATTTTCTGTTATCTTGTTTTCCCTATTAATTAGGTTAGTTCTATGGATTATATTGTGTAAATCATTGTCATTTAAGATATATTTATTAGATATGTTATTTATAAATTGAATATTGTTTGATTTATTTAATTTTTTATTATTCGTATAAACCTGAGATTTTAAGGATGAAGTCTCTTCATTTAGATCTTTATATAAAATTTTTTTTTTGTTTTCAGATAAAGACTCTATTAGATGTTTAAATTCATCAGAGTCAAAATTATTGTTTATAACAGTATTATGTATTTGCTTAACTTGGGCACTACTAATCGAATCCTTAGCGAACAATAGTTCCCTTTCTAAGGTATCCAATAGATTTTGCTTTATCATTAAGCTATTGATTAACCCTGTCTGTTTGTTTTGTGAAGCACGCATTTGGAACAATAAACTTACAATGATGTCAATCGGTGAATCATCTGATTTTCTTTGCACATTAGACTTATGAATCAAGTTATTATTAATAAAGTACTGCTGATCACCGTTATCAGAAAATCTAGATTTTAAGGATTTAGATGCTCTTTGTAGAAATTTCTCATAAAATGATTCACTTATAGAACGGTCTGCTATGGTAGTAATTGTTCTTGTCTTAATATTCAATGTTGTAGGCTTTATAAAATTTAAAGTTTTAAAAAATTTTTTATTCATAACAAATACGTCCTTTATAAAATCAAATTATAATAAGTCCGATAAATTCGGAAATATCAGTATGTATTTTTAATCTCTGTAATCAATCGTAAAAGCGCTTATATCATAGTAATAAATTTCAATTAAAAACTAGAACTCCATTTTTGCATCATTTTCTAAGTCTGAAATCAGTAAAAGAATATTAGGTCAAAGGCGAATACATTAGAATAACAACTAATTTTCTGAATTATAGTCGTTTATATATAAATTTAATGTTTGTCTTTTACTTATTTATTTTCTTCCTCTGTTTCCTCGTCTTTATCCTCACCGTATAGTTCTTCTTCCCTCTCTTTTCGCTCTTCCTCATACTCTCGGCTTCTTTCTTCTCTTTCCTCTCTTTCCCTTTCTCTTCTTTTTGCTGCCTCTTCTTCTTCTCTCGCTTCTTCTTCCTTTCTCTTATTCTCTTCTTCTCTTTCTTTTTCCTTTCTTTCCTCGTCTTTTCTCTTTGCTTCCTGTCTTTCTTCTTCTTCCCTTCTTCTCCTCTCTTTGTTCCTTTCCGCTGCTTCCTTGTCTTCCTGCCTTTTTTGCTCTCTCTTTTCTTCATAGCTTTTGTTATCCTTAGATACAGAAACACCTTCTATAATACTCTCTACATCTGGTATACCTATATTATGTAATCCTTCATGTGCAATTGTAAAAGTTTCTATTAAGGGCACCGAACTTTGTGCATCCAAATCCGACATAGTCCATTCGATAATTCCTTGAGCTCTAAAGGCAAATAGGCCTCTCAATTCTCTATCACGACCTAAAACAAAAATAGTTCCTGGCATTCCTGGATAATCAAGGGCTGTATCCCCAAATAGCAAATCAGTAATAGGGAGATATGAAGAGATTAGAGATCTAGATCTATATCCACGTTTAAAAGTCAGCGTTTGTATTTGAGACATAGGCTTTTTTAATAATATTACGTTATCATTTCTTCCACCTTCAACTATAGAGTCTACTTCTCTCTTTTTAGAAAAGCCTGTAACAGATTGAAATCCAAAAACTGTAACTCCCAACATAACTACGAAATTTATTCCTGGGAATGGTTCTGAACGAGCCTTTAGTGATGGCATTACATTACTAAAACTTTCGCTTGAAAAAAAATTAGGTATTCTCATTATTCTTATTTCTCCTTTCACTATAAGTTATTTGAAGGTGACAAAATTTGGTTTGTCATATTTCAAATATATTCTTTCTTTCGTCACCATTCATTTTCTTATTAATCTTAGACGCTTCCTTACAAAATCTAACTCTTTCCTTATGGTCAAGCTGCATAATTTCATCATGAGACCAATTGAAATAGTATGCCAAAAAAGCTATCTCCTCATACAATACGTTTAGGGGATAACTTTTCAAGATTCCCCCAAGGAAGGTACCTCGATAGTAATTTCATGTTTACAATGTGGACAAGTTTCTCTAATATAAATTGGCTCTACAGCATTTATACTTTGATATAATTCTTGCAAATAAGCTATATCTGGTGTGAACAATTGTTCGATTACATCAGTATCAATTTTCTCAAGAGTTCCTAACTTTGTGATAACTCTTGACAAGAGCATTATACTTAAATATCCCGGATTGCTTTTTACTCTCGGATCTTTTAGAGGTATGATTTCATCAGCTGCAGTTGCTAATCTCATAACTCCTCTTTTGTGAATTTCGCCATTTTTGTCTACATAACCCTTAGGTAATTCAAAATTTACCTCTGTTTGAAAAGACATATTGATCACATTCTCCTATATTTATATTGATGATTTCGTCATGCCACTAAGTGACATGACGAAATATCTTTTAAGTAATATTATAAAATACGTTCGCAACCTTCATGAGCAAGTTCTAATGTTTCCATTGCTAGTTCAGCGGTCTGAGCTTTTAAGTCAGGACCTGTGTACTTTGTTGGCCAAGCATTGCTTAATTGCCATGTTGCAACTGGTGTGTTGTCATCACGAATAGCAGGATCCATAAGATTGATTGTAACAGTCTGTGCTTTCTTATAGTGTCCATTAATGTTCTCACTTATCCAGTTAAAGAACTCATTATCAGTATCACCTTCACCTTCATTAGCTACTAGTACACCTCTTTTAAGAGTAACATTACCATACTTAGCTAATCCAGGGAACTTCTGAGTTGTATATACTGTACTATCGCCTGCTCTATATTCGATTGGATCGTAAGTTACATCAAATCCAGATACCTCACTAAATTGAGCTATCGTTCTACCATCTATTTCTACAGAGAACTGAAAAGTTCTTAATACTAATGATGCCATTTAAAATTCTTCCCCTTTCTAAATTAATTATTCACCTGTTCTTTGTGTAACCTTAAAGATTACGAACTCAGCAGGTTTAACCGGTGCTACACCGATTACGCAGATTAATCTTCCGCCTTCAATGTCATCTTGAGTCATTGTATTTGTTCCAATGTCTACAAAGAATGCTTCTGATTCAGATGCACCAGCAAGAGCACCGCCTCTCCACATACCTGTTAGGAATGTTTCGATACTTCTTCTTACTCTAATCCATAGTAATTCATCGTTTGGCTCAAATACAACCCAGTTTGTATTTGCTTTAATTGATTCTTCTAAGTAGATAAACAAACGTCTAACGTTGATGTATTTCCATGCTGGGTTTGAAGAAGCTGTTCTAGCACCCCATACTCTAATTCCAGCACCAGGGAATCTTCTAATTAAGTTAACTCCCTTTGGATTCAATACATCTTGCTCACCAATATTATAGTTATTGTATAGACCTGTACAATTCATAACTACTTCATTTGCAGGAGCTTTATGGACACCTCTTGCAGCGTCACTTCTTGCATATATGCCCATTATAGAACCTGAAGGTGGTATGTAAGTACTCTTCTTGTCTAGTGGATCATATACTTCAAGCCACGGATGATACATTGCACAATAGTCACTATCTATAGTTTCACTATGAGCAACTAACTCTGCTACTGTTTTGCTTGCCTTTGGCATATCCAATACAGCAAATCTGCTACCAAGGCCTTCGCAATGAGCAACTAATGAAAGTTGTACATTAGAGCTAACAACACCAGGCACTGCCATTATACTAACTTCATTATTGTCTAGGAATGCTTGGATACCTGTACGTTCGCCAGGTCCTTTATCCTCGCCGATGAAATCTACATCGCTAAGATTTTCTATACTACCTTTTGAACCGTTCTTTAAAGTTATTGTAACAACGTCTTTTTCAACTCCAAATACTTCTTGAACTATGTTCAATGGTGTAAGTGGTAAAGAATTTGCTTTTGCAGTTACATTTACTACAAGAGACTTTGCTAATATTTTTTCAATAAATTCAGGAATTTCTGGATTTAAAGAAACATTGTGATATGATTCAACAGTTTCATCATATTTAACTGTTATATCCATTTCACAAGTTTTAATTGTGATCTTTGGTAGAAGTGCATTATCTACTACATCACTTGAGAAAGGAGCTTCAAAAGTTATGATTTTGTCATTAACGTCTATAATGATATTGTATTCAGGTGAACCTGAACCTTCTAGAACAACAACGTCTCCAGCATTAAAGCCGAAAGCTGACTTAACTCTATAAGCACCTGCTCCTAAATCTTCAAAAATTTGTGTTTTTGCTTTGCTCGATTCTGAGAAAGTAATTGTAACTGCATTTCCCCACTTACCTGGGTCCTTTGCTTCAAACTCAATAACTCCCTCTTGTCCTGGAGCACAAACGCTCTTAGCTATCATTGCATCTGTAGGTGCTACTCTCATTACATAAGCGCGGCTTCCTCCATTTGCAAAGAAGTTACTTACTGAATATGCTAAATAACGATATTCACCAAATTCACTCTCTTGGAGATAACCTCCAAATTTACGATTAAATTCTGCTTGGCTTGTTACTAATACCGGAGCGCCACTTACTGGTCCTTTTTCTGCAACTCCGACAAAGCCTGCTGTACTTGTTCCTACTCCTTGTACAGGAGTAGTAACATTACCTGTTTCTTCGATATAAACTCCAGGTGATAAATATTCAGCCATAATTTTTTCGGTTTCCTCTATTTTAAAAATAGTAGAAAACCTCTCAACTCCTTTCGTTTTTGATTCTTAAACTTAAACCTTTAGTTAGTTGAATTTATTTACTAAATAGGTTTTCCCTATCTGTAAATCTAAATTAATGAAGTAAAATTATTCTTCATCTTCTATATGCTCTTCTTTATCTTCTTGCCTTTCTTCATTTTCAGACTCAATATCTTGAGCATCATTTTGGGCATTCATTTCTTTAATTTGTTTCTCAATATCCTCTATATTGGAAATATTTAGGAAGCCCTCTTCAGCAAGTCTTTTCTTAAGCATATACAAGAATATGATATCATCGACTACCTTTGATTTAGTTTTTCTGGCAGTCTCTTTCGCTGAGTTAACAATGTGGAAAAACTTTTGCCTGAACAAAAAATTCTTCGTCTCTTTAAACGTTTGATCTTGCATCGGCAAATCCTTATTTGCTACAGCCCCACTTGTTTTTCGGAAGTCAAGAACATCATCCATAGTAGTTAATCCTTGCTCTACTTCAGAAAACCTGTCCATTTGTTGTTCAATATAAACCAAATCACGAGTAGAGTCTGTTCTGAGAACATTTATACCACCCAAAAAGCTTTTATCATTTGTTAGAAACCTTTCAGATCCATAGGTCCATGCCCTTCTCGTTGTATTTCCTTCAACAAATTCTCTTGAATTCCATGTTCTTGCATGATGCTCTCTAAACATTAATACAATGTCATCTTTTTTAGCATCATATCCAACCTCAACTACACCGGTATTTAAATCTATTTCACCAATTTTATTTGGTGGTGATTTAGCAGATTTGTTAGTTGTTGGTCTTATACCATCCATCTTTTCCTTGGAAACCATATCCGACTTATTGGTAACACTGTTAATCTTACTATGTACCGGATCGTTTTGATATCTCAAATTACTTCTTTGAGCTAAAGAGCCAAAGTCAACTGCATTACTAAAGCTTTGACCTTTTCGTTTCAATGCTTCTTTTTTATCTGATTCTAACTTTTCATAAAACGACATTGATCAAAACCCCTTTTCTAGAAGTCTTTAACTCTATGAATAGATAATAACACTGAAATCTCTTGTTGTCAACATTTAATTTAAAAAAATAAAAAAAACCTACATTTTACAACTATTTTATATACTCTTAACTTTAAAATTTCTCTATAAATATACATCTACTTTGCTTTTTTCTTAAATATAAATATTAATTCGATCAAATCTTCACAACAAACAACAACATTTTAAAATGTATTTTTACTAAAATTTTCATTATATAATATTCTCATTACTTTTATATATAGAATCATCATATTTAAACTTCCCCATTATTTAGCCCAATCACAATAATATTTCACATATGTTTTTGAATATTGCAATATAATACCATTTGAGTTATAATATGTTCTGTATGTACTATAACACTTTTATATAAGTGTCTATGAGGTGAAATAATGATTTTGAAATTTACAAAAATGCACGGCTGTGGCAATGACTACATTTATATCAATTGCCTTAATCAAGAGATAGATAATCCAAGTAAGCTAAGCATTCGTTTGTCAGACCGTCACTATGCTATCGGATCAGACGGTGTAATACTAATATGTAAGTCGGATGTTGCCGATGCTAAAATGAGAATGTTTAATGCCGATGGCAGTGAAGGAAAAATGTGCGGAAATGGCATAAGATGTGTTGGAAAATATCTATATGATAAAAATCTAGTCAGTAAAGATTATATAGATATCGAAACACTAAGCGGAATAAAACACATTCATGCAGTACGCAATAATGCAAATGAAGAAGTAAAATATTTAAGAGTTGATATGGGTAAGGCTGAACTAGACCCAAAGAAAATACCTGTTAATATAAATGCGGACAAGGTTATTAACTTTCCTATTAATATATCCGGTCAAGATTATCACATAACCTGCGTTTCTATGGGTAACCCTCATTGTATTGTATTTTGTGAGAATATAGAAAATTTAGATTTGGAGAAAATCGGACCTTTATTTGAAAAAAATTCTATTTTCCCAGAAGGTGTAAACACTGAATTTGTCGAAGTACTTGATAAAAATACTTTGAAGATGAGAGTATGGGAACGAGGCAGCGGCGAAACCATGGCTTGCGGAACAGGTGCTTGTGCTTGTGCTGTTGCTGCTGTTGAAAATAAATATTGTGAAAAAAATAAAGATATAACTGTAAAACTAATCGGCGGAGATTTAACTATAAATTATACTGATAAAACTGTGTTTATGACTGGTCCTGCTGAAAAATCATACGAAGGAGAAATAGAAATATGACAAAATATATATTTGTAACTGGAGGAGTAGTTTCCGGTCTTGGAAAAGGTATCACTGCAGCTTCATTAGGAAGATTATTAAAATCTAGAGGTCTTAAAATCGCAGCACAAAAGCTCGATCCTTATATAAATGTAGATCCAGGAACTATGAGCCCATACCAACATGGTGAAGTTTTCGTTACAGAAGACGGAGCTGAAACAGACCTAGATCTTGGACATTACGAAAGATTTATTGATGAAAACTTAAATAAGTATTCTAATTTAACTACTGGTAAAGTATATTGGAACGTCCTTACAAAGGAACGAAACGGAGAATATTTAGGTGAAACTGTACAAGTTATACCACATATTACCAACGAAATAAAAAACTTCATATATTCTGTAGGTAAAAAAACGAATGCAGATGTTGTTTTAACTGAAATCGGCGGAACAACCGGTGATATAGAAAGCCAACCATTTTTGGAGGCCATAAGACAGGTTTCTCTTGAAGTAGGTAAAGAAAATTGCTTGTTTATGCATGTAACCTTAATACCATACATAAAAAGTTCAGGTGAACATAAATCTAAGCCCACACAACATTCTGTTAAAGAACTAAGATCTTTGGGAATTAATCCGGATATAATTATTGCAAGAAGTGATGAACCTATTACAGATTCAATAAGACAAAAAATTTCTTTATTCTGTAATGTAAAGCCTGACTGTGTAATCGAAAACTTAGATGTCCCTGTATTATATCAAGCACCATTAATGCTTGAAAAGAATCATTTTTCTGATATTGTCTGCCGTGAACTTTCTTTAAATACTCCGGCTTGCGACTTAACCGAATGGAAAAATATGCTTAAGAGAATAGACGAAAGAAATAAAAAAGTTAAGATTGCTATTGTAGGAAAATATGTCCAGCTACATGATGCTTACCTATCTGTTGCTGAGGCTCTATATCATGGCGGATTTGAAAATAGTGCTGCTATTGATATAAAATGGGTTGACTCTGAATTAGTAACAACTTATACTGTCGAAGATCTATTATCTGATTGTGACGGTATCCTTATACCGGGAGGTTTTGGCGATAGAGGAATCGATGGAAAAATTGAAGCTACAAAATATGCAAGAGAAAATAATATACCTTACCTCGGAATTTGCTTAGGTATGCAGACTGCTGTAATTGAATTTGCTAAAAATGTATTAGGTCTAAAAGATGCAAACTCAAGAGAATTCTCCGAAGACAGTGAAAATTGTGTAATTGACCTTATGCCAGATCAACAAGGCAATCTTCCAAAGGGCGGTACAATGAGACTTGGAACATATCCTTGTAAAATTAAGTCGGGCACAATTCTTGAAAGAGCATATGGTTCAACTGAAATAAATGAACGCCATCGTCACAGATATGAATTTAATAACAGTTTTAGGGAAGAATTAGAAAAAGCCGGACTTTGTGTTTCAGGTACATCACCAAATGGAATGCTTGTTGAGGCTGTTGAAATACCTAAAAATAAATTTTTTGTCGGAGTACAGTATCACCCTGAATTCAAGAGCAGACCAAATCATGCTCATCCACTATTTAAAGAATTCATCAAAGCAGCTATAGGAGATTAATTATGAACATAAACTCTAACTATTTAAATTTAAAAGAAAGCTACCTATTTTCTACAATTGCAAAAAAAGTAAATGAGTTTACCTCATCCAATCCAGATGCTGATATCATTCGCCTTGGAATCGGCGATGTTACAAAGCCACTTTGCCCCGCTGTAATAGATGCAATGCATGCCGCTGTCTCTGAAATGGGTAAAGCGGAAACCTTCCACGGTTATGGCCCTGAACAAGGCTACGACTTTCTTCGCAATGCTGTGAAAGATTATTATAAAAAGCACAATGTTTGTCTTGAACAAAACGAAATATTTATAGGAGACGGAGCTAAAAGTGATGTCGGAAATATACTAGACATCCTTTCTACCGATAATACTGTCCTAATTCCTGACCCTGTTTATCCTGTTTATGTAGATACAAATACCATGGCCGGAAGAAAAATAGTTTATATGAATGCAAATGAAAAAAATGGTTTTCTTCCTCTTCCTGATTATAATATTAAAGCGGATATTATCTACTTGTGTTCCCCAAACAATCCTACCGGAGCTGTATATAGCCGAGAAGATCTAAAAAAGTGGGTTGATTACGCTATTGATAACAATGCTATAATTCTATTTGATGCAGCATATGAAGCATTTATAAGCGACCCTACCCTCCCTCATAGTATTTATGAAATTGATGGTGCAAAACGATGTGCAATAGAATTTTGTTCGCTTTCTAAAACAGCCGGATTTACCGGTACAAGATGTGGCTACACTATCGTACCAATGGACATTGAATCAGATAATGTTAAATTAAACAAACTTTGGTTAAGAAGACAAACAACTAAATTTAACGGTGTTTCATATATTGTTCAAAGAGGTGCACTAGCTGTATTCTCTGAAGATGGTCAAAAACAAATAAAAGGCACTATTGAATACTACAAAGAGAACGCTAGAATTATGGCAGAAGCCTTAAAAGACTTAGGCATTTGGTTTACAGGTGGAGTTAACTCTCCATATATATGGTTAAAGTGTCCTCTTGGTATGTCATCTTGGGAATTCTTCGATTTTCTACTTAAAGAGGTTAATGTTGTTGGTACTCCCGGTGAAGGTTTCGGAGAAAATGGTAAAGACTTTTTCAGGCTAACTGCCTTCGGAGACCGTGAAGCTACAAAAGAAGCCGTTTCCAGAATTAAAAATAAATTACAAAACAACTAACTTATTTATATGTTTTTAGAAATATTTCATAGTGAAAATACACTTTCGCTATGAAAATTTCTTTTAATAGGAGGTATATCTCAATGAAAAAAATGACAAGAGCATTAGCCTTGCTGCTAGTTTTGATAATTCCCCTTTCATTTATATGTTCTTGTTCCAACAACACTTCGCAAAATCACACTTCACCAAGCTCAAGTTCAAACGGTGAATATGATATTACACTATACAACTTTAAGCCGGAAATGCAATCATTCTATAGAGAAATTTGCGAATACTATACAAGCGAAACCGGAGTTAAAATTAGATTTATAGAATCAGACCCTACCAAAACAAACATAGAAAATATTCGTTCTTTAATGGATTCTTTCGATAGACCTAACATCTTTACTATTCAGGGTTTAAGTGAACTACAAGAACTTAACAAAGATAATATTGTACTAAATTTGAACAACGCACCCGGAGAAAAATTCAAAGATTTTACAAGTGAAATTCCAGATGATCTTAGGCTTGCAACCGATAACTACAGCAATTATGGAATTCCCTACAATATAGAAGGTTACGGTTATTTAGCGGACAAGCAAATGCTTTGTGACTTATTCGGACTTGAAGATTGTTCCACATTTTGTTCTGACTTAAAAGCTAGTACTTATAATGAATTTAAAGAACTTGTTTTGTCTGCTGATAGATATATTACAAGCGGTGCTGTTAGCACCATTGTATTAAACGGAAATAAATACACCTTCGCTCCAACAAAAACAGACTTATCACAAAATCTTAAATCTGTATTCTCTGTTGCAGGTGCCGATGAATGGACATATACTGACCACATGATAAATATTGCTCTTTGCTCACTTTTTGACTCACAATATGATGCAAGCAAGGCCTCTCAAATAGATAAGCTTAGAGACCCTCTTATTAAATATGCCAAAGCCCTTGACCTTAAAACAACATATGCAAATATTCCACGTGGAAATGATTTTATTGCGGATTCTAACAATTATCAAAGTGCAATCGCAAACTTTGCTAATGGAAAATCTTTATTTATAAAACAAGGCAACTGGGCATATAACGATATAAGCAAAAATAACAGTGAATCTGCAAAAAGGTTAACTATATTCCCTGTTAAACTTCCTTTTGAAAGTACTGATATTGGAAACAAAGACATGAGTGTCGATAAAATTAATAGTTCTATCGCAATTTATGTTCCTATGTACTATTCTATAAATGCAGATTCATCTGAATTAGAGCTAAAACTTTCAGAGGACTTTTTACTTTGGCTCAACACTTCAGAATATGCCAAAAATAAATTAATAGAAGATTTTAATACTATTCCGAGTGATATAAATACTTATTATCACCTTGACAACAACCTCAATAATGAAATACTATCATACAAAAAATCTAATAATTATATTTCGGCCCCATATCTTGGTGCACCATACTTATGGAAAGAAAACTTAGGTGGAAAAATAAAAGAAGAATATCTAACAAAACCTGATTGGAGTTCAGATGATTATCAATCTATTGCTGATCTCGCTATCTCAGAATGGAATTCTCTAAGAAAATAATATTTTTCCAATGAATATTTAACTTCAAAATTGAAATAATAAAATCCTGCCAAACTAAATTTGGGAGGATTTTATTTTATGAAAAATTATAAAAATGATCTTGATATACCAATGGGATTAAATATGGCATTAGCTAAAAACATATCTGCTATGAATTACTTTTCTTCACTTACACCTAGCAAAAAACGGGAAATTATTAATGGAACACACAATATTCATTCAAAAGAAGAAATGCACCAATATGTCGATACATTAATGGATAACTTTTAATAGTTTTTGCAATAAGATCTCAAAACAAAGTCAAAAAAGCACTTCTTATCAAAATAGTAGAAGTGCTTTTGCAATATTTTATTTTTGTTAGCCCTCTTCTTTTGGATCATCATATCCCTCAATCAATGTGTACATGGAAACCTTTAGTATCTTTGAAAGCATAAAAAGTTCAATATCTGTTGCTATCCTTGTTTGACCTTCCAGTTTAGAAAGTGCTGTTGCATTCATATCGACTCCATTAACCTGTAGTTGTGCCAATAATTCCTTTTGCTTTATACCCTTAGACTTTCTTATTCTCTCTACATTGGCACCTATCAAGTTGCTTGTTCCAAGTTCCTTTTGTCTTAATCTCATTATGTTTTCACCATCCTCAAAATGTCATTATTTTTCTTTATAAGAATAAAAAATTTTCCATTTTCCTGTATACTAATATTTCATGTAGTTTATTATTATCACATATTGCTATTAAAAGGAGTATAACTATGAACAAACAAATGTTTCTAGATAAATCTCTTAACTCAATATCTAATATATATGATACTATCTATAATCAAAATTCTATTAATCTATCGTCTTATAAACCAAATGAGACTGCTATAATTATTATAGATATGTTAAACGGTTTTGTAAAGTGTGGTAATTTAAAAAATGGAAGAAATATCGAAATAAACGATAAAATAGCAAATTTTTTAAAAAAAGTAACTGAATTAAAAATTCCAAAGGTATTTCTAGCAGACTCCCACACTGAATCAAGTACTGAGTTTTCATCTTTTCCAAATCATTGTGTTAAAAATACTTTTGAGGCTCAGGTAACAAAAGAAATCGCTGAAATTAACGACTATCATTTCATAGAAAAGAATTCTACAAATGGCTTTTTTGCCCCTGGTTTTATAAGTTGGTTAAAAAATAACAAACATATAAATAATTTTATAGTTATAGGCGTTTGTACAGATATATGTATACAACAATTTTGCCTTACATTAAAAGCCTATTTTAACCAAATAAACAGTCAGAAAAGTGTCTTTGTACCTATCGATTTAGTCGAAACATACACCGATGAATTACGCGATGCAGGACTTGCCAACCTGATGTCACTTTACAATATGTATATAAACGGAATCAAAATCGTCTCTGAAATAGAATATTAGGAAGTGTTAATATCTTGGATAAATGCTACAATATAAAAAAGAACTATTCAATGTTGATGGATTTTTACGAATTAACTATGGCTAATGGATATTTCGAGAACGGCCTTAAAGATAAAATTGTATATTTTGATATGTTTTTTAGGAAAATTCCTGACCAAGGCGGATTTGCTATTATGGCCGGACTTGAGCAGTTAATTGAATATCTACAAAATCTTCATTTTGATGAAAATGATATTGAATTTTTACGCTCAAAATCGATATTTAATGAGAAATTTTTAAATTATCTTGAAAATTTTAATTTTTCCTGCGATATGTGGGCTGTACCTGAAGGTACCCCAATCTTTCCGGACGAGCCTATTGTTACTGTTAAAGGCCCATTAATCCAAGCCCAACTTATAGAAACAATGCTTCTTTTATGTATTAACCACCAAAGTCTAGTTGCAACTAAGGCAAATAGAATTGTACGTGCTGCTAAAGGTCGCCTCATTTCTGAATTTGGTTCAAGAAGGGCTCAGGGAGGAGATGCAGCTATATATGGTGCCCGTGCTGCATATATAGGAGGATGCGACAGCACCGCATGCACCTATTCGGATGAATATTTAGGTGTACCATCCGGAGGGACTATGGCTCACAGTTGGGTTCAACTGTTCGATTCTGAAATTGATGCCTTTAGAGCATATGCTAAACTATACCCTAATAATTGCGTTTTTCTTGTAGACACATACAACACCTTAAAATCAGGTATACCAAATGCCATTAAAATATTTAACGAAGAAATTATTCCTCATGGTTTCCGGCCAAAGGCTATTAGAATAGACAGCGGTGATATTACCTATCTATCTATTAAAGCAAGGAAAATGCTTGATGATGCCGGATTTAAAGATTGTAAAATTCTAGCGTCGAATTCCTTAAATGAAAACCTAATTACAACTATGCTTGATCAAGGCGCACCAATCGATATGTTTGGAGTTGGAGAACAACTTATAACATCTGCTTCCGAACCTGTTTTTGGCGGTGTATATAAGCTTGTTGCTGTAGAGCAAAATGGTGAAATTATCCCTAAAATCAAGATAAGCGAAAATGTCTCTAAAATAACAACACCATGTGTTAAAGAACTATGGAGATTATTTGATAATGATACCAACAAGGCTATAGCTGATGTTATCACCTTTAACGATGAAGTTATTGATGATTCAAAACCTTACAAAATATTTGACCCTAAATTTACCTGGAAACAAAAAACAATAACCAATTTCAAAGCCGTTAAAATTAGAAAGAGGATATTTTCAAACGGTAAGTTATGTTATAATAAACCAAGTATTTACGAGATTAGGCAATCGTGCAAAGAACAAGTTTCCCTTTTATGGAGCGAAGTAAAGCGGTTCGAAAATCCCCACAAATATTATGTAGATTTATCTGAAAAACTATGGACAGAAAAGCAAAAATTAATTAACAAAAATATGATATGAAACAAACTGGAGGTTGCCTATGTCTGCTAAAATATTGTTAAGTGCTGACAGCACTTGCGACCTAGGAGAAAATTTAAAAAAGAAATATAACGTAAACTATTACCCTTTTTACGTTATAATAGATAATAAGCAATATTATGATGGGGTTGATATTACTCCTGAAGAAATATATAAAATTTACGATGAAAAGAATATATTACCAAAAACCGCAGCCAGCGGTGTTGGAGATTATATAAATCATTTTAAGCCCTGGATAGATCAAGGATATGAAATTATACACATAAATATTGGTTCCGGACTTTCTTCATCATACCAAAATTGCTGCCTTGCTGCTAAAGAATTTGGTGGTAAATTATACCCCATCGATTCATGTAATCTTTCTTCCGGAACAGGTCTTTTGGTAATTGAGGCTGCAAAAAGAATTGAACAAGGCATGTCAGCAAGTCAAATTCAAAAAGAAATATCTGAATTAACAAGTAAGGTTGAGTCAAGTTTTGTTATTGATACATTAAAATTCTTACACGCAGGAGGAAGATGTTCCTCTGTAGCTGCATTGGGAGCTAATTTACTAAAATTAAGACCATGCATTGAAGTTAACAACCATGACGGAAGCATGAAAGTCGGCAAAAAATACCGCGGAGACTACGACAAAGTTCTTTTGCAATATGTAAATGATAGAATCAAAGGAAGAACTGATATACAAAACGATAATATATTTATAACACACTCAGGAGTTTCTGATAAAAAGCTATCCGCAGTTAAAGAAGAATTGCTAAAACTTCATGACTTTAGAAATATACACATAACTAAAGCGAGCTGTACTATTTCAGCACACTGTGGTCCTAACACACTTGGATTATTGTTTATAAAAAAATAATCGGCAAATTTAATTTTGCACTTAACTAACGGGCCGATTTGTTGTATTATATATGTATGGATTAAATATCCCTTAGAACCTAGGAGTGATTATATTTGGAAAAAAATTTTAACATTGTAATAGACGGCGTGGAAAAAGCACTCGCAAACAGAGGATTTGAAAAACAATTATCCGATTCTCAAACTGAAGTTTTATTTGTAAATAATGAAATTGCTTATTCTGTAAGTTATGACAGTACTAATAAACAATTTCATCTAAAAAGTTGTAGCGTAGCTGATAATACACCTGATAAAAATTGGAAAAACATGTCTTCTTGGCTTTTTGACCCTGAAACCAGTACAAAACGTGATGCTGAATACATAGCTGATGACTTTTCTAATTCATTGAAAGGTCCTAAAAAGCCAGTAGTTCAGGCTCCAAAAAAGAAGAAAGACAATGATAATAAAGTTGATATACTATTTTTAATGAATAGATTTGCAAATATTTTTCCCGATCTTAAAGATGAAATAAAGTATGAAAGAGAAAATTATTCAACTTTCAGAATGGTTACGTTTACTGAAGACAAGCTTCTACCAAGAATTAATATGTTTTTGCTTCAAAATAGTAGTTTAAAACAACTTAAAAAATTCTGTAATATTCTAAGCGATACCTATGCTTCTGGAGACCTAGATGTAAAGTCTGTAATAACTATATTGATATTAAATAACATTAAGGATGAGAAACAGGCTGAAAATGTTAGAAAAGGAATTAGTGATGAACTTCAAAGAGCATGGAATGAGGCTATTAAAATCAAAGATAAAAATATAAAGCCCGAAAAGCCTAAAAAATCAAAGAAAAACTTTATGGCTGATACTCTTCTAAACAAGTAACTAGTTTAAAGAATAATCTAAGGAGAGGTTTTTATGGAAATTACTGTTAAGACTAATGATAACTTTATTATAATATCACCTAAAGGTCGGCTAGATTCAACTACTTCCGGTGATTTTGAAAAGGAATTAGGTAAATATACAAATAAGCTTAAATTCAAGGTTATTGTCGATTGTGCTGACCTAACATATATAAGTAGTGCAGGTTTGCGTGTACTTTTAGCTGCTCAAAAGCAGGCTATTGAACTTGTAGGTAACTTTACTATTATAAATGTAACCCCTCAAATTATGGAGATATTTAATATGACCGGGTTTTCAGACTTTTTAACTATAAAATAAAGCCTTTTATATATCATAAATAACTTGTAAAATTATAGAGGCAATTCCCTTTAAAGAGCAATTCATAAGAATATAGTAAATGCCAGCATTCTAAGAAAGATGCTGGCATTTATTTTTTTTTAATTTATGTATTACAATTACCGTTTACATTTAAGAATGTTATAATAAATCCACATAGTTCTTTGCTTCCGCTAAACTCATATGGTAATTTTCTTTTAATAATTTTATCGCTTGAATTTTTTCACCGGATATCTTTAAATTAAGCATTTTCGCTTTATCCTCTTTATTAATATTATATATATTATACGCATCATCTCCAGCTTTCAAAGCTAGATCACTTAATTTCTTTTTTAATTCCATATTCTGTTTGCGCAAGCTATAAATACGCACAGAATATACACAAATCATAATTATAACGCCAATAAAAACCACAAAATTCATATAAACCACCTACAAAAATTATATATAGTTATGAAAATGTGATTTAAACATTCATAACCATTTATATTGTACTATAAAATGCTAAATTATGCAACAAAAACCTCATTGCTTATTTATAATCTTTATTAAATATTAAAACATATAAAATAGCATTAACTATCACGATTCCCACCAATAAAAATATAATCCAAGTCGGTGCCTTAAATACTGATAAAATCAACATTATAACACACGTTTCATATAAACTTATATTATACATCCTTGAACCCGTTTTATAATGTATAATTTTATTTCTTTCATCATTTACTTCTATATCTTTCAACCTCTTTCGCTCTGGATTTTTTCTTTCATACCAGTTCGAAAAGATACCTGCAATACCTGCCCCTAACAATCCTGTACCAAGTCCCAATATTAATCCAGAATATGTAAAATTATATATAAACCATAAATACACCCCAAATAATGTAACGATAATTCCCACTATTGACATAACATAATTAATAACTTTTTTTGTCATAAAATCCCATCCTTATACTGTAATTATTTTTCTAAACTTAAATTTTTTTAATATTTCTCTTAATTGAGAAAATCTTTAACTTAATTCTAAAAGCTAAGTAAGCCACTAGAAAATTTTAGATTCAAAAGTTAAATTACTGTAATTTATAACTTTTCTTAAATATTAGCTGATATAAAATGCAATCACCCATAACTAGAACCCATAATGAAATTTTAATTCAAGCCGGCGCTCCAAGTATTATCGTAGCCAACATTATAACAGATAATATAACCACAGTTATCTTATACATCTTGAAACCTGTTTTATAATGTATAAGCTTATTCCTTTCATCATTTGATTCTATATCTTTCAACCTCTTATACTCAGGATTTTTTCTTCCATACCAATTCGAAATAATGCCTATAATACCTAATATGAACAATCCTGTACCCATCCCATAAATTGCCATAGGATAGGTAGACACATCAGCTACTCTAAGCCATAATATTCCAATCAACGCCATAATCGCTCCCACTACCGCCATAACATAATTAATAATTTTTTTTGACATAAAACTTTACTCCTCATAAATAAATATTTCTTCGATTTTTTTTCCAAATAGATTAGCAATCTTAAATGCTAAAATTATGGACGGTTCATAACGTTCATTTTCAATTGAACTTACTGTTTGACGTGACACTTCTAACTTATCTGCAAGTTCACTTTGCGTCATTTTTAATTGCTTCCTCAACTTTTCTACATTGTTTTTCAAACTCCTACACCTTCTGCCCATTTTGTAAAGTTAACTTTACAATTATAATACCATCTACAAAACAATATGTCAAGCTTGTTTTACATTTTTAAAAACAAATTTTTCATAATTAAGTATTTATAACAAAAAAGTCTCAAATGCAAACTTGTGCATTGAGACTTTTAAACAATATGATATATCGTTAAATATATTAAAAGAGTGATTAAACATATTCCTTTTCCGGTTTACCAAATACTTCTACTTCATACTTGCTTGAATTTTCAGGGGAATATACAAACTTATCTATATGATTACCTTTATAAAAATAATTTGGTGTACTTGGCATATACTCATAATCAAACGTATCTATAATTATAAGCTTTACCTTCATTCTATCTGGTATTATATTTTTTATGTATACACTTGCCTGTTGCCCTGGCTTTACGCCTTCCTTTGGTTCTGCTAATCCGGCTAAGTTTGGCGCTAACTCAACAAATACTCCATATTCCTCTACAGATCTTACAATTCCGGCAACTGTTTCCCCTATTGAAAACATTTTTGCATTTTCTTCCCATGTTCCAAGCAATTCTTTATGGGTTAAATTGACCCTTCCACCCTCAATAGATTTTACTACAGCTTTTATATTCATTCCAATAGAAAATCGTTCTTTTGGGTGTGATATTCTTGAAAT
Organism: uncultured Eubacteriales bacterium; assembly: GCA_934464585.1. Classification (GTDB taxonomy): domain Bacteria; phylum Bacillota; class Clostridia; order Oscillospirales; family Acutalibacteraceae; genus CAKSJY01. The sequence goes on from CAKSJY010000004.1 coordinate 19,123, forward strand.
TGATATTGTATCTATTGGCAAAAATGATACTATACCACAACCTATATCTGCAAATGCACCAAAGGACTCAAGATGAGTTACTTTTGCGTCTATTATATCACCGGCAACCAAATTATTAATATAATTTCGCATACAGATTTCCTGCGCCTTACGTCTGGAAAGAATAGCTATGCTGTTTCCGCTGCTATCCTTTGTAAATCCGGTTATTATAAAGCAGACCGGTCGATTCACTCTGGAAATCACTGCAATATCCCTAACTTCACCTTCTCTTATTCCTATAGCCCCCTCTTCTCGGGGAATAATTCCACGCATCGATCCTAAGTCTACTATTAAATTATGTTCTGAATCGCAAACAGTTGCACGAGCCTCCAATATTTTTTCGCTGTGACACGCCTCTGTTAAACTTAGCGAAGACATCAAAGTGTTTCTGTTTTCTACTGTATCAATCAGCCATCCTTCCGGATAAAATTCTATCATTTTAATACCTCCAATTATTGTCTGCTAAAAATTTATATGATAATAAAATCCGGCTTATTCCTGACACAAAGCAAAAAGTCACCCCTGAAATCAGGGATGACTTTTCCATTATTACTTATTAAATTTTTTCTATAAAATACTATCTATATTAATATGGTCATTAAGTTAGCCAATAAGTCTAACATCCATATCTATCTTCCGGTGAGTTGCCTGTAATTACTGCACTTACGTCAGTTATTTTAACCTTACCTTTGTTGTTATAAATACCTCCACCAGAACATTCCACTTCGTTACTGGAAATATTTCCACCCTTCATCTCAAAAGTACCGTAGCCATTATAAATGCCACCACCATCTAGTGCTCTATTACCCGAGATTGTTCCATTATTCATTATAAAAGTAGCACCATTTTTATTATAAACACCACCGCCACTAGTATAGCAAGGGTCTCCGTTTTCTAATACCGTGCCTCCAGTCATATCAAATGTAGCACAGTTGTAAATACCACCGCCGTTTAATGCTCCTTTGTTTCCTGAAACTGTTCCTGCGGTCATTTCAAATTTACCGGCATTATAAATCCCACCACCATCTAATGATCCCTCATTTTCTAAAATTATTCCTGCAATCATTTTAAATTTACCGGTATTATAAACACCACCACCATCTAATGATCCTTTATTTTTTGAGATTGTCCCCGCAGTCATTTCAAATTCATCAGAATTATAAACACCACCGCCACACTCTGCTTTATTTTCTGAAATTGTCCCATCAATCATCTTAAATTTACCAAACTGGCTATACCAATCTTTATGATTAAACACACCCCCACCTTTTGACGATGCTTCATTTTCTGAAATTTTTCCATTAATCATATTAAAAATATTTTCGTTATAAACGCCACCACCATGTGATGATGCTTTGTTTTCTGAAATTGTCCCATTGATCATATTAAAGGTACCAACACGATTATAAACACCACCTCCATGTGATGATGCACTATTTTCCGAGATTGTACCCGCAGTCATTTCAAATTTACCAGAATTATAAACACCACCTCCATATTCAGTCTTATTTTTTAATATTTCCCCATTAGTCATTTTAAAAGATCTATAATTATATATACCTCCGCCACTCTCCGAAGCCTTGTTCCCAGAGACTTTTCCTCCTGTCATTTCAAGAGTACCATCGTCGTAAATACCACCGCCACAAGATAATGCCTCATTCTCTAAAATTTCTCCACCAATCATTTCGAAGATTTTACTGGGCTGGTTAAAAACCCCGCCACCACAAGATGCCTCATTTTCTGAGATAGTTCCATTAAATAATTCAAAAATATCATCATTATAAACGCCTCCACCATGTGATGCGTTGTTTTTTGAGATTATTCCATTGGTCATTTTGAAAGTACCACAGTTATAAACACCACCACCATATTTTGCTTTGTTTTCTGAGATTACTCCTCCAGACATCTCAAACCTGCCACGATCATTATAAATGCCACCACTATTATTGTTTTTAATTGTGCCACTCTTCATTTCAAATCTAGCACCATGTATATAAACTGCTGAATCTGTGCTCATGATATTGATATTGCCATCTATAGTAATATTCTCCATTGTGACTTTAGAACCACAATCAACATATAACATAGTATGCTGAAAACTATTCCCACGCACAAGAGTCCCGCTACCAGTTAATGTAACATTCTGGTTTATACGAACAGTTTGGTCTATAGTCACCGTACCATTAATAGATATACTCGATCCGCTACTAGCTTCATCAATTGCTTTCTGAAGATCTTGGCTTGTACCACCATTGACATTAATACTTGTAGCTGCGAAAGATGTAACTGTCGTTACCATCATTGTAGCTAACAAAGTCATAAGTACTAAAAATCCACTTAGAATAAACCTGTTTCCAATTTTCATTTTACCCTTTGATATTGACACATTATTTCCCCTTTGACTTTTAAAGTTTTTAAAAGTATTTATTAATCATTAATATTCTTAATCCAAATATCCATCTTCGGGTGCATTGCCTTCAATTACCGCTTTTTCCTCATTTATACGTACAATACCGCTACGTTTATAGTAACCTCCACCATCACGATACGCCTTGTTTCCGGTTATTGTTCCTGCATTCATTTCAAATCTAGCAATGTAAATATAATCATCACCATAGTTCCAGTTAAATACGCCACCACCATATTCACTTGCATAGTTTTTTGAAATTATACCGCCATCCATTTTAAATGTACCACAGTTACAAACACCGCCACCATTTATTGACTCGTTTCCTGATATTGTTCCTCCAGTCATTTTAAAATTACTGTAGGACATATTATATACCCCGCCACCAAAAGATGACCTATTTCCTGATATTAATCCGTTAGTCATTTCAAAAGTGCCACGGTAGTTATAAACACCACCACCATGCAATGCATTATTTCCTAAAATTGTACCTCCAGTCATTTCAAAAGTACCACATTTATTGTAAACACCGCCATTTTGGTTGTTTTTAATTGTTCCACTTTTCATTTGAAACTTACCTTTGTATATATAAACCGCTGAGTTATCACTTTTGGTGCCATTACCGTCTATAGTAATATCTTCCATTATGAGCTCAGAATTACTACCAACATACACCATGGCACCCTTAAATCCATCTTCATGGATAAGTGTTCCACTACCTGTTAATGTGATATTTTTGTTTACCTCGACTGTTTTGTCTACAGTGATTGTATCACTAATAAATATTCTATCTCCATTTTCAGCTTTATTAATTAATTCCTGAAGATCCTTGCTTGTCCCGCCATCGACATTACTTTCAGCCGCGAAAGATGTAACTGTTGTTACCATCATAGTAGCTAACAAGGTCATAAGTACTAAAATTCCACTCAAAATAAATCTGTTTCCAATTTTCATTTTACCTTTTGATACTGACATATCATTTCTCCTTTAATTTTAAAAACTAAATCAAAAGCATTTGTGAATCTCACTATCATTATTATATGTTACCAAATAAAATATTTCAATATACATTTCGCACAAACATAACATATTCATTTAGTGCAACTTGTACAAAAATAAGGCAAATATATTAATTACCACTTATTAATGTTCTTATCTCAAATACTATTCACACTAGCAAGATAATTAACTTAAACAATACAATTAAAACCCATACTTGTCCTCCGGTGAATTATATGTAAGTACTGCTCCTCTTTCACTTATCTTGACCTTACCACCACAATTATAGATACCTCCACCATAACATATCGCTTTGTTTTCTGAAATCGTTCCCCCTGCCATTTCAAAAACCCCACGATCGTTATAAACACCTCCACCTTCTAATGAGACTTTATTATCTAAGATTGTTCCTCCATTCATCCTGAAAGTACCACGATTATAAACACCACCTCCATGGCATGACCTTTTATTTTCTGAGATTGTACCTTTAATCATTTTAAATGTAGCACTTGTGTTATTATAAACACCGCAGCCACGTGATAATGCTCTGTTTCCTGAGATTGTCCCTCCCCTCATTTCAAAAGTGCCATAATCGTTATAAACTCCACCGCCATCGAGATCCCCGTTTTTTGAAATTGTTCCCCCATACATCTTGAAAGTACCATGATTAAAAACACCACTATCATAATTGTTTTTAATCGTACCACTTTTCATTTGAAATTTGCCACTATCTATGTAAACCGCCGGTTTAGCGAAACTAACGTCATTACCATCTATAGTAATTCCTTTCATTATAGCTTCACTATGACGATCAACTTTTATAATGCTTCCTCTAAATCCATTTTTACGCATAAGAGTTCCACTGCCAATTAATGTAATATTTCTATTTATTGTAACTGTTTCATCTATAGTAACCGTACCACTAATAGATATACTAGTTCCTTTTTTAGCCTCATCAATTGCCTTTTGAAGGTCCTTGCTTGTCCCACCATTAATATTACTTACAGCTGCAAATGATGTAACCGTTGTTATCATCATTATCACAAATAAAGTCAAAAGTACTAAAATTCCGTTTAGAGTACACTTGTCTCTAATATTTATTTTACACCTTGATGTTGACATATTATCCTCCCTTAGCTTTTGAGAATTTCGCTAAAAATACTTGTTATTTTTAACTATTTTTATTATATTCTCTTAAATAAAGTATTTCAAGGTGTATTTATATAAACACAACATATTTTTATATAGTAATCTTCACAAAATAAAAATCACCGTGTATTATACACAGTGACTTTTATTTTAATAATTTTTAATTTTAACCTAAAATACTATTTATATTAATATGGTCATTAAGTTAGCCAATAAGCCTAACATCCATATTTATCTTCCGGTGAGTTACCTGTAATTACCGCAATCTCCTCGGTTATCTTGACGTTACCACAGTTGTTATAGATGCCTCCACCATTATAAGCCTCATTTCCTGAGATGGTTCCACCAGTCATTCTAAAAGTGCTATAGTCGTTGTACACGCCTCCACCATGAGATAATGCACTGTTTCCTAAGATTGATCCGCCGGTCATATTAAACTTACCTGCACAGTCAGTATTATAAACTCCGCCGCCATCTATACTTGCTTCATTCTTTGATACTGTTCCATCCAGCATTTTAAAAGTGGCAAAATCATTATAAACGCCACCACCATATCGTGCTTTATTTCCTGAAATCGTCCCACATATCATTTCAAAATTACCAAAATGATTATAAATACCGCCACCATATCCGGCTTTATTTTCTGAGATCATTCCTCCACGCATTTCAGACAAACCATCTAGCATACCGCATTCGCTATAAACACCGCCACCTCCTTTACTTGCCTTGTTTTTGGAAATTGTTCCTCCAATAATTTTAAATATGCCACAATCATTATAAACACCGCCGCCATACGCCACTTCATTTTCCGAGATTGTTCCGTTAGTCATCGTAAAACTACCATTGCAGTTATAGACGCCTCCACCACAGCTTATTGCTGCATTTGCCGAAATCATTTTATTTGTAATTCCAAAGGTAGTACAATCATTTGTGATTGCTCTATTTCCTGAAATGATGCCACCTTTCATCTCAAATGTACCACGGTAGTTATAAACACCTGCACCATTTTGATCCTCATTATCTGAGATTGTTCCTCCTGTCATCTCGAAAGTGCCGTAGTAATTATTAATACCACCGCTTTTGTTATTTTTAATCGTACCACTTCTCATTTGAAACTTACCTTTGTATATGTAAACCGCCGAGTTATTACTTTGGGTTTCATTACCGTCTATAGTAATATCCTCCATTATTAACTCAGAATTAGTGCCAACATACACCATAGCACCCTTAAATCCATCTTCACGGATAAGCGTTCCACTACCTGTTAATGTGATATTTTTGTCTATATTAACTGTTTCGTCTATAGTAACTGTATCACTTATAAATATACTCGATCCGCTACTAGCCTTATTAATTGCTTTCTGAAGATCTTGGCTTGTACCACCATCGACATTAATGCTTGTAGCTGCAAAGGATGTAACTGTCGTTAGCGTCATAGTAGCTAACAAAGTCATAAGTACTAAAAATCCACTTAGAATAAACCTGTTTCCAATTTTCATTTTACCTTTTGATATTGACACATTATTTCCCCTTTAACTTCTAAAATTTTCTTTAAAAACATTTATTAATTACCACTGTTTTTATTATATTCTGTTAAATAAAATATTTCAATATGCAATTTACACAAATATAAAATATTTTTATTGTATGATTTTTACAAAAATAAAAATCACCGTGTATTATACACAGTGACTTTTATTTTAATAATTTTCAGCTTTAACTTCAAAATATGATTTTTCATGTTTACATACAGGGCAAATATCCGGTGCCTTTTTACCCCTATGAATACGTCCGCAGTTTCTGCATAACCATTCTGTTTCTTCTTCTTTTTCAAATACTTTTTCTGTTTTAATATTTTCAGCAAGCTTTAAAAATCTTTCTTCGTGGGATTTTTCAATATCTGCCACCATGCTCATAGTTGCAGATATCTCATCAAAGCCTTCCTCCTTTGCGGTTTCTGCAAATTCTTTATACATTTCAAACCATTCATAGTGCTCGCCTCTTGCAGCATCAAGCAAACATTCAGTCGTAGACGAAAATATATCACCCTTTAAATATTTAAACCAAATCTTCGCATGTGCTTTTTCATTTGATGCGGTTTCTTCAAATATATCTGCAATTTGCTGATACCCATTTTTTCTTGCTACATCTGCATAAAATGTATACTTATTTCTTGCCTGTGATTCACCGCCAAATGCTGCCATCAAATTTTTCTCTGTTTTGCTTCCACTTAACTCCATAAAAAAGACCTCCTTTTCCAATATTATTGGAAAAATAAAGAACTTTTATGCAAATTAATTCTCAACTAAGCTTTTATATATCTCTCCCTTTTTAATACCTGTTATTGCAGCCGCTTTTTTAGATGATTCTGAAAGTGAAAAACCTTTTTCTATTAAATCTTCTGCAATTTTCTGTGCATCCTCTAGACCATATGACTCCTTTTCCTCAGGTTCCTTACCTTCTATAATTAAGACAAACTCACCTTTTGGTTTTTCATCATTCATTCTTATTAGAGCCTGTTTAAATGTTGTTTTTATTACTTCCTCATGAATCTTAGTAAGTTCTCTAACTAATGTTATCCTTCTATCACCAAGTATGTTATACATATCCTCTAGGGTAGACTTCAACTTATGAGGTGCCTCATAGAATATCATCGTACGTTTTTCATCAATAAGCTCGATAAGGTGTTCCTTACGCCTTTTTTTATTAACACTCAAAAACCCCTCAAATGTAAATCGGCCTGTTTTCATACCTGAAATTGCAAGAGCTGATATCAATGCACTTGGTCCTGGCACAACTGTTACCTCAATACCTCTTTCAATACATTGGCATACAAGTTCTTCGCCCGGGTCTGATATAGCCGGCATTCCAGCATCAGATACCAAAACACAGTTTTCACCATTTTGTATTCTATCGCAAATTATCTCACCTTTTTGAAATTTGTTATGCTCAAAATAACTAATCATAGGTTTTTTTATACCAAAATGATTCAAAAGTTTAATCGTTACACGTGTATCTTCTGCTGCTATAAAATCACAGTCTTTAAGTGTGTTTATTGCTCTTTCAGAAAAATCTCCTAAGTTTCCTATAGGTGTACCTACCACAAAAAGTTTTCCGCTCATCTATTATTTTCCCCGTATTCTCCATAAATTTTTTTCATTTCATCTGAAAAGTTTCCATTATCATCCTCAATAAAAAGTGGAGGTTGTACCCGTAACCCGGGTCTTCCACCCCTTATTCCTTCGATTAGAAAAAGTTTTGGTTCTTTATTTTTTCTTTGATGCACAAAGCGTAATCTTTTAGGTTCTAAATCAGCCTTACGCATAGCATGAATTACATCACATAAGCGTTCCGGACGTAAACAAAGGCAGAATCTTCCTCTAAACTGTAAAAGTTTCGAGGCAACTGCTGTAATATCCGAAATCGTGCATTCCTTTTCGTGTCTTGCAATAATCTCCGAATGATGTGCACTTTGGACTCCGGAACCTATTTGTTTATATGGCGGATTACACGATACAACATTGAAACTACCAAATTCAAGTTTACCCTTTAAATCTTTCAAATCTGAATTTATTACATTAATTTTATCGCAAAAGCCATTAATCTTTATTGATTTTTCAATAAGTTCTGAAGCATCACTTTGTATTTCCACTGCATTTATAACTGCACCCTTATTATCCCTCGCCCATAAAAAAGGAATTGTTCCACAACCTGAACCTAAATCAACACATTTATCCCTTGAAAGTGGTGAAGAAAAGTCTGCTAATAAAATCGTATCTGTTGTAAAGTGGTGTATATCTGAAACTATTATCTTAACATTCTTCCCCAATTGCTCTATACGTTCATTATCTTTTATATTATACAAATATTTCACCTACCAAAGATATTATAATCATATTTAATATATAGGTCAAACAATATATACATAAAGTTTAATATAAAGATTCAATAACCAACCGTTAATTATGTATTAGATATATTTTTTACATAAAGCCTAAAAATAGGACAACCCCTTTATGACAAACACCGACCTATATAAAGAAGTATAATTATCTTATCAACTACAAGAAAAACTAATAAATTATAACGGTGGTGTGTAAACTTGAAAAATGACAATCTAACGTTGCAAAGAAGGCTGACTGGGTTATTACCCAACGGCCTAATTAAATCTATTATCATACAAATAGTATATTTTGTACTCGGCATATTAGTCTCAAGATCGGTTGTGCTGGGTAACTACTCTCCATTTGGTGCAGCATTTCTTGCTGCAGTACCATATTCTAATATATGGTGTGCTCTGGCAGGTTCTATATTGGGATATATGCTCCCGTCATCTATTATGAGTAGCTTAAAATATATAGCATCCATACTCGCAATAGCTGCTATACGCTGGACATTGAATGATTTAAAAAGGGTTACTATGCATCCTCTCTATGCTCCCGCAGTAGCCTTCATACCAACAATTTCTACCGGACTTGCCATGGCCTTAATTCAAGGAATTGACGCCACTGCAGTTGTGACCATAATAACCGAGTCTCTTCTTTCTGCGAGTGGCGCCTACTTTTTTGAAAGGAGTATATCGGCCACATCCGGAAAATTAGGAATCTGTACTATGGATCAGCAGGAATTCGCCTGCGTATCAATGTCCATATTTATTATGATACTCTCGCTTTCATCTATAAATATTTCAGGGATATCAATAGGAAGAATTCTCGCCATCTTGATTATACTTATATGTTCAAAATATGCCGGTGTTGCCGGCGGAAGTGTCGCGGGTATAGCCTCCGGAGTAGTCTTCAGTATCTCATCAACAAATTTTTTATATTTATCAGGTACATATGCCTTTTCCGGAATGATGTCCGGATTGTTTTCTCCACTCGGTAAAATCGGAATAGCCGGTGCATTTATACTTTCAAATGCTGTCGTTTCGCTTGAATCCGGAGATGTTACACTAATTATAACCGGAATGTATGAAGTGATGGCAGCAACACTTATTTTTATGGTAATTCCACAAAAATCACTAGACAAGTTTTCGGGATTATTCGAAAAAAAGACTGGATTTATTAAAGTTGATTCACTTAGGAACTCTGTAATTATGCGAATAAATCATGTTTCACGTGCACTCGAAGCTGTGTCAAATTCTGTAGATTCTGTTTCTAAAAAACTTTCAAAGCTAAGTCATGATGACTTTAAATGGGTTTTAACGCGCGCAATTGATAGTAATTGTCACAGATGTGGTTTAAAAGTCTTTTGCTGGGAACGTGAATATGACAGAACCAAAAATGTTTTTGACAGTATAAAGAATCCCCTTATTAAAAATGGTTACATCTCTCAAGATGATATTGATGAAAAGTTTTCAGAAAGATGCTGCAAGTCACCTGAAATAGTACGGTCTATAAACAAAAACTATGATGAATACTTAGCCAAAGAAGCAGCAAGCAGACGTATGGATGAGCTTAGAAGCGTTATTGGTGAACAGTTTTCAGGAGTAGGAGAGTTACTCAAAGATATATCCGATGAATTTAAAGAGTATGAAGTCTTTGATAATAATACAGCAGAAAAGATAGTAAGCTTCTTCAAAAGCATAGATATGTGTCCGGCAGATATAAGTTGCAGACTAGATAAATTTGGCAGAATGTTTATTGAAATAAATCTTATTAACTTAGACCAAAGAAGAATAAAAAAGCTACAAATTACCAATGAACTTTCAAAAATATGTTCACGAAAACTCGATGCCCCCTGCATAAGCTATACACCACAACAATGCAAAATCCAAATTAGTGAACGTCCTGAATTCGATGTTGAAATCGCTGTCGCTCAGCACATCTATAAAAATGGAAATCTTTGTGGCGATAACTACTGTTACTTTAACGATGGTATGGGAAGAACTATCGCAATAATAAGTGACGGTATGGGTACAGGCGGAAGAGCCGCTGTCGATGGTGCTATGACAACAGGTATACTCTCTCAACTTACCAAAGCAGGGCTTGGATTTGATTCTGCACTTAAAATAGTAAATTCTGCCTTAATAGTAAAATCAGGTGACGAATCACTTTCTACAATCGATATCTCATGTATCGACCTTTTTACCGGAAATGTTGAGTTTATGAAAGCAGGTGCACCTATTACATTCGTAAAAAAGAACAATTCTGTTGTATGTATCGAGTCCCCATCACTTCCAGTTGGGATATTGACAAGTGTAGAATTTTCAAAATCTTCTATTAAAATTGAAGAAGACGATTTAATTTTAATGGTATCCGATGGTGCTTTAGCAACAGGTGAAAAATGGATTGAAAACGAACTTAAAAATTGGAATAATAATGATATCGACAGCTTTGCAAATTATTTAATCGATGAGGCAGTTAAGCGACGCACCGATGGATATGACGATGATATAACTGTGATGGTGGCAAGGTTAAAGGAGTATTAAGGTTTACTTTTGTTAGGCTTTTCTATTATTTACTCAGTAATTCGATCCTTCAATACAAATAAATATACGGATTTATATATAAGAATGATCCCCGGCAAACAAAATCTGTTGCCAGGGATCATTTATATTTTATGTTTTAGCATTTTAATTATGGAGGCCTAGTTTCAGCTATTTGTATAATGTTTATGAACATTAATGCCTTTATAAATTATACAGGTAACATATGTAATCTTTGTAGTTCTTTAAATTTATCAACTAAAGTTTCACATCCGTCCTCTAGCAAATTAAATAACATAAATGAAGCTTCATCTGCCCTTATACCTCTGAAACAGTTTGTCTCGGGTAATAATCTATTTATAAATAGACTCACAAATATATCCATCATGTACTTACCACCTTCAGATTTAATATACCTATTATATACTTCACATAAAATTTCCTCACATTTCCCTACGGATATCTTTGTGAATGACTCCGTTACTTCTAATAGCTTGCCTAAATCTTTTGGCATGTTCTCCTTACTTAAAGCCTCGTCCTCTCCCAATCCAAAGTACTTATCAGTACAATAAGACGTTATCCCAGCCCAGCATGACTTAATAGCATCGGCATCTGTCGGTTGGCTCTTATTAATAAACATGTCATTAGGACTTTTTTTATCCCTCTTATTAGCCATTTCATTGCATTTCTTAATTAACCTATCAAGACCTTTCATTGAAATCCTACCAAATGGTTCCTTGCTGTAAAACTCTGTAATTAACTTCTTAATAGAGCCCTTTTCCCATTGACCTGATGCTTTCATCCTCTTTTCAGCGTCAGATCTTTCTTCAATAAATTGATTAAAGTTAATAATCATTCTAAGTCCACCCGCTCCATTAAAAACATTCTTAAACCAATCAACAGGCAAATCTGTAAGACAAAGACCTAACTCTAAGTATAAATCTGTATTTAATGCTTTAATAAATAATTTCTTAATTGCGTTAAATTCATCTATTTGAATTCCACTTTCCTTAAAATAGTTTAACTTATCTTTTATTTCAAGTAAATCAACATATGATATGTCACCAGCAATAGCCATACAAGCTTGAGAAATATCTCGACATGTAAGCTTCGAGAACTTATCCCATCTATCATAAAGCTCAATGTAAGCATTTATTTCATAGAGTTCGCAACAATATAAATCCCCCAACATTAGATCCATTAAATCTTCATTAATCCTATCAATAGATCTATCCTTAAATTTATTAGTTATAATATACAACTTAAAATATCCTTCAACACTCTTATATCCTGCTTTTAAGAATTTAATATACGCATCTATTACTTCATCGCTATTATTAGCAAAAATCTCTTTATTTAAATAAATATATTCTAAAAATGTACTATCCATCCTTAAGATATCTAACTTTATACCCTTACTATTTACGACATTGTACAAATTTTTAAAAATATCTTTTCCTTTACTGTTACCATTGCTTGTATTTTGACTCCATGCAAATATATCAAATATAATCATCTCAGGGGATGTTATACTACTTGCTGTTTTTGGGGATTCTGCGGCTACTTCATTGATTACCGGATTTACCTTTGGTTTAACATCTGGTTTTGTCGATATTAATCTTTCCTCTGATTCTTCACTAAATACAGGTTTTGGAACCTGCTCCTCCATAATACTGGCTCTTGATGGCTTAACTTTAGCTTTTGAAGCAATAATTTGCCCCTCTAAAGGCGCTTTATTTGTTGATTTTTGCACTGACTTAATACCTAATGTTCTAGTATTTACCGATTGAGTAGATGGCGTTTTCATAGATCTGTTAAAAGTTACCGGCATAGGTTTTAAATAAGTAAATCCCTCTACCGCATTATTTATCAGTTCTTGTGTGCGTTTTGATTCTTCCTCTTGTCTTTCACCGATTATCAACTTTTTAGTCGTATTTTTCATAATATTTGTCAGTGGTTTATCAGTAATTACTTGTTTTGACTTTGAACTAGCATCTAGTTTTTCAGCCTGAGTAGCCTTATTTACTGGTTCTGCCTTTTCAGACGATTTCCTTTTTCGGGCTACGCCAATGCATATGTCATTAACGACGTCTTCATCATCTGTACATTCCTTCAATCTACCGGCATCTATTAATTCACTTGCGTCTTTTATAAACTCATCTAATTGTATAGCTGTAAATGCTAGTTCTTTGTCATTTGCTTCTTTAAATGGTGGAACAACTGTTAACATTAAATTATTTAAATATACTTCATAATCAGAATAAATTTTTAAGTGAAATAATTCAGCTAATTTCTCTCTTTTATGTATAAACTCCTCTATCCCTATACTCTTGAAAAAGGATGTCTTAAATAACAAATTTCTATATAAACAGTAGAATTCTATGGAATTCTTTCCTTCTCCTAATATTTTTTTCTTATAATCTTCTAAAATTTCTGGAGTTAGTTCAGAAAATCCCTCGCTTCTATATAATTTACAATACTCCTCCATTTCCTCAGAGGAAATATTAGCTAAACTCTTTCCAAACAGAATTTCCATATCCTTTTCTATTAAACCAAACGATCTGTTTTTAAAGTCATTAGTTAAGTTCTTTAATTTATTATCACTACCAATACTCTCTGTCCTGCTACTTTCTGAGTTAACAGTCTCTGCTATACTACTCTCTGCCGTGCTATATTCTGAATTAGAAGCCTCTGACATACTAATATTATTACCAGTATTAATAGGATCAAATTTGCTATACAAATAGTCAAAATATGAACTTATAAGCCTAGAAGCACTCATGCCCGGTTTTCCAAATTTTTCTTTGTATCTTTCACTGTCCTCTCTAAATTGTATAAGTGATATATTATATTTTTTCTTAAAAGAACACAAATCTTCAACATCTTCCAGATAGTCCTCTTCATCCTCAGCCCAACTAAATATATCATATATTTCCTTAACAGTTTTCACATCTTGTATACCTGTATTCTTAGCAATCTTTTTATATCCTATTTGCTTAGCAATCCAAATACCTAATGGAAGAATTCCTAAAGTTAAAATTCCTCCTACTACTAATCCCGCAATAGCAAGTGCACTCATCTTATACTGTACTAAATTCGTCTTTTCTCTAGGAAGTATGTATCTATCACTTTGAGTTTGATTTTTAGCAAGCGAAAATTTTTTCTTCTCTGAAACCCTTACCGCTTCATCCTCCAAGGAAGTGTCACCTGCGTTACTTTCAGTTGCTGTACCGATAGCCTGCTGATATATATGTGTTAGTTCATGCTTAATTACTGTTTCATCATTTCTTTGGTCTGAGGTCACAAAAATACTATTTCCGCTAGCTGCAGCGTAAGGCTCATCGGCCTCCTGCTCGTCCATTACATAAAATTTAACATTTTGAGCGTCCATATTAAATCTGTCTCTTGCCCAATCTACCGCCCATTGTGGTAAGCTTTCTTTTTGCAGTTTAAAATCGGAAGAGATATTTCCTCCACCTGCAAAATTCCCTTTTTTATTTTTCTCTGATAATTGCCCATCGTCTTTTTTATAATCATACATAAACAGCACCTCATACTATAATAAAAATATTGATTTGCCTGATTGATTAGTATATTTCCTTCAACAATATATCTTAAAAAATTCCTCTAATGTAATTATACCTTATTTATATATAAAAAGTCAAAATTCATTTCATTTAACCCACCCCCGCAAAAATTCACTATATACACAACAAAATCCCCTTTACCGGATTTTGTCCGACAAAGGGGATACATATAAAACCAAATGTATACTACTTTTTAATAATTATAAACTAGTTTTATTATATAAATTAAAAATATTTTATCTCTCAGATCCTAAGAAAAACAATGCCATTGTACCTGGACCTGAATGTGCACCGATAACCGGTCCTATTGTATTTATCTTAATATCTTTTACCTTTAGCTTACTTTTAATCTGTTTTGCAAGATACTCTGCATCTTCAAGACAATCACCATGACTTATAAATACAACTTGCTCCTTAGGGTTTATAGCAGATTCCTCCATCTTGGCAACCAGTGCATCTAAGGATTTTCTTCTTCCTCTTACCTTGCTTATAGGAATAAGATGTCCTTCATTATCTACATGCATAACAGGCTTAATTCCTAAGGCAGTACCCATTAAAGCTGCTGCTGAAGAAACCCTTCCACCACGTTTTAAGAAAAGCAAATCATCTACTGTAAACCAATGGCAAAGATTTAGTTTATTATCCTCTACCCACTTGGCAACTTCGTCAATACTAGCTCCATTTTTAGCCTTTTGAGCTGCTAAATATACGAGCAATCCTTCACCCATAGATGCAGAAAGTGAATCTACCACAACAATCTTTCTTTCAGGATACTTTTCAGAAAGCTCTGATGCCGCTATCGTTGCTGAATTATATGTTCCACTTAAGCCCGACGAAAATGCGATATATAATATATCAAGCCCATTTTTAAGGTATTTTTCAAACACATCCAAAAAGTTCTTAACATTAACCTGACCGGTTGTTACAACTTTTCCACCTCTTAAAAGACTATAGAACTCCTTTATTGACATCTCTCTTTCATCGAGATAATTTAAATAAGATTTTCCGTCTACCATAAAAGTTAGCGGTAAAATCTCAATATTACTCTCTTTCATGAGTTCCGGAGTCAAGTCTGTGCTGGAATCAGAAATCAATATATAATCATTCATAAAAATGCTCCTTTAAAATAATTTTTAGTTATATTATCGATTATTATTTTAAATTAAACCTAGATCTTTCAAAAATGCCGGTAAGCTTTGTTCGAAATTTACACCAAAACGCCTATCTGTACCTGCCATATAGGTTTTTAATATAGCGTTGTATGTAAAATCTACTGCTATCTGTATAGACTTCGAAATAGAGAAGTTATTTAAGATTGCAGAAAGCAACGCACTTGCAAATACATCTCCTGTCCCATGATAAAGCCCGTCTACCCTTTTATTAAAGGCATATGATATTTCACCTGTCTTTTTATCATAGCTGGCAGCTCCAAGTTTGTCATCCTCAAACCATACTCCGGTTAATACAACAACATCAGGTCCCAAATCAGCAAGTTCTTTCAAGAGTCCCTCTATATATTCTTTGCTATATGGTCCCTCAATATATTCTTTATTTAACATCATTGTAGCTTCTGTTATATTCGGAACAATAATATCAGCCTTTGCACAAAGGTCCTTCATTCCCAAAGCCATTTTTTCATTATAAATCTTATAAAGCTCACCATTATCAGCCATACAAGGATCTACTACTATTAAAGTATCATCATTTTTTATCATGTCAAAAATTTTAGATACTATGTCTATTTGCTCAAAAGATCCTAAAAATCCGGTATATATAGCATCAAAATTGATATTTAAAGACTTCCAGTGTTCTGCAAAAGGAAGCATATCGTCTGTTAGATCTCTATAAGTAAAGCCTTCTATTCCTCCGGTATGAGTCGACAATACAGCTGTTGGTATTACCGAAGTTTCAATACCGGCAGCTGATATAATTGGAAGCGCTACTGTAAGTGAGCATTTCCCAAATCCTGATATATCGTGAATAGCTGCAATTCTTTTTTGTTTCATAAGTAATCATCCTCATAGTTTTAATAGTTTAATCTTTTTAATTATATCATATAACACCTCATTCTTAAAGTCGTATACTGTTTTATTTAAAAACAAAATATAAACTCACCTCATCAAACAACTACAAAAACTCCCTTATTCACTAATATTTATAATACTTCCGACTTCCTCAGACTAATATAAACAGCATAACCTTCACTATATAAAAAACACTTGTGTTTACCATCAAATTATGATAAAATACTAATGTTAATCAAAAACACACGTTTTGGATTTTTCAGAATCGGTGCATCAATTTAGATGTCTTTCTGTTTCAAACCAGAACGGAGGTAAAACCAAGGAGGACTTTTTATGTCAGTAATTTCTATGAAACAACTTTTAGAATCCGGTGTACACTTTGGTCACCAAACAAGAAGATGGAATCCTAAAATGGCAGAATACATCTTCACAGAACGTAGCGGTATTTATATTATCGACCTACAAAAAACAGTTAAAAACCTTGAAAAAGCTTATAACTTTATAAAAGAATTATCAAGCGAAGGTAAGTCTGTATTGTTTGTTGGTACAAAGAAGCAAGCACAAGATTCTGTTAAAGAAGAAGCTTTAAGATCAGGTTCTTACTTTGTTAATGCACGTTGGTTAGGCGGTATGCTTACAAACTTTACAACTATACGTTGCAGAATTAAACGTTTAAATCAATTAAGAAGTATGGAAGCAGACGGTACTTTTGAATTATTACCTAAGAAGGAAGTTGGAAAGCTAAATCTAGAAATAGAAAAGCTTGAGAAGTTCCTAGGCGGAATAAAAGATATGCAAGAATTACCTGGTGCTCTATTTATAGTTGATCCTCGTAAAGAGAAAATTGCAGTAGCTGAAGCTAAAAAGCTAGGTATCCCGATAGTTGCTATTGTAGATACAAACTGTGATCCTGATGATGTTGATTATGTAATTC
Source organism: uncultured Eubacteriales bacterium (assembly GCA_934464585.1). Classification (GTDB taxonomy): domain Bacteria; phylum Bacillota; class Clostridia; order Oscillospirales; family Acutalibacteraceae; genus CAKSJY01. The sequence continues at coordinate 36,689 of CAKSJY010000004.1, forward strand.
CTGGAAATGATGATGCTATCCGTGCTGTTAAATTAATATCTTCAGCAATAGCAGATGCTATCATAGAAGGAAGAGAAGGCCAAATGGGTGCTGCAGCTGAAGAAGAAAATGCTGAATCTGAAGAAGAAGTAGTAGTAGCTGCTGAATAATTACACAACTTAAACGGGATAAAAAATACCTGAGTTAATTCACGGGTATTTTTTTCTGAATCTAACTTATATAATAAACGGAGGAATAAATAATGAACTTTACTGCACAAGATGTTAAGGCACTAAGAGAAAAAACCGGTTGCGGTATGATGGACTGCAAAAAGGCATTAAATGAAGCTAACGGAAATATGGATGCTGCTATAGACTTTTTAAGAGAAAAAGGTCTTGCTGCTGCAACTAAAAAATCAGGACGTATCGCAGCTGAAGGTATTGCTTTTGCTTGCGTAAATGAAGAGGGAACTGTTGGTGTTGTTGTTGAAGTTAACGCTGAGACAGACTTCGTTGCAAAGAATGCAGATTTCCAAAACTTTGTTAAAACATGTGCTAACACAATTATCGAAACAAATCCAAAAGACGTTGAAGATTTGCTTGAAACAAAAATTCCAGGTTCTGACCTAACTGTTGGTGAACTTGTTAGAGAAAAAATCCTAACTATCGGTGAAAACATTAAGATTAGACGTTTCGAACGTTTCGAAGGTATAGTTACTTCTTATATCCATGCCGCAGGTAGAATTGGTGTTTTAGTTAAATTCGATACAACTGCTGAAATCGCAGCAAAGGATGAATTTAAGACATTTGCAAAGGATATTGCTATGCAAGTTGCAGCTGTTAACCCAGCTTACCTAAATGAAGCTAGCGTTCCTGCTGAAATCCTAGAGCACGAAAAGAAAATCTTAACAGAACAAGTTATGAACCAAGGTAAACCTGCTCAAATAGCTGAAAAGATTGTTATGGGTAAAATCGGAAAATACTATAAAGAAAATTGCCTAGTAGATCAAATCTTTGTTAAAGATTCAGACTTAACTATTAAATCTTACACAGAAAAAGTAGCAAAAGAATTAGGTGGCAACATTGAAATTACCGCTTTTGCTCGTTTCGAAAAAGGTGAGGGTTTAGAAAAACGTGAAGATAACTTCGCAGACGAAGTTGCAAGCATGATTAAGTAATCTTTGTTATATAAAAGCTATGAATTTTAGATATGCACCTCTAAATGAGGTGCATATTTTTTTATATAAAAATAAATCCACCATACATGGCTCAGTGGATTTACTATTATATATAAATATACATAAAGATAGCTCTTATAGAAAACTATAAGGGCCATCTTTTTAAAAACAATAAAATTAATATTTTAAATTCTTATTCAGCCTGCTCAGCTTGAGATGCTTCCTGATTCATTTCAGCTAAAGCTGCTTCTGCTGCTGCTTGTTCTTCTCTTGCAATTTCCTGCATTTCTAAGAACTTTGTCCATGTTACTCCGCCAAACAATTCTATTGCAGATTGAACCTGATCATCATCATTTATAGAAAGATTATTTCTATCAAGTAGAGCTCTTTTTTCTGAAGATAATTCTACTTCTTTAGTTGGTGTAACCCCAACATTTGTAATAATATTTCCGCTTTTAGTCGTGTAGTGTGCAATATCTATAATAATAGCCGAACCATCCGACAAAGGATAATCCTTTTTAAGTGTTGTATTACCTGCAGTAGTTTGGCCTATAATCTCACCTTTTTGATAATCCTTAATTGCAGATGCCACTAGCTCACCTGCTCCGCTTGTTCCGCTATTTACTAAAACAGCTATAGGATATTGAAACTCCATTGCATTTGATGTATATAGTACATTGCTTTCTCCATTTTTATCAACAGTACTTATTAAGGCCCCATCCGGCAAAATTTTATCTAATATTTGAGCGGCATATGTAATCTCGTTTCCCTTACAATTTCTCAAATCCAATATAAAGCTTTGAGCTGAATTATTTTTAAGTTCAGAAACAGCATGATCAAATGCTGACACACTTTCGGACGAGAACTCAGAGATAGTTATTTTACCTATAGTATTATTTTCAAGCATAGTATATGTTACAGGATTTTTCTGATAACTTTCATGTGTAACTTCTACTGTTTTGTTTTCTTCTGAATTCCTTATAAAGTCAATTTGTGTTTTGCTGCCAATTGCCTTAGAAAGCAATAATATAGATTTATCATATCCAATATCTTTCACACTTTTGGAATCTATAGCGGTAATAATATCACCTTTTTGTATATCGGCCTTTTGCGCCGGTGATGAATCCACTACAGCGACAACCTCTATATTACCGTTAGTATTAATCGACTGTATACCAATGTCTGAATACTTGCTCGATTTCAAATCGGAATAACTTTTATACTCCTCTGCATCTAAATATTCAGCATAATACTGATCAATTCCGGAAATATATCCAGAGCACATACTTTCTCTTAATTTTTCTTCATCAATTTGTCCTAAATAATTTTGTCTTACTACTTGGTCAACTTCGCTAAGTTTAGCATACATAATTTGCCTTTCGTTAACCTCAGACAAGACTTTATTAAATCGGTTCATGGCTGCATTATATCCTACTGCATACGTTATAGCTATAACTACCGCAATCAAGGTAACAGACATACATATTATAAACTTTTTACTCTTAAATAGTTCTGCGTTTACTTTCATATTCTACAAGCTTTCGCTCCATCACCTCTTTTGTATAGCCTAATATTATAGCCACGGATATTCGTCCATAGGATTATATCTATAACCATTTCTTCTTGTTTCAAAATGCAAATGTGGGCCTGTTGAAAATCCTGTATTTCCAACATAACCAATGGTCTGACCCTTCGATACATATTGACCAAGTGAAGTAGCAACCGAACTCATATGCGCATATAGTGTTGATTTGCCATTACCATGGTCTATAACAACATAGTTTCCGTATCCTCCACCATAGCCATCACTACAGCATAAGATTACCTTTCCAGATTCAGCCGCAACCACATTAGCTCCATATATACCACCTCCGGCAATATCTATAGCACCATGCATTCCTGATCTGCCATCTGTATCATAATAATCTGAAGATATGTAGAAAAATCCCGGTACCGGCCAAGCATATCCATCCGAAGTTGGTTGATCTATTACGTTATCTGTTACATCATTTGTTGTATTATCTACATATTGATTAGATTCCTGTTGTCTATCTCTTTCTTGTTGTGCTAACCTTTCCTGTTCCAACCTTGCTTGCTCTTGATAATATGCCTCTATTTGTGCATCAATCTTTTGAATTTCTGCATCATTTACATCTATTTTATTTTTAACATCGGTTTGCTCTGTTTCAAGTTGAGCTATAACCTCTTCCATTTCATTAGATAATGCTTGAAAATCTTGTTTCTTTTGGTCAGCAACGGCTTTTTCTTCCTCTACACTTTTCTTGTAGTCTTCCAATTCCTTTTTATCTTTTTCCAAGCTTTCCAAATTATTATTTAGATTATCGATAAGTTTATTGTCGTGGTCTGCTACATTTTTTACGATTTCTGCCTTATCAAGAAAATCAGAAAAATCTTTTGCACCCAATATTATTTCAATATTTGAAGCCTCGCCTGCTGTGTATATAGCCTTTAAACGTTTTTTAAGAGCCTTACGGTTTTCTTCTATATCAGAATTTGTTTTTTCTATAGATTCCTCTTTTTCGGCAATTTGGGCATCAAGAGCCGCTATTTTTTCATTGCTAAGTTCTATTTCACTTCTAACAACTGCTATTTGTTCATCAAGAGTATTTTTATATTCTTGTTTTTCTTCAACATTATTTTTTAATTCTGAAAGTCTCGACTGAAGTTCTTCGCTTTGATTAGCAAGATCCTGCTTTTTGCTTTGATTTTCATCTAATGTTCCTGCAAAAGCCGTCGATGACATAAACATAATTCCAAGTATCATACACCAGGAAACAATTATTTTTGTTATTTTCCTTATTCTATTAAATTCCAATAATATCTCCTCCACCTTTTTTTAGATATTTTCTTATTGAAATAAATCCACCAATAATTCCAAACACTATTCCAGCCAATAAAAATGATATTAATACCGGAAGCAGTACAGTTTTAAAAGGAATAGCTGTAAACGGTACTATTTGGTTTATGGAAGACATTATTACTTTATATAATAATCCCAATAGTCCTGTTGCACATAATGCAGAAACCACACCTATAGTCATTCCTTCTACAACAAACGGTATCTTTATAAATGCGTCTGTTGCACCAACTGATTTCATTATGCTTATTTCTAAACGTCTACTATACATAGTAATACTTATAGTATTAGAAATTATAAATAGCGAAACTGCACTTAATATAACAAGTATCCATACACCTGCAGTTGCAACAAGATAGTTAAGGTTCGTTAGTTTCTGAGCTATTTCTCGTCTATTACTTACTGACTCTACGCCATCTATATTTGATATTTGTCTAACTGTATCATCATACTGAGACAAATCTAACATAGAAACACGGTAAGCATTCGGTAATGGATTATCTTCATCCTGAAAATCATTGAAAGATTCACCTAATACCTCTTCATATCTTTGTATTGCTTCATCTTTCGAGTAGAAATCACATGAATTAACATTTGGAATTTTCCTAATTTCATCGCCAATATTTTTTGAATCTACATCAGAAATATCTGTTTTCAAATAAACAGTAACATTATTCTGTTTTTCTATCGATTCAAGTGCTGATGAGATATTAAAGGAAAAAAGCATTGCTCCTCCTGTTAAAAGTAAACAGAAAAGCAACACACACACCGAAGCAAACGACATTAATCTATTGCTCCAAATATTCTTAAATCCTTCTTTTAAGAGATACTTAAATGAATTAGCACTCATTTTTGCACCCCCAATGCACCTGTGTCTTTTACAATTTTACCATTTGAAATTTCTATTACTCTTTTCGAGAATTTTTCTACCAATTCATGCTCATGAGTAACCATTAAAATTGTAGTACCACATTTATTTATTTGTTCTAAAAGGTCTACTATCTCATAAGAAAGTTCCGGATCGACATTTCCTGTAGGTTCATCCGCAATAATCATTGCCGGGTTATTTACAAGTGCTCTCGCAAGTCCTACTCTTTGTTGTTCTCCTCCGGAAAGTTCAGACGGATATGACCTCGCCTTATTTTCTAAATTTACAAGATTCAATATGTATGGAACTCGTCTTCTTATTTCACCATTTCTCGCTCCAACAGCTCTCATCGCAAAAGCTACATTGTCATATACTGTCATCTTTTCTATTAATCTAAAGTCTTGAAACACTATACCCATTGTACGCCTTAAGTATGGTATTTCTCTATATTTTAAAGCAGAAAGCTTTCGACCATTTACGGTTATTTCGCCCTCAGTTGCTGATTCTTCTTTAATTATTAATTTTAAAAGAGTACTCTTTCCTGCTCCTGAAGAACCCACGATGAATACAAATTCACCTTTTTCTATTTTTAAATTTATATTCTCAAGGGCATTAGTACCATTTTCATATTTTTTGTACACATTTTTAAATTCTATCATAATAATTCTTTACCCTTCCTATGTAATAAATTTACTCTCCCCTCTCTGCTCTTTTAGGCTATTAAAATAAATTTTAATAGCCTAGTTTTATACTAATATTTTACTGGATTTGCCGACAAATATTTTCTAACCATCAATGCTACTTTAAATACAATAGCATCTTCAAACTCTCTTAAATCAAGACCTGTAAGTTTTTTAATCTTTTCCAGTCTATATACAAGGGTATTTCTATGAACAAACAATTTTCTTGCTGTTTCTGATACATTCAAGTTGTTTTCAAAGAATTTTAATATTGTAAGTAATGTTTCCTGATCCAAAACCTCAATAGCACCATCTCTGAAAACTTCTTTTAAGAACATATCGCAAAGAGTAGTTGGTAGCTGATATATAAGTCTTGCAATACCTAAGTTGGTGTATGTAATAATATTTTTATCAGAATCAAATACCTTACCAACTTCAATAGCAACCTGGGCTTCTTTAAAGGATTTAGCTAAATCTTTAACTGCAGTAACGACTGTTCCTATTCCTACAACACTCTTTATATAGAACTCACCGGATAGTGTATCTATTATCGATGCTGCCAAGTTCTCTATATCCTTTTGAGTAATACCTTCTTTTATATCCTTAACAAGTGCTATATCGTTATCATTTATATTAATAACAAAATCTTTGTCTTTTTCTGGGAAAAGCCTTTGAATTATTTCATATGCTGAGATATCCTCCTGAGGACTTACTTTTATAAGGAGACACACCTTTGATATGTTTGCATCAAATTTTAACTCCCTTGATTTTAAATATATGTCCCCGGGCAAAATATTATCAAGCAATACATTCTTCATAAAGTTTGTACGGTCATATTTTTCATCGTGATATTGTTTTACTCCATTTAACGCAACTGCTAATATCGTTGCATATTTCTGGGCTATTTCATCATTTCCGGAAACAAAAACAACATATTCAGGTCTTGGTCTATTACCAAAAGATTTATATGTATATCCATCAATAATAAATGTTGCCGGAGTTAACAAAGTATCTGGTGTGATATTTTTGTCTTTTTCTCCTATTTTACCCAAATCACTACATGCTATTATTGACGAACTTTCATCAACAATGCCTATTGTGCGGTCAATATCAGCTGTCATCTGATGTATTAAACCTTGAAATAACCTATTAGACATATAATTACCTCTCTTTTATATCGTGAATAAAAAAACAGACCATAGAACACAAGCCAAAAGTTGAAAATTTTAGGTTCACATTCATATTCTTAGTATATCATACATAATTTTTTCAAAAATTGCAACCTTATAATCTTTAAAAATCACTTTTTTCTTTTATAATTCTCTTTTTTCGAATTAAGAAGCGGAAAGTGGATAATCATGCGAAAAATTTTTATATAATTATTAAAAACAATAATTTTCAATAAAGTTTCGACAAAAAATGCACTCCAAGGCCAAAATTTCTCTATTAATTTTCAGTAATTTACATAAATAGGTTTTTTTCACTTTGTTTATTAAACAAAAATACCTTGTCCATATCGAAACAGATATCTATTTCATCTTTATTTTTAAACATTGCACCAACTTTGGGTTTAAAATTAAATTTAGAAAAATTTAGTTCAAATTGATAATACTTATGAACTACATTTTCATCTTTCACTTTAATCCTAGTATGTATAATCGCAGGTGATTTTACCTTTTCCGGTTTTTCATTGCAATAAATATCTCTAACATCTATCGCCATCCACACGGATTTTCCTACATATTTTTGCAAGATTGCATGATCAAACTTTTTGGAAAGCCTTAAGGTCGTATTCAAAAAAGATAACATATACCCTTCATCGTCCTTTTTTAATACTGCTTTCCCTATATTCATTTTTTCTCCATATAGCATTCTTAAAACAAAACAATTAGCCGGATGTGATAGAAGTTGTTCCTTAAATCCTATTTGCTGAATTTTTCCCTTATTAATCACAGCAATTCTCTTGTTGAATTTAAGCGCTTTTTGGGGACTTTCTGTTGAATAGATGAACGTTTTCTTTATTTTATCATGTATGTTCAAAAGTGAATCTTTTGTATGGTTAAATGTTTCCAAATCGGTTCCATTGAATGCGTCATCTATTAACATAACCTTTGGATCAGTTACCAATGCTCTTAGAAAAATAATGCTGTTTTTTTCACTCTGTGTTAAATCCTTAGGCTCTTTATCAAGCAAATGCTCTATTCCTAATATCTTAGCAAATTTTACTATCATTCCATCTATAATTTCTCTTTTATAGCCTTTTAATACAAGACTATACTCAACATTCTTCTTTACTGTCATATTTGGATATAAAACATAATTTTTTAGTATTATCGATACTCCTCTATCTACCGGGTTAAGCTGATTAATAGACTTTCTATCTATATATATGTCGCCACTTGTTTCTTTTTCTATACCCGCTATTGTTTTCAATAATACTGACTTACCGCTACCTTCCGGACCAAGCAAAACCAAAAATCCGTTATCTTCCATATTAATACTTACACTATCTAGCGCAATCATTTTGCCGGAATATACTTTACACAAATTCTTAATTGACAAAATTGACATAAAGTTGCCCCTTTCAAAACAGCGATCAGGTTAGATTTGCAATTATTTAAATATAAGATCAATTTCAGCCGGTGTCATTTCTCGGCAATCACCAAGTCCTAATTTGTCATCTAGCTTTAAGCCTCCAATTTGCTTTCGCTTTAAATGTAATACCTTTAGTCCAACAGCCAAAAACATTCTTTTAACTTGATGAAACTTACCCTGACAAATTTTCACTTCTACCACGCTGTTCTTATCATCATTTTTTATTATCTTAAGCTCTGCAGGCAAGTATACCTCTCCATTTTCTAAGGTTATACCTTTCTTAAAATCGGCTATTTCCTTAGAAGTAACTATACCGCTAACAAGAGCCTCATATATTTTATATACCTTTTTTACAGGAGATAACATCTTATGTGAAAAATTTCCATCATTAGTTATTATTAATAATCCCTCTGTATCTATATCAAGCCTACCTGCCGGAAATAAATTTCTTCTATATAATTCCTTCGGAACAAGGTCTAAAACAGTCTTCTTTTTAGAGTCTCGACTTGCAGAAATAACCCCTCCGGGTTTATTCATCATAATATACATATAGTGGTGAAACACTAGTGTTTCACCACTTATTTTTATATTACTAATTTCAGGGTCTATTTTTTTACTATAATCTTTCTCCACAATGTTATTAACAGTAACTTCGCCCTTTTTTATTAATTTTTGAACTTCTTTTCTTGTTCCAATATTCTGTGATACTAATATTTTATCTATTCTACTTAACGGCAAATTTAAATTCCTTTCTTGACTTAATCTGTAGGTGCTTGGGGCATATTAGGGTCTGGGGCTAAAGTTTCTCGTTCAGTAGTCCTTTCCATTGCTTCTCTTATTGTGCTAGATGACGTATCCTTTTTCGCATTCGTTTGGGCTGAAAGCTTCGAATTGTCAAAACTTTCTACAAAGCCATTCATTTCAGATGAGCTTATATCTCCAGCTATAACTTTACCTTTACAAACTATAAGTGAAGCCCTTATCCCCTTTGATCTTCCAGGATAATTTAGAACCTCGTAAACATATTTTTTGCAACTTTTACCCTTATATTTTTGTAAATCAAGGCCTTGCCTTTTTTGAATTTCATTGTAATTTTCATATACATCATTAAATTCTTCCGGTATTGTTATATCTGAAACTTCTAATGGTTCCTCGTTTATTTTCCAGCCAAATTGCGACAGAAATGAAACTCTACTTTCATTACTATCAGCTATTAAGCTATACTTTCCCGATTGTGAATTAGCATTATTTAAAGAGCCAACATTTGCAAATACAACTATTATCACTCCCAAAATTAATAATGCCAAAGCGATAATTGCTATTAATTTTTTCTTAGATGCTTTTACCGATAAAATAAACATTAATGTTCCCCCTTTAAAAACACTTATATTAAAGAGGTGTACAAATTATGACAAACTTATTTTATCCAAGCGATATGTAGCCCTGTATAAATACAGCCAAAACCAATATTGGCAATACAAATGTAACATACGGCCTAATTGCTTTCGGAAATTTAATTCCCTCTCCACAATTAGCTTCCTCTATAAAATTATCATAGCCCCAGCCATATTTAGTCGTGCAGAATGTTACATATACAAGAGCACCTATAGGAAGCAAATTGTTGTTTAAAATAAAGTTTTCTAGGTCCAATATTGTCGTACCCTGCCCTAACGGTTCAATAAACGAAAATACATTAAAGCCAAGTGCACATGGAAGCGATAAAATTATCATCAAGAACACATTAATAATAACACTTTTTTTCCTGCTCCAATTAAACAACTCCATTCCAAATGCTATTATATTCTCAAACACAGCTATTATAGATGACATCGCAGCAAAGCACATAAACAAAAAGAATAGTGATCCCCAAAATCTTCCTGCAACCATTTTATTAAATATATTAGGTAACGTTATAAAAACAAGATTTGGACCACTGGTAACATCCACTCCAAATGCTGAACAAGCCGGAAATATTATAAGACCAGCTATAAGTGCTACAACTGTATCTAATGCAGTTATGTATATAGCTTCCCCTGTAAGACTCCTATCCTTTCCAATATAGCTTCCAAAAATAGCCATGCTTCCTACCCCAAGTCCTAAGGTAAAGAATGCCTGACCCATAGCCTCGCTTACTACTGTGCCAATTCCTCTTTCCTTTAAATTTGATAAGTTAGGCTTTAGATAAAATTCTATTCCTTTTAATCCTCCCTCAAGAGTTAATGAGTTAAACATAAGTATAAGCATAATTACAAATAGCCCTGACATGATTACCTTTGTAACCTTTTCTACCCCGTTTTTCACTCCAAACCAACAAACTGCAAACCCTATGACAACTACAACCACCATCCAAAATATAGACTGATATGGGTTTAAGCTAACTAAATTAAACATATCCTCAATTTCAACAGAACTCTTTTGGTCAAAACGGCCGGCTACCGTAAGACAGAAATAATCTAAAACCCATCCGGCAATGACTGTATAAAACATCATCAAAAGATAATTTGCAATCATTGCAAAATAGCCAAAAACATGCCATTTGCTACCTTTCGCCTCTAATACTTCAAATGATTTTGCAACACTTTTTTGGCTTGATCTTCCAACCGCGAATTCCATAATAACAATCGGTAATCCTAGTGTCACAAGAAAACAAAGATATATAAGGACAAATATTGCTCCACCATTTCTTCCAACTACATATGGGAAACGCCAAACATTACCAAGCCCCACTGCACAACCAACTGCCACTAATATAAACCCTAATCTTGACGAAAGTCTTTCTCTTTCTCCATTCATTTTTACAGTACACCACCCTTATTATAAAATTTAATAAAAAAATAATCGTTCGATAATCTAGGGAACGATTATTTTAATTTACATTAGTATATATGTTATTTTACACGGTTCAAACGTCTTATTTCTCGAACATTTCTTTGTGATATTGTATATAATACTGATATTTTCTCTTTCATATCGGCTACATCATCACTAATCTGATCCATCTTTCTAGTGTTGCTCATGTGCCCATCTGCTAATACATTAACTTGCCTATTTATATCATTTTCTAAAACTATCTCAACACGTATAATCCTATTATTAAGAACCCTAACATCTTCTCTCAATTCTGACATATCATATTTCATGCATATAACATCATCTTTTGATCTCTCAACATCTTCTCTTAAGATCATTATATCCTCTTTCAAACCTGAAACGTCCTCTTTTAGGACCGTTACATCTTCTTTTAAAACCGATACATTTCCCTTTAATTCAGATATATAAGCCTTCATTTCATTTATTTCTTTATGTATATGCTCTAGCTTTTGATCCATTAAATTGCCTATAGCACTTAGAAGTTGCTCATCAACCATTTTATTACCCCTAAAATTAGAATTATTTTTCTATATTTTATTATTATATAGTATAGAAAGAATGATTACAAGCAAAAAAACACTTTCAAAACATAAAATTTAGTACTATAAATCCAGACAAAAACGTTACATTTATATAAAAATAAACATATATAAGAACTACCTTTTAATACAAAAATTATTTGCAAAATATTCTTATGATGATACAATAAACATATAATAAAAACATCAAGGTGAGAATAAAAACATGAATAAATTTTTAAAAAGAACTTGGGCTGAAATAGACTTAGATGCTATCGAGTATAATTTCAGACAAATAAAAAGTAATATAAAAGCTGACTGCAAAATAATGTGTGTAATAAAGGCAGATGCCTATGGACACGGTGCAGAATTTTTAGCAAACGAATATCAAGCCCTAGGTGCAGATTGGTTTGCCGTTTCCAATTTAGAAGAAGCACTTCAACTTAGAGAAAGTGGTATATCAAAACCTATATTAATTTTAGGATATACCCCCGTCTCTGAAGTTAATACCTTAATAGACTTAAATATCTCCCAAGCGATCTTATCACTTGACTATGCAAAGAAGCTTTCGGAAAATGCACATAGCATTGGAAAAATCCTAAATGTACATATTAAGCTCGATACCGGCATGAGCAGGATAGGACTTAGCTGCCAAAACCAAAAATCCTGCGATGATTCTATTGAAGATATAAAAAATATATCATGCATGAATGGATTACACATTCAGGGTATGTTTACACACTTTGCCGTCGCTGATGAGGGAGATTCCGGTAAAGAATACACATTAAAACAATATAACAATTTTTCATATGTAAGAGAACAACTAAAAAATCTCGGTATAGACATTGGCATTTGCCATTGCAGTAATAGTGCAGGCATAATCGATTACCCGGAAATGAACTTTGATATGGTCAGGGCCGGAATAATATTATACGGACTTTATCCATCAGACAGTCTCCACAAAAAAATCGACTTAAAACCTGCCATGTCACTTAAAAGTGTTATCTCTCAACTTAAAACAGTTGAAGAAGATACCCGTATAAGTTACGGCGGCACATTTATCACGGACAAAAAAACAAAAATTGCAACTGTCCCAATAGGTTATGCCGACGGATATTTGCGTGAATTTTCTAATCGTGCAAAAATGATTGTTTCATCAAAAAAGGTACCTGTTATCGGCAGAGTATGTATGGACCAATTAATGTTGGATGTAAGCTCTATAGAAGATGTACACGAAGGTGATATTGTTACAGTCTTCGGCAAATGTGGCGACACAGAAATAAGTGTTGAAGATTTAGCAAGCCTTGCAAATACAATAAATTATGAAATAGTTTGTATGGTAAGCAAACGTGTACCTAGACTATACTATAAAAATGGAAAATGCATTGGACAGTTAGATTACATATGCAACTATTTACATAATAAATAACCATTATTCTTACGAATTTATTTTTTAATTATGTCAAAATTCCATATTTTTTACGCGATATCTTTGCTTGCAAAATGGACGATCAAAATTTAAATACATTATCCTCGATAAACCTATAGAATTATAAATATAGATTTAGTATAATATGAATATACAAGGAAAATACTAATTCAATATTAAATCACCTTACTTTTATTATTTTTAGGAGGCAGATTATTATGAACCATAAGTATGTATATCTTTTTTCTGAGGGCAATGGAGACATGAGAGAACTCCTTGGTGGCAAGGGTGCCAATCTTGCGGAAATGACACTATTAGGTATGCCAGTCCCGCAAGGATTTACTGTATCTACAGAGGCCTGCACCCAATATTATAAAGATGGCAAAAAGATTTCTGATGAAATCAAAGTCCAGATTTATGACAATTTAAAAAGGATAGAGGCAATAGAAAACAAGAAATTTGGCGATCCTAAAAATCCATTACTTATATCTGTACGTTCGGGTGCAAGAGCATCTATGCCTGGTATGATGGACACAATCCTAAATCTAGGCTTAAACGACCAAGTTGTTGAAGGACTTGCAGAAATAACAAATAATAAACGTTTTGCATATGATTCATACCGTCGATTTATTCAAATGTTTTCTGATGTTGTTATGGAACTACCAAAGTCAGAGTTTGAAAAAATTATTGATGAAGTAAAAGCCAAAAAAGGTATTAAGCTCGATACAGAACTTGACATAGACGATTTAAAAGATCTTATCGCAAGATTTAAAGACTTTTATAGACAAACTAAAGGTGAAGATTTTCCATCAGATCCTTATGAGCAACTTATCAAAGCTGTAAGCGCTGTATTCCGTTCATGGGATAATCCTCGTGCCAACGTATATCGTAGAATGAATGAAATTCCATACAGTTGGGGAACTGCTGTTAATATTCAAGCAATGGTATTTGGTAATTTCGGAAAGAATTCCGGTACAGGTGTTGCATTTACAAGAAACCCAGCTACAGGTGAAAAAAGATTATTTGGTGAGTACTTAATTAATGCACAGGGCGAAGATGTTGTTGCAGGTATTAGAACACCATCCCCAATTGATCACTTAAAAGAGGCAATGCCTAATATATACAATGAATTTTCAAATATAGCTCAAAGGCTAGAGGAACATTATGCTGATATGCAGGATATGGAATTTACAATTGAAAATGGTAAATTGTATATGCTTCAAACCAGAAACGGAAAAAGGACTGCATCTGCTGCATTAAAAATAGCTGTTGATCTAGTAAATGAGGGTAAAATTACTAAAGAAGAGGCAATATTAAGAGTAGATCCAAAACAACTCGATTCCCTTTTACATCCTGGATTTGACATAGAATCTCTTAAAAATTCAGAACCGATTGGAAAAGGTCTTGCTGCATCTCCGGGAGCTGCTTGTGGAAAAGTAGTTTTCTCTGCAGAAGATGCCAAAAAGTGGGCAGACAATGGCGAAAAAGTTATACTAGCTCGTCTTGAAACATCACCAGAAGATATCGAAGGTATGAATGCTGCCGAAGGTATCCTTACTGTTAGAGGTGGAATGACATCTCATGCTGCAGTTGTCGCAAGAGGTATGGGTACTTGTTGCGTTTCAGGTTGTGGTGATATAGTCATAAATGAAGAAGAAAAGAGCTTTACCCTTTCTGGAAAGACCATACACGAGGGTGACTACATCTCCCTAGATGGTTCCACAGGATTTATTTATGGTGAAAAAGTTAAAACCGCTGAACCTACAATTGCCAATGATTTCCAAACCCTCATGGATTGGGCTGACAGCGTAAGAACTCTAAAAGTAAGAGCTAATGCAGATACCCCAAAAGATACGCTACAAGCTGTCAACTTTGGTGCAGAAGGTATCGGTCTTTGCCGTACAGAGCATATGTTCTTCCATGAAGACAGAATCAAGGCTATTCGTGAAATGATAGTTTCCGATAGCGCTGAACTAAGAAAAAAAGCTCTTGCAAAAATCCTTCCATATCAACAAAAAGATTTCGAAGAGATGTATAGAGTACTTGAAAGTAAACCTATGACAATCAGATTTTTAGATCCACCTCTACATGAGTTCTTACCAACCAAATCTGAAGATATCTCAGAACTTGCAAAAGAATTAGGTATTACCGACGAACATTTAAGAAATGTAATTAATAATCTACACGAATTCAACCCAATGATGGGGCACCGTGGATGCAGACTTGATGTTTCATATCCGGAAATTGCAGAAATGCAAACCACTGCTGTTATAAGTGCTGCTATAGCTGTTATGAAAGAACATCCTGAATACAATATCGTCCCTGAAATAATGATTCCACTAGTTGGTGAAGTAAAAGAATTCAGATTTGTGAAAAATATCGTAAAAAATACAGCTGACAACATTATCAAAAACTCCGGAATAGATCTACAATATAAAATTGGTACCATGATCGAAGTTCCAAGAGCTGCTATTACTGCAGATGAAATTGCAAAAGAAGCTGATTTCTTTAGTTTCGGTACAAACGATCTTACTCAAATGATGTTCGGCTTTAGTCGCGATGACGCTGCAAAATTCTTAGATGCATATTACGAGAACAAAATATATGAATCAGATCCATTTGAAAGACTAGACCAAAATGGTGTTGGAAAATTGATGCGTGTAGCTGTTAAGCTAGGTATGTCTACAAATCCAGATATAAAAATGGGTATTTGCGGTGAGCACGGCGGTGACCCATCATCAATTGAGTTCTGTTATAAGGCAGGATTAAACTACGTTTCATGTTCTCCTTTCCGTGTGCCTATCGCAAGACTTTCAGCGGCTCAAGCGGTTATAAAACGTAAACGACGCAATCATAAACATGTTGAAAACAACAATGTTCAAAATAAATCTTTCGCTTTCTCAAAAGCGTAATTAAACTTAAGTTCTTAATCGGCGACTCGTCCTTTCTTAGGCGGGTCGCTTTTGTTATATATAAAATGATAATTTTTATGATTCCATTAAAAAATCCGACGCTCGATAACACAATATCAAAACGTCGGATTCAACTAAAGGTTTTATCTAAAATGAAAGTTGTTGGTTAATTTATTTAATCTCTATACAAACATATTGTTTTCCTTGCTTATTTAGGTTTAAAAATGGACCTGAAGTAGGTACATCTTGGCTTTGAGATAAAATCAATGTAGTACCAGCAAGTTCCATCCCGCTTGTTGATCCATTCACCTGGTTACCTATTCCACCATTACATATAACACAGTTATTAGTAAAATCAAAGTCAGTAAATGGTTCTGTTGCTAAAAGCACAATAACCATACTCGGTGCAAAGCTTAGTGTATGAGACTTAATAGATTTACCATCTCCTTGGAGTAGTTCAGCTGTAATCTGACTACCGGCTAATATTTGCCTGTCTGCCTCTGTTAGATGAATATTTGTATTTGTAGTATGCGAGTGTATAATACTGTCTAATATTGTATTATCACTTACAAAGTCTTCTCTTTTCGGCTTGTCAGTCCCAAGCCAACTATTTAAATTTAGGTTAGCCGTTTTATTTTGTGTAGGCATCTTATTTTCCCCCTTTAAGTATCTATCTTATTCCAAGTTAAATCTTCAGCATCCATTTGGTTAAATGTATAGTCATTTTCATCTATCCTATCCCAGCTTAGATCCCTAAAATCAAAGTCACATCTTAAATGTGCCGGTAAAAATTGCTTTGCTTCATTAATTGCACTTTGTCTTTCTTCGGCACTCGAAAATGTGTCATTGCAGTTGAAATCAAACTTGGTACCGCCCCTATTTTCTATTATGTATCCCTCTATACCACAGGACTTCGCTGCTTCCTCAATTTTAACTTTTGTATAATCGTTTGATGTGATTTTATTTCTATATAAAAGCCTCTCCTGCCGTTCTGAGTTACCCAAATCACTTTTTAAATATCCAAAAAGTTTTTCTCTCAAATCCAATCCGAAAGACTGTGAAGTTGAAATAAAGCACTCTCTTTCAAGTTCATTAAACCTTTCGTTTAAAAGCTCAAATCCTACCGCATATGCCGAAAGTTCAGCATTTACAATGCTTTCTGGCGATAGATTGTACAAACCAAGAGGTTTTAACTTTGATTTTAATAATGTCAATACACTCAAGCTTAACTTCCTCCTTCAGTTATCGTGACTGTTTCCATGCAAACAAGCTCATTAGCACTTGTAGTGTAATCTGAGGAATTGCCTGAACCGAATCTATAATTTTTAACGCCTTCTATATTGAATATAGCATTCCCTAAACCAGCTAAAAGATATGGCTCCCCAATTTTAAGAGATGAAAAGTACTCACCTATAACTGCCTCACATTCGTCCTTTATATCACTGAATATATAACCCTCTTGCGGATATATAATTATATCAACACTTCTTTTTACTTCTTTTGGTTTTTTTACGGTAACATCAACATTGATTTCCCTAAGAGCATTAATATCATCTTGTATACTTTTCATATCGTTATCACTTAAAGCGCCACCCCTTTCGGCAACATAAACGTATACTGTACCATCACCGCCGGCTCTTGAAACAGCGCTTGCAGAATATACATTGTCATATTGCAAAGCACATTCTTTATAGAAAGCCGCATTGGTTCCATTTGGAATATTTCTATAACTCTCTATTAATCTCTTTCTTAAATCACTGTCTGATTCACTATCGGTTCCGCCTGAAAATGCTAAGGCGTTACTAACCGCTGTAATTGCAGCGGGTGGAGTAACCATAATGGTTATTGTCTCTGCCAACGTATTTGAAGCTGTACCCGGCAGTTCGGCCTCTGCATTGGCCTGTACTGAAAGTGAGCCTGCAGGTAAAACTACTGTTTCGGTAGTCTTATATCTAAATCCATCTGACCCCGAAGTTGCACATACTGTTCCTTCAGGAATTGTAACATCATATAAAATTGATCTTTGTCTGGAAAAAGTAAGCTTTCCTCTTGCCTTTGTTGCAGGTTTTCGAGTTAAACCTCGTTGCTCGGCGTGTAAATCCAATTGTGTACCTGTAGCTGTTTGAGGAAACATTTGATTTTTTAACCAATCCATACTTGCCATTGTTGAAAAAATTTCGCCTGCTAACACTTTTAACCTTATTCCTATATCCGACGCTTCATCTGCGTCAAACCCAGCCAAATTTTTAAACTCATTTTGCATACTCTCCAGTATTTCAGAATATGTACTGCTCATACTATAACCTCCAATTCCTCTTTATTCTTATCTATTGAAAGGTTCACGCTAATCCTTAAATTTTCTGCACTATCTGCAAAACTTACATCAACACTATCCACTTTTACCTCTTTCATATCTGCAAGAGCTTCATTAACTAAAATAGATGCCGTATTTTTTAGGTTACCTGTGCTACTTTTTAGAGTATATAGCCTACTGCCCAGATTTTTATCATATATAAAGCTTCCTTTTTTTACCGTAAGACGTATTAACGCACGTTGCAAAATCTCTTTTGCACCTGAAATCAAAAAAGGCTTTCCAGTAGTACCCAAACAGAAATCGCCGTTTTTTAGTGCTGTATCCATATATTAGTCCTCTCCTTGTTTAAACTCTACACCATTTATCAATACCTTGCCATCATTATTTAAAACCAAACTTGCTCCACCATTTGAATAAAGCATAATTTCTCCGGGTTTAAGATTTTTGTCTTCCGCTATAACGCCTGCACAAATGTATTTATCACCTACCGGAATTATAACTGTCTTATCCCCATCAAGTGGTGAGTAGGCTATCCCTTTCGGAACTACAAAAGATATATTTCTATATTCACTACTATTTTGAACATTTACGGTATTTGAACTTGAATATGTAACCTCACCATCAAGATTTTCATGGCTTATATTTGATACTGCAATCTTTTTGGAAATCCACATTAATTTTCCTCCTTAAACATAACAGCCTCTGTTTTTTCAATATTCGGAGATAAAATATATTTAATCTTTGATATATGCAAATCACTAATATTACCCAAAATCTTGTCCGAAATATTTACCTGCTGATTAACTTCGAGCGCTTGCAGACTTGGAAGCTCAACTGTAAACTGACAAAATTTTTCTTCACCAGATTTTATAATTTCCTCTCCGCATGATACCGGAGTCCTGCTGTCATTGGTATAATTCAAGTATCTTTTCCTTTTTATCCCTGTACCTAAAGCATTAGTATTACTTACTTTTATATTATAAGCAGCATCTTTTCCCGCTCTTACAAAAACCTCGGAAATTCTATTATATCTACATATATTTTCCTTAATCTCGAAATAACATATTCCATCCTTTGAGTTTTCTATAAATACTTTATCCTTTTCACAATCTTTCCCTGTTGCATCAACAACAAATTCATCTATTACACGAGGGGTTGTATTTAAATATGTTTTACAAAACTTTTCTAAAACACCCCACTCGCTCATACCCTTTGTGACTGTAAACTCACCTGTAAATACACTTTTATCACCAATTATTTTCTTAAACCCATATGGTTTTATATGTCGATCAAAAATAATCTCAAGTGAAGGCGAATAATACACCTGTGGCATAGCTTCATTATCTAAAAGCCACGCAGCATAACTTCTTGCATAAATTTCTAAAAAGCAACCATCAGCATTTATTTTTGTTATCTGTTCGTCAACAATGCCGGAAAAAATACTTTCATCGCTAATAAATACTTCTACACTCTTAAACTCCGGTACTTTTTCTAAAATGGGGAAGGTAGCACTTAGGTTGTCTGCCGGTGTATCAATTTCCTTTGTTATATTTACTAAATACGGGTTTTCAAATATAACTTCTCTATCATCTATAGTTTTAAACTTAAATTTCACCTAAGCACCACCCTCTGCCCCTCTTCAAGTGAATCGGGTCTTTTAATTTCCGGATTAATTTTCATAAGGTCTGAAACTGTTGTGTTATATTTATAGGCTATGTTCCAAAGGTTTTCTCCCTTACTTGCCGTATAATAGCTTTCACTCAAACTTGTAACTTCTATACCAGATTTTTCTATACTTTCCCAAAACTCAAAGCTGTAGCTTAATGAATCCTCTGCCTTATTCCCTAACATTTTCAATGATTTGAAACTTGCTAAAAACGGCTCCTCACCGGGTAGTTTTAGATATCCTGTTTCATCGCTTAAATAAACCTCTCTAAGCTTATTAAACTTTTCTAAAAAATTTTCTCCAAAAAATTCTCCGGATCCTTTTACAACTCTTTTAGCTCTTCCAAAATTTTGCAAAACATTTTTATAATAAGGACACTTAATATCTTTTATATTTTTTTCTTCATCAACCGATATTTGACTTGGATTGTACTCCCAAACATAATCTTTATAACTCATTTTTTCTAAACTCATATTTTAGTTCCCCCCAAGTCTGCTTCAAACATACATGGATATCTTCTGAAATCCCTTTCAAATATATCCGATACAATCTGCGCATCAAACAATTCATCTTTAGAAATTTGTGGCGTATCATCTTCCGATAACGGTTGTCTAACATCTTCCGACACATCTATTTCTATATTTTTTGTTTCTAATTTATTTAATTTTAAAGTTGGCAGCCATAAGCTTTCTTTTGATCTATTTTTTAAAGCGGCCTGTCTATTCTTTTTAAATATATCGTTAAATATCATCAACTGAATCACCACTCATTTCTATAAATTTATTCTCGTCAAAATTTTCGTTTATACCTTCTTCAATTCCTTCCGGTTCCTCATCCAAAAGCATATGAATATAACAATATATATAATCACCCTCACACATGTTTCTGGCGTCATAGGATGTTGGAAGTGATCCAAACCTTTTTAAAACTTCATAGCATATCCTTTGTTTTGGCAAACTTAGTTTTTTTTTAAGTTTCGCACTACACTTGGTGTAAGCTTATCAAATGTTAAAAAATTCTTCTGTAGTTCAGCATATTTATTAGCTACCTTTAAAAGCTCTTCTGGAGTTAAAATAGAAAGTGCATTAAATCCATCCTTAAATACAAGTTTATCCTTTTCGTCATACAAACAAAGCGATGTAAGCACCGCATTTTCTGCCACAGATTTAGAAATCCTTTGGTCTGCACCATCAGCAATAAGTCTTTCCAAAAGTTTTCTTGATTCTTTTTCGCATAAAATTGCTTCATATACTGATAAAAGACTTATATAAAACACTCCGGACAAAAGCTCTATAGGTTCTCTTGTAAACTTTCCACCAAGAAGTTGTCTTCCTACTCTCTTTTTCATCATAATATTTCCATCCTTTTTGCAGCAATAATTTGTACATCTTCAAGTATGGTATCATTAAGCGATGCTGACTCTTTTATATCAAACCACTCACATCCGGAATAAACTATTCTTCTGTCAGGTTTTACTATAACCAAATTAAAATTATGTAAATCAAAAAAATTTACTGCGGTATCTGATTGGCCGTCAAAATACATATAAACCCTAGATAAACTTATAACATGCTTTATTCTACCGGATACTGTACCAACAGGTTCTTTTTCTCCAAAAGCTTCAATATATCTGCTGTTTTGACTTGATTGAGCCTTATAGCTTTCAACAACCGCAAGCTTTTTTCCGTTTACCTCTATATAGATATCCTGACTTGTTGGAAATACAGCCTTTAACATATAGTCTCACCCCTAAACTTTTATATTTGCTGAAATAATAATTTGATTTAATCCATGTGAAACTGTAAAAGATACTTCCACAATACACACAGTCGCATCTTGGTCCGACACACTTATATTAGGTTGCTGGTAATCTACAATTATTCCGCTGTCTTTATATTCCTGAAGTTTTATAACTGTCTGAGTCGCAATCGCAGAACGTGTTGTAACATTATTTTTCCCACCTAAAAGATTGTTTTTAAGCATATCTCTAAGGCCTGGAATTACTTCATCTATTATTAAAACTGTATTTATGTCTTTAAATGTTGTATCAAAAACACCGTCTGTCGTTGTTTTGGATGTAACAAGCCTGATTATTTCGGCCTCATCTAAAACACATTCCAATGGTGTAATACCGTTTGTTATATATGTATCTATATCATCCTCATCAAGTGTAGGAGAAATTCCCTTTATGCCACTTAAAGTCTTTGTATTAAATGACGAAGACGGATCTACATTTCCGGAAATCACACCGGCTAAAGCCGCAGCCAACAAATTTCCGGAAAGTTCTTTTAAGCTTTCATCAAGTGGAATTTGTGAAAGCAATATCATCCTTTCGCAATTTAGGCCTTGTGCCCAACTCTTCACGCTATCTATATTTTCATATTTACCGAAAGAAACTATCCCCAGTCGTTCCTTTTGATTCTTTGAGCAATTAAGTATACTTGTTTTTAAAAGGTTATGTACCGTAGGACTTGTACTGTCACAAACAACAGTATAAATACCATTTTGTGTTTCTAATGTACTAAAAGCTGCCTCGTAATCACAGCTTGTACTTGTACCAGCCGAAACTGCCATGACTTCCGAAGCGCCGTTTTTCAGTGCCATACAGCAAAGAGAGTACATCTCGCCCTCGACACCAAAAATAGTTTCAGCATCTACTGCCTTGGTTATTTTGTGAACTACATTAGCTTCAGCACTATTTAGTGCTACTATACCAACTGCCTTACCTTTGCCATTCGACCATATTACTCCGGAGGTATTATAATCTGAATAAACTCCCGGCCTTTGATGTGCAATTACCGACATTATATTTCTCCCTTCACTTGAATATCACTTATTTCTATTTCTTCATTTGACTTACCTATAAATATTCTCATTTTCAACAAACAATCTAAAAAGTACACCTCTGAACTTTTATCAAATCCTACCTCTTTGCAATTTATTTTATAAATTTGTTTCAAATCCGGATCTAAAAATAGGCAATCAAATATTTTAGAAAAAATATCTGAACAATTGTTGCTACCTAAAAATTTAGGTGAATTTATTCTCAGCAGAACAGTCATGGAACAATTTTTACCAAACACATCTTTTCCGCATGATTGACCAAAGTAGTTTCCAAACGCTCGATCAGACGAATCCACTTCTGAAATTCCGATAGTCACATAACTACTTCTAATTGGATTAGGTCGCTTTACCGCTCTATATGAGTTTATAAAACCTACTTCTGAAAGTTCTTCATCTGCTGATAATTTGTTTTTTATATCCTCTGCAATCTCATCAAATATTCCCATCATATCCACCCTTTACATTTAAGTTATATTGTCGTCAGGCACATATTTCTGCAATATAGCCCAAATATACAAAACTTCATCCGCTAAGCATATTTTCTCTGCTCTTTTTATTGTATATAAATCACCATTACACCTTAAAGTAGTGTCAATTGGGAATGTATCTATCCTAACATCCGGCATACCGGTATATATAAATGTATTTATATCTGCAATACCCAATTTTAGGTATTGATAACCAAATGTATTTTTATCTACATATCTGCTGGGTTGAATCATCGCTTTTGTAGTCGCTTTTAGGTTATTTAAGCCGTCTAATACCTCAACAGTACTCCCGTGTTGTTTGATTAGAGACCTTACTGTTGTATCACGTCCCATCATACGATGCTCACCCTTTCTGCCAAAAACTCATTATCATTTATTAAATCCAATATAAGTGCTTTGGCATCTAGCCATACTCTATATGCTAAATCAACCATTGTTTTTTTATCGATGGTAACCTTTATGTCTCCCGCTGCAAAATCGTTCATGCCTTCTCCTGAAGCCCTATACACCGTATATCTATAATAAACCAAGGCGGCGGCAGCGGCATTAAGCCGCATGCCATTTTGTTCTTCTGTCAATGGGTCCTTAAGCATTCTTCTTATATCTTCTTCCGCCTCGCTACAAATAGGTAACCACGGTGATACTTCTTCGTCACTTAGAGATGCTATTAATGCGAACCTTTTTAATATCTCCTGTATATCCAAGTAGCTCACCTCTTATACAAAATTACCAAGTTAATTTTTTAGTAGCATCTGCAAAAATCTTTGCAAAACCTGTAATACTACTTACAGATGCTCTTTCAAGCTGTCTGTCGATTAACTTATCGTAATCAACTATAACATCGCCTGCTTGAACCATTTCAAGTGCACAATTTCTATCGATACCTATAATTGTTTCGGCTGTTACTGATGGTACATGAACTAAAGTAGCCCCAAGTGGTGTAACAAGTTTACCAGTACCTTGGAAATTAAGTCCTGCTTGAGCATCCTTCATATCTTCAAGATTTAAAATAGTTTGCATTGTTGCAGTTGAAGCCAACATTGTATTTAGTTCATATGGTGATAAACTTGCCCAAAGTTTTACAAGATCTGAATATGTAAGAGTATCAGCGGTTGCTGAAGATACTTGGCCTGCTGCATTGTTGTTTCCATCACCATTTAGTAATACATCAACAGCATCGTCTAGCTGCGCTCTTGCAATACAAGCACCAATTCTTTTTAGGCTTACTGTAAACAAGTCAAGGTGTTGGAATCTTAATGCTTCATAGGAAGCTACAAGCATTCTACCTCTTTTATTTAACCTAATTAAGTTATCTTGTGTACGGATATTAGTTTTAGGTAATTCAGCACCCTCTGCAATATTTGTTGCATCAGTTTCATCTTCTGAAACAATCCCTCTATAGTCAAGGCCTTCTATTTTTGTAGTTGTTGCAACAATCGAAGGTAGCATATTATTTTCTTCGATACCTTGTCTTACTGCTCTTACAATGTATTCAGGAAATAGCACTGCTGAATCTGATGTTTGGAAGAATTTATCGATAACATCTGAATTTGTGCCGCAAACCTTAATATTAAAACGTTTTAGCTGACGTTCAAAAGCATCTAAACCTGCTAGCTCTGTATTTTCATAATTTTCTGATGGGTCTAAAACCTCCAAATTTTGAGTAAAACTGTTTTTACCTGTATTGTACATACCTTTTTCAAGTTTTATTGAATCATAAAATGCCATAATTTTTTCCTCCTAAATTTTATTTATAAAATAATGCCTGTTGTTGCGCTTGTTGAATCGATATCCATAACTAAGATTTGTCTTCCCTTTTCACTATCGGCTTTTACCTTATTAGAACCATCTGAAGACAATGATTGATAACCCAATGCTGTAAATGTACCACTATATGGTAATGTTACATATCCACCAACTTTTACTGCAGCATATCCATTGTTTACAGATAAAACTACGCCACAAAATGTGTTAGTATTTGCACATTTTTCTACTGTCTTATTTGCACTTATTTTTACTAAATCTCCCTTTTTAACCCCAGACGCTGCGATTAAAGTTACTACCTTATCTTCATATCCACTTAAAGAAACACTCATTACAATCTCTCCTTTTAAATTTTAAATTCAGTATTTGTATTTTTCTTTTTTTCTGTTTTTTTAGGTAACAATTGTGGTTTAAATACGTTATATTCCAAAGACTTCTTCTCAAAAGCATTTTTAAAACTTTTCAATTCAGATATGTCCATTTTATCGGCAACACTTTTCATTGTTTCAATGCATATACCACTTTCTGAACCAGCACAAAGCCTTATAACTTCTCTTTTTAAATCCTCTTTATATTGTTTGCCATCTTCTGCTTCTTGTTTTAGCGATTTAATTAATTCATATAGATTTTCTGAATCGCTGCTACTAAGTGTAATTTCCTCTTTATTCTGTAAGCTTTTTAAGATATTTTCCATTCCTATATCACTCCTTTCTACACCATTAAACTTTTTAATAACCCCTGCCCCTTTTTGTGCCGGAACCGCCACAAATGACCATTCATAGGCATCATATGGTTCAGATAACACATGGTAGCAAAACTTCTCCTCATTACCCACCTTATAGACATTCCCTTTTTGGTGGTTGCATCGGGACTTTCGTAAATTCTTAGAACATATTGAACAAAACTTTTCCTTAACTGCACAACTAACACTTACTTCTTTCTTTATTCCTGAATCTATATCGGTAATAAAGTCTTTATTCTTGTCAGTTCTTGGCGTATATGCCCTTGCTGCAAGCCTGAAATAAGGTTGTCCTAAAGAGTTAACGACCCCTGGTACTTCCTCTACCTTACATGAAATAATCCTTGCTTTTTGGTTTTCAGCTTTCATGTTATGGTCCAATATACCTGTTTTCCCAACAAACAGCTCAGATAACTTCACCAAGGCTTCCTTTGTAAACATCTCACCATCTCTGTCGACTTCATTGTCGCAAAGCACAACCGAAAAAATATATACATCTGATTCTTCAAATTTTCTTCTTGTATACTTATTAACAAGCTCCATTTCATTTGATATATTCTCGGTATTCTCTTCGCTTTTTAATATGTAACCGCTTTTCACCTTTATCACCTCACCGTTTTAAACGTTAAATATATAAATAACACACTATAATGTGTGATATTTATTCACTAAGTCTTTTTTCTATTTCCATAGCCCTTGCCTCTAAAAGTCTCGCATTTGCTACTTGGACTCTATCTTGTAGATTTATATCACTCCACTTTATCTCATACTCAGTAAATAAACCTTTTGAAACAAGCCACATATTGCAGATTTTTCTTATAACAGGATTTAATATTCTTCTGTATGCATTAAGTTCACTTGTAAGTAAATCAGCTTGTTGAGTAGACATTCTTTCCGACGTTGACCAGGAAAGTCCTAAAAAACACGGTGGTATTGATAATTTTGCTACTATCTGCTCTAACATCTGCTTTACCGGTACAAGACTATCTAATATCTGATTATCAGCACCTATCACCTTAATATCTACATCGCCAACTGCAACAAAATCATTTATTCCTCCGTCACTTCTCATGGTTTTGCTCCATTCGGTAGCTATTTGCATCGCTCTCTCTTTTGCATAGGCTCTTTCTGCAGCATCATTTCCAGGTTTGTATGTAACAGCAAAACGTATATTTCCAACTCTCTCCCAGTTCACACCAATGCTATGATAAATTTTTAAGAGTATATTGCTAACAAACGGTAACCCTTTTAAAATCGATGTACCATATATTTCACCCGGAAGCGGATTTAATGTTGAAACCAAAACGAGTTCTTTATTTCTAATAGGAAATGCCTTATCTCCATCTTTTTTACAAATAATTAAATCCATTGGATTATTGTCTACTCTAAGTTCTACATCTCTTAGATCTGCGTTATATAATGCCATGTCCTGACTTCCACATTCATATGGAATAATTTCACCAATTGCCGTACCATATGTTAAAAGTTGATCCATATAAGTGCTTATAAAGCTCTGTATTCCCTGGCCACTTGCACCAACCTTTACATATTGAAAAAAATCTTTTAATTGCTTCTCAATTTTTTTGTTCTCACATTCAATATCAAAATACCCCATAAGCCTAATCGTTTTGCAGATAGCCGAATCTATTATCGGAACTGCTTCTCTTAGCGATTCATACAATCTTACCTCTGTGTCTGAAAGCGGAACATATCGGTTAAGAGCCGAAAACGGATGTACCGTTTCAGATTTCGACGGTGCCGTTTGTACAATATTTTGAGACTTTTTTACTTTCTTAAATAAATTCATATTTTCCTCCCTTATCTTCTTGATGCCACAACAAAAAAGCCACTACTTTCACTTGATAATATTGTTGTGACAAAATATCTTATATCATCCATTGCATGGTCATTTTCTTTTATTGGTACGTCTTTACCGACTGTATTTTCCCAACGATACAGACCGAATTCCCTTATGCTGTCTGAACAGGTATTGCAAATCTTTATTTTCCCTTGTTTTAATACTGTAGATACTTCCCTTATTCCATCGACTACATTGTTTTTAGCCGGTATAACTCTAAATTTATTTTTCTTGTTAATAAGCGTAATAAAACTTGCAGCTGATGGATCAACTGTAACAACATCTATATCCAAACCATCGGAAAGTTCTAAAAGTGCATTATAATGTTCCTCATCTGTACGTTGTATACCAATTTTTCTTGAATCGTAATAATATTCTTTTATTCTGTACCAAACTCCGTCATAGTTTCCCCATAGTCCAAATGACGCCGGGTTTACGGTACCGTAATCACATGAAATTGCATACTTTGAACATATGCCCTTTGGCACATCACAAAACATATTACTGTTTGACATAAACGGATATACAGCCCCTTCTGCGGCAACCCATCTACCTTTTATAAACCTGTCATAAAACGTCCCTGTATATAAATTTTCATAACGATTTATCATTTCTTTAGAAAGTGACGGGTTGTCATCCATAGTAAAATGCAGATATAAAACTTTCTTTTCC
Source organism: uncultured Eubacteriales bacterium (assembly GCA_934464585.1). Lineage (GTDB taxonomy): Bacteria > Bacillota > Clostridia > Oscillospirales > Acutalibacteraceae > CAKSJY01. Next base: position 64,941 of record CAKSJY010000004.1, read on the forward strand.
TTTGCCTTTAATATCCATTCTCTATAGAACCAATGCCCCGGGTACTCCGGGTTACAGTTAAACCAAAATTTTGAACCTTCCACCGAGCACCTTGCTATTGCCTGTTTTACAAATGACTGTGGCATCAGTGCCACCTCATCAAACAAAACCCCGGAAAGTGTAATACCCTGGACAAGTGCCGCTGAGGATTCATCTTTACCACCAAAAATATAGAAACTATTTTTACGACCATTTTTCGTAATTTCCAATAAATTTTGAGAGATTCTTTCTCTACAACTAAATCCCATCTCTTCCAAAATCGGTATAAGCGGTGCTATCAGGTTTCTTCTAAGTGAACGAATAGTTTTTCCACATATAGCAAAGCTTCCTCCCTCGAACCTATAAAAAGCCCAGGCAATAAATGAAATCGACATACATAACGTCTTACCGCTTCTAACTGAGCCATCACAGATTACCGCATCATAGTCCTTATATTTGCTGTTTTCACACCACCAAGATAGAACTTTTAACTGTTTTTCAGAAAAATTTTTAAATTTCACAATCATTCCTCCGACTCTTTCTCTTTCGAGCTCAATGCCTTAGCACCGTTTTCCAGAGCCTTATAAAACGGAGTAACATCGTCTGCATTGTTATGACCCGAATCTCGCAATTTTTCGATTGCTGTTAATCTATCAAAAAACTTTATCTCAAGTCCCCCATCTTTATTTTTCTTTATTTCGGATATATTAAATAAATCCATATTTTCAAGCATTTGCAATGTTGGCGTATCAGAAAACAAAAGGCTAATAGGATCTGAAATATTCCCGAATGCCAAACGCTCATAACCACTGTTGGCTTTGTTTTTAAGGTGCAGATTTTTAAGTTTATAAAGCCTTGAAATTTCATGATTTATTTCTTTTCTTGCAAGTAGCCTTATCCCAGCCCTCTCAGGTTCTCTACGATATCCTGATCTAAGCGCAGACTCTTTAACATTTCCATTATTTACATAGTTGTAACAAAAAAGCCTTTCTTTAGTACTTAAAGTTGTCGATGCCTTCTTCCTCAAATTCATCTCACTCCTTTTGTTCTCTCAATATACAGAAAAAAAGACCTGTTTTTTCCCCTCTTGAGGGCAAAAAAACAAATCTTTTTTATTTTTATCTTAAAATTAGCTCTTTTTAGCCTTTATTATCCTAAATTTATTTCTATTTTTTAACAGTAATAACTCTCTGCTCCACTCCGGTCTTGAAAACACTTTCAAAATAATATAAAATGTATAGTCAAAATATCAAAAGAAAATGTAACATTTATCTACCTAGTAATATCAATATAAATTAATTAAATTTTCAATGCTTTTTGCTTTTAATCGCGTTATTTTCTTTTTTTCTTTCCAGAAACATAAAGACCTATTAATATAATTACAAGCAAAGAAGCAACCACTGAAATTCCTATATATAAATATACCTTGGCCTTTCTGCTGGGCTTTATATCTCTATCATTATTCGAAATATTTCCTTCTTTAACATATTCACTTTGTTCATCAACAACATTTGTTTCTGCTGTTGCAGTCAAAGATTTTTCCGAAAAATCAACCTTATATGCTAGGTTATCACAGTAAAAGCATATAAGAAACGCTGAAAACATTAATATAAAAAATAAAATATTTTTCTTGTATCCCACATTACTCCTTCTTTCTTTGTAAAACCATGTTATTATAGTTCTCACATTATTGTAAAGAAATTCATAATATATTTAATTCATTAATCAGATGCTATAGACCAATAAGTCTAAAAAATATAATCGGAGAGTGATATTATGGCTACAATTAAAGCTTTTAAAGCTTTACGGTATAACCCTAAACTTGTCACTAATATGGAAAATGTAATATGCCCACCATATGATATAGTCGACAATGAAGAATATAATAAACTAATTAAAAAAAGCCTCTATAATCTCATAAGACTTGAACTCCCAAAAGAATCCGAAACTCCATACAAACATGCAAAAAAGCTTCTTGACAGCTGGGAAAAACAAGGTATTTTAACATATGATAAAAAAAATTCTCTCTATGTATATGAAGAGGAATTTATGTTAAAAAATGAGGTAAAAAAAATAAAGGGCCTTATATGCCGTGTAAAACTAGAGGAATTTTCAAAAAGAATAATCCTTCCACATGAGGAGACCTTATCTAAAGCTAAAGAAGATCGTCTTAATCTTATGGAAAACACTGCATGTAACTTTAGCCCGATTTACTCTTTATATATAGATGACGATAACAAAACTTACACCGATATCAACAATCTTACAAATTCTAAACCTACTATCGAGGTAACAGATGAAAATAAGATTATACACAGGCTTTGGATAATTGATAATCAAAATATAACTGAAAAAATATGTTCTGATTTTAAAACAAGAAAACTTTATATCGCCGATGGTCATCACCGCTATGAAACCGCCTTAAAATACAATAAACTGCATCCAAGCAATTCAAGCAAATATGTAATGATGATGCTTGTAGACATGCAAAACGATGGATTAGTGGTATTTCCAACTCACCGACTTGTTAAAAATATTAATGATTTTGACCCGCAACAGTTAATTAAAAGTGTTAAAACACACTTCGACATTTTAGAAATAGAAGATACAAAGTCAATTGAGTCAAAACTTAATATATACTACAAAAACGGCAAAAACGCATTCGCTTTCTACTATGGCAAAGACAAAGCTGTAATCATGGTTTTAAGGGACAATAGTGTCCTTGATAATCTTATCCCCCAAAAAAGCAAGGCGTTCAAATCTCTTGATGTTACTGTACTTCATAGTTTAATCCTAGAAAAACTTTTGGGAATCAACGACGATAATATGGCAAACCAATTAAATTTATCATACACACGTAATTTTAACAAAGCATTCCAAGAAGTAGATTCCGGCAATGCAAACTGCGCATTTATATTAAACCCAACAAAGGTTTCTCAAATTAAAGATGTCGCCTTGGCAGGCGAAAAAATGCCCCAAAAGTCAACTTATTTTTTCCCTAAGCTCATTTCAGGATTAGTTATTAATGATATTCTAATCGATTAATTAAATTAACATTAGATTTTATACCACAACATATGAATTCAAATTGAATTATCTTCTCAATTGGTGTATAATCAAACACAATACAATTTAATACTATAATGTAAAATCTTTTATCTATAAAAAATCATTATGGAGGATTGAAAATGAGTAATAAATTATCTAGCAATGAAATCCGCAGACTTATAATAGGAAAGCTATCGCACAACTTTGGGATAAGCCCTGCAGAGGCTAACGATGAACAATTTTATAAAGCTATTGTCCTTATCTTAAATGATATTTTAACAGCAAAGAGATCTAAATTTTGCAAGGAAGCTGCTAAACAAGGGACAAAACAAATTTATTATCTATGTATGGAATTTTTAATGGGACGCTCATTAAAAAATAATCTTTTCAATCTTGGTATGGAAGAAGCTGTATCTAATGCACTTTCCAGTTTTGATATTGACATTAACGACATATACGAACAAGAACCCGATGCAGGTTTAGGTAACGGTGGTTTAGGAAGACTTGCTGCTTGTTTCTTAGATGGTTTAGCAACAACTAATCATTCTGCAATGGGATATTCTCTTAAGTATGAGTTTGGTATGTTTAGTCAAAAACTTATAGATGGTTGGCAAACCGAACTCCCTGATTTCTGGCTTCCAGGCGGGGAAGTATGGCTTCAGGCACGTCCTGAAAAAACTGTTGAAGTCCTTTTTGGCGGGGATATCGAAGAATCATGGGATGGTGCATATCACGAAGTAAAACATGTAAACGCCAATAAAGTTATGGCAGTACCTTATGATTTAATGGTTTCCGGTATGGGAGGAAAAGGTATAAGTAAACTTCGCCTTTGGTCAGCAAAATCTACTGCATTTGACATGAAACTTTTCAATAGCGGAAATTATGTTAGTGCTATGGAAAAAAATGCTAAGGAAGAAGTTATAACAAAAGTACTATATCCTGAAGACAATCATTATGAAGGAAAGAGCCTAAGGCTTGCACAACAATATTTCCTAGTTTCAGCAACTATCCAGGATATAATCCATCGTCATCTAAGAAAAAATGACTCTTTGGATAATTTACCTGAATTAGTAGCAATCCATCTAAATGATACACACCCTGTATTAGCTATACCTGAACTTATGCGTATTATGCTTGATGAATGTGGCTATACTTGGGATAAAGCATGGGATATCGTTACAAGGACCGTTGCCTATACAAACCACACTGTAATGAAAGAAGCCCTTGAATGCTGGGATAGAGAGATGTTTAAACGCAGACTCCCCAGAATATATCAAATACTCGAAGAAATCAATAATCGTTTCTGCAACGATATGCATAATCTAGGCGTAGATCCTCAAAAGATAGGCCAAATGGCTATTATCAATAATGGAATAATCAGAATGGCAAACCTTGCTGTTATTGCTTGTCATAGTGTAAACGGCGTTTCAAGGCTTCACAGTGAAATATTAAAAAATACTGTTTTCAAAGATTTTTATGCTATTACTCCAGATAAATTCAAAAATGTAACCAACGGTATAGCCCACCGCAGATGGCTTAACCAGGCAAATCCGGAGCTTGCAAAACTAATTACAGAGCTTATAGGAGATAAATATATATACGAAGCTTCTGAACTTCAGAATTTACTAAAATATAAAGATGATATCAGTGTTTTAAATCGCCTTGCAGAAATAAAACATCAAAATAAGATAAATATGTCAAACTATATAAAGAAACACAACGGTATCAGTATCGACCCTGACTCTATCTTTGATGTGCAGGTCAAAAGGCTACATGAATATAAGCGTCAACACATGAACGCTCTTCATATATTGTCTTTATATCAATGGTTAAAGGCTCACCCAAATGCACCATTCACACCAAAAACTTATATATTTGGTGCTAAGGCAGCTTCAGGATACTACTTTGCAAAACAAATTATCAGATTTATTGTCATGATGGCAGACACTATCAACAATGACCCTGATGTAAACCAAAAATTAAAGGTAATTTTCTTAGAGGACTACAAAGTCACTGTTGCAGAAAAACTTATGCCTGCATCCGAAATCAGTGAACAAATTTCCTTGGCAGGTACCGAAGCCAGCGGAACCGGCAACATGAAATTCATGATAAACGGTGCAATAACTTTAGGTACACTCGATGGTGCAAATGTTGAAATAAGTGAGGCTGTAGGCAACGATAATATAATAATTTTTGGTATGACTACACCTGAAGTTGAAGATTTAAAACTTCACTATAATCCACAAATATACTATCAAAATAATCCTGTTATAAAGGGTGCTCTCGACACCCTAAATACCGGATTTAAAGGCATAAGATTTAATGATATTTATGATTCATTATTAACAATAGACCAATACATGGTTTTAGCAGATTTTGAAGACTACTCAAGAGCACAGACCAAGGCTTCAGAGTTATATGCAAACAAAGAAAACTGGAACCGTATGTCACTAATAAATATAGCTAATGCAGGCCGTTTTGCCGCAGACAGAGCTATACAGGAATATGCAGATAATATTTGGGGCGCACGTCCACTAAAATAATATACACGACTTAGAACAGGAGAAAAATAAACATGAATACTATTTTTAATTCGCGTGATACTTTTTATCGCAATCCTAAATATGCAGTTAGCGAAAGCACACGAGTACATTTTAAAATAGTTTTACCAAGAAGTTTAAATTGTTCAAACGCAGTATTGAAAATCATTTCAGATTCCGACAATCAGTCGTTTTGTAACTCTATGTTTTGGTGTGGAATGAAAGACGACAACCATGAAATGTGGGAATGTCATTTTACACCTGAAAACTATGGACTTTACTGGTATCATTTTGAAATAGAAACAATAAACGGAACAGAAAAGATAACTCGCGACACAAACACAAACAAAGCTTTAATTAATCAAGACGGAGCCTCTTGGCAGTTAACTGTTACTGCCAAGGACTTTAAAACTCCAGATTGGCTTTGTGGAGGAATAATGTATCAAATATTCCCCGATAGATTCTTTAATTCCGGTAAAAAGAAAACCCTCGTACCAAAAGACCGTAAGATTAGAAAAGATTGGGATGGAATTCCTGAATTTAGACCTGATGAAAATAACCAAATTACCAATTCAGATTATTTCGGTGGAGACTTAAAAGGAATATTAGATAAACTTGATTATATTGAAAGTTTGGGAGTAAATTGCATTTATCTTAATCCAATTTTTGAATCCCATTCTAATCATAGATATGATGTTGCTGATTACAATAAAATAGATCCACTTTTGGGTAGTATGGCAGACTTCAACCGTCTATGCAAAGAATTAAAAAAGAGAGATATGCACTTAATCATAGACGGTGTATTCAGTCATACCGGAAGTGATAGCATATACTTCAATAAAAATAATAGATACGATACTGTAGGGGCATACAATTCCAAAGATTCACAATATTATAAGTGGTATAAGTTCTCAAATTGGCCTGAAGACTATAGTTCTTGGTGGGGATTTAAAAATTTACCTGAATTAGAGGAAACTAATCCTGAATATAATAAATTCATTAATGGTGAAGATGGAATAATAAGAAAGTGGATTAAGGAAGGTGCTTCAGGTTGGAGACTAGATGTTGCTGATGAACTTCCGGATTCCTTTATCGAGAATTTAAGAGAGGCTGCAAAATATGAAAATCCAGACGCTCTAATATTAGGAGAAGTGTGGGAAGATGCTTCTAACAAAGAAAGTTATTCTCACCGCAGAAAGTTCCTGCTTGGTAAGCAACTAGACAGTGTAATGAATTATCCATTTAAAAATGCTATTTTAGGCTTCTTACGCGGAGAAGACGGTGGCTTAAAAATGGAAGAAATTCTAACAATCGTAGAGAATTATCCGAAAGAAGTAACAAGAAACCTTATGAATCCTTTGGGTACTCACGATACTCCACGTGCACTCACCGCTTTAGTTGGGGAACGCATAAATGGCCGTGGCCGAGACTGGCAAGCTTCACAGAAACTAGATGAAAATGAAAAGGCTCATGGAATAAAACTTCTTAAAACAGCCGCTGCTATGCAATATACGCTTCCAGGTGTACCATGTATATATTATGGTGACGAAACTGCTATGGAAGGCTACAAAGACCCATTTAACAGAAAATGCTATCCTTGGGGAAATGAAAACCTCGATATGATAAATTGGTATAAGGACTTGGCAAAAATGCGTGCAAAATGTCCAGCTCTTAAAGAAGGAGATATCAAAAACATATATTCTGATCAAGACATAATCATATTCTCAAGAACAGATGAAAAACTAAAATCTTCAATTCTTTGTGCATTTAACTCATCTGGCAGCAAAAACAAAATAGTTATTCCGGATGAATTTGTCGGTGGAAAAGCCTTATTAAATTCAGAAATTCAAGATAATTGCCTTATTATTCCACCATATGGTTGTGCATTTATCCAGGTCGGTAAACAAACTTCTATTAGGAGAAAACCTGTAAAAAAGGTCTCTAGTAGCAAAAAGTCTACCGTCGCAACTACAAAATCAAAGTCAAGTGCAACCAAGAAAGAAACAAAACAAAAGCCGGTAACCGCTAAAGTTTCTTCAAAACCGAAGGATAAAACAGATTCTAAACAAGATGTTTCAAACATAAAACCAATCACCGAATTAGAAAATCAACCTAAACAACAGGCTAAAATTTCTATAGATTCAAAGAAAGATACATCTTTAATTAATGAACCTGAAAATCAACTAAAACCACAAATTAAGTCTCCTTCTGTAGAACCACAAAAAAACGTTGAAGTAAAAGAACAAAACGATAATCAACAGATAGACTTATCAATTGCTAAGCCACTAACAGAAACAGTTAAAAAGAAAAAACGCAAACGCAGATAAGCGATATTTTAAACAGTAAACGCCAACATTGTTGAAAAGCAATTAAACGTTTACTGTTTTTAAGTTTGGAGAATTCAATGGAAAATATTATTAATAAACATGGTATAGAGTGTTTTGGTATTTGTCCCTTTGATGCAGTAAAAGACTCTTTAATCGAGTGCCGAGCCAAAAGTAGGTTACCTGAAAATTCAAAGTCTATCATCTGTATGCTTTTTCCCTATTATTTAGATATTAAAGAAAGAAATATTTCAAGATATGCTATAGTACGCGATTATCATCTTGTCGTTGGAGAAATTCTAGACTCTATTTCAAAGAACCTTAAAGAAAAATATCCAGACTATAATTTTGAATACTTTCGCGATAACTCGCCTATCCCCGAAAAAAAAGTTGCAGCACTTGCCGGATTAGGCGTAATAGGTGACAATACATTGCTAATAAACGCTAAATATGGTTCTTGGGTATTTATCGGAGAAATAGTAACAGATATGCCTATTAGCTATAATTCCCACAAAATAGAACATTGTATACACTGTGGAAAATGCAAGGAAGAATGCCCTACAGGTGCCCTAAGCCTCGATAAATTTGATAGAAATTTATGCCTTTCGTCAATAACTCAAAAGAAGAAAGATCTATCCGAAAAGGAACAACAACTTATACGTTCATCCGGGTGTGCTTGGGGTTGTGATATCTGCCAAGAATGTTGTCCACTTAACAAAAAGGCTGAAAAGACCAATATTGCGGCATTTTTAAAAGATATTCATTCAAAAATAAATATCGGTGACTATGATAATTTAACTGACCGTGCTTTTGCTTGGCGAGGAAAAAAGGTAATCGAGAGAAATATCAGTATATTAGACCACGACAATGACAATAATAACTCTTGAATACAAGGGGGGTTTATTGAATGAAAAAAGTTAAAGATTTAATGAGTACAAACATTATAGCTGTACTTCCAAGTGACAGTGTAATGGAAGCAGCTGTATTAATGTCAGAAAATCATATAGGTGCATTACCTGTAGTTTCCGCAGGTGAAGTCAAGGGTATGATAACAGACCGTGATATAATTCTTCGCTGTGTCTCTAAAAATAAGGATGTCAAGAACGTAAAGGCGTCTGAGATTATGTCTAATGATATCGCTTTTGTTACTCCTGAACAAAGCATAAATGATGCTGCAGAAATTATGGCTCAGGAACAAGTCCGACGTTTACCTGTGCTAAACGAAGGATACATCGACGGAATGATAAGCTTGGCTGATATTGCACGTCAAGGGGCCGATCCTGAAATCGCAAAAACTATCTGTGAAATAAGCAAGTCAAATATTGGCTACAATGGTGCATTAAAGTTAAGATAAGGGCCCTTAGCAGCCAATAATTCGGTAATTATTTACTACCTTTAGCACACATTTGCATTTCTTGTCTTGAAAGCGGATACCAAAACTCATACCATACTAACTATTAGGCAACCACATAAGTGGTTGCCTTTTATATATAGAAAATGAACAAGATCTTTAGACCTGTTTACTAAATGGTAAAGCATTAAATACAAGTTGGATTCAGTGCCACGTTGGTAAAAAGCAGGATAAACAAATAATATTTTTAAATTAATCGAACTTGGGTGCCGATATGAGTAGGTCTTTACATAGATAAGGATTTTTTTACCAGTCAGAATCGAAAGAATCAAACTGTAATTCTGTCATAATCGTTCCGCTTGAAAGTGTCAAAACAGAAAATGAAGTTTAAACTTAAATAAATTTATTTTAAAAAATTGCCCTCTAGAATGCACAAAAATTACCCTTTTGGAGTATTAGTAGAAAATACTTTTTAAGGAGATAAAAATATGAATTTGAAAAATAGTTATGAACAATATTTGCGAAAGAAATACGATATACCAGACGAGTGCGATATAATTACTAAACGTGGGTTTGTTATGAGTAAAAGTGAAAAATTGGCTGAAAATGAAAATGCTGAAAATGATCCGTTTAAAATAAGAAGTCTAGTTTATAAGGATATCAAAAACGATATTGAGAAAATACATGACCTTATAGAAAAGGCAAATGAAGAAATTGATGATTTACTAAGGTTAAAAGAAAGTGCAGAAGATACAAACGAACAAATATATGATCTGCAAATAGAATTGATAGTGGATGATTTATTCAGTGATCTATCAAGCTCTATTAAAGCTCTTACCAATCAGGCATATAAAAGTTTTCTTTTAAGGTTAAATGAAAATTCCAACAATGAAATAGAATATTTATATGATTATGCTTTACTAGATAAGGAAATATATAGTAAAATAAATTTATGGATCGAAAACTTGAAAAATTGGTTTGTAGATAAAATAGATCATAGTGATATAGGTCTTAATTTTCAAACAAAGTCTTGCTTCAAAGCTCAAACTTATACCTCAAGTTATGATTTTTTAGATGATATTTTTGAAACTACAACAAAAGGCTTTTTCGATGATATTTTAGGTTCTGTTGAAGACTTTTTCAGTAGCCTTAAAAATAGGATAGATAGGCTTATATTTAACGTTATATTGTTGATTCAAACAGAGGTTAAGAAAATTTATTATCATTATGTAAAAGGAGTAGACTGCTACAAAGTTGTACTTTCTGATAATATTAACGCCTGCGAAAAATGTAAAGAAATGGATGGAAAGGCTTTTTATATATCTGAATTACAAGTAGGCAAAACAGCCCCTCCATTTCATCCGAACTGTGGATGTACGATTATAAAAACAAGGACTACCTCAAATATTGATGAACCGTTAACTCTGGCAGATCCTTTAAGTGAATATAACAGAGAAGATGCGATTCGATATGCTATGCAGTGGTTTGATGGTCAAAATCCCGAATATCCTTCATTTGGAGATATAGGCGACTGTGCAAACTTTGTTTCACAATGTTTAATAGCCGGTGGATTTAAAATGAATGAGTATTGGCATTGCTATTATAGAAATGAGATATATCCAGTTGCTTTATTTAAACCATACTTTAAATGGATATATACTGAGGCTTGGGCTGCAGCAAAGGATCAATATGAATATTTGAAAAATTCAGACATGGTTAAAGAGGAAATTATTTTAACCAGTTCTGATCAAATAGCTAACGCAGTAAATGATAGTAAAAATCCTGTAAAGATAGGAGATATTATGTATCTTCAATTTGATAAGGATTACCCTCATCATGCTACAATTATAAGTAAGGTTGAGGGTGGAATGATTTATTATGCTGCACATACAATTTCACGTAATGATCAACCATTATCAGATTTTTTTAGAGAAAATCCGAATGGTCAGGCATATATTTTAAGGATTAAATAGGAGAATTTTGATGAAAAAAACTATGATAAGGATTTTAATACCAATTTCTATTTTATGCATTATTTATATTTCACAATGTGTTTATCTAAGTTTTAAATTAGATAAAGTGGTGCAAGCAAGTTATAACTCATATGGTGAAGTTAACAATTATTCTGACATAGTATCAGATGAGATTTTTGATAGATTAAACTATAGAAGATATGAAAATGAATATATTGTACCTTCTATAGAAAAAAATATTAAAACATTTCCAATTACTCTATGGTTTAAGAATAGAGCATATTCAAAATATAAATACACATACAAAAGGGTTGATTATGAAGGTCATTCACTTTGTGGTTCATATGAGGTTCCGGTAACAATCACATGGGAATGGAAGAACTTTAAATGGATAATTACTGGGAAGTATGAATTACCATAATAAAAAGGTTACGTAGGAGGCCATAAATTGAAAAAATTTTTATCCATATACGGAATAACATTATTTTTATTTGTTACATACCTTTTTTTAAATGACTTTGTAAGTGACTACTCTTACATATACATAAACAATTTTTCGCCTATTGTTTCTACTAAACTATTGCCTAAATACAATCTATCCTCGTCACTTATGTTTTTTGTTTATATAATAGCTTCAATAGCTATTATACTAGCTATTAAATTTAAGAAGACTCATATTGTGGCAATAATATGTAATTTAATTATTTCTATTCCAATATTTTTGGTACATAAAGATACTCTATTTTTCGAACCATTCTATTTTATGTACAGTTATTCTCACTGTATTAATATACTTATCTGGGTGTGGTACATATACCTTTCTATATTTGGTGGAATTATGCTTGCTTTTTATTTATTTATTAATTCTAGCAAATGTACTTCGCAGCAAAAGAAAAAGATTAAAAAAATTATAAAAATTGGATTAATATCACTTGTTTCAGTCGCTACTATATACTTGACTCAGTGCCTTTATTTAAGTTTTAAGACAGATTATTTAGTTAGAACTGCTTATGAAACTAATGGGAAGTATTCACAAGAACTAGAGGACATTATTTCAGAAGAAAATTTTAAACTCCTTAGCTATGAAGGAAGAAAAGATAATCATAGTTTTCCTATGTCTTTTGTGTTTTTTAAGCAAGCGAGATCCTGGTGCTGGTATGGTAACATAAAATTAAATTTACACTTTCCTAAAATCGTTAGTTTTGAACTGAAAAACTTTAAATGGGTAGTTACAGACGTGTTCGAATACCCATAAAAATCAAAAATAATTAATAAAAGTGAGGGGATTTATTCCTCTCATTTTTTATGTAGAAAGGGGAACAACATGAAAATAAACAAACAAAGTATAAAAGAAAATTTTAATGAGGATATAGACAACATAAAAAAAGGACATTCAACAACAACATACTACATAGAGGAACAAGGCAAATTAAAACCAAGAAATGAAAGTACACCAAATAACATAGATACCGCTCAGAGGGTTATGGAAATAGCAACAGGCCATGGCAACAAGATATATGAAAACCCTCTACAGTTCGCAATAGCTGTAAAGGGTTTTGAGAATTGGTGCATTGACAAAAATGTAGCGCCGTCATATGCCGGGCTGGCTTATTATCTTAATATATCTAAGGATACCCTTATTAAATACACTAGGGATACGACTCAATATATATGTTATAGTATAATTGATAATACAATAAGTGAATACATTTATTCGACGAATGACAAATCTAAATTGGATAAGTATATATCTAGTTATTATATAGTAGAAGATCTAGATAATAATAAGAATATTATCTATTCAGACGTTAAATACATAGGAGATATAAAGGATAATATTAATAAGTATAGTAAAGTTATATCTGTTAAGGATAAAATAGATAATAAGGAGTATAGTGTAAAAGAAAGTGTTACAATTTTCGCAAAAACTCTCGCCCCTATAAATAATCTGCTTGAAATGGTCAATATTAGTAAGGCCGAGGTGGCTAGAAATCCAGCTTGGCATATATTTTTAGCAAAGAACAATTTTGGCAAAACGACTCAATATGTAGATCAAATGCAGCAACAAATAAGTGTACATAATCCCCTTGACGAAATGAGTGATGATGAAATATTGAAGGCAGCTCAGAGCAGACCATAAGAATAATCTTTCCTAGGACGCCGTCGCATAAAAAATAAATATAAAATAGATGCTAGGACGCTGGCGAATAATTATCTTTTTCTTCTTTTACAAATCTATAAAATATAGTATGTTTTAAATTTAACCTTTTCATAGCTTCGGTGGCCGTGATTTCTTTTGCTTGGTATTGTCTGTAAATTCCATACCAGTTCAAAGGCTTTTCAATAGGTTTTCTACCTTTATAAATGCCCTTTTCTTTGACAATTTTTATACCTTCCTTTTGTCGTTCTAATAAATTAGTACGTTTGAATTCGTTAATAGCTGCAATCATCGTAAGCATTAATTTACCTGTTGGCGTTGACGTATCTAAGTTTTCCTTTAGTGATATTAGCCTTATTTCCTTGTTTTTCAGTTCATCAATGATATTTAATAAGTCACGTGTTGAACGGCTTAAGCGGCTAAAATCTTTAATATAGATGGTGTCTTCTTCCCTAATATAGTCCATCATTTCTGTGAATTTGGGGCGGCCTGTATTTTTACCGCTTATTTTCTCAATAAACCATTTATCTATATTAAAGGGTTTGAGGGTGGCTACTTGCCGCACCTCATTTTGGTCTACTGTACTAACTCTTATATATGCGATATTTGACATGTTATAAAC
>CAKSJY010000005.1 GCA_934464585.1 uncultured Eubacteriales bacterium
AGTAACACCATCAGGTATTTTGATTTCAGTAAGATTCGTACATCTATCAAAAGCTCTTTCACCAATTTTAGTAACACCATCAGGTATTTTGATTTCAGTAAGATTCGTACATCCATCAAAAGCTCTTTCACCAATTTTAGTAACACTATCAGGTATGTTAATTTTAGTAAGATTTTCACATCCATAAAAGGTCTCCTTATCAATCTCAGTAACACCATCAGGTATTTTGATTTCAGTAAGATTCGTACATCTATCAAAAGCTCTTTCACCAATTTTAGTAACACTATCAGGAATGTCAATTTTAGTAAGGCTTGGGCAATGCGCAAATGCAAAAGGTTCAATCTTAGTAACACCATCAGGAATTTTAATTTCAGTAAGATTTCTACATTCATAGAAAGCTCCTTCACCAATTTCAGTAACACTATCAGGAATGTCTATTTTAGTAAAGCTTGAGCAACCACTAAATGTACCCTTTCCAATCTTAGTAACACCATCAGGTATTTTAGTAAGACTTGAGCAACCTGCAAAGGTATAGTCGCCTATTCCAGTAACACTATCAGGAATTTTAATTTCAGTAAGACTTGAGCATCTTGTAAAGGTATAGTTACCTATTTCAGTAACACTATCAGGAATATCTATTTTAGTAAGATTTGTACATCCATCAAAAGCTCCTTCACCAATTTCAGTAACACTATCAGGAATGTCTATTTTAGTAAGTCTTGAGCAACCACTAAATGTACCCTTTCCAATCTTAGTAACACCATTAGGAATTTTGATTTCAGTAAGGCTTTGACACCAACCAAAAGCTCTTTCACCAATTTCAGTAACACCATTAGGAATTTTGATTTCAGTAAGGCTTTGGCACCAACCAAAAGCTCTTTCACCAATTTCAGTAACACCATCAGGTATATTAATTTTAGAAAGATTCGTACATCCATCAAAAGTTCTTTCGCCAATTTCAGTAACACCATTAGGAATTTTGATTTCAGTAAGGCTTTTGCACCAACCAAAAGCTCTTGCGCCAATTTCAGTAACACCATTAGGAATTTTGATTTCGGTAAGACTTGAACATTCTTCAAAGGTTCCGTACCCTATTCTAGTAACACCATCAGGTATATTAATTTTAGAAAGATTTGTACATCCATCAAAAGCTCCTTCACCAATTTCAGTAACACTATCAGGAATGTCTATTTTAGTAAGTCTTGAGCACTTACAAAATGCCATTTTACCAATTTCAGTAATACCCTCAGGGATTTCAACTCTACTAAGCTCAGAGTACTCCTCAAAGGAATAATCCTCTATTTTCATGGATGTACCAGTCAACTTAACATTCATAAATTTTTTTATAGTCTTATATACGATGGGTACTAATCCGATAGGTATTGTTATCGTACCAAATTTTGGACAATCGTCAAATGCAAGTTCGTGAATTTCGTTAACACTATCAGGAATGTCAATTTTAGTAAGTCTTGAGCAATCACTAAATGTATCCCTTCCAATCTTAGTAACACCATCAGGAATTTTAATTTCAGTAAGATTTCTACATTTATAGAAAGCTCCTTCACCAATTTCAGTAACACCATTAGGAATTTTGATTTCGGTAAGATTCGTACATCCATCAAAAGCTCTTGCGCCAATTTCAGTAACACCATTAGGAATTTTGATTTCGGTAAGACTTGAACATTCTTTAAAGGTTCCGTACCCTATTCTAGTAACACCATCAGGTATATTAATTTCAGAAAGATTCGTACATCCATCAAAAGCTCCTTCACCAATTTCAGTAACACCATCAGGTATTTTGATTTCAGTAAGATTCGTACATCCATCAAAAGCTCTTTCACCAATTTTAGTGACATTATTAAGAATGTTTATTTTAGTAAGACTTTTACACCCAACAAATGTAATTGGAGCAATTTTAGTAACTTTATTAGGAATACTTACTTCTCTAAGATTTTCACAACCTTCAAAAGCCCCTTTACCGATCTCCTCAACACTATCAGGAATATCAATTCCAGTAAGTTTCCAGCAATTCTCAAAGGCATACCTACCGATTTCATTAATGTCTCCTAGTATTCTTATTTTTTCTAAGTTTCTAAATTGCGCAAACGCAAAATTACCAATCGATGTTACAGATTTAGGTATAGTAATTTCTTTTGCATTTTTATTCATGAATACGCCTTCTGATGCCCTGTCCAATGAACGTGCAGAAGATGCATGATTAATTATTGTACGACTATTTTCATCTTGATAAATTGATGCATAGATTGGAGTCATACCATAACGCGCACCTACTTTACCACCTTTAAGTCGTGGTACTATATCTTTATCATTATTAAAATTTTCAAGATATTTTACCTTATCAATACTATTTTCAAACGCACCAGCTTTTGAAGCCATAAAAGGTTTTAACAATGACAAATTAAAATTGAAAACTTTATTAAATTCTTGTTGATTTATAGAACTGAATAGTTTAGCCTTTCTCCCAAATTTTTCACCAAACATATCGCCAACTCCTTTTTATTTAAAATAAAAAAACACCAGAGTAATACTTAAACACAAACCATCTATCTTGTTTCAATACTATCACCAAAATCAAATAATATATTTTTGTTAAGATAGTTTATATTAGTTATTGTAGATTGGAAACTATTAAAATTCATAAAGGCATCACTGTCGATCTCAGTGATGCCTTTAGTACTAACTATTTATTGAAGATTTTTAAGATCTTTAAGTGCTATTTTTCAAATTGATTTTATGTATGGTGGAGGCGAGGGGAGTCGAACCCCTGTCCGAAAATTGCTTATCCGGGCTTTCTACGAGTGTAGTTATTGCTTTAAGTTTCCCCTCTTATTCCGCCCAATAACAGGCTAAATAATCAGGTAGCTTCAAATTCATGATAAAGGGCGAAGCAACTCTTTATTCACGTTCACTGCTAATCGACGCCTTTGAAAAGCCGCAGTACTCTAAACAAAGACGACAGCCTAGTTAGGCTGCGTACGCAACTTGATTGTTGTCGTTTAATTTAAAAAGTTAGGGTTTATAAAGCGTGCCCCAAACGCTACTCGCTTACCAGAACTTACAATCTCCGTCGAAGCCATTACGCCCCCAGGTATTAATTTAAATTCAGCGTTGCATTTCCTTTAACGCTCTACTAATATTGCGATTAGCATCTCTCTTAGCTATATCCTGCCTTTTATCATATAATTTTTTACCTTTACATAATCCTACATCGACTTTAACCTTAGATCCTTTAAAATATATTGAAAGAGGTATAAGAGAACAACCTTCTTGTTTTACTTTACCATATAATTTAAGTATCTCTTTTTTATGCATTAGAAGACGCCTTACTCTTAATGGGTCTTTATTGAATATATTTCCCTGCTCGTATGCACTAATATGCATTCCATTTATAAACATTTCTCCGTCAACAACAGAACACCAAGCATCCTTCAAGTTAACCCTTCCCTGACGTAAAGATTTCACCTCAGTACCAACAAGTTCTATTCCCGCTTCATAATGTTCTAATACATAATAATCGTGAAATGCTTTTTTATTTTGAGATATCGTTTTAAAATTTATATTTGTCATTTTCAATATACTCCTATTCAATACATAAATATATTAACACATAAAGCTAAACAATTCAATAGTTCTACATACAATAATTACGTGTATTGATAAATTTTATCTTTCCTCTACAACAATAAATCTATTTATTTTACTAACCCATAAATTATCCAATAATTTTTGATAATTATCAACAATATTCACCAGGTAAAAACGCTTGACTTTTTATTTAAATATGCTATTATATAAACATAGTGCATTTGAAATAAGCAAATATTTAAAGGAGCATTTATAAGTATGACTAAAAGAGAAGAAGAAATTTTATCTTGGATCGAAGAGAATCCATTGATTTCTCAGCAGGAAATTGCTAAAAGAGCTAACATAACCCGATCCTCTGTCGGAGTGCATATATCAAATCTTATGAAAAAGGGATTAATCCAAGGAAAGGGTTACATTATTACAAAAGACCCATATATCACTGTAATTGGTGGGGCTAATTTGGATATTTTCGGATACCCCAAAAATAAATTAATAGAAAAGGATTCTAATATAGGAAAAGTCCAATATAATTATGGTGGTGTTGGAAGAAATATTTCTCATTGTCTTAAACTTTTAGGAAAAAATGTAAAACTCATAACTGCCTTCGGTGGTGATTCCTCATCTGAAGATCTAAAAAACAATTGTAGAGATTTATCTATAGATATTAATGAGTCTTTAACAATTAAAGATGCTCATGCCTCAACTTATATATCTATTGCAGATGAAGAAGGCGACATGGTAGAAGCTATTTCAGACATGGAAATTTACGAAAACATTACTCCACTATTTATATCGTCTAAACTTGATATTATTAACCATTCAAGTGTATGCGCTATTGATACTAATATTCCACAAAAGACTATCGAGTATATTGCAAATAACACTATCGCACCTATATTTGTAGATACTGTTTCAGCAACTAAATCAAAGAAAATATTAAATATACTCGGGAAAATTCACACAATAAAGCCAAACAAAATAGAAGCCGAATTCTTAACCGGTGTTGAGATTACCGACAATAGCTCACTAAGAAAGGCTGCATATAAACTATTATCATTTGGTATCAAAAAAGTCTTTATTTCCTTAGGCAGTAAGGGTGTATTTTTCGCAGATAAATATAATTGTATGCTAGTCCCCCCTATCCCTGCTAAAATTGTTAACACAACCGGAGCAGGCGATTGTTTTATGGCTGCTTTGATATGGGCATATGATCATGGATATACCACCCAACAAATGGCTTTAGCTGGTTCTGTATGTTCATCAATATGTGTTGAAGATACAAACACCGTAAGCCCTAAAATATCAGAAAAAACGGTTGCAGAACTATTAGAAAATTCTAACACTGTAAACATGCATTAAAATAGATTTAAAAGAATAATATTTAAGGAGTTTTAAAATGGAAAATTTAAACAAATATTTGGAGATTTCTAAAGAAGTAAGAGAAGCATTAGCAAATAACAAACCTGTTATTGCACTTGAATCCACAATTATCTCTCATGGAATGCCTTATCCTAAAAATGCAGAAACAGCATTAAACGTAGAAAAAATAATTAGAGAAAACAATGCCGTACCTGCAACAATAGCTATTATAAACGGAAAGCTAAAGGTTGGACTTAGCGAAGAAGAAATAAACTACCTAGGTAAAAAAGGTCTTGCAGTTACAAAAGCAAGTCGTAGAGATATACCTGTATTAATCGCTAAAAAAGAAGACGGTGCAACTACTGTTGCTGCAACAATGATCATAGCTAACTTAGCCGGAATAAAAATATTCGCAACAGGCGGAATTGGTGGAGTTCATAGAGGTGCTGAAACAACTATGGATATATCTGCTGATTTGGAAGAACTTTCCCAAACACCTGTTATGGTCGTTTGCGCCGGAGCAAAATCAATCTTGGATCTTGGCTTAACTATGGAATATTTAGAGACAAAAGGCGTTTCTGTTTTAGGATATAAAACTGATACACTACCTGCATTCTATACTATTAAAAGTAATTTTAAAGTTGATTATAGAATTGACACACCAAAAGAAATCGCTCAAATATACAGTGCAAAAGAAGCTCTTGAATTTAAAGGCGGTATGCTTGTAACAAACCCAATTCCTGAAGAATATGCTATGGATTATGACTATATTACAAAGTCTATCGATGAAGCTATAGATGAAGCTAACAAACTTGGTATTAAAGGAAAAGAAACTACTCCGTTCTTGCTTGACAAAATTCAAAAAATAACAAAAGGCAAAAGTCTTGAATCTAACATACAACTTGTATACAATAATGCAAGATTAGCATCTAAAATTGCTTGTGAACTATCTCAAATGTAATTAAATAAACCCAAATAAGTCTCGATATCGAGGCTTATTTGCTCTTTTGATAAAGCAAAATATATATTTATTTCTATTGTTGAAAAAAGAAATTTTATATTGTATAATATCTATATTGTTACAATAATTAAACAGGAGGACAAAATGGCAGTTCAACTTAATGATAAATACTTAAAAAAATTTATTTCAGAACAGGAATATCTTGCTATTAATCCACAAATTAAGGCAGCTCATGATTCGTTACACAACGCTTCAGGTTTAGGAAATGACTTTTTAGGTTGGCTTGACTTGCCGACTAACTACGACAAAGAAGAATTTGCCCGAATCAAACAAGCAGCAAATAAAATTAAATCTAATTCTGATGTTTTTATTGTAATTGGAATAGGTGGCTCATATCTTGGTGCCAGAGCCGTAATTGAATTTATAAAGTCCAACAATTATAATATGTTAAAAAAAGATACACCAAATATTTATTTCGTTGGTAATAGTATAAGTTCTTCCTATTTAAGCGAAATACTTGAGGCATGTGAGGGTAAGGATATCTCAATAAATATGATATCTAAATCAGGTACAACAACCGAACCTGCTATTGCATTTAGAGTATTTAGAGAACTCCTTGAAAAAAAATACGGTAAAGAAGAAGCTAATAATAGAATCTATTGCACTACAGATAAGTCTAAAGGAACCTTAAAACAATTAGCAGATAAAGAAGGCTACGAAACATTTGTAGTTCCTGACAACGTTGGTGGACGTTTTTCCGTACTTACCGCAGTTGGTTTACTACCTATCGCTGTTGCGGGAATCGATATAGATATGCTTTTATCAGGTGCAAGAGAAGCTCAAAATAAGCTCTCTGATGATAATATAGACAATAACGATTGCTATAAATATGCCGCTATTAGAAATATTCTATATAGAAAAGGAAAGTCAACCGAAGTTTTAGTAAGCTATGAGCCATATTTTTCTATGATGGCAGAATGGTGGAAACAACTTTACGGTGAAAGTGAAGGCAAGGATCAAAAGGGATTATTCCCAGCATCAGTTATATTTTCTACTGATTTACATTCACTTGGTCAATTTATTCAAGATGGATCAAGAAATTTGTTTGAAACAGTAGTTTTAATCGAAAAGGCAAAGCATGAAATTATTATTAACCACGAAGAAGAAAATCTTGATGGTCTAAATTTCTTGGAAGGTAAAAGCATGCAGTTTATAAACAAAAAGGCTTTTGAAGGAACTGTTTTAGCTCATACAGATGGAAATGTTCCGAATATTGTTTTGGAAATTCCTGAACCTTCCGAAAAGGAATTAGGATATTTAATTTATTTCTTTGAAAAAGCCTGTGCTATATCCGGATACCTTTTGGCAGTAAACCCATTTAATCAGCCAGGTGTTGAAAGCTACAAAAAGAATATGTTCGCTCTACTCGGAAAACCCGGGTATGAAGATAAAAAAGCTGAGCTTGAGTCTAGGCTTCAGTAAATTAATTGCCTTTATTGGCTAAGATGGAGGGAATTTATATGATAACTCTTATTACAGGAAAAAAAGGATCAGGTAAAACTAAGAAATTAATTGAATTAACAAATGAGGCAGTAAAACAATCAAATGGTAATGTAGTTGTTATCGAAAAGGGGTCAAAGCTTACATATGATATCGGTTATAAAGCAAGATTAATAGACACAGACCAATTCGGTATATCTACAGCTGATGTTTTCTATGGTTTCCTTTGTGGAATTTGCGCCGGTAATTATGATGTTACAGACATATTAATAGACTCTATGCTTAAAATCTGTAATGATGATTTAGACGCTGTAGCAAAACTAATTCAAAGAATAAAGGTTATCTCCGAAAACACCAAAACAAAATTCGTTATTTCTATCTCAGCTGACTCAAAGGATATTCCAAATAGTTTGTTAGACATTTGCGAAGTTAAATAACAAATTAAAAACAATGATTTAAATAACCTGCTATAAAAATATAGCAGGTTATTATTTTTTATATTTTATAATTCTCATATTAGAAAAACCTCTAACTATTCCTCATACAGAAAAAGTCAAAGCCTCCGGGCAAGCCGGAGGCTGAATATAATTTATAAGGACTTTATTAATTAGAAAACAATTTTATTTGTATAATATACTTATCCACAGTACATAAATTAAAATTCATCAACAAAGTCGGTGATGATTAGCCGATTAAAATTCTTTTTCTACTGCCATATTTTGAATCAGCGATTGTTTTGGATCTATTACACGCTGATTTTTTGATCCCCTAAACTTTATCATCAAGCTTTTTTGTTCCATAATAAACGGGCCATCAACCAAAGTATCTGTTTCATTAAGAAGTTCTTTCCATCCAGGATTAGTGTCTAGTCCAGCCAAAAGTTGTTCGATAGTATATCCTGTGTAAACTATAACATCAAGATTTTTTTTATGAATTTCCTTTGCAAGCTTAGCAAATATACCTGCCTGTAAAAATGGTTCTCCACCGGAAAATGTTACACCTTGAAGCAGTGGATTTTCATCCACTGCTTTTAATATTTTATCAATATTTACCTCATACCCACCTAATAAATCATGAGTATCGGGATTATGACAACCATAACAATTATGTTTACAACCTTGGGCAAATACTACCATACGGATACCCGGACCATCTACAATAGATTCCCTAATAATACCCGACAAACGAATAGTGTCTTCCATTATATTTTCTCCAAATTACCTTTTCCGGTTCCAAGTGAATGTTTAACTCTGTCTTGGACTTCGGCATATTTAGCATTGTTAAATCTATCAAGTGTTCCTACAAGATATCCTGTTATTCTTCTTATTCTTTCAAAATCAGGATTACCATCACCTTCATGTCTTCCACACTTAGGGCAAACATCGTTTATTATGCCTGTAAATCCACAAACAGGGTCACGATCGATAGGATGGTTTATAGAGCCATATCCAATACCTGATTCTTTCATACATCTTACAACCTGTTCAAAAGCCTCTAGGTTGTTCGAAACGTCTCCATCTAATTCAACATATGAAATATGTCCACCGTTTGTAAGTGTATGATATGGAGCCTCTAGTTTTATCTTATCATATGCTGAAATACTATAATAAACTGGAATATGGAAGGAGTTAGTGTAATATTCACGGTCAGTAACACCCTCTATTTCTCCATATCTCTTTTTATCCAATCTAACAAATCTACCCGACAAGCCTTCTGCTGGAGTTGCAATCAAGGAGAAATTAAGTCCGTACTGCTTTGTTGCCATATCCATACGTTTTCTCATGTACGAAATTATTTCAAGACCTAATTTTTGTGATTCCATGCTTTCGCCATGGTGTTTACCTGTTAAAGACTTCAAACATTCAGCTAATCCGATAAATCCCATTGTTAATGTTCCGTGTTTTAAAACTTCACGTATTTCATCATTGGCTGAAAGCTTATCTGAATCTATCCATATACCCTGACCCATCAAAAATGGAAAATTTCTAACTAATTTGCGAGCTTGCAATTCGAAACGAGCTAAAAGTTGATCAATTACCAAGTCAATTTTTTCATCAAGTTTTTCATAGAATAATGGTATATCATGCTTACTTTCTATCGCTAATCTTGGTAAGTTTACAGATGTAAAGCTCAAATTACCTCTACCATTTACAATTTCTCTTGATGGATCGTAACTATTAGCAACAACACGAGTTCTACAACCCATATAAGCAACCTCTGTTTCAGGATGTCCGGGTTTATAGTATATACTGTTAAATGGAGCATCAATAAATGAGAAGTTAGGGAATAACCTTTTTGCACTTACTCTACATGCTAACTTAAATAAATCATAGTTTGGATCTTCATGATTAAAGTTTACGCCTTCTTTAACCTTAAATATATGTATTGGGAAAATGGCTGTTTCATTGTTGCCTAGGCCTGCTTCTGTTGCTAAAAGGATGTTTTTAATTACTAGCCTACCTTCAGCAGAAGTATCAGTTCCATAGTTAAGCGAACTAAATGGAACCTGTGCACCGGCTCTTGAGTGCATAGTATTTAAGTTATGTATAAGAGCCTCCATAGCTTGATATGTACGTCTGTCTGTTTCAGAATAAGCATGCTTAATTGCAAACTTTTGCAATTTCTTTGCCATACTTTTGCCAAACATAGAAGTTAGTATATTAAGTTCTTCTGATAGATACTTTTCATCACTAGATAGCTTCGGCATAGAGGAACTTTTAGCAGAAGCTTTATTTATAATATCCTCTGCGATTTCTTTAGGATTTTCAACATCCATCAAAAGTTCTATTGCTCTCTCCAAATTCTCTTTATATAATCTTTTATATGTTTTAGCTACACCCTTAGACATGTCATAATCAAAGTTAGGAATACTTTGACCACCGTGCTGGTCATTTTGGTTTGCTTGAATTGCTATACAAGCCAATGCACTATAGCTTGCTATGTCGTTAGGTTCTCTTAGAAAGCCATGTCCTGTTGAAAAACCATTTGAAAATAGTTTATTCAAATCTATCTGACAACAAGTAGTTGTAAGAGTTAAAAAGTCTAAATCATGAATATGTATATCGCCTTCTCTATGGGCCTTTGCATGTTCAGGCTTTAGAAAATACATTTCATAAAACTGTTTTGCACCTTCTGAACCATATTTTAGCATAGTACCCATAGCTGTATCGCCATCAATATTAGCATTTTCTCTTTTAACATCATTATCCTTTGCCGGCTTAAATGTTAAGTCTTCATATATTTTCATCAATTTGGTATTCATTTCTCTAATACGGGTTCTCTCTGCACGATAGAGTATATACTCCTTTGCTGTACGAGAATGACCTTCTTTAACCAAAACCTTTTCTACAATATCTTGTATTTGCTCTACTGTTGGAGGTGTCTCTGAATCTAGATCATTAAGTTTATCCGCTACCTTTTGAGCAAGTTCACGAGCCGTTACTTCGTCGCTTCCACCAACCTTCTGAGCGGCTTTATATATAGCATTCGATATTTTGTTAATATCAAATAAGACAGTTCTTCCATCTCTTTTGATTATATTATTTGTCATTGTGTATCCCCCTATTAAAATACAATATCTTGCGATACAGTTGCATTGTATATACTATTTTACACCACATATAGTTACATGTCAACCAACACACATATAAATATATCTTTATTTTTACGACAAAAGCATCACTTATAAAACATTATTATATATACTAATTTGCACTTATCGCAATATTATGTTACTTTTGTACACCCCGATTATTCTCCTATTGTGCAAATGGTTTTAGATAGAAATTTTGCCTCATAGTAATTATGTGTAATTAGTAGAATTATCGTGGATTTAGTCATATCTTTAATAATATTCATAACAACATTCTTAGTTTGCATGTCAAGACCCGTAAATGGTTCGTCTAAAAGAAGAACATCTGCCTTATGTGCAAGTGCTCTTGCAATACTTACACGACGTTGCATTCCTCCACTAAGACTACAAGGCTTTTTATCTGCAACTTCACCTAACATTAACTTTTCAAGCCAAAATAAAGCCTCTTCATCTTTATATTTTGAATCTATTGCTAATTTAACATTTTCTTTTGCACTTAACCATGGAATTAAGCGATTTTCCTGAAATACATAAGATATTTTTTTATCTTCTATACCTATAATTTTTCCCTTATCCGGTTTAATAATCCCCGCTACCATATTCATAATCGTGGTTTTCCCACTACCTGATTTACCCCATAAACATACAACATTGTTTTCAGGTAGTGTTAGAGAAAATTTATCTACTATTTTACATTCACCAAACGACTTAGATATATTGTCAATTATGATAGGCATTTACTCACTCCGATACATCATATTTTGAAATTAAAACCTTCATAAGCCTGTCCATTAAATGTTCAATTAATAAACTTAACAGAACAACAACAATTGTCCATGAAAACAATTGTGACGTTTCAAGATATATTTTAGATTGATATATCATAGACCCTATCGACATTTTAGTGTTAGCAATAACCTCGGCAGCTATTGAGGACTTCCATGCAAAGCCTATCCCAATATTACAAGCTGCTGCAAAATACGGAATAATCGACGGGATTATAATTTTAGTAATTTTCCTTAATTTTGAAACTCCAAATACATTCGCCATCTCTATTAGACTTTTATCAACATTTTTAAAACCATTTCTTAAATTTATCCATATTACTGGTGTAACCATTAAGAAAGAGACAAAACTCGGAACACTCTTAGATGGTATCCATACCAACACTAAAATAATAAAAGATGCCACAGGAGTGGCTTTAATAATATGAAGAATCGGCGAGAAAAGCATATCAATAAACCTAATTTTATATGTAATAAATGCCATAAAGGCTCCAACTATAACTGCTCCAACAAATCCGATTATAATTTTAATAGTTGAATATACAACTGTTAGCCAAAATTCATCTTGAAATACCAAGTATAACAGGTCATTAAACACCATAACAGGCGAAGGTAAAAGGATTTCCTTATTTATACAAAGAGAGGTGATTTGCCATAAAACCAACCAAAAAAGTATAACACAAAAATGCTTTATCGCAGATTTACCCTTCGTAGTAAAACTCTTTATCAGGAAGCACCCCTCCTATAGATTTAGGATCATAACCATAAAGCACTTTAAAAAATTCGTCTGTTTTATTTATCATATTATCCGAAGTAATATAAACCATGCCACAACTCGGAATTGAAAGTTTAGCAACATCATATGGCATAATCCCATATTTATCTGCCAACACTGCTGTGGATTCAATATCAGAATTTGCAAAACTTACGGATCCTTCATAGTCCGATAAAAAATCATTTAAAGCCTCTTTATTATTTTCTATAAACTCATTTCTCGCTACCAAGCATCCCATGGCAAGAATACTACCGTTATCAGAAATTTTTTCCCATTCCTCATTAATATCTAATACCTTTGATATATTTTCGCCATACATAACAGCTTGTGTTGCAAATGGTTCCGGTAACACGGCTGTTTCAATTTGGCCGGCTAAAAGCAATGTTAAAACCTCTGAATGATTTGACTTGTATTCGATATTAACATCATCCTTAGATATATTATTTTTTTCTAATAGATATTGAAGCACATACTCAGGAGTGGAACCCTTTCCTGCCATATATAATTTATTTCCTTTTAATTTTTCAAAGGAATTTATATTCTCGTTTGTTGATACAACATATAGTGTACCTAATGTATTAACATTTAGCATTTTTATACTGTGATTAGTTTTTGCATACAAAGATGCTGCCATATTAGTTGGTAATGCTGCTATATCAATCTCATTATTAGAAAGCTTTGCAGCTATTTCTGATGGTTCGTTATATAAAGAAATACTATTTATTGTCTTTGCTGAATTATCTTCACTGTTTTGCATTAATTTAAGCATTCCTATACCAGTAGGTCCCTTAAGCACCGCAACATTAATCTTTTCATTTTGAGTATTATAGTCATTACTTTCCGAAATCCTACATCCACTAAATATACAACATATCATTAAAAACACAGCAATACAACTAATATACTTATTTTTCATATTATATTCCCTTCATTTATACTAGAACATTCCTGCTTAGTTGTAGCATAATCTAAAAATAAAATTATGTACCAAATCATATCATTTGCACCTAATACAACAAGCTTATAAATAACTACATACAGTATGTACTTGTTAACTTAATTAGGCTATTTCTTAAATTCATTTATATTGTATGCTACATGGCAAATTTGTTAGTTTTTAAAGCCAATAAAAAGCCCCTTCGGGAAATCCGAAAGAGCTTCTTATGTTTTAATTAATATAAAGATTAGTGACAGCCGCAGGAGTCTCCTTCAGTACAATCACATTCTGAGCCACAGTCACAGCCCTCTTCACAAATGTCATCTAAATCAAATTCAAGACTTTCTCCACAATTAGGACATTCTATTTGACCATCTAGAAGCATTTCTTCTGAAAGACTAATTGTTTCATTACAGGTCGGACAAGTTACTTCATAGAAAAAGTCTTCATCATCCTCTAAACCTTCATAAAAGTCTTGCTCTAATGAATCTAAATCTTCATCAATTGCGTCAACTTGATCACAAATGTCATCATAACCCTCTTCAAGATCTGAAATGGATAGTGCAAGATCTTCTAAAGCATCTATTATAGCACACATCAATTTGCCTTCTTTTTTATCTTTGTCAATTTCCATCCCTTCAGCCAATCCTTTGACAAAGGCCACCTTTTCAGTAATATTCATAAACTTGTACCTCCTTAAATTTATATAATACAGAAAAAAGCTTATGCTCTTTCCATGTATTCACCAGTTCTTGTATCTATTCTTATTAGTTCGCCTTCTTCTATAAATAGAGGAACCTTAATTTCAGCACCTGTTTCAAGTTTTGCAGGTTTTGTTGCGTTAGTTGCAGTGTCTCCTTTAAATCCTGGATCTGTTTCTGTTACAACAAGTTCTACAAATAACGGCGGTTCAACTCCAAAAACACTACCCTTATAAGATAATACCTTACAAACCATGTTTTCTTTTACAAACTTAAAGTTATCACCTAAAACATCTGCTCCTATAGGAGTTTGTTCATAAGTTTCATTGTCCATGAAATAATATAGATCTCCATCACTATATAGATATTCCATGTCCTTTCTTTCAATAAACGCAGTAGGATACTTATCGTTTGGATTGAAAGTTCTTTCAGTTACTGCTCCTGATATAACATTTCTTATTTTAGCACGAACAAAAGCTGCACCTTTTCCTGGTTTTACATGCTGAAACTCTATTATAGAAAAAACATTGCCATCCATTTCAAAAGTTATGCCATTTCTAAAATCTCCTGCTGATATCATTTATCTTATCCCCCAATATAAAAATCTACATTTGTAATTTTATCTTAAAATAAAGAATTTTTCAAGATATATTTTTCTATTTTTACAACTCTATTAAGTTCTTTTCCATTTGTGTTATATTTTCACAACCATTTTCTTTAACAATAAGCATATCTTCTATACGAATACCAAATTTATTTGGTAAATATATTCCCGGTTCTACCGTTATAATCATATTAGATTCAAGTATTGTAGAACTTCTCGGAGAAACTGACGGTGCTTCATGAATTTGTACACCTACACCATGGCCGGTTGCATGGCCAAAAAATCCTTTATATCCAGCTTCATAGATATAATTTCTTGCACAAAGATCTACTTTATCGCAACTTATTCTGGAATGTACCATATCAATAGCACGTTTTTGAGCTTCCAATACAGTATTATATACCTGTCTTTGCTCTTCATTTGCCTTACCCAGACATAGTGTCCTTGTCATGTCGCTGTTATATCCATTATACCTAGCACCTATGTCGAAAGTTATCAAATCTCCACAAACAACTTTTTTATCTCCAGGTACACCATGAGGCAATGAACTATTCTTTCCTGAAACAACTATTAAATCGAAAGCTACAGCCTCTGCGCCCTGCTTTCTCATTAAAAATTCTATTTCTAAAGCTATTTCACGTTCAGTCATACCGGGTCTTAGATTTTCTATTACCTTATTTAGCGACAATTCAGATATTTCTTGTGCTTTTTTTATTAAAGATATTTCCTCATCTGATTTTATTATCCGTGTTTGCTTTATATAATAATCAAGTTTATCGTTAAAAACCGGATTTACTCCAAGCTCCTTTAGAATACTTTCAAAAAAGGCTGCATCCTTAAGTGTTAAAAGTTCATTTTCAAAAGCCACCGATTTAATATTATTATTTTTCAAGATTTGTCCAAGGGAATTCGAAAGACTTTCAAATAAAACTGCCTCTATGTCACTTACCTGCTGACGTGCAGCTTCTATATATCTAAAGTCAAGCAACAAATATGAATTTTCTTTTGTTATGAGCAACATACCATCCGATGAGTCAAAATTTGTAAAATAGCGTCTATTTATACTACTTGTAATCAAAACAGCATCTACTATATCGTTACCCAGAAGCATTGATTGTCTCAAATTATCAATTCTATTATTCAATCTATCACCCTATTTTTAAATTAAGTCTTTTAAAGCCTCAAAGCCTAAAAAATAACCATTTTTGCCAAAACCAACAATCTGGCCTGCACACACATCAGATATAACAGATTTACATCTAAATTCTTCTCTTGCGTATATATTTGACATATGAACTTCAACAAAAGGAATTCTCACAGCAGAAATAGCATCTCTAAGTGCATAGCTATAATGAGTAAGAGCTCCTGCATTTATAACTACGCCATCAAAATTATCTTTAGCCTCATGTATCTTATCTATTAACGCGCCTTCCCAATTCGATTGAAATACTTCTGCATCTATTCCTATATTATCTGCATATGATAAAATTTGCGTTTCTATACTTTTTGCAGTTTCAACTCCATAAATACTTTTTTCTCTTACACCAATCATATTTAAGTTGGGACCTAAAAGCACAAGAACTTTTTTTCTCATTCTATCACCTTAACTTTTAAAGTATTTAGTTTTTAGATTGACCTTTTTTAATTTTTTCTCTAATAGACTTTTCAAGTAAGCGCTTAATTTTCATTCCGTTTGTTTCATCTATTTGAGTAGGTTCCAATAATATTGATTTTGCCCCAAGCAAGTTAGCGCCTAATATGTCTGTAAATATTTGATCTCCTATAATTACTGCATTTTTTCTGCTTTCTCCAAACATTTTCAATGCTTTATTAAAGCCAAAAGGAAATGGCTTCATTGCCAAAGCAACATATTTCAATCCAAGAGATTTAGCAAATGCAGATACTCTTTTATCGAAATTATTTGAAACTATAACAACCTTAAAATCATTTTTTATATTATTCAGCCAATCAGTTACTCCATCATAAGGGCTGGATGATTTAGCATGGGCTAATGTATTATCTACATCTAGCAAAAGCAACGAAATATCAAGGCTTTTTAATATATCTTTCGACACATCTGTTATACCATTTAGCAATATATTAGGTCTAAAAATCGACATATACAAATCTCCATATTTAAATTATACAAATTAAATGCATACTAAACATCTTATTCAATTAATACGCATCTCATTATTTTTCTCTTAAAATTATGATAATATCAAAAAAAGCAGGCAATCAAGCCCGCTTTTTTTGATATTGAACGATAAAAAGCAATTATTTGTATTTACGCTTACGTGCCGCTTCTGACTTCTTTTTGCGCTTTACAGAAGGCTTTTCATAAGCTTCTCTCTTTCTAACTTCAGCAATAACGCCTGCTCGTGCACATTGCTTTTTAAATCTTCTAAGTGCGCTCTCAAGAGTCTCATTATCTTTAATTCTAATCTCAGCCATTTATTTTCCCTCCCATCCGCCGAAAGGCAGGGGTGTTGTGTAATACTGTACGAACCATATTATATAACAACACACATATATATGTCAATATATATTATTTCATACATTCGTTATCTTTGATAAATTTTTAATTTTCTCTACCTTTTTTAGATTATTCATCCAAATTATGCCATACATTTTGTACATCATCATTATCTTCGAGTACATCTAAAAGCTTATACATTTTAACAAGAGTTTCCTCATCCTCAATTTTAGTATATGTACTTGGAACCATCTCGATTTCTGCAGAAACAAAATTGTATCCTTTTCCCTCTAACGCTTCTCTTACAGAGCTAAAGCTTGACGGATCAGTATATATTGTGAAAATTTCTTCATCTGCAACAAAGTCATCTGCTCCAGCTTCAAGGGCATCTTCCATCATGACATCTTCAACGATATCTTCTTTTAAAATCGCAATAACACCTTTTTGGGTAAACATAAACGAAACGCATCCCGGTGTTCCCATATTGCCGCCGAATTTATCAAAATAGTGCCTTAAATCTCCGGCAGTTCTATTCCTGTTATCCGTTAGTGCTTCTACGATAACAGCAACTCCGCATGGGCCATATCCTTCGTATGTAATATTTTCATATTTATTTTCATTGCCCTCACCGGCTGCTCTTTTTATAATTCTTTCAATATTATCATTTGGTACGTTATTAGCCTTAGCCTTTGCAATACAATCCTTTAATTTTGAATTTACTGTCGGATCAGCACTTCCTCCATCACGGACAGCAACAGCTAATTCTCGACCTATTTTGGTAAATATCTTAGCTCTTTGACCATCAATTTTTTCTTTTTTACGTTTGATGGTACTCCATTTTGAATGGCCGGACATATTATTCCTCCTTAAGTATATTTAAAATAAATTCCCCAAACAAAAAGGAACCGATTAAGGTTCCTGTAAGTCGTATATTTTTTTATACAGCACGTGTTACTTTACCGGAACGCAAGCAACGAGTACAAACGTGGACACGTTTTGGAGTACCGTTTACAATAGTTTTTACACGCTTAACGTTAGGTTTCCAAGTTCTGTTTGAACGCTTATGTGAGTGAGAAACTTTAATACCAAAAGAAACATCTTTGCTGCAAATTTCGCATTTTGCCATGTTTTCGACCTCCTTTGACGCTTTTGAATAACATACAGTATTTTATCATATTCCCAAAATACTTGCAAGCTTTTTTTTAATTAAATTTTAATATTAAAAAACATAGAGTTATCTTAAAAGCTTCAAAATATTCTCTATGTTTAAATTATCGGCCTCTAAATATCTATTTTTACTTCTAAATTATGCAACTCAAAATACCCTAGCAAACTTATAACTTCAAAACTTAAAAAAGCATAATTTTCGGTAATTATCCGAATATTATATTGCATATAAATAGTATTATTTTATTATTGACTATTCAATTCAAAAACCTTATACTGGAAACATCTTTACACAAATATACAATCGGAGGTTAGATATAATGAATCGTGTATATAACTTTTCAGCAGGACCATCTACATTACCCGAATCAGTACTTAATATTGCATCAAACGAAATGCTTTCTTATCGCGGAAGCGGTCAATCAGTTATGGAAATGTCCCATCGATCAAAAATTTTCGGTTCTATAATTGAAGAAGCAGAGTCATTACTTTATGAAATATTAGAAATCCCCCCAAATTATCACGTCCTATTCCTACAAGGCGGAGCATCATCACAATTTGCTATGGTTCCCTTAAATCTCATGAACAAAAATAAAAAAGCTGATTTTGTTATTACCGGTCAATGGGCTAATAAGGCATATAAAGAGGCATCTAAATATGGATTTGCAAATATCGTAGCCTCATCTAAAGATAAAATGTTTTCTTACATTCCTAAATTAGACAAAGATAGTTTTTCAAAAGACGCCGATTACTTTCACATTTGTTTAAACAATACAATATATGGTACAAAATTCAACAGTCTACCCGATACCGGTGAAATACCACTTGTTGCAGATGTCTCATCTTGTATTTTATCAGAGCCTATCGATGTGTCAAAATTCGGTATATTATATGCAGGTGCCCAGAAAAACATGGGTTGTGCAGGACTTACAGTCGTTATCATTCGCGATGATTTAGTCGGAAATGCTCTTGATTTTACTCCTACTATGTTTAATTATAAAACTCATGTAGAAAGCAAATCTATGTTTAACACCCCGCCATGCTATTCTATATACATTTGTAAACTTGTCTTAGAATGGATAAAAAATACTATCGGAGGACTTGAAAACATGAAGAAAATTAACACAGAAAAAGCAAATATTCTATATGACTATCTTGATTCATCTGAATTGTTTAATGCAACAGTCGCTAAAGAAGATAGGTCTTTAATGAATGTCCCATTTGTTACCGGTGATAAAGATCTCGATAGTAAGTTTATTAAAGAAGCAGAGGAAAACGGATTTGTAAATTTAAAAGGGCATAGAACAGTCGGTGGTATGAGAGCATCTATTTATAATGCTATGCCTATAGATGGAATACGTAAACTCACAGACTTTATGCGTACATTTGAAAATAACAATATATAAATAAGGAGGATAAGACTTCGTGTTTAATATTTTAACATTTAATAAGATATCTCAAAAAGGATTAAATAGATTTGGCCATGATTATAAATACTCCGAAAATATAGATAATCCGGACGCTATAATGCTTAGATCCTTTTCTCTACATGAAATGAACTTCCCTGAAAACCTCCTCGCTATAGGAAGATGTGGTGCTGGTGTAAATAATATACCCGTTGAAAAATGTAGCGAGAATGGAATTGTTGTATTTAACACCCCCGGAGCCAATGCCGGTGCTGTTAAAGAACTTGTTTTAGCAGGGTTACTGCTTTCCTCACGAAAAATATCTGATGGAATTGAATGGGTAAAAAC
Source organism: uncultured Eubacteriales bacterium (assembly GCA_934464585.1). Taxonomy (GTDB): domain Bacteria; phylum Bacillota; class Clostridia; order Oscillospirales; family Acutalibacteraceae; genus CAKSJY01. The sequence goes on from CAKSJY010000005.1 coordinate 20,218, forward strand.
CCTTGATAAAAATGAAAATTTAGCTAAAACTGTTGAAAAAGGGAAGAGTAAGTTTGCAGGCCCGGAAATTAACGGTAAAAACCTTGGAGTAATAGGGTTAGGTGCAATAGGCATTGAAGTTGCAAACATGGCCGTTAAATTAGGAATGAATGTATACGGTTTTGACCCATACATCTCTGTTGATTCCGCTTGGGATCTTTCTTCAAATGTAAAACATACTAAAAATATAGATGAACTCTTTTCTGAATGCGATTATATAACCATTCATGTCCCGCTAAATGATAATACCAAAAATATGATTGATAAATCATGCATAGAAAAGATGAAAGATTCTGTTAGAATATTAAACTTTTCAAGAGCTCAAATTGTAAATACAAACGATATTGGCGAAAAGGTAAAGGAAGGCAAAATTGCCTGTTATGTCACAGACTTTCCAACTGAAGAACTCCTTGATATAGATAACGTAATATTAATACCCCATCTTGGAGCATCTACCCCAGAGGCTGAGGACAATTGTGCAGTCATGGCTGCAAATGAATTAATTGATTTTCTTGAGAACGGTAATATAACCAACTCCGTTAACTTTCCTAATATATCTATGCCAAAATCCAATAATACTATAAGGTTGTGTGTTCTACATAAGAACATCCCAAATATGATTGGTGCAATATCAACATCACTCTCTAAAGAAGATATAAATATAGAAAATGTTCAAAGTAAATCAAAGGGTTCATATGCTTATGCTATCTTCGATTTAAATTCTAAACCATCAAAACAATTGTTAGAAACTATCGAAAACCAAGACGGCATACTACGTATTAGAATTATTATATAAAGCATTTAATACAAATAACGTAAAAACAGCATCAAAACATTGTAACCTGTGTTTTGATGCTGTCTTTTTATCTGCTTGCTTCTATACAGATCCAATTTTCATTATCTTTAGTATGTATTTTTATATTTTTAAAACCTGCATTTTCAAACATTTTTTGAAACTCATCCTTAGTTGGATTAAACATATTGTACATTTTAATATTTTCAAGGCTCTTATCGCTCAAATTTCCATTTTGATATATATCGGCTACCAATATAAATGTCCCATTTTCTTTTAAAACACGTAAAACTTCTTTTAGATTTTCCTGTGGATTAGGCCAAAAATAGAAACTTTCCACTGTGGTTATTATATCGAATTGCTTATCTTGAAATGGTAGATTTTCAACTGACGCCTCTAAAACTTTCATTTTTCCGCCTTCAACGTCTTTTGAATTTACTTCTATCGACTTTTGAACAGATACATTTGAATAGTCTACACCTACTAGCCTTCCAGAATTAATATGTTCAGACATACGCTTTAACGTAGCACCGCCACCACAGCCAATGTCCAATACATAATCACTTTCTTTAAAGTTTAAAAAGTTCAATGCCCAACCTGTCACCTCATAATGACTTTCATTCATTCTCTCAAGCATTTTTTTACCTGCTTCTCCCTGAGGCTTATTTGGATTTCCCAGTTTTGTAATAACTTCCTCTTCAATTTCTAAATTATTATATTGCTTCATAGCTTACTCCCTTTATATCAGTTATATATTCATATTAGTATTATATATCAAATATTATAAATTGAAAAATTTTAGTTCCTCTGCTATATTAGAATCTACATAATATCTATAATCTAAGCTTGGAGGAATAATGATGAAAATAGACTTTAATAATCTAGAGGAAAAATCAATAGCAAGTTTTCATAACGGGAAAAAATCTGTTATAGTAAGAGTGTATGTAGATCCACAAAACAAAATTATGCATGGTAAATTAGAGCCGGGCGCATCAATAGGTATGCATAAACATGTAACTAGCAGCGAAATTATCTATATTATTTCCGGTATTGGTACTGTTTTATGTTGTGATAAAACTGAGATATAATCCACAGCGGAGAATGCCATTACTGCCCAAAAGGCAGCTCGCATAGTCTTATAAATAATAGTGATGATGACTTAGTATTCTTTGCTGTTGTACCCGAACAATAATCTCCTGGCTAATTCAAAAACTTGTATAGATACTAACTTTTAGTATTTATAATCAAAAACAAAAACGACACTGTAAATCCAAATTGTAAAATAACCTATGCTAAATTTAGCATAGGTTACTTTTGTATACAAAATCTACTTTTAACTAAACAATTCCTCTTTTAAGAAATCTTCTACCATTTTTAGTAATCCGGAAGTCTTTATTATAATTTGTCCGTCCTTAATTTCAAACTTATCAAATTTAATTTTCACATCCGTAGAATGAATATTATATTTTAAATATGCATTGGCATATAGTGTATCACCGCTACATGTGAATATATCTGGTTCACTCTTCCTAATCTTTTCAGCAAGATTCTTTGATGGAAGTGGTAGTCTTCCAAGTTTTGCATTTGATATTTTAAACGAAAAAACTTCATTTTGAGTATCAAGTTCAGGTTTTACATAAGCACTAAATCCTAAATGCTTAGAGTGACGTGTAACTGGTATATACAATTTTACACTTCCATCATCCTTCATATCATTTAAATCAAAGTAAATTCCATCTACTGATCCCTCATTATCAACCTTTTTTAAGCTATATATCAGTCCGCTGTTTAGCTCATAATTATCGATAGTAAGTTCTTTATTTGTAACAGTTGAGACTATTATGTCCTGCATTAACTTAGAGGATGCCTCTACACTGTATTTTCCTTCATTTGGGTCGTCAAATATTAAAAGTGCAAGAACCCCTAAGGCAACCAAAACCACCAACAAAACAGATATTGTAATTTTAAAAGCTTTACTTTTTAACAATCTAAGTTTCTCCAATCTAATTTTATTTAAGCTCTGCTATAGTAACGCCCGCTTCACCCTCGCCAAATACACCCAAACGATAACTTTTTATTGAAGGATGTCTTTTTAGGTGAGATTGTATCTCTTTTCTTAATACACCGGTTCCTTTTCCGTGTATAATCGTTATTTGATTCACATTAGAAAGCATTGCATTATCTATAAATGTATCAAGCTCTATTATGGCCTCCAAGGCTGTTTTACCTCTTAAGTCTATACTTAAACTTGCTTCCCTATCGGCTATACTTTTAACATTCCTTCTACCGCCTCTATTAATTGCTTTAGCTTTAGGTTTGTTTTCTATAAGTCTCAAATTTGAAATCGGTACCCTTGTCTTTATTATTCCCGCTTGAACAAGGACTTTTCCTGAAGAGTCCTCCTCTTCTATTACCTCCGCCTCTTTGTCTATATCGAAAATAAGCACGGAATCTCCTACCTTAAGCTTACGTGGCAACTTATAATCAGTATTATCCTTTTTATTTATAGGATCAACGGTTTTTTCTAGATCTTTAAGAGCCGCCTTTAACTTTGCCCTATCCTCTTGAGAATTACTATTATTCTTTTTTATTTCATTTAACTGATCAAGAAGCTCATCTACCTGCATACTTGCCTTTCTAAGCATTTGAGCTGCCTTTTCTTTCGCTTTCTCTATTTCCCTTTGAGCTTCATTATTTATCTTATTTCTTTGGCGCTCTGCTTCATTTTTAAGCTCCATAGCCTCTATTTTAAGATTAGCAGTTTCTTGTTTGTCCTTATCAAGATTATTCTTAGTTTTCTCTATTGTCTTAATAATTTCTTCAAATCTATTTTTATCATCAGCAATAAACAGCTTTGCCTTTTCTATAACATCATTACCCATACCAAGCCTTTTAGATATTTCAAAAGCATTAGAACTTCCTGGTATACCAATTAGAAGTTTATATGTTGGTTTTAGTGTATTGACATCAAACTCACAGCAGGCATTTTCAACCTTTTCTGTTTTCAAGGCATATTCTTTAAGCTCAGAGTAATGAGTTGTCGCTGCAATTTTTGAACCTTTTTCTCTAATAGTTTCCAATATTGCAACTGCAAGTGCTGCTCCTTCTGTTGGGTCTGTACCTGCCCCAAGTTCATCAAATATTACTAAAGAATTTTGGTCGCTCTCATTAATAATTTCTATTGTGTTAATCATATGAGATGAAAATGTTGAAAGTGATTGCTCTATACTTTGTTCATCACCGATATCAACAAGCACTTTATTAAACACAGATATTTGACTGTTATCTGATGCCGGCACCATAAGCCCACACATAGCCATTAAGACAAAAAGTCCTATTGTTTTGATAGAAACTGTCTTTCCTCCTGTATTAGGGCCTGTAATAACCAAAACATCGAATTCATTACCAAGGTTTATATCGATTGGAACAATTTTATCATTTTTAATCAAAGGGTGTCTTGCCCTCTTTAAGTTTATCTTGCCTTCTTGGTTTATAATCGGTACCGAAGCCTTCATTTTATATGCAAGTTGCGCTTTAGCAAATACTAAATCTAACTTAATAATAGACTTATAAGAATTTATAATTGTTTCTGAAAAATCCCCTGCCTGTTTTGATAACTCAGCAATTATTTTTTCTATTTCGTCCTTTTCCTGTGAAAGCAAAATTTTTATATCATTATTAGTTTCAACAACCGATATCGGTTCAATAAATACAGTTGCACCACTTGCAGATGTATCGTGTACTAAACCCTGTATCTCATTTCTGTATTCAGACTTTACAGGAACCACAAATCTTCCATCTCTAATAGTAATTATAGAATCCTGGAGATACTTTTGATATCGAGATGAACGAATTATTTTATCAAGCTGAGACCTTACCCTAGAAGATGCAGAACGTATTTTTCGACGTATATCAGCAAGATTAGGCGAAGCTGTATCGGCCATCTCGTCCTCTGAGATTATTGAAGAATTAATTTTATCCTCAAAATACTTGTTAGGTATAATTTTGTTAAAGTATGTATCCAAAGATGTCTCTACACCCTGAGATTTACTTCTCCATTCTCTAACCGATCTAAAAACTCTTAATGCCTCTCCAACCTTTAAAAGTTCCGCCATGGTAAGTATACCACCGGAGCGTGCTCTTACCATAGCGTTCACTATATTTTGTATTCTACCAAAAGAGGGACTTCCGAATCTTGCTATAAGGATATAGGCGTCTTCAGTCTCCTTTAAAAGTGAAATTGTCTCTTCATATGAGTATGAAGGCAATATATCTAAAGCTTTTTCTTTAGTTTCATCACAATACGCTTCATTTGCAAGCATATTTAGTACTTTAGGTAACTCTAATACTTTTTCATATTTTCTCAGTTTATTCATTTATTTATAGCCTGTTATTATATTCAAACCAGAATATAATTTAAGCCGTTTCACCTACCTTTTAACGTACATTATAATAGAAATCCAAAGTTTTAAACTTCCTATCTAATGTTAATTTAATATATTTTTCTGCTGATACCGAAAACTGATCTAAACTTTTCCCTGAAAGATCAAAAGCAAATATTTTGTTAAACTCTGCATATATAGAATGTCTAAGTGCTGTAAGCGCACCCATATTAAGGCTTATAGCGTAACGTGATTCTCCCTTATAACAATCATCACATTTTATTTTTCCTTCCTCAGGGATAAAATACATCTGATCTGATTCAAACTTAGCACAATTACAACAACAAACTAAATCCGGCATATATCCGGCAAGTGCCATCATCCTCATTTCAAAGACAGCCTTAATTATTCTATCATTTTTTTTATTATTAGATAAATAATACAACGAATTAAGTATCAAACGCAAAAAATCCCCTGCTTGATGATTTTCTGGGGCCAAAGCAAGGGTAAGCTCACAAAAGTACTGAGCAAGTGCAAGTTTTTCTATATCATATCTTAATGCGAAGAAAACTTCTATGGTAGAAGCCTCATCTATTATGTATTTTTCCCGACCTTGATATATGGCAAGGCGGGAATAACAAAGTAATTGCGTTGATACTGAATTTTTATTTTTTATATTTTTTGCTCCGCGTACAAATGCACGGATAAGACCCTCGCTTTTAGTTAAAACAGTGACTAAACGATCATTTTCGCCCACACTCTTTTCCATTATAATAAGGCCCTCTGTATTTATTTGCATTATCAGTACCCTCCGGCAAGTTGTTTAAATTGCGGTCCCTTATCTTACTGTATTCTAAATAATCACTAACCAGTCCAGTATTTTCAAAGTTAAGCCATGCTGTGTTTTCATCCATAACATATTACCTCCTGAAAAGTACCTTTATATTAATCAGTATTTACTATTGTACAATAATTATGACACACAAAATGTAGAAATTTATTCCTATAAATTATACTTGGAAATCGTTTTTGTCAAAACCAAAGTTTCTTAAAACTCCCTGTCTGTTTCTCCAATCTTCTTTAACTTTTACCCAAAGTTGTAAGTTAATTTTGCAGTCGAAAAAGCGTTCCATATCTTCTCTTGCTAATTTTCCTACTCTTTTTAACATCGTTCCGCCTTTACCAATTATAATTCCTTTGTGGGTTTCCTTTTCACAATATATAGTTGCATCTATATCTGTTATATTATTAGATTCCCTCATTCTCATTTTTTCAACAGACACAGCTATTCCGTGTGGAATTTCTTTATCAAGAAGTCTCAAAAGTTTTTCTCTTATAATTTCTGCTACCAATACCCTTTCCGGCTGATCTGTTAATGTATCATCCGGGAAAAAATGCTCTGATTCATTAGCAAGCTTGTCCAATTCATCTAACAATATATCAGTTCCTTCTCCCGTTTTCGCAGAAAGCGGTACAACAGCACTAAAATTAAAATCATTACTCAACTCAGCAATTTGTTTTATAATTAAGCTTTTATCTGAAAGAGTATCTATTTTGTTTATTACTAAAACAGCCGGTAAGTTTAGTTTTTTGAACTTTTCTATAAGCCTTTTCTCCTCGGCATATATGTCCTTACCTGCTTCAACCACTAATATGCATGCATCTACTCCGGCAACAGACTCCGTTATAGACTGTACCATATAATTGCCAAGCTCAGTTTTAGGTTTATGCAAACCTGGAGTATCAATAAATACAAATTGAGTTTTTTCATTAGTAAGTACACCCATTATACGAGTTCTTGTGGTCTGCGGTTTATTAGAAACTATCGCAACCTTTTGACCCAATAGTTTATTTAGTAATGATGATTTTCCAACATTAGGTCTACCTGTGATAGCCAAAAAAGCTGATTTTGTTTTACAAGACAATATAATCCACCTGTTCTACCCTTTATTTTTTTGTTTTTGTTTAAATATTATAGTTTTAACCCTATTTTTAATCTCAATAGGACCAATCATTATAAAAAATCCGGACAATACAAGAGAAAGTATCATAAGCATCAAAAGAATTTTATGATCCCAGAAAAATATCATAATACTCCAAAGAACATATATATCACCAAAAAACATTATTCCTATAGCTACTGCGGCTAAAGCGAATACAAATACTGCACCCGCGGCAATGTCCTTAGCGACTTTAGCCATTCTGTTATAATTTTCAGCACATATATCTGAAAGTACCTCTACAGATGTATTAACCATTTCAGCAGAAATCACCGCTGAAATGGTTAATATCAAAATTGCATACTTTTCAACTGACAAATTAAAGAATGTCGAAAAAAGAAGTACATAAAGACTAGCACAAATATGTATTCTCATGTGCCTTTCATTTTTTATACATCGAGTAATCCCTTTTAATGCACATCTAAAGCTCTTTAGTTCTTTCATTTTTACTTTAACCCATAGCTTAAAGTACTTGATAGACCTATTTGCTTCATGATTCCTTCTTCTTTTTCCCTCATTCTAAGTCTTTCTATATTTTCTTCATGATCATATCCCAATAAATGCAAAACTGAATGAACTGTTAAAAATCCTACTTCTCTTTGAATTGTATGACCATACTTTTGTGCCTGTTCTTCTGCCTTTTCAACCGATATTACTACATCGCCCAATATTCTTGCATTTGTATCAAGATTTATATCATATTTCCCATCTTCACCGATCGGGAACGAAAGTACATCTGTTGGTTGATCAATTCCCCTGTGTTTTTTATTCAACTCCTGTATTTGTTCATTATTTACAAACACAACACTTATTTCTGCAGAATATGGAAACTCCTCTGTTTTTAAAACTGCATTACAACATCTGCGTACAAGCATCCTTAGACCCGACGGAAGCTTAACACTTTTCTGTTTGTTTGTGATTATTACTTTTACTCTGTTAGCCATTTTACAAATTCCCTTTCTCTTTTCCCTCATAAGCCTTTATAATATTTTGTACTAGCTTATGGCGTACTACATCATTTTCCTCAAAATAAATTTGTGAAATATCATCAACATCTTTTAAAATCTCAAGTGAATCTTTAAGACCTGATTTAACTTGTCTTGGAAGATCAATTTGAGTTATGTCGCCTGTTATTACCATTTTAGATCCAAAACCAAGCCTAGTTAAAAACATCTTCATCTGCTCTTTTGTGGTATTTTGAGCTTCATCTAAGATAATAAAGCTATCTTCAAGCGTTCTGCCCCTCATATAGGCCAGAGGCGCTACTTCTATCATTCCTCTTTCTGCATATCTTTTATATGCTTCCATTCCCAACATATCAAAAAGAGCATCATATAATGGTCGCAAATATGGGTCTACTTTTTGTTGTAAATCACCGGGTAAAAAGCCAAGTTTCTCCCCAGCTTCGACTGCCGGTCGAGTAATAATAATCTTTTCAACCTCATTTTCTTTAAACGCTTTCACAGCCATAGCTACCGCCAAATATGTTTTCCCAGTTCCTGCAGGACCAACACCAAAAGTTACTGTGTTATTTTTGATAGAATCGCAATATCTCTTTTGACCTATAGTTTTAGCTTTTATTGGTTTTCCTGTAAAGGTCATTGCAACACAATTTCCTGAAAAATCTTCTAAACTTTGTTTCTTTTTACAAAGACTTATCGCATAATAAACATCTTGAGAAGTAATCTCCTGCTTATTACCAGCCAAGGATAAAAATTTTTCAATAACCTCCGAAGCATTCGAGATATCACCGGTACCTGATATTTTTATCTTTGAATTTCTAATTAAAATAGAGACCTTTAGCTCACGCTCCATAATTTTGATATTCTCATCAAGATTTCCAAAGAGAACATCTAAATTACTTATGTGAGAAATATCGATAACTTTTTCCAGACTTAAATCATCTCCACCGCAATTTCTTTTTACGTGTGATATTTATTATATCACACCCAAAAGCCAAAATCACTAAGAAAATGCTTACCGCATAATTTTTGTTAATTTTGGCGTATTATATACAAATTAGGTACAGTTAAAATTGTAATATATTAACAATAATCTACGTAATATATTTTTTACAAAATCAAAATCCCGTTATTTTAACTAATTTTATTTTAAAAATTAAATCAATATTTACTCCGTATTCAATTTATCAGTAATTCCTCTGCCTGCGCTATATTTTCCTCGCAATAATATGAACATTCATATACATATACATCATTCTCTAATTTCCCGCTTGTATGCCTATCGATAATATTTACATCTTTTAATATTTCCTCTTCCTTTTTATTTATATTATTTTCTGCTATCTCTCTTGCTTGATCCTCTGTTAAAACTATATCTTCCGGAATTTGCTCTTTAAAAGTCTGTTTATATACTTTTATCGGTAACTGTCTTTCAAAAATAGTCAAACATTTTTTTTCGTATTCCTTTTTATATTCCCATTTTGGTTTAGTATTAAATGTCAGCGGTATATTAGCACCAAAAATCTTAGCTGAAGCTCTTAACATACTTTTTCCTGTTTCTCTATATGTCGTTTGATATATAGGTACCTCTTCTTTTAATGTTCTTTGAGTATACGCAAAAATTTTACCATCTGCATGGTGAGTCGTATGACCTCCATACACGTCCTCGACTATGCCGTTTATTAAGAGTTGGCCTTCAAAAACTGCATCACCAACATTTACTTCAGCCGCCCCGTCATACACCTCTATTCGTGACACCTGACCGGCTAACTTTGCTTTTACATTGCAAGGTTTATCTTTAGGTACTATTTCAGGCGGTTTTATTCTTTCCTTTAACGATACTGTTGCCACACTGCCTCTAATATTTACCGAAAGCCATGATACTCCGTCTATATTCTCCATAGCCATTTGCTCAAGCATTCTTATATTAATATCCTTTTTAAGCTTTCCCTCATCAAGTCCTATGTCTTTCATCGTGCTAATAACTTTTTCCTTTGGAATACTTTCCACTCCCTCAACATTAATTTGCCATATGAATAACGACATTACATATAAGATTAAAAAGAAAACCACTATTCCGGCAACTATTCCCATCCTGGGCTTAAACCTTCTTAAAAAGAATGGTAACCCATATCTTTTTTTCACTCTTAGTTTTAATCCCGATTTTCTTGCACTATACCTTATCTTTTTATACTGAGATGCTGCTATATACGCGCCTAAAACATGGTCTTTCCTTTTTATATTCCAAAGAACAAATCCATATTTTGCTGTTAAATTTATAAATTTTTCAGGATATAAACCATAGGCTTCAAAATACACATATCCTAAAATCCATCTTATTATACTAAGCAATAACTTTCACCTCATACGACAAATTCTATAGAAGTAATAAATCCATCTATAACCAACGAATCTTCGGTTAGGCACTTTATGTTTAAGTTTCTGCCAATAAATTGGCTAATAAACTTTCCGGTTTTTATCCTGATTAGGTTTTCATCATATTCCAAAACACCCGATGAACCCTCAATTATAACCTCCTTGTTACTATTCATTTCAAAATGAGGAGTATTTATAAATGCTCCTGCGGGTAATTGCGATTTATCTATGATATTTTTAGCCTTATTGGTAATATCTTCAGAGCTATGTCTTTTTCTCATATTTACCCCACCTATCAATTTATCTGTTTAAAATCTATGCACTATTCAAAATAAAAATCACTAAGCCGCATATATATTATGTTGGGTGGTGAAAACAAAATTGAAACTTACATTTAAAAGTAAACAATTTGAATTGCTTAAAACTTTTATTTTAGCACTTGCAACTTGCTTTATGTGTATTGAAATACTCGTATATCAAAAAGCCTCTTCATGTGGAGTACAGAAAGGACTATCATTTTGTTCTGATATTTTAATACCTTCGCTGTTTCCCTTTATGGTAATGTCATCATTTATAATAAAATCAGGACTCTCTGAAAAACTTGGCTACTTATTTAATCCTGTTGTAAAGTTTCTTTTCAATCTTCCAGGTGTTGCCGGAGCAACAATAATAATTTCCTTAATCGGTGGATATCCCGCTGGTGTAAAAGGTGTAATGGAGCTTTGGGAATGCAATAAATTAAGCTTATCCCAAGCGCAGAGAATGCTTTGTTTCACTGTAGGATCCGGACCATCGTTTGTGATTGGAGTTATAGGTATTGGTATATTCAAAAGTTATGCTGTAGGTTTATTAATGTTTATATGCCAAATTCTAGCGTCTGTATTGATAGGTATTTCTTTGGGCATTTTTTCAAGAATAAAGAAAAGCCATTACGAGGCAAATATCAAAAATATCAGCACAAGTCTTCCATTTTCAGATGCATTTGTTAAGTCTTGTATTGCATCAACAGGTCAAATTATCAATCTATGTGCATTCGTTGTACTGTTCTCTGCACTTATTGAAATATTAAAAACAAACAGTTTTGAAAATCACTTTGCCAACGCACTAATGTACATAAATGTCCCATACTCATACGCACATTCTCTACTTTTCTCAATACTTGAAGTAACCGGTGGGTGCCTAAATTCCGGTAAACTTGGAACTTCAGCTGAATTTATTGCTTTCTTTATCGCCTTTGCCGGAGTATGTGTACATTTTCAACTATTTGCTACACTAAGTAAAATGAATTTTTCCAAAGTTATGTTTATATCATTTAGAATAGTTCACGGACTTTTAAGCGCTATAATAACACACTTTGCCCTTTCTATATTCCCGCTTTCTCAAGAAACATTTTGTTTTCATGGGTCCAATATTGACGGCCAACTCTACTCTAATACTCCCGCTGCAGTTTCGTTAGTTGCACTATGTATTTTCTTTTTAATTTCATGTGCCTTTTGCAACAAAAAAGACAACTCGTTTAACACGAATTGTCCTTTAATATTAAACATTTTTAATGCAATCAAAAACCATAAAGAAATGAAAAATACTTCCTGCTAAAACAAACAGATGCCATAGTGAATGCATATACTTTACTTTTTTGCCGACACCATATATTATCGCTCCTACCGTATATGCTATACCACCTATTAAAAGCATAGTAAGCTGATATGTGCTTATACTTTGCATAAGCGGCTTAAATGCAAATACGACTGCCCAACCCATTCCAATATAACAAACCATAGATAATTTAGCAAATTTATTTAGATCTATTGAATTTAATACAATTCCAATAATTGCAACAACCCAAATTGATATTGCAAGAATATATCCCAAACTGCCTCCGATTATCAGTAAGCTTATCGGGGTATATGTTCCAGCTATAAGCAAGAAAATTGAACAGTGATCTAAAACTCTAAATACCTTTTTAGCCTTACAAAGTCCCAATGCGTGGTACATAGTAGATATTATATATAATATAAATAATGTTGCAGAATAAATACTTACACATACTAAATAAAGAGGTTCCTTTGGAGAAAATATCGGCAAAAGTACAATCGCAACAATAGCTAATGCTGCACCTATTCCATGAGTCAATGCATTTAAAATTTCCTCAAATAGTGAATAGGATGGAAGCCCCATAGCCTTTCTTAATTCCTCTCTTAACTTTCCCTTTTCAAGTGCTGCTAACCTAGACATAACAAAACCCCTTCTACTTTATAATATAGAGCCACTAAAATCCGGTACATAGTTTTCGTCGGCAGATGATAAATCTTGCACAAACCCATCTAAGTCCAAATCTAGTAAATAATCTTGTACAACTTCATATTCTAAGCTTGTTAATTTTCGATAAATCTCCTCATACTTATGAGCATTAGCTAATGGAACATATTGACCCATCAGGCTTACAAGTATATCATCTTTAAAATTATTTTTTAACCAGTTTAAAACTAGTATAGCTTCTTTTGTATGAGAAGGCAATATCATATGTCTAACAATTGTTCCCTTTTTTAACATAGAGTCATCATCAAACTCAGGTTTTCCTGTCTGCCTTACCATCTCAGCAATAGCCTTAGAAGCGTTTTCAAAATAATTTTCTGCTTTGGAATATCTTTTAGAAAGATCGTTGCTAATATATTTTAAATCCGGCAAATATATATCTACCAAACCTTCCAACCTTTTTAGAGTCTCGATAGTTTCATATCCGCTAGTATTGTACACAACCGGAATTTTCGGTCTATAAATTTCAAAACTTTTACATATTGCATCAACAAAATGAGTCGGGCTTACAAGATTAATATTGTGAGCCCCTTTTTCTTCTAATATCTGATAAAGTTTAGCTAATTCACCAATCGATATAATTCTTCCGGAATCTTTCTGGCTTATCTCTTCATTTTGGCAAAACACACATTTTAATGTACATCCACTAAAGAATATAGCTCCTGAACCTCTTTCACCGCTTATCGGAGGTTCCTCCCAAAAATGAAGACATGCTTTAGATACCTTTGGCAAAAGCCCTTGTCTGCAAAATCCAAAACCCTTTAAGTCTTCTCTTAAGGCATTACATCTCCTTGGGCAGGAATTACACAATACTTTCACTACTATTCCTCACCTTTTATACACATCATTGCAGCAAGTGTACCCCTTTTACCATTTGTCGCTCTATGAGAAAACAATAAATCACTATTACACTTAGTGCATATATCACCGACAAATATATTTTCCTCTTTTACCCCTGCCAGCATCAAGCGCCTTTTATTAGTCTCCCATAAATCTATCATATACTTGCCTCCACCAACATCATCAGCAATTTCAGATATATCGATATTATTTATATTGGAAAACTTTTCATACACCGGTTTATCAACCTCATAACAGCACTTTCCAATTGCTGGTCCAATGCAACATATTATGTCTGTCGGTTCACAGCCATACTTTTCTGACATGGTTTTTATCATCTTAGGTGCAATTCCTAAAACTGTACCCCTCCAACCGGCATGAGCTAAACCAATAACTTTCTTTTTTGGATCTAAATAAAATATTGGAGTACAGTCAGCATAATATGTAACTAAAGTTATCCCCTTCTGATTTGTTAAGAGACCATCAACACTTAAAAGGTCTTTAGGTCTATATATTCCAATACCCCTGTCTTTTGTTTCAACACATCTTATATTTGTATGATGATCCTGCGATGATGCAACCAGACTTTCAAATTCAAATCCTACAGCATCGCAAAAAATATGATAATTTTTAATAACATTTTCACTTGAATCAACACCATTAAACCCAAGATTCATTGAAGCAAAATCACCTTTACTTACTCCGGAAAACTTGGTGGAAAACGCATGATTTATAAAATTATACTTTTCTAAACTTTTAAAAGTCAGATATTTTACATTATCCTTTTCATTAAGATTAAAAACTTTACTACTAAAACTCATAATCAACCCTCACTTGTTTCCTCATTCAGTAGGTTTACGGATTTATGGACATATATACCGTCATAGGTCCTTACAAACTTCAATTTCCCTATAAACTTCCTTTTGCAATTCTCACACTTAAACTCTGCTCTATAAATCTTGTTCTTCTTTTTCCAATTGGATATTCTTTCAGCTTTATTTTTACAAATAAAGCAAAAGATTTCAGTATCATCAATATTTATATTTAGTTCCTTCAAATTACCAACAATATGATTTTTAAAGTTTAGTCTATCATAGAATTCTGAATTTTCACAATCTTCTGTATATTTTTCTACAAGTTCTCTATTAAATAGTCGTTTGAAACATTCATATGCCAAAAAACTATCATAAATAGCCTGATGAACCTTACCTTGGTCTACTTCTATATTAAGCGAGTTAAGAGCTGTAGAAAGTCCTAGTTTTTGGCTACTTCCCAGATTAAGTTTTTCTTCGCAATAAGACTGTAAATTTAAAAAACGTTTAATAAACCCCAAATTACCGGTTCCAAAAAAATATTTATAATTATCCGAAAGAACCTGCATATCTGATATACCCCATGTAATCAACGTTGCATCAGAGATAAAATCCTTAAATTTGGAAACCATCTTTTGAAATGGAATACCATTAACCGTAAGCTCTTCCATTGTAAGTTGAGTTAAGTCTTGTACATATTTATTAACATTTTTGCCAACAACAGGCCTTACCAAGACAGAAAACTCATCAATTATCTTCATGTCTTGGTTTACCTTAATTGCGCCTATATCTATAATTTCATTAAAATATCTTTTTAGCTTATCGCTATATACTCCATTAAATTCAAAATCGAGTATTACATATTCCATTACTTAATCCTTTATTTCTAAATTTATTTTCTGTTAGCCCTCTTTAGTCTTAGTTCCTTTGATAATATGACTTTTCTTAACCTAATATTTTGTGGTGTAACCTCAACCAATTCATCATCATTAATAAACTCAAGTGATTGTTCCAAGCTTAATACGGTATGTGGAGTTAATTTCAAAGCATCATCAGAACCTGAAGCTCTTGTATTTGTTATATGTTTTTTCTTGCAAACATTAACAACAATGTCATCTGATTTCGGACTTGCCCCAACGATCATACCTTCATATACCGGTACACCTGCACCTATAAATAATCGACCTCTTTCCTGAGCAGCAAATAGGCCATATGTTGTTGTTGTTCCTGTCTCATGAGCCACAAGAGAACCTTGCGCACGCTGTTGAATTTCTCCCTTATATGGCTCATAGGAATCAAAGACATGGTTCATAATACCGTTACCGTTTGTATCTGTTAAAAATTCCGGTCTATATCCCATTAAACCTCTTGATGGAATTTTAAATTCCAAATGTGTAATACCGGTTTCTCTTGATACCATATCTATCATCTCAGCTTTTCTGGTACCAAGTTTCTCCATAACTGCACCAACATAATTATCCGGTACTTCTATCATAAGTAATTCTATAGGTTCACACTTTTTACCATTTATTTCTTTCATGATAACCTGAGGTCTTGAAACTTGGAATTCATAGTTTTGCCTTCTCATTGTTTCTATCAAAATAGATAGGTGAAGTTCTCCTCTACCTGATACCTTGAATGTATCGGCTGAATCTGTTTCTTCTACACGCATAGCAACATTAGTTTCAACTTCTTTAAATAAACGTTCTCTAATATTCCTCGATGTAACAAACTTACCTTCTTTTCCGGCAAAGGGACTGTTGTTTACCATAAACATCATAGAAACTGTCGGCTCATCTATTTTAACAAATGGCAATGGTTCAACTTTGTCGATTGAACAGATAGTTTCACCTATGTTTAAATCTGCGATACCGGATATCGAAATTAGTTCACCCAATTCGGCTGAATCTGTTTCTACTCTCTTAAGTCCTTCAAACTGATATAACTTAGAGATTTTTACGTTTTTGGTAGTACCATCTCTTCTGCATAACACAGCTGATTGACCAGATTTAATACTTCCTCTTTCTACCCTACCGATACCAATTCTTCCAACATATTCATCATAGTCTATATTTGAAATCAATACTTGAAGTGGTCCGTCGGTTTCTCCTTTTGGAGCAGGAACTTCTTTTAATATCATCTCGAATAGATCAGTCATATCCTTTTTATCAAGGTTGTCCGGGTCAAAAGTAGCATATCCATCTTTTGCAGACGCATATACAACTGGGAAATCAAGTTGGTCCTCATCTGCACCTAATTCTATAAATAGGTCTAATACTTCATCAATTACTTCAGCAGGTCTAGCACCTGGTCTGTCTATTTTGTTTACAACAACTACCGGCTTTTTACCAAGACCCAAAGCCTTCTTTAATACGAATCTTGTTTGAGGCATACAACCTTCAAATGCATCTACTAAAAGGAGCACACCATCTACCATCATTAATATTCTTTCTACTTCTCCACCAAAGTCAGCATGGCCAGGGGTATCAACAATATTAATTTTAGTATCTTTATACATTACTGCAGTATTTTTTGAAAGAATTGTAATTCCTCTTTCTCTTTCAAGGTCATTAGAGTCCATTACTCTATCAGCAACCGCCTCATTGGCTCTAAATACACCGCTTTGTTTTAACATTTGATCTACCAAAGTAGTTTTTCCATGGTCAACATGGGCTATTATAGCTATATTTCTTAAATTATTTCTTTCGTTCAATTTGTAATCCCTCTTTAATAAATTTTGATACAACATTTAATTATACTATACAGTTAAATAAATATCAATCCTTTTAAGGATTGTATTTTATTCTTCATAGTGTTTATCATAACTTTACGACTTTTGATAAAAATATAGAATAGTATTCATTTAACTATGAATCCCATCTTCACACAAAATAAAGCGACAAATAGCATCGGATTTTTCCTAGCCTTAGTCGCTTTTTATATTTTGACAAATTGAAATCAAAAATTCACTTATTTTTTCCGGCGCATTTTGTCATAATCAGCAACACCACCTGAAAAATCATCAATATCAAAAACATTTTTAACGTTCTGTATTGGTATTCCTTCAGATTCGCAATGCATATTATATTGCATTATTATAGCATTTATTACTGATAATAAGTAACTATTTAAATACCCGTGTTTTTCTCCTGCGGTTTCTATCGATTTTTTCAACATATTTATTATTTTTAAGTTATCATTCATAAAAAATGCTTTAAAAAATGCCCCTGTATCATATGATTCAAATTCACACTCTCTATCCCCACCATGCACCAACTTTATAGACTTTAGTTTAAGCACATCTGAAATATCTTCAATTTGTCTCTCCAACTTATTTACCTTGTATTTTCTGGACATCATTTTATCTATTAATGATAGATCTTTTCTTGCTGCACGTTCTGCGTTTTCCTTGAAGCTCTGTGCAATAATTGCACTATCTTTCCAAAAGCTATATTTATATCTCTTAGACTTCATTATTTTATTTATCATTTCTGAGCGCTCTGTTTTGCCCTTTTCACTCCTTTCAAAGCGATTATTAGTAATTTTGTCACTTTCCTTATAATCATCACTAATATCTAAAAGTCTATTATAAGGTATAAATGTAGATGTCTCCCCAATATTATAATCCAAAAAGGCAGTAGATTTATCTAAATCAGTAGGTTCATCTTTTACTATGTTTTTTGATAAAATTTTTGCTGTAGAAATGGGCATAACTTTATCATGAGCACTAGCTAAATTATGCAAACCAATTTCCTCAGCCATAGTTTTTACAAATTTATTGCAATTTCTTAAAATAAGCCCATACTTAGTATAAGTACTGAAATATGATTGCATTGATTCAAAAAGTTTTACTGTTTGTCCTACAGTTATTGGCGTTTGGGTTGAAATTTGTGCGTCTTCAATCCTATCGTCGGTTATTAATGATGGTGCCCCAATCTCGAGCTTTCCATTAAACCCTAAAGTTAATCTTCTTCTGCTAAATGATACCGGCCTACCTTTAAGCATTTTTGCATATGTATATCGAATACTTAAAAAGGCATGACCCGGTCTAAACTTAAACAGTGAGCTTAGTATTGAGCTATTATGGTCTATTCCGGAAATATGTGTTTCAAAAACAGGAGGTTTAGTTATACTTTCAGAACATTCATGTGAATAAATTTCAAGATCAACAGCATTGTCTTGGTTCATAACAATAAGCCTTGGAATATAATTAACTGCTGCTGAAATATTATTTTCTAAATCAAAATACTGACTTTCAGGAGGAGATGTCCTGTACATATTGTCATAATAACTAAAAGCATTTATAACTCTAGCCGGACCATTATCTGATTTCGTGGTATCCTCTTTATTTTCCACAGGTTTTGCAGTATTGTCAGAAGCAGGTGCAGTTTCAGTAGGTTTCGAGCCTTCTGATTTTCCACCCAACTCATTTAATTTCACTTTGCTTTCTTTAGGTACTACAATTTTCTCTGCTTCTACGTTATCTAGGTTAACAACACTCCCCTCAGATATTGGTGTCGCATTATTAGTTTTAGGTACCTCTAAGGATGGTAACATATATATCCCTCCCTGCGATCAATAACTATAATATTGGCAATAACGCACCCTTAAACCTTAAAGTTATATAGGGTGCGCCATGGACTTATAAACATATCAATTAACAATGTTAATTAATTTTGTATTGTAACATTTAGATTTACAGAACCTTTACTATAGTAAGTTTCCGGCTCATAGCTTCTAACTTTCATATTAACGTCTGTTTCGCTACCAGACGGAAGTTTACTTGAGTCTATAGTAATATATTTAACATATTCTCCTGGCTTTACTATACCTGTTTCACCTAAATAGTTTCCTTCACTATCGGTTAAAAGTATCGAAAGCCAAACATCATTAGTTGATATATTGGTAAGGTCTACTTCACTTTTTCCATTTTCATTATATAAGACTCCGCATATTCCAAGGTCAAAAATCCCACTAACATTAAATGTTGAATAGCCAACATTCTCTGGCAAATTTTCAGGCACACCTTGGATTGCCGTAGGGTCAAATTCAGGTGCATGAAACTGAGACTTTCTATAGTTACCTATAGACCAAACAGCAGTACCTGCAATTAATACCGTTAAAAGGAAACATGCAGCTATCATTATGTATTTTCTGTTTTTTGTTCTTTCTGTTTCGCAAGTTGTTGGAAATTCTAATTCGTTTCTTGTATCGTTAGCCATAATTATATTCTCCTTTATACATATTAAAAATTAAATATGATACGGTATTTAGCTATATAAAAGTTAGGCTGCCGCCGAAGCCGTTTTAAAGTCTACCGACGACAGCATACTAACTTTTAGTTATTTCTTCGTCTATCTAGAATCAATCCACCTGTAAGTTTAAGTATCAATTATCATTAATCAGTATGGTTTGCTAATGTAACAGTTACTGTACCGAATACTTCTCTTTGTGCTGCATCAGAATTTGGTTCATCTGCTGTATCATTAGTCTTAAATCCATAGTTACCAATGCTATCAATTGCATCCGCAGCTGATTTGTTTTCCGGATCTCCACTCAACCATAGCCAAGCAGTTTGTGACCTGTCAGCATTTGGTTGGCTTAAATTAATATCCGGAAGAACCAATTTGTCTATTTTGTTAGTATCATCAGACGGAGCTGCTTTAGTAACTGTACTATAGAATTTACCACTTATTTTACTATAATCCCTCTTGTTACCATAATCGGTTGCCGTATCAAATGATGTTGGGGTAAATGCAAGACTAAGATCATAAGATCGTGCAGACTTATTAGTTGCTTTTATAGCATTGCCTGCGTCTGAGCCATTTTCTGCGGTGCCTCCAGTAACCAATGACCACTCTGCGGCTTTAAATTCCTTTTTTTCTGCATCCCATGTTCTAACATATTTAAATTGTAGATCTTGCCATTCAACATCAACAGAAAGAGCATCAGTAAACTGAGCTGTACCTGTAACATTCTGACTTGCAGTATTGTTGCCTTCTTCTACACTCGTTATTGTATTAGTTGCTGCAAAAACAGATGAACCTGTTGCGACCATGCTGATCGCTAATAAGCCCGCTAATAATTTTTTCGTCAATTTCATAATCTTTTTCCTCCTATTCCAATAAAATATGAACCTCAAATATTAAACCAAATATAAGCCAAAAAAGATATATGTTTTTTCTTATCCTCTCCCTTAACTCTTTAATTAAAATATATACTAAAGGCAATAATGCCGTTTAGCCTTTAATTAGAAGCTTTATAGGTGCTTGGGTTTGCATCGCAGCTTTTTCGTTTGTATATATGTTATATAAATCCATATATAAGATTGCGTCATATTCACCTGCCGGTAATACTGTACCGTCCGGTAATGCGTTTAATTCAACGGTAGAGACCGCATATCCCGGTGGGATTGCTCCTGTTTTGCCAATAGTAACTCTTGTTAAAGTTGGATCATAATTAGCTTCATCAAGTTTTGCCTGATCTTCAGCTGTTCTTCCTGTTTTTCCTATTTTATCAAGCAAAGTCTGATCTGTTAGCTGAACATTAATTACAACGTGATGATTTGATGATCCAGGGTTTCTATAATCTAGACTTGCAGTTCCTACACCGGTTTCTGCTTCTATATATCCCGAGTATTCAATTGTTGTTACGTTTCCACTGGTACTTGGTGTAAGATCATCCATCTTTTCAATATCAGAAGCAACACCAACAGGTGGGTAATAATCTAAGTTAGTTTTTTGAGCTTGGTTAAGAGCAAACCAGACAAGTGCTCCTAAAAGAGCAAGTCCCAATAATGACAACGAAGCTATTGGAATTAGCAGAACAATCGGCTTTTTTGCTTTACCAACTACAGAACAGCATTCAATAACTCCTGTATTTTCCCAAACAAATCCAGCACTGTAGTCACCTAAAATCAAGTTGGTTGCAACCGAGCAAGCCTTTATTGTGCCACTCTTATTAACAGCTACAAATGAACCTTTATATCGTCCCTTTTTAAATATACCGTCAATAGATAAATTTGCAATTGTTGCACCCTTTATGTATCCAAAAAAGCCTGCATATTCAAGGTTTTTGCCATCTAAAACAAAGTTCTTTATCTTATATCCATCACCATCGAATATACCCTCGAAAGCTACTCTATTATTCATACCTATCGGATTCCATTTAGCACCCTTTAGATCTATGTTTTTAGTTAGTATAAACTTTCCTTTGGTGAATTCTTCTTCGCCATTATTTACACCTTGTACAAATTTAAACAATTCTTCAGATGAAGATATCGGAGTAAATAATTCTTTCTTTTGGTTAGCAATCTTGAGTCCCTTTTTCTTAAATAGGACCTTACCGGAAGAGATTGTCCATATTTTCTGCATATCAATTCCGGATTCTTCCAAAAATTTCTCTCTTAATTGATCAGATGCCAACGACAAAACCGAAAACTTGCCATCTTCGCCAATACCGCTTACTTCAGCACCCTCTTTTGGTGTAGATTCAGACTTATCAACCATGCAAAAGCATGATTCTATATTACCTTTATCTGAATCGCAAAAGTTAGATAGCTTTTTATTTTTGCTATCATAACTTGCCCATGAAGTTAATATATCCCCTTCATTTTCATAACAAAATGCCGATGTGTTAATCTTAGATTTAGTTTTCATATCTGCATAGCAGTTTTTAATTGTACCTGAGTTAATTCCGGCAAAACCGCTATTAGCTACTACTTTATGCTTCATAAAAGTTCACACCCTTTTTATGTTGTAGATTGTTAAAATAAATTTTATTAAAGATTTAATGAGAAGATTTGTTTTAGAATATATACAATATAAATTAAAATATATTTTTGTTATGTCTACATTTTATACCTTTATTCTATAAAAAGTCAAGATATTATGTAAAAACATCTATATTTTTTAAATTTTTCTACCTATTGCACAAATATCATTAATTTATTTTGTGAAAAATCACTATTAAATGTGATTCATATATAAATTAGAATTAATTGGTAATCTTATATAGATATTAGTTTTTAAACCACTTATTGCATATATTAACAAACAAAATAACATGACAAATCTGAATATGTCCATCTATTTACTTATAAAATTTAGCTATATAATAATTTCTTAACCATTTATCAATATTACTAATTATTTCAAGTGGTACATATGTACATTTTTCTCTATCTTTTTACTAAAAAAATATAGTGCACCCCGCGAAAAGTGCACCATATCCTTATTTTTTATAACAATTTAAATTACTTATTTTCAACGTCAACCATATGTTGAATTAAATCTAGAACCTTATTGCTATAGCCCCATTCGTTATCATACCATGAAACTAGTTTTACAAAGTTTTCATTTAGCATGATACCTGCTTTAGCATCAAAAATAGAAGTTCTTGGGTCTGAATAGAAGTCTGATGAAACAACAGCTTCATCTGTATATCCTAAGATATTCTTCATTTCGTTTTCAGATGCTTCTTTAACAGCTGCACAAATCTCTTCATAAGTTGTAGATTTTTCTAGACGGCAAGTTAAGTCAACAACTGATACGTCTAATGTTGGTACTCTGAAAGACATACCTGTTAGTTTACCCTTAAGTTCAGGAATAACTAGAGCACAAGCTTTTGCAGCTCCTGTTGAAGATGGGATAATGTTGCCTGCTGCTGCACGGCCACCTCTCCAGTCTTTGTTTGAAGGAGCGTCAACAGTCTTTTGTGTATTTGTAGTAGCATGAACTGTTGTCATTAAGCCTTCAACAATACCAAACTTATCGTTAATAACCTTAGCTAGAGGAGCAAGGCAGTTAGTTGTACAAGATGCATTTGAAACTATGTTCATGTCTTTTGTATATTGATCAAGGTTTACACCACAAACGAATGTTGGTGTTTCGCTATCTTTTGCTGGAGCAGAGATAACTACTTTTTTAGCACCGCCCTTAAGGTGAGCAGATGCCTTTTCTGTTGTACAGAATACACCTGTTGATTCTACAACATATTCTGCATTTATACTACCCCATGGAATACATGCAGGATCCTTTTCAGCGAAAACGCTAACTTCTTTACCATTTACAACAAGCTTTCCGTTTTCTGCCTTAACCTCACCATTGAATCTTCCATGAACTGTATCATATTTTACCATATAAACCATATAGTCCAAACCAATGAAGGGATCATTTACCCCTACAATTTCAAACTTTTCCGGTTGGCTTACTGCTGCACGGAAAACTAAACGGCCTATACGACCAAATCCATTAATACCAATTTTAATTGCCATAAAAAATATACCTCCTAAAATTTTGTCTATGTCTATTTTATATCATCTTAAAGGTTATTACAATAGCATTTTTAACTTTAGCTTATTTAAAACCTTTAAGCTACATAGTTAGTTTAATTTTCTTTTCTAAGCATACTTTCTTCTGCTCTTGGACTTCCAACTACATGATCATTTTTTCCAAAATCCTGATATTTATAAGCAGCATGTTCAGGATTTTTATTTTCACACTTCTTTGTTACATCCAAAAGCAATAATATTATATATATTGACATTACGATATATGTTACAGATGAAAGTACAATCCCTGTATCTCCTCTATCCAAAAATAGTACTTTATAAATATTTGGGATTCCATAACATAAAGCAAATGCTACTGACGGTAGGCCAAATGCAAACAATTTTTTCACAACTGCTCCATTTTTATCTATAATATACATTTTAGCATTATATAAAACAAACAATGTTAAAAACGCGTTTGTAATTATGCCCATCATCTCAACACTGTTGTTTGCCACAGTACGAGCATCAATAAATGAGATCATCAACCTATATAAAAGCCACACTACCGGCATAATAAGCATAATCGGAAATTTGTCAAATAAATCTCTTCCTGTAAAATAGCTTGTTGCTAAAACGAAAAATGCAACACTTGCAATTACGGAAAGTATACATAATACCAACAATCCAAACATATTGTTGCCTTGAGCTCCTGAAAAGGCTTCCTTAAAGGATTCTAAGCTTTCTGCTATAGCAGAGGCTCCTACTAAAAATAAACTAATTGAAACAAGTACATTTTTTTCTATTTTTATATTGAACTGTAATTCTTTTGAAAAAAGGGACATACATATTATTATAATCGAAAAGAACATTACCGTATAAATAAAAACCCCTATAATGGTATTGTCATTTACATTAAAAGAAAATATCTTCCCGCTCGAAAGGGACAGTTGATATATCCTAAAAGGAATAACCATAATAATAGACAATAAAAACGGTATCCAAGTATATTTTAATTTCACACAAGCTCCCCCTAAAAAATTACTCTTACCAAGTAAGTTTAAAACATAATCTACTCAAAGTCAACCAATAAAAAGCAAAAGAGGTTTACTATGAAAAACTTATTTATATTTATATCAAGTATTTTTCTATGTATGGTATTTATCCCTATAATCGCAATTGCTGCCTCATCATTTTCAAATGTCGATTATAAGGTTGCAGACAATACTTCAGAATGTACTGACTCCGCTGAGGATAAAAAGCCAAGACCCAAAGAGGATACAAATAATGCTAAACCTTCAGTTAGTACATTTAAAATTATGGACAACGCTAACTCATCTGTATTCACTATACCTGAAAATGAATTTATATGTCTAAGCGTTGCTACTGAAATGCCACCCTCATTCTCAGACGAGGCTATAAAAGCACAGGCTGTTGCATCGTATACATATTTTACACATCTTAAAGAAACTTCAAATGACGATTACGACTTCTCTGTTGATAGCTCTTCAGCAAACCTTTACACAACAAAAGAACAACTGAAAGAAAAATGGGGTAGTAATTTCGATACATACTACAGTAAATTTTCTTCAAATGTTGATTCTGTATTTGGGCAAAAGATAAAATCAGGTGATGAGACTATAGTCGCAACCTACCATGCTATTTCCGCTGGAAACACTGAAGCATCAGTCGATGTATTTGGAGGGGAAAAAAGTTATTTAGTTCCTGTCCCAAGTCCCGGAGATTTATTTGCACCAAATTACCAAACTTCATGTGAATTTTCAGCGGATGAATTAAAGGAACATCTTACTTCACAGTGGCCCGAAATAGATTTAGACCCAGACCCCGCACAATGGATAAGTGAAATACAACGAACATCCTCTGGAATGGTGAAAAGTGTAAAAATAGGTTCTATTTATACAGATGGTAGTAAAATTCGCACTATGCTCTCTCTTAGATCCCCCAATTTTGACGTTACATATAGCGACAATAAATTTATATTCAAAGTACGAGGCTATGGACATGGTGTCGGAATGAGCCAATATGGGGCAGAATATATGGCTCGCCAGGGCTCAACATACATAGAAATTCTAAACTGGTATTATCCAGGTACAACTGTTTGTTAGTAAACCAAATACTTTAAGTATAATATCTAAATTATATTACAAATATCTATAGTATTAGACACTTAGACTTACAATATTATCTTTTGTAACACATTATATTTTCATAAAAATTATTAATTCTTACTTTTTGCTTTCTTATACTCAAGATATTCATCATATGAACCTCTGCGGTCTATTACTCCATCCTCAGTAATCTCTATAATACGATTTGCGACAGTTTGAATAAACTCATGGTCATATGATGAAAATATAACATTTCCCTTAAAACTTATAAGTCCATTATTTACAGCTGTTATTGACTCAAGGTCCAAATGATTGGTTGGCTGATCAAGCAACAATACATTAGATCCGAAAAGCATCATCCTTGAAAACATACATCTTACTTTTTCTCCACCGGAAAGTACACTTACCGGTTTAAAAATGTCGTCACCTGAAAACAACATTCTACCTAAAAAACCTCTTAAATATGTTTCAGTGGTATCCTTCGAATATTGCCTTATCCAATCCAATATATTCAAATCACAATTATTAAAGAATTTTGAATTATCATTCGGAAAATATGATGTACTTGTGCTTACTCCCCACTTAAAGCTTCCACTATCAGGTTCTGTATTTCCTGAAAGTATCTCAAATAAAGATGTAACAGCAGTTGGATTTTCTCCAATTATTGCTACCTTATCTCCCTTGTTTAATGTAAATGTAACATCATTCAAAACTTTTTGTCCATCTACTGTTTTTGATATTGAATCTACGCTAAGTATATCCTTACCGACTTCTCTATCCATCTGGAATCCAATAAACGGATAGCGTCTACTTGAGGCAGGCATTTCCTCAACCGTAATTTTTTCAAGCAATTTCTTTCTTGCTGTTGCTTGTTTTGATTTAGATTTATTAGCAGAAAATCGTTCTATAAACCTTTGTAATTCTTTTATTTTTTCCTCTTTCTTTTGGTTTTGTTGTTTTAGCATCTTCTGCATAAGCTGACTAGACTCATACCAAAATTCATAGTTACCAACATACATCTTAATTCTTGTATAATCTATATCTACAATATGTGTACAAACATTATTCAAAAAGTGCCTGTCATGAGAAACTACTATTACAGTACCCGGATAATCTACAAGAAAATCCTCTAACCAAGAAATTGCTGATATATCTAAATGGTTTGTCGGTTCATCAAGCAAAATTACGTCCGGATTGCCAAACAATGCCTGTGCAAGCAATACCTTTACTTTTTCCTTTCCGTTTAAAGATGACATATTAGAATACAAAACTTCCTCTTTTAGTCCAAGGCCCTGAATCAACTTAGAAGCGTCTGATTCTGCTTCCCAACCATTCATTTGAGCAAATTCACCCTCAAGCTCAGAAGCTAATATTCCATCCTCATCACTAAAATCAGGTTTTTGATATATAGCATCCTTTTGCTTCATAACATCATATAGTCGTTTATTCCCCATTATTACAGTATCTAAAACTGTAAATTCATCATATGCATAATGATCTTGTTTTAAAACAGAAAGCCTAATAGATTCCGGTATTATAACCTCACCAGAAGACGGTTCTAAATCTCCGCATAAAATTTTTAAAAATGTTGACTTTCCTGCACCATTTGCTCCTATAATACCATAACAATTTTCAGGAGTGAACTTTAAGTTTACATCTGAAAACAAATTTGATCCGTTAAAATTTAAACTTACATTAGATACTGTAATCATTTTTTCCTCCATAAAAAATAGACGATTATATATTAATATCGTCTAAAAATAATTATCTATATATTATATCATAACTTAAATATATAATCCAGAAAAGTCCATAAATATGGACTTTTCCATTCTACTTAGATAGTAGTTATTCTGGTTTAATATTCTCTTTGACAGATAAATCTAATATTATTAATACAGTTTTCCTCTTGTTAATAAAGATTTCTGATAAAGTTATATCAGAAACTGTAAACGTTAACCCTCTTCGCAATAAAAATTCACATTGTCCAAATTCTGATCCAAATTGGCTCGCAATTTTATCAACAGGAATAATCTTTTCTTCTTTTTTGCAATGTATTCTCTCCACTAAGGCATATCCTGACTCAGCTTTACTATTACTAACTGCAAAGTACTTTGCAGTTTCCATATCTAATGTCATACTGGTATATCCGTAACGTTCATAACTTCTTCCCTTCATTTGAGACATACACTTTTTTGTTAATATATTTTCTATCGCACCCGTTTTATATTTTATATCACAGCAAAAGTTTCTTAGGTATTTAGTGCCTGTACCTCTCACAAAAGTCATATCATACGGTATTCCCTCTATATTTTCAAATAGCTTATCTATAACACGAATCTCATTTTTACATCTCCTAATATTGGAACTTTTAATCGCCTCATTTACTATATTAGAATACGCATACACACGAAATGCATATCCTATTCTATAAAACTGTTTTAAGTCTCCTCTATGAAGATATGTATTATAAAGCATTTCAACAAAGTCACTACCTAAACTACCATATAGACGCTTTATCTGCTTAGTATTCTCCTTTTTTCCCCCTAAAATATGCCTTTTAGACTCCTCTTCAAGCTTACCAAGTATCTTTGGATTCATTCTCCGAGGAACTGTAGCCCCAATTGAACTTTCAAAATCCTTTATAAAATTAGCCTTAATTTCAGCGAATTCTAAGTATACATCTCTGTCAGGATTACTATGATCATATTCATATACTCCTGATGCAGCTTTTACTAAAAAGTATATATCAATTGTTCCTAATAACGCTTTATTCCAGTTTATTAAAACTGGTGGTAAACCAACAAGTGTTTTTAACTTAATAAACATTTCATGTATAAGCTTACAAAAATCTTTTATTTCTATTTCACCTGCCGGATTGGAAGATTCTACCGCTCCTTTAAGGTATTCCCGTTCTTCTACAAGTTCTCCAATATCCGCTATATGGTAACTATAAAGAACATCTGCCAAATTTTTAAACTGCCGAAATTGTTCACATAGATCCTCTGGCTTAATCTCTGATGAAACATATCTGGTTTTTATTATTGGTTCAGGTAGCGTAATTTTATTATGTGGTACCTGAACTCCATTTCCTACCTTTTGTTTTACACCTAAATTTGTAGGTAATTGATTCCCTAAATTTTGAAAAGATTCCCCTCTTTTTTCGGAAGCTAATTTATCATCAGGACTTTTGGGCAGATTAACTTTACTTATAAACCGACATTGATTAGAGGAATGCTTTACTGGGGTCAAATTTGCATACATTTACATCCCTCTTTAAAAACACTTCAACTAAATAATATTAATAATATAACAACGCCAAATTACATATCATTCATTTTTTCATAAAAGAATGATCCTTCGTCTAAAGCTTCATCAATGCTTATATTACCGCTTATTAAATCGTATATTTTGATGACCATAATATTTGCCTGATATATAAATATATCAAGGGAACGTGCAAATGTGTCTTTATCTATTTTCTCGCTTGCCGAAAAATAAAGTGAATATTTTACACAAACAGAATTTTCAAAGTTGAGTAAATTTCCAATCATAAATCTTTCATTTTGCTGTTTTATAAATTCATTAACAAGGTCAACCTTATCATCAGGCACAATATCAGAAATGCACATATAAAACTGTACAAATAATGTTGAATAATTTTCGATTACAATAGGTATAACATTGCAAGTAACTATTACATCATTACCCTTTACATCTTTATCTATCAATATAGACATAGTTGGAATCTTATATTTTTCTAAATCTAATATTTCTGTATCATAGTCAAACTCTTTACAAATCTCTGTAATTTCGTTCATTTTACCGTTAATATATTCAACTACGTTTTTTTCCATAAAGTAAACTCTCCTTAATTTATTATAATAAATATCCGTGTTCTCCAAAGTCTTCTTTTAGTAAAGTCTTTCCTTGTTTTGTAAGTTCATACTTTATCGCTTTTAATATGTGATCCATCTTTAATTTTTTACCGGTTTTAGCTGCCAAAAAGGCTGCTGTTACCGCCACATTCTTTATATTACCACCTGAAATTTCAAATTGATTGGCAAGATAATCAAAATCAATATTTTTGTCTAAAGGAAGTTCCTTTGGAAACATAGTCTGCCATATCTTTTTTCTAGAAAGAACATCCGGAAACGGAAAGTGTATAACATAGGTTATACGCCTAAAAAATGCTGAATCTATATTTTCAAGATAGTTTGTTGTCATTATAGTTATTCCATCATATTCTTCCATTTTTTGAAGTAAATATGATGTCTCTAAGTTGGCATTTTTATCATGAGAATCTTTTACCTCAGTTCTCTTTCCAAGCAAAGCATCTGTCTCATCAAAAAATAGTATAACATTACTTTTTTTAGCTTCCTTAAACAGTTCATTTAAGTTTTTTTCTGTTTCACCAATATATTTAGATACTATTTGAGATAAGTCTACTTTATATATTTCAATATTAAGATCGTTACCTACAACTTGAGCTGCCATTGTTTTACCAGTACCCGGAGGACCAGCAAACAACATACTAACACCTCTACCATAGGAAAGTCTTTTATTAAACCCCCATTTATCGTAAACAATATGCTTATATCTTATTTGATCACAAGCATTTTTTAACATTTCCTTTTCCTCATCAGCCAAAATTAACTGGTCCCAATTATATTTTGCATATATCAATGTACTCTTTTGATCCAAGTCTGAAATAACCTGATTATATGCACAATTATAAAGTTGTTTTTTAGTAAGTGCTGTGTTCCTATTCCATCTAAATAGATTTTGAGCGTCCCTTTGAGTTCCTACAATCTGTGCCGGAGTAAATGTAAACTTATTTGCAAGTTCATATGGCTCTATTTTTTCCTTCAAATTAACATTTTGCAAACAATCGCTCCACATTTCTATACTCTCATCCTTAGTTGGATATGTAACTTCTATATTCATCCAGTTATAGCTAGACACTATATTAGTATTACGTATAGGATCATTTGATGAAATAAATACTACATTTGTAAATTTTTCACATACATTAAGTATCATTTCAACAGCCTTTATTCCCTCATTATTTTCTACATTCATTAGTACGTCAATGTTAGTAAAAAGTAACATACCCTGAGTAAGTAAGACTTCTCGGCAAGCTGTTAAAACACTGGAATAAAAGACTTTGCCGTCTCTTGTATCTACCTGTGATAAATCTACAATAGTTAATGGAATTTTAAAAAGTTGTGCACATCTTTTGACCTGGGTCTTTCTTCCAATTCCGTTTGGACCATAAAGGCAAACATACATTGTCTCATCTTCATCATAGTTTGTAATCAAATCTTTTAATTGGGCTGCCAATTCCTCATTCACCTTTAACGGAGCTACATTTTGTTCTGTAATTGATTCTACACCGTTAATTCGCAATGGCTCTGCACCATTTGTCCATATAAATGAGAAAAGTCTTTGAGATATTTCTGTTGTCCCTTGATCAAAACATAATGAATCCATTTTTTCATATACTATTTGCTTTATTCTATGATAATCACTAATTTCTGAAATATCATCAACAAAATAATAGATTTTTATCATTAAGTCTAAACTTGGACTTACTAACTCAGGAGATCCTTGCAGTGATGCAAATATTTTTCCATATTTATCATCAAACTTTCCTAGCATACTTAAAAGTAAACAGAAAAATTCTATATCGGTTAGTCTAAATATATATTTAACATACTCTAAAGAGAGGCTCATACCCTCTTCTACATTTTCCCGCATTCTTGACTTTATATGAAGTTTAATTCTTACCATATCTTGAAATACAGCATCCCTGTTTTCATTAAAAGTACTTTTTAAATTTATGTTTTGATTTGCCTCAGTATTATTAATAACATTACTTCGGGGATCTAAACATTCAATATATCTCAGCACCATATATTCAGCTTGTTTTAAAACATCCAAAATATATTCATTATAATCTTCATACTTTATTCCAAATAAATCTTTTGGTACAAATGAATCTAATATATTCTTCATTGTTTTCCCCCTACTTATGTTAAATGTGCTTAAGGTATTTGCACACTCGTTTGACCTGGATTAGTTATACTAATCTCTCCACCATAAGCACACATAAGCTTGGATGAGCTATTAAGTGCCGGACTTTTATCAATTAATACTGTCGGTGAACCCGGAGCCCATGGAAGTGTTATAACTGGAATGCAAGGTTGCGGAGTTAATACTCCTAAGGCAGCAGTTGTTGCAACAGAAACAGCTGGATTTGTGAGTGACGTACACATACCAAATGGCCCAACATTAGTTTCTGGTTTATTATCCATTATATTTGCCGCAGATAATATCCCTACTGTCGGTCTAGGATTACTCGGCAACGAAATTACCTTTAGTGGTGCCGGTGATGATCCCATTTTACACTGGCACATTGCACCATTGCATACTTGAAATGCCATAAAATCAACTCCATTTATTTTACTTCAACTTCTATAATATCATCTTTCAGAAATGATTCAACACTAACATTTATCTTCTTTTTTTCTATAACAAAAGAAAACTCAGCATTATCCTTTAAAAAGAATATCGGGTTTATAGCAAAAGCAATTTTACCCATATTGTCAGATTTTAGATTCCAAACCGGTTGCAAAAAACCATCTTCCGGTATTTTTGACTTATATGTGTCTTTAAGAATATAAGCCTCTTGGTTGTGGTCGTAACCTTTAATATAAATACTCAAATTTGGTTTTTTATCATAGCAGTACTCTTGATACAAAAGCCTTTGATCAAAATCAATTCCAAGTTTCATTAAATTGTTACCCCTGGATATTGGTTCAATAACCCTAAAATATGGATTTATTGTATTAACCTTAATTGTTAAATCCTGATTAATAAGTGGTTTCCCTTTCTGTTTCAGAACAAAAATTACTTTTTTCATATTTTTTAGCAAGGTATTATCTGCGGAAAGCTGCATTGGTAAAGTAATTATGTTGACATCGTCTTCAGAAACTACTACTTCATAGTCTTGCGATATAAAACCTTTTGCTTGTATTGTAAATACATATGTACCCTTTTCAATATTAGTAAATACATAATATCCATTTTCTTTTTTTACACATGAAAAACTTTTATCTTTACATACAACAATTGCGTCATCAATAGGCTCTTTGTTTAAATTATCTACCAAACGAAATACTATAGATGCTTTTATAGATTTCATTGCTCACCCTCCGTTTTACTTATTAAGTTTGCTTTTAATATCAACAGAAACAACTCTCTTGGATGGTACTCTAATTACAGTAGAATCAACATTTATAGGACCTACTGTATAGAAAGCTGATAATTTATATGGTTCACTAAACATGGACCATACTTTAACCTTTTCTTCTAGCTCTATTGTTTGCATATTAATCCCAATTGGTTCATTTGCCATCTTTAATGCACCTGACATATATTTTTCCGGTATTGAACTATTATCTGCAAAAACCTGTATTAATCTCCCAAATATTCTTTGTTCATCAATACCTCTGTTGGCTATTTCAGCCTTACTTGAAACAGATATCATATATTTAACAGTATATGATATAGGGGGATTTTGCAAATTACCATCAGGTAATTGCACCGGTCCCCTGTTTCTTGATTCCGGTAAATATTCTATGTCATATGGATGAACACCTACAACAAAAGATCCTCTTTCCTTTGGATCGCAAAGTCCAATATTTTCCCTTTTGGCAACTGGTTCCGGAACTAATTGATCCTTTAACATATCAACTATTGCTTTCCCAACATCTGCTAATACAGTATACTTAGCCATAGTTTTCTCCCCTTTTAAAAATTATAATTGGTTTAAATTATTGTACATTATAAATACGCCTTGATCCGGTGCATTTAAGTACGAGACTGAAAATGCTTGTGCAAAAAATTCCACCGGAATATAGGTAGCACCATTAAATGTTAAAACTGGTGCAGGCATACTTGTTGATTTATCATTAACATATCCTGTATTCTTACCTCTGGTTACCTCTACAATAAGACT
Organism: uncultured Eubacteriales bacterium; assembly: GCA_934464585.1. GTDB lineage: Bacteria > Bacillota > Clostridia > Oscillospirales > Acutalibacteraceae > CAKSJY01. The sequence goes on from CAKSJY010000005.1 coordinate 54,161, forward strand.
ATCTGTTTGTATTGCCAAGGTTCCATTGCTATTAGTATATTGAACTTCGGCTTTAACAAACTGCAAAATATCATTTAAAGATATTAATATTTGTCCATTATACATTATCGGAGCGCTTGTCAACCTAAAACTTGTATTTGCCAAAACTACTTGCTCCGGTAAAATTGCTGTTGCATTATTAGCACTTTTAGCAAAGGCTTGTGAATCAGCTATTAGTTTTGACCTATTAGCACCAGAATACTTAGAGCTTTCAGATGACATAAGTGCTGAAGCCGCTAAGGCAATTATATTGTCAGCCTCTTGAGTTTGATTTTCATCTAAAACCTCTTTATCTTTTGCTGATTGCATAATATTAGCCCCTAATATGGTTCTATCTACATCTGAAAGTGATGAAGGGTCTTCTTTTGCTTTATCTATATTTTCTACACCATCTAAGACTGTATCGGCAGTATCAGAATCTAAACTTGATAAAACATTTTTAACTGAACTTGAAAGTGTTTGTTCCACATCCGAAACTGAAATACTGGATTTGGCCGTCTGTTTTACCTCAGAATCAATTTGAGAAATATCTGGACTTTTCGCACATAAAGCATTTATTGAACCATTTACCTGATCTAGTTGAGATTGGAGTTGATGCGCCTGCTTTGCATATTCAACATATTCTTTAAGGCTCATATTGCCTGTAAGTATTGCCTGTTTCATTAATTCATTAAGCTTTGATTCTATATTGTCGCTACTCTTTGCATTTTTTATATCTGACATTATTTTGCTAACCTCATCAGGAGATAACCCCGAAGATGATGATTCATCTGTTGCACCTGTTGCAGCCAATGAAGAAAGTATAGTTGCAAGCACTAGTACTGTTATTAATGATATTAAAAAGACTTTCTTTTTTGATTTGACTGATTTTTGCATTATACTCCTCCCCATTATCTCTAAGACTATTATACACTGTTCTACTAGAAAATCAAAATATTTTTTATAATTTGCAAATTTTGCTTAATTATAACAATTTTATATAGTCGATACCTCTATAGCTTTAATTTTCGACTTATCTTGAGTGTAATAAAAACGTATAAAATAATTACTCATTAAAAACTTATCACTTGGTGCCATTGTTTTTCCCTTTAAATCTATAGACAAATCTGTAAAAGCTCTATCATAATAATCCGGGAACTTAAAGTTTATAGACGAAAAGCTTTCTCCCATTACAGCTTCTACATCCTCTTTTGAACTCTTAGACCCTAACCCTTTAAATGAATATTTAGTCCCCATAATAAATTTTTCACAATTAAATGTACCTGCATCTGTATCTTCTTTAAATATTATAGAAACATTAAGGCCCAAGTAAGTTAAAACCATTCTATCCGAAACCTTATTCCTATAGCTTTCTTTTCCAAACTGTCCCTGAACCTTATCCAGTGATTGCCCTATATAGCTTACATAATCTATATTGTCATCCCTAAAGTCACCATTAAATGCTACACTACCAAGACTATCATATAATTCACCTGTGCCCTTTCGGTTTCCTGACTCAAATTCTCCGTTATATATCAACTTTTTAGTATTTATATCGTAAAGCGATCCGGAACCATCATACAGACCGTCAGAAAATTCACCTATATATAATATGTTCTTAGTATCTACATCATATAGTGTTCCATTACCCTCATATAATCCATTTGAAAATTCTCCATCATACTTTAGCGTAGCATTTTGATATAATTTCCCACTACCACTATACTGACCTGCTTTAAAATCACCTTCATATAGAATTGTCACACCATCCGAATCATATTCAGTGCCTTTTCCTTCTCTTAAGTCATTTGCAAAATCACCATAATATTTTTTTAGATTAGTTGATGTATTATATTCAACACCTTTTCCAGATTTTTGCCCGTTTTCAAACGATCCACTATAAATAGTATTTCCGTTTTCATCCAAAAGATTTCCTTCACCTTGATATAGATTTTTGGAAAATTCTCCCTTATATATAACATATCCATTATAATACAATTCTCCACTACCTGAATATTGAGCATTAGAAAAATTTCCAATATATACTACATTACCATTCAAATCGTACTGTGTACCAAAGCCTTCTATATTACCTTGCTCCATATGCCCTACATAAATAACATTACCATTATTATCCTTTAGACGAGCCTTTCCCGAGAAAGTTTCGTATTTTTGACTACTTACTTTTATAGTAGCCGTCCACAAATTACCGTCTGCCCATGGAAATATATATTTCACAAACACAAATGTAAATAGAGCCAATCCCATAACAAAAAGCATTATAAATCTCTTAGAAATATAGACACCACTTATTTTTATATAATCTGATTTATCTTTTGGTTTTTTTAAGAGAGTTTGTACAAATTTAGTTACATATTTTTTCACCTTTTGGATCAGTTTTCTAAATAATGATTTTAATTTAGAAGTTATAGCTCTCGGATTTAGTTTAGAGGATATTTTTGAATTAAGTTTTCTAAACATATTTGATTGCATCGTTAGTTTTTCCTCTCTATTGCAATATTACAAGTATTTATAATATCATAAATATCCATTCCAATCTTTCAAATTTTGATTTATATATTTATCACACAATGATAAATAATACATCGACAATTTATCTTCCTCATTAATACGAAGAACACTTGCAAAAAGCTTTCTTGCTTCTACAATATTACCGTCTATATATGTTTCTACCGCTTTTTCAAACAAAGGTTTTGTAGAGATAAACAAGTTTTTGTCATATAAACTGGTATTATCTATAAATTCATATAGTTTAATCGATTCATTTTTTGAAATATGCTTTATCTGGCCTATAAATCTATAATTGTATGAATTATCTTTACTTAAAGATTTTATTATAGGCTCCAACGCAAAATGTTTAACATTAGTTTCGCTTAGATGTTTTGCTAAATAATCCATATTCATTATCTCATCTGATATAACATTTATGCTGCACCTTTTCTCATTACCTGTGATACCTATGATCGCTTTTCCTTTGCCTAAAAGTACTTTCATATACTTACCAAAATCCTGACCTGCAAATACCTCTTTAAATTGCATAGAGGCTTTAACAGCATCCTCAGACCTATTAGGAAACAATACTAACATTCCTCTGCTATCAAACCATTGTATAACACCGTCATTATTTTCTACCACTTTAAAAAGTAGATCAAAGTTTCCGTTTATCATATCAAAATACTTATCTTCTGATATTCCTTTATATACTTTGTGGTATTCCTTGTCAAATATTACATGTACAATATTTGCATTAATTATATTTCTATCGTTTAAAGTAATATCTGTTATTTGTTTCTTCCCTAATAAGTGCATAAGCTCTAATGGAACAAATCTAATGTATTCCTTATTTAATATAACAAGATTAGATATATACTGATTCATTCTATCTGTCATAATATTGAATGCTCTCCCTATATCTAAAAACTCATCTTTAGATTGAATATTAAGCTTGGTGTTCCATCTACCCTCACCTATCTCTACAACACTTTTATTAATTTCTTTAAGTGGCTTCAATATATGTTTAATAAGCATAGAATAGCCAACAAATACTATAGCAGAAATACCTAGGAAAGATGAAATTATCAAGGTTATGATCATTAAGTAGTATCTATCTCTATTTGACACCCTGTCTATACCTGTTTGTATCATTCCTATAATATTTCCACTTTTATCCCTTATTGGCTCAAGTACACATATCCATTGGCCATAATTGTCCTGTACTGAATATAATGAGCTTTCTCTTTCATAATTGTTAGATAACATAGAGTTCCATATTTGATAATAACGATCTGATACTTCTTTGGTATAGGTATATTCTATAGGTTTTGCAAGCGAGGTACCAGATTTAAAATCTATTTTAGAATTGTTGTCAAAGTATCCAATAGCTGCAAATGTATATAGTTTATCCTCACGCATTTTATAAAAGGTTACATATTGACTTGGTTTATTTCCTGTATTTTGGGCATCCGAAAATCCAGAGCTAATCTGCCTATCAAGAATTTTATATTTATCACCCAAATAATCCGAAACAGGATCTAATACGGAATAAAGTGTTTTATCTATATTATCAAGCATAATATGAGATGATATCTCTTGCTCTCCTCTTAGGTAATTATCATAGCTATCAATGGATATGTTAATTACCTCAGCCATTAAAATTAACATTGAAATAATATATAAAGGAACCAGTGAAAGCATTATCTTTTTGTTTACTGTTATTTTATCCTTAAACCTCAAAGTCAATATTAATATTAAATATAATATTCCAAATATAAAAATTGATATAGTAAAAAATATCAAGATTCTCATTGGGAAGATGCTTTGTGATATATTATTTATAAATCCCTGATTTGACCCAAAATAAACATATTTATCGTTATCTGCATTCTTATACTTTGCAAAATACTGTCCATCTTTTGATGTATATATATTTTTTAAATCCTTAAATCGTATATTTTTTCTGTTATCTACAACGCTGTTTTGATTATATATAATATTTAAACCAAGAGTAGAAATATCAAGCCTATAATAATCATTATTTATTGTATCTGTAAAAAATATGTTGTCTGATTCATCAATTGAAATGTCAGCCGCCAATATCTTTTTACCTGTATTTGGAGTTATATCAACAAAACCATTATCGCTATTCATTGCAAACACAGAACCATTACTCATTGAAAAAGCAACCTTGCCATTAGAAGTTACTGCCATCTCACTAATTAAATCGGAGTCACTTGCTATATCTCTTGAAATTTCAAATGTTTGCTGAACCTCTGGTTTTTTGTCTTCAGAAACATCCGCAGTCAATACCTCATACGTATTTCCTTTTCTGCAGATAATATCCAATTTGTTATTTATAGCTTGAATTTTATATATATACGGTTCACTTGGTAACTTATCTTCCTGAGATAAATCTACATCCGCAATATTTTTAACAAGTGCTCCACTCGAACTATATGCTACAATTGTTTCACGTTTTATTCCTCCAATAGTAGTAAATCCGTCTGTTGACTCAGTAACCTCTCTATCTTCATATAATACGTATACATATCCATTTGCATCCGTATCCAATTGTTTATATGTTCTGTAGTCTCCATTTGATGGATTTTCTAAAACCTTTGAAAATATTCTACTTCCGTTCGACTTTGTTTTTATTAAATAATAATCACTATCTTTATTACTTCTTAAAAAGTAAAAATTATTATTATAATCCATAGAGTAATCAATTAGGTTGTCCATCTTTACATCACTTACAAATGGTTCAAGCAAAAATCCAGTTAGGATACTTACTACTGCCATACTTATCAAGATCCACTTTTTCATTGTTATCCCCCTTATTGATTATTTTCCAAATTTTATTTTCAGATTTTCTTATTTACTATTTTAACATAAACATATATAATATAGATATTGTTAACTTAAATCATAACATATTTTTTTAATTATAGAAAGGGCTGTAAGACTATAGTGGACATCCCAAAGGACATATCACAATATAAAATATTAGGAACATTATTAAACGATTCTAACTTTAGTATGTGGATAGCATCTTGTCCTGAATATGATAATTCATCAAATAAAATGTATCTTATTAATAGATTTACCCAAATTAAAAATAATTGGACGCTATTTCGTGATTTATTCTCATGCTATTCATTTCCTAAATCAAAAGATATCATTAACTTTTTTTCTTCTAAAGATTCTTTTTATGTAGTATTCAACTATACTAAAGGTGAAAACATTATAGAAAAATTTAGTGATAGCAATAATACCTTAAACTACGGGAAAAGATGTCAGATATTAAAAGAGCTTTTCTTAAAAATTGATAGCCTAGACTACTTTCCTTTATACATTTTATTGTGCTTTACTGATCCAAATAATATTTATATTGATTCAGACAATAGACCTCAAATTATGTATAACCTTTCAAAAGTTACAGAATATGAAGATTGTAACAAGGCGTTGCTATTTAAGAATCTTTCTAATATAATTAGTATTATTTTAGGCCATGAACTAAAAGACAAAGCCTACAGTCAGCTTAAAATTGTAGTAGAAAAATGCAATAACAACCTCTATAAATCAATTCCAGAGCTCATCGTTGAACTTGAAAGAGCAGAAAAGCTTGTCACTGATTCAAATTTTATTAAGTCAATTAAATCCTATATAAAAAGAAACAAGAAGAAACTAATACATTACTCCATTATCTATGGATCTATAATTTTGGTATGCGTATTAATTTTTGCAGTACCATTTGCTTTAAAATACCTAGATAAAAACGGGCCTGTAATCTCTTTAGGTAATATAAAATATAACGTCTCCTCAAATCAAAATACAGCAACCGAGATTCTACCAATTGATACAAATTCAATTGCAAATCCAGATACATTTGATTACTCTGTAAGTCCTGATTCCGGACTTCCGTCTGAAGATTATGTTGTTCAATATGGTGATACCATTGAAAGTATCTGCTCTGAACACTATTCTAATCCTAAATTCAAGACTACTATAGAAACATTTAATAATATTTCTGATGCAAGCTTAGTTGCAGGAATGGTACTCAAACTTCCAACTGAAGTTGCTGCAAGCGATTATATCATGTATAGATAAAAATAGATTTTAACACTTATATATCCCAAAGGTCTAAGAGAACCCTTGGGATATATTTTTGTATTAAAATTCTTATTCTTCTGCACTTACAACTACATATGCTGAATCAGATTTATCTTCAAATTTTACACTTTGAGCTTTTATTTCATATACGCCTTCTTTAGATGGAGCTGTATATAAACCATTACCGTCTATTGTACCAGCACCCGGTTCTGTTACAGACCAGCGTACCTCTTTATTAGATGTACCCTCAACATTTGCTGTAAATCTAATTTGATCCATAGGTTTAACTTTAGTTGTATTTGGAGTTATAACAACCTTTATATTTTCATCAACTAATAGTTCTTCCTCTTTTTCTGCTTGTTCAGGTTTAAATGCCCACCATCTTATATCTATAAACTGAGCACTTGTTTTTTCTAGAAGTTTTACACCAAGTTTCATTGTTCCCTTATCAGGATTTGCAATAGCACCAACTTCAACATTAGGTATTGATATAGAAAATTCTTCATTACTAAATATATCGCTATCACCAAATACTAGCACATTATCATTGTTGGTTAAGTAGTTTGCCTTGTTTTCTATTGCTGTTACAACACCTACTTTTCCATATCCTAAACCGTGAACAAATTCATAAGTGTAATATGATTTACCAACCTTAGGATAAGATCCTAAATTAATTCTCTCTACACCTGTAACTACGTTGGTCTCTGTAGGATGAGCAGCAGGTACTGTTGGTTGCACCATATCTGTTGGCACTACATCTTGATTATGATTTTGTAGCTTAGGAGCAATTTCGTTTTGATACGAAATTTCATTTAAAACTTGAAGAAGGTTATTACTTAGTAAATACTGATTAAAAGGATTTTTTATAACTTCTTCAATAAAATATGTTGATTGGTTAGAAATAATATGGAATTTTGCAAGATATATATATTGATCTTCCTTTTCTTCCATTATATCATCAAAATGTTTTGCATAATATTCTTCAATAATTACATCACGCAAGGACTTTGTTGTAACTGATACAGTTTCTTTTACATTTTCCTGTATAGTATCTTTATCCTGACCAATATTTATTACGAATGAATTTGCATCTACTTCTATATCACAAGTTGCATCTGATACTGCATCACAAACAAGATAATAATCTTTCTTTTCATTTTTATATGTCGATACTTCTGTTTCTTGGTAATCAATATGAAGAGTTCTTAAACCGTTTTGTGCTTTAAAGAATTTACCGCCAATATTGAATCCATATTTAACAGGAGATGATACATTATTTTTTTCAAATAGAACTGAAACCTTAAGTAATTTTGAAGGATTAACATTTTTAGATATCTCAAGAGAGATCCTAATGCCATTTTTATTGTATACAGGAACTTTCTTACTAATTAGGTGTTCAAAACTTAAGTTTTTCTCATCAGGTTCTTTAGATGTTAAAAATAGTTCATATCCTTCGCTAATTCTATTGTATTCTTCGCTTACACCGTTATCCTTACCTGAGCCTGCAACAGAAAATGTGCTTTCCTTAAAGCTTTCCTTATATGCTAAGCACAAGTAAATGTCACTTTTATCCTTATTTTCTTCGAATCCCTTTAAGACGTTTAATCTTTTTACATTAGGTTCCGGAACAATAATTTCTCTACCTAAATAATCTACTGCCATTCCTGATTCTAATGAAAAGGTTCTGTTGTCAACCAAAATAACATCTAGACCAGATACAATTCCGGCACCGTTTAACATGCGATTTCCTAATCTTCTTTTTGAATTGAAATAAACTTGTTCAGTTTCAAAATCCCTTACAGTCATAAGTTTGCCAAAAAAATAGTGATTGCGTTCACAAGAATAATATTGTTTGTTATTCATACAAAACCTCATTTCTCAGTGGATTAATTTTTTTAATAAGCTGTACCACCACCAATTATACAACTTATTTTTTTCTAATTTATATTAAATACTTTGTGTTCCTGTTAAAAACATTGATCCTGAACCATCAGGTCCTGAGTCATTATCAAGCACAATATTTTCACTCTTAGCTGCGTAGGTGTTAATACCTAAATAACAATGATGATCCAAATAAATTTCGTTATTCAATATAACCAGATTGCATATCGAATCTATCGGTTTCATCATATTGATAATTCTTAAAAGTTCAATATATGTTTCAGGTGAGATAGTTTCTTTAGAAGAAATTATAACTGTAAAAGTATACCTATCTGAACCATATAGATTTTCAATATGACTTTTCGATTCATTATAATAGTCATTATCAGTAACGCTGAATTGTTCAACTATTATCGGAGTTACACCAATATACGTTTCTATAATTTCCTGTAATGCCTTCTTGGTACCCTTTTTCTTATATATTTCTACAGATTTTTTTAACAAATCTCTTAGTCTTTCTTCTCCCCAAACATAGGTATTCTCTATAGAAAACCACTCTGTTAACCAATCTAAAAACTCAAGGCTAACACTTTTAGGATCTAATATTTCAGAAGTTGAATCTATTTTATCTCCAAAATCCACATATATTGATTGAAATACTGACAAAAATCTCGATAAAAATGTATTTTTGTCAACTCCACCTCTATACATTTGAGGAAGGTAATCAACAAAAGAGAGTCTAGGATATTCAATTTTAAGTTTCTTTATCTCTACCGGCTCACTGCTATAATTAATAACTTCAAGAGCTATACAAAGATATCTTCCCTTAAACTCATACAAAACAACATCTTCAATATTGTTAAAAACTTTTGCTCCCAATTCATCTAAAACATTTAGTTTCATTCCTGAATCTATATCTTTTGACAACATATACTCATCTAGTAACATATGCTTACTATTACCATAGTCTATATCATCAGATATATTTATTTTCAAATCATCACTGGGATAAATTCTAACGCGCATTTGGGCATTTTGTGGCATTTGAGAATCCATTCTCAATCTATGCCATACTGTTTCAGGCTCCATGCTATCAAAAAAGGAAATGTATACACTGTTGGCAGCATTATCTATATTTGATCTTATCACATCATCCTGAAAACTAAAATTTTCTATAAAGCTTCTTTCTTGCCAGTCACTCTCTCTATTTAGAATAAAATATTTAGTTCCTAAAGCCATAACCACACCTCCTAACTAAAATATTAAATATTTGCACTTTTAACATAATTTAAATCTAAATCTTTAATATAATAAACTGCATTTGCCTGAACTATTATATCATCCGTCATATTTCTACTTACATTTTCACTATCCGACTGTATTCGCAAATTATCGACATAAGATACACATGGAAGTCTATCAATAGTACCAAACAAATCACCATAACATAGGGTTTGTCCACAAGTTTTATTTAAATTTCCAACAAACTCTCTTATCTTGTCTGTTACTTCATCAGCACTTTGCTTATAATAAGAGTTCACAATAATCTGTCCACTTATTTTTAAGCCTATATATATAGGTCCGCTTACCTTTATTCTTGTATTTATAAGCCTATAATCATCCAGATATCTTTTTATATTATCCTGATAATTTTTAATATTTTCTAATGAATCTTTAGAAAAGTTGCCGTTTCTAACAATAATATTAATATCACTATCGTCATCATCAGATGGCAATACCTTTATATCTTCAATTATAAGTCCCGGAGTTTTTCTTACAATACGTTCATAATCCTCTGTCGTAACAGCTTTCTGATTATCCCCAAGTATGTTAGATGCTTTATTTTTAATATCTTCAAGATCATCTGAATTACAACCATTTTTAGCAGGTGTAAGCTGTTGTATATGCATTTGATTTATTATAGGGTTCTCAGATTTTACAGATTTTATCATTTCTGCCCTAATATTTGAGTCTTTCCCTTTTGTATATGCCAAAGAAGAAAGGATAATATTTTTTACTCCCCTCCTTGGAGCTTGACCTCTTTCATGATCACCAAATATTATATTATTTTTTTCTATGTCCAAAATATAATGTTTATCGTATTTATTAGATGAGTAAAAATCTTCTACCTTTTCCCATTGATTAAAAACAGTGCTTTCTTCCTTGTTATACCCTACCATAATATCAAAATAATCGTAATATACATCTTGTAGATCAGTTTCAATCACTTGTTTTGATGAACCGGTTCCACTACCCAAGACAATTTTTGATTTTATACTCTTATCGTAAGATATCAGCATAACTGCATCATCTTCAGAATTCAATGTGTTTATAAGTTTTTCTAATGCCTCGATATAAAACTCAACCGTACCTTTTTCAATACTTTGTTTTACTTCAAAATTAGATACTCGTTTCCAACCACCATCATTATTAATAAATACAATATGCTCTCCATAAAGTGCTAGGTTTGAAGCAACTGAAAATCTGCCATCTTTCGAAATCATTTTCTTTTTTACTAACATATTTTCGCATAAAGTTGATTTCTGTCTAACTTCAAAAGTATTTAACTTTATTTCAGATACTCTAGGCGGGAAATCATAGTTTTGATCAATGAGACTTATTCTTATAGAATAACCTCCATCAATCGGAAGCATATCACCCTCAATCTCAAACTTGACAATACCAGACAATAAAAATTTGTATGTATTGTCAGCTACAATTCTTACTCTATGCCAACCTGTGACTCCATTTTTTATACCATAGAATTCCCAAGATAATTTTGCCATATCAATAAAATTATCAGATGGTTTAATTGGATTTCGAGTATATTGCTCTTCAAGAAATGTCTTAAAGTACATACTAAATATTTTATTTTTTGCAATAGGCTTATCAAAAACAATTTCAAAATTTGGCCTTTCATGAATTTTTTCATCTTTATCCTTAAGATCACCAAAAATGTAAAAAATCCTGTCTCCATCAAATTGTCTATACTCTGTTTGAGTTGTTTTTTTATAATTCTTAAACTTTACATATTTAATACTTGCAGATGTTATTTGTTCTATCTGCTCATTTTCAAAATCCATATCCCCAACATACCATTTTGTTCCTATAGGTATCATTTGATCTTCAGAGATATTAGATACATTTAAAATCGTTTGCGAACCACAATTATATTTTCTTTTTATACTTAAAAGTTCAAAAAGCTTATTCTGACTTTCATCTACTATATTATTTATATAATTGTGTTGTACAACCTTAAGCCATGCAAACAATTCCACTAAGGTTATTCCCGGATCTGCTTCCTGTGTATCAGTCCATTCATCGCTCATTTGTGAAATTTGTTTTTTTGCTGACTCAACAATTTCATCAAAACTTTGATCATTTAAATTTTCAAGCTCAATCATATTATAACCTCCTCTCTAATTATTCAACGGAAATATTTATTTCAGGTTCACCGAAAACAGGAACAGCAAACTTTTGATTTTTAACTTCATCAAAATCCACTTCTCTTTTTCCATTTTTCGTAATAATTTTTGTGAATAGATTTATATTTTTAATCCACTTAACATTTGGCGTCATTTTAATATAGTTATATATAAGCTCTTTTCTAGGTAATTTTCCTATCTGCCAACCCTTAGAATCAAAATTACCCGATATAGGATCTAAAAATTGCTTTAATCTACTATATACTTCCTGATATGTCTTTTGGTAGTTATTATAATCACTTGCAACGACATCAACACTTACGGATATTTCTGCATACATCGTTTCAAATATTTTTATTTTATTATTATTTACCAAAGAAAGCGGAGCCTTTTTATCGATATATTCTTGAACTCTTTGTTTCAAAGCTAAGAATTTTTCATAACCTTGCATATAATCGTTTGGCAAAATAGCGATTGATATTGTGCCTTTCTCTTCTTCACTTAACTCATTTATATGTGGAATGCACTTTACTTTATTAATATTTCTGTCATTATAAGCAATACAGTTTTCAAAATCACTCAAGGTAACAATCCTATCCATACCACTAATAGTTCCCGACATTCTTTTTGCTGCAAAGTCAATTGTTTCCATATTGATTCCACCAACCATCGGTTTAAGGTTTGTAACATTACTAATAGAAGAAATAGAATCTGCAAATCCTAATATTTTATTTTCTTCAATATTTCCGGTTTTTCCCTCAGAAATACTATATTCTACTCTTATACTGTCTCTATCCTGATGAGTAGGTATTCTTCCATATCTACCATCACCAAATATTACTTCACCTTTGTTGTAATCAATTTCAAAAACACGATCATTTGCACCGGCCGCTGATATATTGTTTATAGATTTCCACTCAACCCAAATCTCTTTTACACGACCTTCTTCATCATAAACTTTTCTACATTTTTCACCTTTGTCTTCAACAAAATCTGCTTCTTCTAAAACTGATAAGTTTCCAATTTCATTAACCCATACTCTAACGTTAGAAATACTCTTACTTGATAAGTTGCAAATTTTATTCTTCTCACCCAATTCAATATAGAAATATTCCGGGTTACGATCTTTAATTTGTACTACATCTACCGTATTAAAGTGTATTCCATTTATCATAGGATGAGATTCTACATCTTCTGTTGTAGAGTATTTTTCATCATGATTCACGATTCTTATGAAGTAACCTGTTTTTCCAAAAATCGTTGTTTGAGCAAAATTGTTTTTTCCTATAATTGTAGATACAGCACTATGAGAAAAGTTGTCAGTCAGATCCATTATCTCTATATTTTTCCACACATATTTTCCATTTTTATCTTTTGCATAATATTCCCATAGAAGTGACGGATTATCCTTTGTAACCCTTTTTTCTACATCAATAAATAGCTTTACGGGAGCTTTATCTATTGGCCTATCTAAGCACCAATACATAACAGGCTTATCTAACAAATCATTTTTCAAAATGATTTCTCTTGATTTCCCTGAAAGATCTATAAGACTATCTTTTAGATTTGATTTAACAAGTATTCTATCACAACTACATCCATCATTTAAATAATTATAATCTATCGAAATATTACTTATATATGGTGTTATATAGTTCGCAAATACATTAAATTCATTTTTAATTTTTACAATTCTTGCCCTTATAAATACTTTTTCTGCAGGTCCTATAGTCAAAGATTGCATATCATCTGGACACATAAAAGTAATTTCTTTCACATGAAAATCACCTTCTTCTGCAAGGAAGAAACTTTCATTAGTATCATCCTGATACAATTTTGCCCAGCCAAAACCATTCCAATATTCCCAAATTACTTTTTCAATTTGTACGCTTTCCTCAGAATTTGGATCTTGGAAGTCTAATTCTGTCATCACATAACGATATCTTGTATTGTCTGGTATCTGATCTGTATTTATCTTTGCCTTTAGAAACTTCATATCAAATTTTATATTTATCTTAGCTCCCTTTTTCGAAAAGGCTTCATCTGATGCAATATAAAAATCCGTATATACACTATATTGTTCACCAAATGGGAAGAAATTTATTTTAGAAAGTTCTGAAGTACTCGACAAAACTGTATCAGGTGATAAATCTTTTGCTCTAGATTCATATGAAGCATTTGTCATATACAAATCATTTTCAGGTATCCTTTTAAACAAGCATCTTATAAAATATGTTGATTCACCATTCATCTCATATTTATCACTTGAATCCTCAAACTTTAGTCTTACCCCATTATTATCTTTGGAAACATTCTGTATACCTTTCCATTTATTATTTTTAAAATACTGCCAAGTAACATTTTCACTATCAGTAAATATACTAGCTAAACTGTCATTATTGATTTTAGATTGATTATCATAAAATTTTATAATTATATCAGAAGAATCCTTGGTTTTAAATATATAATCAGATTTAAAATATATTGTATGTTCTTGTAAATCATCATACATAGTACTATCAAATATTCTAAATTTAGGCACTTCATTGTTTGAGTTACCTTGAGATACACTATATATCTCATTTATAGTCCCTGTTTTTCCATCTGCCATATATATACTATTTATTCTATTATCTATAGCATACATAGTATCCTTAGTTTGATAAAATACTCTGCCTTCAGGATTATCTGCTGCTGCATAAACCGAAGTCCCCTTTTCTATGTATGATCCATCAGATCCGGGTGTTACATTTACAGTAATCATACCTGTAGAAGATATTGATGGGAACAACTTTACTCCTAATAAATTTAAAAATGTTAAATAATAGTTATATAATGATCTATTGTATCTCGTTATAGATGTTTCCATCATGTTAGCGAAAATCTTAGAAAATACAACCCCAAAATCAGGATCTTTTTCATCGAAATTCCATTCAGGAACATATTGGTTTGCGAGATTTTTTATCTCTTTTAAGATATCATTAGAATCCCTTTTATCAATCTTCGGAATATTCAATTCTTCTCCCCCTTAAAGTTCTATTTTCTGACCTTCTACAAGATTTGCTTCCTTGATAACTTGCTCTACTCTGCCAGTAACAGGTGAAACATAACTAATTTCGGCTAATACAGAAGAGTTATCTCCATCATCCAAACGTCTTATATCAACATCCAAGTCATCTAAGTTTTTCTCCCAACGCCTTATGGAATCATTAATTTCAGATCTCATATCCGTCATCAATATCGGTGTTACTGATTGAAAGACATACTGATCTAAGCTAGTCCCAAAGTAAGGCAGCTTTATACGTTCATACTTTTCTGTTTGCAAAATAATTTTTATAGACTGCTTGATATTTTCATCGTCTTCAACAGTCATAATTTTTCCTGTAGTTTCATTCACTTCAATTGGAAATTTCCAACCTCTAATCTTTGCCATATCAAACCGCCATTTCTTCATACATAAATTTTTTATATCTTAATGCTCTGCATGATAAGCATTAAAATGCTTAATTAATGTTTACTTTATTACCTTTTATAAATGTGTTGATACCCTTTAACTGTGTTGATCCTTTAGATTCTAACTCCAAGCTCGTATTGCTATCCACCTTTAATGTATTGCTCTTTGTGGATATTGCACCTGTGCCCTTTAAGTTAACATTACTCTGTGCTTTAATGTTTATAGAAGATTTCTGATTCGTAGCATTGTCAATCGCACTGACGATATCACCTATTTCAATCTTCGATTCACCTACGCAAAGTTCTATTTTTTTACTTGCATTTATAGATATTGTGCCATCATTGGCACTAATAATCACTTCATTGTATTTACCATTACCAGATTCAGCACTTAACAAAATCTTATTTTCTGCATCATCTAAACTTACCATAAGTCCGCCTGCTGAAGTAATGTCTACATATCCATTACTTTTGTCTTTTCCTGCCTTATCTTTTGCTTCATAATCAACAAACGTAATCTCATGACCGGAACGGGTTTTGATTGTTTTTATATGATTTCCAGGATCTGCAACTGTTCCCAATGAATCATTCGTTTGGGGTTGCTGTACATTCGCCTTATGCAAACAGCCTAAAACATAGGGTTGAGACATGTCACCCTCACAAAATGCAACTAATACTTCGTCTCCTACCTCCGGTATAAATCTCATGCTAGAAGTTAGAGGCGTCATAACCCTAATATAATCTGTTTTATAATTTGAATTTTCCATGTTTAAAAGTCTTACTCTTACCTTACCCAAATTACCATCACTTTCAGTCCCTATATCTGACACAACGCCTACAGTAATGCCCGGTAATTTAGGTGTTTCAAATCTTTTTTCATTTTCTATGTTAAAAAAACTACTCATTTTTCACTTGCTCCAAACTTACAGTATGTGAAGTATTCCTTTTCCCTAAATTCATGTCTTACTTCCGTAATAAGGTAACTTTTGTTTACATCCAAAGTTATATCATTTATTTCTACATATTTGCCCGGTTCAATGTCCGGAAAACCCATTATTTTAAATTTACCCTTTGCAAAATTGAAGGCCATACTTTCATTCTCTGCTCGTGCTCTAATACCAGCTTCGTCAGTATTCTTAACAGATGGATCTATAATTAGTTTTTCATTCACTCCATTATCCTTCTTGACAACACTATTGCTAGGTGCTTGGGTACTAGAAGGAAGCTTCTCGGAATTACTTGCAGTACTTTCAATTGGCTTGTCTGGATCTGCTTCATTATTAGCTCTTACCCTTACTGTATCTACCTGATTAGCAAGAGTAATCTCTCTACTAAAGTCAATCAAGTACTTACATGGAGTTATTACTACTGTATCTAATGATTGACTATTAGGCTTTGGATATGCTCCAAAATATACTACTCCGTTTACCACATAAAATAAATAATGTAAATTTTTTGCCAAACTTACTATAAAATCGTAATCACTCTGTTCTCTTTGCCAAATAGGTTTTCCAAGTAAAGGCATTGGGGAAATAGTGACTTTTGAAGCTTCATACTCACAATATTGACTATACTCCTCTACAATTCTTAATACTAATTGACCATATGTAGTAGTAGCAGCATCCGGTGAATGTACCAAACTGCGTTGATTATTCATCATAAATGCCTTAACATCCATAGCCTCTACTTCTAATCTAAAATTCTTTATGCTTCCCGTATCACAATTGAAATCCACAGTATATATATTCCCTTTGAATACAGTTCTGCATGTTTTTTCATCACCATATCCCATACAAACTTCTATTTTTGAACCAAGCTCTGTAAATTTCTTTATTTTTTCATCAAATTCTATTCCACTAAGCTTCTTATCATATCTAGATGTTCGTTTCGATACAGTAAACGTACATATACTCGATTCGAATCCACTTGACAAAGTAACAGACATATTGTCTATCATAATATCAGAATCTGAATCAACCCGTATTCCGTTCAATTTAACTATGAAACATGGATCCTTCGTTGCATATCCATTTTGTATAAATATATCAGATAGATTTCTTTTTAATCCTTTAGAGGTACCAGACTTTGGATCAACTACATCTTTAGTATCCAGTAAACCTGGGTCTGTTATACCATCTCCATTACCAGATTTTTCTTTTTCTATCTTTACCTGACTTTCAGGCTTTCTATAGATAGTTAAATCTACATAAGCTCTTAGTGGATATCCTTTTTGAGAAAAATAGGTATAGTCAATTGACAAGTCTGTGATATACCCGGTTATCATTAATCCACCCCAAGCAAATGAAACATACCTGTAAGACTTATCATCCTTTCCCAATGAACCAGCTGCCTGTATTAGATACGGTAAGCAGCAAATATTAGGGTTTTCAAGCGTTATATCATCTTCCGTTATTTTGGATCTTGAGGGTCTAAAATTACTAGGGTATTTATGTGTCGTAATAGTAGAATTATCCTGCCCATCCTTAACGCCACCTGCAACCGCCATATTTATCAGAGTTCTACTATCATTCCATCTGCCATTTATATACGCATCATATGCATCAACAAGATCAAAGACCAATTGCATACTTAAATGCTCATCTCTAAAGATAGGTTTTATGTTTCCATCACCATCTTTATTGGCATCCTTCTCTATTCTTGTTTGCTTACCAACCCTTCTCCTTATTGAATTCGGGTTCAACATTACATCCCATTGTTGACTTTTTTTATTATTATCCTTACTGTGAAATGTTAATTGTGCTTTCTGTACATCTCTGTCAGGTTTACCACTAAAAAACCAATTAAATCCACTCTTAATTCCATTCTCAAATCCACTCATAATTTCCTTTTAGGGAATCCCCTTTTATTAAAGACTCCCATTCCCCCCTTTCTGCCTATTTTCAAGTGAATAATATGCACGAATAAAATGCAGATTTATGTAATTACATTTAACAAATTCTAATTATCTCACTTAATATCTTGTCTAATTTAACAATCAGATTTACTATTTAATTTTACTACATTTAGTTATCATATTCAATGCCGTGTATTTGAATATAGCACACTATACTATATTTATCAAATACTTATATCCTAAAAATTGAGTCAATCTTAATTAAAATTTAGGTTCACCGCTCCATATTCCTAAACTCAATATTATTCTTTTTAGCTTATAGAAGTTTAATTCCATCGACATAAATACCATTCTGTCCTAAATCTTCCGCAATATTTTTTGTATTACTACTACTATTAACAATAGATCTTATCTGGTCCGGTGGCATCCTATATATTGTTAAATCTGTATAGGCTCTTAATGGATAGCCTTTAGGAGAAAAGTAAGTATAATTAACTGATAAGTCTGTAATATATCCAGTTATTGATAATCCTCCCCAAGAAAAGTTAATAAAGCTTTCAAGATTGTCACTTGCATCCACTGAACCTGCCATATATATTAAGTATGGCAAACAAGAAAGAAAAGGGTTTGCAAGAGTTATTTTATCTTCTGTTATCTCCTTTCTTGAATACTTAAAATTACTAGGGTATTTGTGCGTAATATAACTACTTTCACTATCAGTCTGAACGCCGTTTGCAAACCACTTATTTAACCAAGTCCTACTATCATTCCATCTGCCATTTACATATGCATCATATATATCAACCATATCAAAAATTAATTGCATACTTAAATGCTCATCTCTATAGGTAGAACTAAGGTCATAATCACCACTTATGTCTGTATTCCTAGTTATTCTTATTTGCCTGCCAATTCGTCTCCTTATTGAGCTTGGATTCAGCATTACATCCCAACTCTGCACAGAATTTTCCTTTCGGTAGTATTTCTCATTCCAAAAAAGCAATCGTGCCTTTTGCACATCTTTGTCAATCTTACCATCAAAGGTCCAGTTCCCAACAGTTTTAAAAGTTTTTGTAAAACCTTCTGCAAAACCTCCTAAAATAGTTTTAATCATAATTTCCTCTAGGGAATCACTTTTTATTATTAAAGATTCCCATTACCTCCTTCTATCTTGTTATACCATACCTTTTTCGTTCAAGTTCAAGCATCTTTTCTATCTTATTCATAACCTGTCTTGATATTGCATCAACATCTACTGTAATTTCATCTGCCATTTCATCTATACATTCTCTTACTAATTGTTTAGTTTCATATCTGCTTGAACCTGATGCCACATTATTAGAACCACCATAATGTTCTTCTACTGTCATATTTTGTGGTGCTCCCTCTTGCTGTGACTGCAAAAGCTTTAGGCCTTCCTCAATTTCAGGAGCATCTTTTGCAGTTAATTCCCTTAAAGAAATAGGTTTTTTATATTCCATATGTGCTGAAGAAACAGGACTTGTTACTAATCCTCCCGGTTTTTGCAATACAACAAAGTCTTTACCTATATCCTCAATAATTTCATTATAGTATTCTCTTGAATTATTTCTGCTATTCAAGATTAGTGAATTTGCTTCAGCACCCTTAAGTATAGTCTTTTCATTATATCTTTTAGAAATATTAGCAATCTTCTTTGTTATTTCTCTTTGAATTACTTCAGGATTAAACTTATTGATAAAATTAACTAGGTTGGTACTCTTATAAGATGTAAATTCCTCATTAAGTTTCTGAGTAAGCCAATTTTCATTGTTAACAGATTTATTAAAAACATTAGAAATACTCTTTGATACAAGTGACATATTTCTTTGTACTTTTTCTTCTACCTCTTTGTTGATATTTTCTATATGGTTACCAACTATTTTTTCTACACGAGTATTCTGTTCTCTTTCGATTCTACTATCTAGTATTTTCTGTTCTGTTTCATTACTCTCTGTTATCTTGTTTTCTCTATTAATTAGGTTAGTCCTTAGGAACGTGTTCTCACTTATATATTTCTTGACCGCTTT